>CAJWDP010000012.1 GCA_913030835.1 uncultured Flavobacteriales bacterium | reverse complement strand
AGGAAGCCCAACAATTTAAAGGATTGTTACATGGCATCGATTACATAACGCCGAATTGGGAAGAAATTGAGTCATTGACGGGATTATCGGGGATTGAAGGCGGTAAGTCAATATCCCATTTGACCCGAGTTTACCTAAAAGGAGGTCATTCAGATCAGTTGGCGCGGGACCATTTAATAAAAGAAGGAAAAGTCAGCTCCTTTAAACCGAGAAAAATCGGTTTGCCCAAGCATGGTAGCGGTTGTATTTTTTCTAGTGCTTTTGTGGCGAATCTTGCGTTAGGCTATCCGGAAATAAAGGCATGCCTGAGGGCGAAAAGATATACGGAAATGAGATTGTTGAGTAATTCATCGCTATTGGCTTATCACGAATCATGAAAGCAAGGAACCTTTACCACATAACAAATGGCATTGCACTGATTGTATTGGTGGGTTATTCTTTAAATCTGATATTGAACTGGGCCGAGCTGTTATCTGTCAATCTCCTGTACATTATATTGCCTGTAATAGGCCTGAATTATGGATTGCGCATTTGGGCAAAGAAAATGGATACAGAGCTGATCAATCCAATAGTTGAAACAAGCTTAGTAAGAGCGTTGTACTACGGTGGGGCCATACTGTTTATTGCCGCTATCGTAGTGCATTTTATGAGCTTCTATGTTTTGGAAACCCCTCTACTTATTCTCGCAATGGTTGTTGAGACTGTGGCTTGGGTGTTGTCTTTGATCATTAATCGGGGTGTTAGGCATGTGAGCTCAGATATAATTGATGATTTAGAGCTGTGAAAAATATTGATCGAATATATCAACTGACCAACCTGTTGTCATTTCTCATTATGACCGTGCTTTTGTTGGATTCGATGAGGGCTTTTTCGGATTGGCCCTGGTTCAATGTGAACTGGGTTTTTGGTACTCTTGCGGTATTCATGTGCTTACTGGTGTTCAGAGCCAAACAGCTGGATTTGAAAAGAAATAACCCCAACATGATTGTTCCGGTTTCGAAATACACATATATCGCCAGCTTTGTTGCATTTTTTGTTGGGTATTTAATTCTTGAAGAATATTCTATCGGACAAATAGTGACTTATGGGATCGCATTGGTTCTTGACTTGTTCAGCTCAATATCGTCTATGGTTGTGGTGTCAAAAATGAAACGAAAAACAATATGACAGCAGCATTTCAATACATATCGCAGCATCGGCCGGGGTGGGATCATTCCGACGTAGTTCGGTGTGCTTGCCAGGCAGGTGTGGAATGGGTACAGCTGCGGATGAAAAATGTTTCGCGTGCAAAGATTATTGAAGAGGGAAAGGTGGTTAAGGAGTTGTGTTTGGAATACAATGCAAAATTTATTCTTAATGATGATCCGGAATTGGCTGTTCTGCTGGGAGCGGATGGTATCCATTTGGGATTGAAAGACATGCCAATAGGGGAAGCACGTAGACTAGTGGGGGACAGCATGCTCATTGGAGGGACTGCAAATACATTGGATGATATTTTAAGGCATAGGGATGAAGGAGCGGATTATATTGGGCTTGGACCTTTTCGCTTTACCAATACCAAGAAAAACCTGAGTCCGATTTTAGAATATGATGGGATTATGGCAGTGATGGAAGCGTTGGATGTCCTGGGGATTGATATACCGGTGGTAGCCATCGGCGGAATCCGAATAGAGGATATAAAACGATTGAAGAAAACAGGGGTTTCTGGAATTGCTATCTCGGGGGATTTTACGGATGCCATTTTGAATGACCGGGCGTCGCTTGTTTTCGCAGAAATTATGGGAATTTGGAATGAAAAGATACACTTGGATCAGGATAAAACTTTTTAGGTAATGAATAAATTAACGATAGCGGGAAAAACATTTAACTCAAGATTATTTACGGGAACGGGTAAGTTTAACTCTCTTGAGCTGATGGAGGAATCTCTGTTAAATTCCGGTTCTGAATTAGTTACGGTGGCATTAAAACGAGTGGATACCCGATCGGTTTCAGACGATATTGTAAGCAGGCTAAATCACGATCAATTCAGTTTGCTTCCAAACACATCGGGAGTTCGTACAGCCGAGGAAGCAATCTTTGCTTCAGAATTGGCACGTGAAGCGTTAGAAACCAATTGGATCAAGCTGGAAATTCATCCGGACCCGAAGTATCTAATGCCCGATCCCATAGAAACCCTAAAGGCGGCTGAAGAGCTCGTGAATAGGGGCTTTATTGTGCTTCCTTATATTCATGCAGATCCTGTTTTGTGTAAGAGATTGGAAGAGGTAGGGACAGCCGCCGTCATGCCATTGGGAAGCCCAATTGGCAGTAACAAAGGACTAAAGACGGAAGATTTCTTACAGATTATTATTGAACAAGCTGAAGTCCCGGTAGTAGTTGATGCTGGAATTGGTGCTCCGTCCCATGCAGCCAGAGCTATGGAGCTTGGAGCAGATGCTGTTTTGGTAAATACGGCCATTGCCGTTTCCGATGACCCCGTATCAATGGGCATGGCTTTCAAATTGGCTGTAGAAGCCGGTCGAATAGCGTATGAATCGCGATTAGGAAGAGCTCTTGATACCGCGCAAGCGAGCTCTCCTTTAACTAGTTTTCTTGAAGAATGACGTTCTACGACCATATAGCACAGCTGAGCTGGGATGAGCTGGGAGCTTCAATTTACGCAAAGTCCAAAAGTGACGTAGAATTGGCCCTGTCAAAAGAGTCTTGTGACCTGGAGGACTTTAAAGCATTGGTTTCACCTGCTGCGGAGCCTTATTTGGAGGAGATGGCTCGAATCAGTCAGTTAAAAACACAAAAGCGTTTCGGGAAAACCATTCAGCTCTATATCCCGATGTATCTTTCAAATGAATGTCAGAACATTTGCACGTATTGCGGATTTAGTTTGGACGTTAAAATTCCAAGAAAGACACTGTCCGATCAGGAAATTGTTAAAGAAGCTGAGACAATAAAACAAATGGGCTATGATCATGTGCTGATTGTAACCGGTGAAGCCAACAAAGAAGTTGGAACAGACTACTTTAAGAATGCGATTCGATTGTTAAAGCCGTATTTTTCACATATTTCATTGGAGGTACAACCCCTTTATCGGAATGAGTATCAGGAGCTCATTCAAGAAGGCTTGAATACTGTATTGGTCTATCAGGAAACCTATCATGAAAAAAACTACAAATTGCATCACCCCAAGGGCAAGAAGTCAAATTTTAGGTTTCGCGTCGAAACACATGATCGACTTGGAAAGGCCGGTATTCATAAAATGGGTTTGGGCGTACTGATTGGTTTGGAAGATTGGCGTATTGATTCCGTTTTCAATGCTACGCATCTTCAATATCTGGAAAGAACGTATTGGAAGACCAAATATTCCGTTTCGTTTCCGCGTTTGAGGCCGTGTGCTGGAGGTAATAGTGTCAAATCTGCAATTTCTGATCGGCAACTGGTACAGCTTATTTGTGCCTACAGATTGTTCAATGAAGAGCTAGAGCTATCCATGTCTACCAGAGAATCGGCCTCGTTCAGGGACAACATAATAAAGCTTGGAATCACCTCGATTTCTGCGGACTCTAAAACTGACCCTGGGGGATATGCTAACCCAAAAGAAAATCTTGAGCAATTTGAAATAGATGATAAGCGAGATACAAAAGAATTTTCTAAGGTAATTGAGGAGCAAGGATACGAGCCCGTTTTTAAAGACTGGGACTTGGGACTCCAATAAGTTATTATTCTTGCAACTAGTCTATACAGCTACAGACATTTTCTGCTCAAGCGTTTTGATCTTGTCTTTAATCTTGAGAAAGGCGTCAACTGGGTTCTGCTTCGCCTCCCAAATGTAACCCAGCACCGCGATACCGTCAAAACCCATTCTGAATGCTTTTTCGGCCGTTTCCGGATTGATACCTCCCAGGGCATATATTTTAAGCTTGCTGGATTTCAGTACCTGGGTGATGTCACCCTTCTTAAATGAGCTCTTGTGGGAGCTTTTGGATATGCTGTCAAATACCGGACTCAAAAATATGTAATCGTAAACTTTCAAATTGTTGGTGAAATCCGACAATGAATGATACGATCGGGTATACATTAAATTCTTTCTGGAGATTTTTGAAAACTTAACTTCAATGAAGCGTTTCCACTTCTTTTTTCTGTGCGCCCTTGTATGGTGTACTCCCTTTAATCCATAAATTGAAGCTAGCTGGTGGTGTGTGTGGAGTATAATCCGGTCTCGATATTCACTAGGAATGGCCAAAATGTATTTTTCTAGTTCTTTCCTTCTGAATTTTGGCTTTCTTAGATGAAAACATTCCAGACCGTTGTCAAACATTCGGATCACGTCGTTCACTTCACTTCGTGATTTATCTGCTGACGAAAAAACAACAACTCTCATATCTCTTCTTTTAGTCCGGCAAAGTTGTTCAGTAAGTTTAAGTCTTTTTCAATTGCGGTTCCTACGACAACAATGTTTGCTCCTGCATTCCATTTTTCCACTACATCACTTGCTGTGCGTATTCCTCCACCCACAATTAACGGAATTTTTATACACTTAGATACAGTCTCTATCATTTCTATTGACACACTATTGTTAGCACCGCTCCCACAATCAAGGTAAATAGCTTTCATGCCAAGCTGTTCTCCGGCTAAGGCCGTGCATGCAGCAATCCTGGATTGATCTAGTGGTATTGGCATTGTCGCACTCATGTATGATGCTCCCGTTGGTTTCCCTCCGTCTATTAGCAAATAACCCGTTGGCAAAACGGAAATGCCTGAGCTGGCGATACGTGGGGCTGCCAAAACATGCTGACCAATCAGAAATTCGGGGTTACGACCGGATATCAGAGATAATAATAAAATGCCATCTGCTTTCGCTGACACTTGAAGACCATTGCCGGGAAAAATAATCACGGGGATGTTCAAATGAAGCTTGAGGTACTGGATCGTTTTATCAAAAAGGTTGTTGGTTATTAAGCTGCCCCCGACCAAAATGAGGTCTACATTTGAATGGTTTAGGCCGTGGACCAAATCGCTCATTTGGTCTGTTGAAGACCATTTGTCAGGGTCGATTAAAATAGCGAGTTTTCGATCAGTTTTGTTTAATTCCATAAACCATTATTCAACCACGGTGTAAACTAAAACATAATTTTCCAATATTTCGAACTTAAGATGATGAATCTCAGAATATAACTGGTGATTTATCCGTGCGGTTAAATTCGGTGATTGAAATCCTTGGTCCACATGAATATCAATGTGTTGTAAAAAAAATACAGATGGATCGCCATGTATTTTATAAATGCTCTCCTTGGCAGACCAAAAAATGGTTAGCTGTTCAATATTGTTGACCTCTATAAGCTGCTTTTCGTGGGGATTCATGAAGCGATCTTGGATTCTGAGGACTTTCGGCTCAATTCGTTGTATGTCGATGCCAATTTTTGAGCTATCACCAAACAAAACCGCCACGAAATCATGGCTGTGGGAAATAGAAATCTGACAATCTTTTTGGTCCAAAGTTGGTTTCCCTTCCTGGTTGTACAGGATTTTTGAAGAACCTGTCACTTCTTTACACATAATCCGAACGGTCAGGAAGTGGATCCTTCTCTTAAGGTTTAGAAACCCGTTTAATCTTTCCAAATCTTCGTCGTCCAGCACTGCTTTTGGCTGCAGCTCTTCGATCGATTCAGAACATCTCCATACGCAGAGTATAGTGTGTTGATCTATTGTTTCTTTTCTGATTAGTGGCACTTCTTTTGTTAGCTGAACAAATGCGAAATTATTTTTTTTAAATTAGGCAACCAAACTAAGCAGAAACCATGATACAAATCGGCTTTAGAATTACTGTTTTATCACTTCTGATATTTATTCAATTTACCTGCTGGGGGCAAGAGCTTTTCCCGGTGAGGGTCGATGGAAAGTACGGATATATTGACAAGTCAGGTATAGTCAAGATCAAACCAAAATATGAAAGAGCTTTTGAATTCAGTGAAGGTTTAGCAAAGGTCAAATTGAATAAGTTCATTGGCTACATCAATACAAAGGGGGTTCTCGTAGTTGAAGCAAAATACAAGAGAGGAACAATGTTCAGCGAAGGACTTGCTGCGGTTAGGGACTCGGAAGGTAAATGGATGTTTGTTGATAGCAAGGGTATAGTAAAATTTCAGCTGGAATGTTCCTTTGCGAATGAGATGCGCGATGGTCTGGCTCGATTTCAAAAAGCCGGCAAGTTGGGATTTGTAGATGCTTCTGGCAAGATCGTGATTCAACCTAATTTTTCATCTGCCTATGATTTTCATGATGGAATTGCCCGAGTGAAAAAAGGAAATAAATGGGGATATATAGACAAAAAGGGAGTGCTGGTTATTCAACCTAAATTTGATATGGCTTGGGACTTTCATGAGGGAATGGCCAATTTTAGAAAAGGCGATGAAAGAACCGGAAAATGGGGGTACATAGATCTGAATGGAAAGGTAGTGATAGAGCCACAATTTGATAAGGCATTCCCATTTTCAGAAGGACGTGCATTGGTTCGCAAAGGTGGTTTTAACGATGGTAAGTTTGGATACATTGATAAGAACGGAACTTTGGTGGTTCCATTCAAATTTGACGGTGCTTACCATTTTAGTGATGGTCTGGCTTGTGTTTCACAAGGGAAAGGTTCTATGGCTCGTTGGGGGTTTATCAATAAGGAAGGGAAGATGGTAATTGCTCGGCAGTTTGCTAAGTCTGCTGATTTTAAAAATGGTTTGGCATTGGTCAGAATAGGGGATTTCTCAACCGGTATCAAAGGGTACATCAATACTTCCGGAAGGTTTATTTTCAAAGAATAGATAAACCTATTTCAAACAATTTGGGTACAATCCCGATTTCCTTCTATCGGCTTTTTACAAGTTTCATTGACAAATAGCGCGTTTAGTTGTACTTTTGCACGGTGTAAAATAAGAATTGGACTTTTAATTCATTATTGACCCGTATTTAATCAATAAAAGATGACAAATAGTATCGAAATGAGCGAAACGAAAAAATTACCCTACAAAGTCAAAGATATCTCATTGGCTGAATGGGGACGAAAAGAGATCAGATTGGCTGAGGCTGAAATGCCAGGTCTAATGTCCTTGCGAGAAGAGTATGGCGATTCCAAACCACTTGCAGGAGCTAGAATCGCAGGTTGTTTGCATATGACAATTCAAACAGCTGTTTTAATTGAAACGCTAACTGCACTAGGAGCTGAGGTAACCTGGTCTTCGTGCAATATTTTCTCAACACAAGATCAAGCGGCTGCGGCCATTGCTGCAGCGGGAGTTCCTGTTTATGCCTGGAAAGGTATGAATGAGGAAGAGTTTGACTGGTGTATCGAACAAACCATTTTTGGGTTTGAAGGAGGAAAGCCGTTAAACATGATTTTGGATGATGGGGGAGACCTAACCAATATGGTTTTCGATCAATACCCTGAGCTATGTGCGGGAATAAAAGGCCTGTCTGAAGAAACTACTACAGGAGTGCATAGACTTTATGAAAGAGTGAAAAACGGCACGTTGGTAATGCCTGCAATTAATGTTAATGATTCGGTTACTAAATCTAAGTTTGACAACAAATACGGATGTAAAGAATCGTTAGTTGATGCGATCAGAAGAGCAACAGATACGATGATGGCAGGTAAGGTCGCAGTTGTTGCTGGTTATGGTGATGTTGGAAAAGGTTCTGCAGCATCCCTAAGGGGAGCAGGTGCAAGAGTGATTGTAACCGAAATTGATCCAATTTGTGCTCTTCAGGCAGCAATGGATGGTTTTGCTGTAAAAACGATGGACAATGCAGTTAAAGAGGCGGACATTGTTGTTACTACCACTGGGAACAAAGACATCATTGTAGGCAAACATTTTGAGGCGATGTCAGACAAAACAATTGTTTGTAACATTGGTCATTTTGATAATGAAATCGATGTTGCCTGGTTAAATGATAACCATGGTTCGACTAAAGTTGAAATAAAGCCTCAGGTTGATTTATACAACGTGAATGGAAATGACATCATTTTGCTAGCCGAAGGACGATTGGTGAATTTAGGTTGCGCAACGGGTCATCCCTCATTTGTGATGAGTAACTCATTTACGAATCAAACGTTGGCGCAAATTGAGCTTTGGAAGAACTCTGAGAATTATGACAATGACGTATACATGTTGCCTAAGCACTTGGATGAAAAGGTCGCTCAGTTGCACTTAGCAAAAATTGGTGTGGAGCTGGAAGTTCTTTCGCAAGAACAGGCCGATTATATCGGAGTGAAAGTTGAAGGCCCATATAAGCCAGAACACTATAGGTACTAATTGATTAGGAATAGTTTATAAAGCCTTTCTGAAAATTCAGAAAGGCTTTTTTTATGCGCATTCCAGTTTGAACCCAACACCATGTATGTTCGTGATTTTTACTGAGCTGTCCATTTTTAGGTATTTTCTGAGCTTCGTGATGAATACATCCAATGATCGTCCGTTAAAATAGCTGTCATCACCCCAAACCATATTAAGCACCAAATCTCTTTCGAGTACCTTCCCTTTATGATCACACAATAATTTCAATATTTCAGCTTCTTTTTTCGTAAGCTTCTTATCTCCTTCCGGATGTTTGAGAATGTAGTTGGTTGGATCATAAGTAAATCTTCCCAGACTGTATTCTGAAGAATTATTTTTGGCAGAACCTAAGGACCTTCTTAGGATGGCTTCAATTCTCAACACTAGCTCTTCAGGGTTGAAAGGCTTGGTAATATAATCATCAGCACCTAGATTGAATCCTTTTATTTTGTCGTCCAGCATGGCTTTTGCAGTAAGAAATATGATGGGCACCTCCGGATTAATTTTTCGTATATCATGTGCAAGGCTAAAACCATCTTTTTTGGGAAGCATAACATCCAATAGACACAGATCGAAGCTGTTATCTCCAAATGCTTTAAGGCCTGCCTTGCCATCCTGACATAAATGGACCTGGAATCCATTCATTTTAAGATTGTCCTGAATGACGAAACCAAGATTCATATCGTCTTCAACTAATAAGATTGATGTGTTCTGGTTCATATGCTTTGTATCAAAGGTAAGGTAATGGTGAAGGTGGATCCATGCGCAGGTACACTTGTTGCTGAAATACTACCATTGTGTGCTTCAAGAATGGATTTCACATAAAAAAGACCCAGGCCAAACCCCTTAACATCATGCACGTTTCCAGTAGGAACGCGATAGAATTTTTCAAAAATGTTTTTCAAGTCAGATTCAGGAATGCCTTTTCCATGATCTTCTATGATCAGACAAAGCTTCCCATTGTCGTTTCTTGTTCTAACATTTATCAGAGGTTTATCGGGTGAATATTTATTGGCATTATCCAAGAGCGAAGCCAAAATATTAGTGATATGGATCGGATCGGCATTTATTTCATGTTGAATTGCGGAGAGATCCAAGTTCAGTTTGCCCTCTCTCTCGTTGATGGTAATTTCAAACGTTTCAGAAACTTCTTTGATTAGAGTGTGCAGATTAATAATTGATTTATTGAGTTGGATCTGATCTTTTTCGAGCTTTGCCAGCTGCAATACTTTTTCTACTTGCGATTCCAATCGATTGTTTTCAGCCCTGATTATTTTGGCATATTGCTGTATTCTTTCCGGATTTTCAAGTGTATCTTTTCTTAGCAATACATCGGCGGAAATATTTATGGTGGAAATAGGGGTTTTTAATTCGTGTGTCATGTTATTTATGAAATCATTCCTGATCTCTGATAATCTTTTTTGACGTAAAATAATGGATATGGCATAAGCAAAAATTGCAATAATTAATACGATGATGATAGAAGTAATTGTAAGCGGGTAAGAAATTTTGCTTGCTTCGGAAGGCGCCATGTCAATCCTATTTGGAAAATAAACTCCAAAATAATGCCCGTCGTGATCCCACTTTTGCTGTTTGGCCGAAATCTTTTCAGCATTTTGGGTAGCGTCGCTTAAACCCACGTATTTGTCGTAGATGATCGAATCTGAAAAGCAATCGTAAATACCGTATTCAAAAGCTTCCAGTATGTGCTTTTGTTTAAATTCTTCGACGAGAAAGCTCTCCAATAATTCGTGACTGAGCGTGTCGTAAAAACTAACGACAAAGTAATTTTTTGTGATCTGCTTTACAGGATCCAAATAAAAACCTGCGGCTTCGTCATTTAATGAGATCAGCTTGTCTCGAACGGTAGTAAGAGCAATGTAAACCCTGTTTTCAAATTGTTGGTTTTCTATTTCGATGTTCTTTTTCTGAATGTTGATCGTTTCCATCTGCGTGTTGATGGATTTATTGATCCAGAAAAATTGCATAATGACTACTGCGATCAGGGCAAAAGTAGCCAGCCAGATTACAGATCGAATGGATTTTGGTCTCACAAAATGAAGTTACTTAAATATTTACGTCACCGCTCATCATATAACATTTGGTTAAGAAAATATATTGAGTTTATCTTTGGCAAAAATTTAAATACAACAAAATGAAAAGAAAATTGATTGTTGCCGGAATGTCTCTTGCGTTGGTTTTGGGGGGAGTTTCTTGTAACAAATATGAAGATGGCCCTAGTATTAGCCTAAGGGGAAAAAAGAACCGTGTTGATGGTAAATGGAGAGTGGCTTTGGCTACCTATAACGGAGGAGACATTGCAGATTTGTATGAAGGAATGGAAAAAAGTTATTTCTATGAAGGAACGTATGCAATTGGCGGTGCCAATGGTGTGTTTTCTTATTCGGGAACAGGAACCTGGGAGTTCAATGACGATAAAACGGAATTAATCGAAACAGAAGATGGATCAAGTACTTCAACCAATTGGACAATAACCAAGCTGATGCATCGCGAGCTTTGGTTGAAAAGAACAGATGGGGCCAATATTGAGTGGGTCTTCCATTATGAATTGATTGAATAATAGAAAATGTGTTCAATAAAAAAAGCCATCTTTTCGATGGCTTTTTTTATGTTCAATAATTCGGTGCTAAGAATTACATCATTCCAGGCATTCCGCCGGGCATTCCACCACCCATAGGAGGCATTGCCGCCGCTGGATCTTCCGGTTCATCCGCAATGACACACTCTGTTGTCAGTAGCATGGACGCGATGGATGCTGCATTCTCAATAGCGATCCGGGTTACTTTCGTAGGATCAATAACACCAGCTTTATGCAAGTTCTCGTACTTTTCAGTTCTCGCATTGTACCCGAAATCATTCTTTCCTTCCTTAACTGCTTGTACGATCACAGCGCCTTCACCACCTGCATTCAGGACAATTTGTCTTAATGGCTCTTCGATGGCTCGTTTAATGATCATGATACCAGTCGTCTCGTCATCGTTCATGCCGGTAACACCTTCTAAAGCTTGTATCGCTCTGATGTAAGCAACTCCTCCACCTGGGACGATTCCTTCCTCCACTGCCGCACGGGTCGCTGCTAATGCATCGTCAACGCGGTCTTTCTTTTCTTTCATTTCTACTTCGGTAGCAGCTCCTACATATAGAACCGCAACTCCACCTGCTAATTTTGCAAGTCTTTCCTGAAGCTTCTCTTTGTCGTAGTCTGAAGTTGTTGTTTCAATTTGCGCTTTGATCTGATTGGTTCTTGCCAGAATGTCGTCTTTTGAACCGGCACCACTTATAATCGTCGTGTTGTCCTTATCAATTTCAACTCGCTCACAAGTTCCAAGCATATCGATCGTAGCACTTTCCAATTTGAATCCACTTTCTTCTGAGATCAAGGTTCCACCCGTAAGGATCGCAATATCCTGAAGCATTGCTTTTCTGCGGTCTCCAAATCCGGGAGCTTTTACTGCAGCTACCTTTAAACCACCTTTCAGTCTGTTTACGACCAAAGTAGTAAGTGCTGCACCCTCGATGTCTTCTGCAATAATCAAAAGTCCTCTGCCACTTTGTGCTACAGGTTCAAGAACTGGTAGGATGTCTTGTAAATTTGAGATCTTCTTATCGTGAATTAAGATGTAAGGGTTCTCAAGGTCTGCGATCATCTTTTCCGCATCCGTAACGAAGTAAGGTGACAAATAACCCCTGTCAAACTGCATTCCTTCAACAGTCTTGACTTCTGTATCTGTTCCTTTCGCTTCTTCTACAGTAATCACACCATCATTACCAACTACACTCATAGCCTCTGCAATAAGTGCTCCGATCGTTTCGTCGTTGTTGGAAGAAATGGACGCAACCTGCTTGATTTTGTCATTATCAGAACCAACTTCTTGAGACAATTTTTTAAGTTCTTCTACGACAACACTAACCGCTTTATCAATTCCTCTTTTAAGGTCCATTGGGTTGGCTCCTGCCGCAACGTTTTTCAATCCGCTGTTCACGATGGATTGTGCAAGAACGGTTGCAGTAGTTGTTCCGTCACCAGCGATGTCAGCAGTTTTAGAAGCAACTTCTTTTACCATCTGAGCACCCATATTTTCTACTGCCCCTTTTAGTTCAATTTCTCTTGCAACAGAAACACCATCTTTTGTAATGTGTGGTGCACCGAATTTTTTATCAATGATCACGTTTCTGCCCCTTGGGCCTAACGTAACCTTTACTGCATCAGCAAGCGCATCTACTCCCTTTTTCAATGCATCTCTTGCTTCTATATCAAATAAAATGTCTTTTGCCATTTCCATATTAGTTTAAGTTCAATTTTAGTTTTCAACTATTCCATAGATGTCTGACTCTCTCATAATAAGGAAGTCGGCACCGCTTATTTTAATTTCTGTTCCGGAATATTGACCGTACAGTACGGTATCTCCTACTTTAACACTCATTGGTTCTTCTGCCTTTCCGGGGCCGGCAGCAACGATTTTCCCTTGTTTCGGTTTTTCTTTTGCCGTGTCTGGGATAATGATTCCCCCTGCAGTTTTTTCTTCAGCTGCAGATGGTTCAACTATTACTCTGTCCGCTAATGGTTTAACGTTTACTGACATAATCTTATTAATTTGAGGTTTATAATAACAGGCTTGCTGTAGTCATAATTTGTGCCAAATGATATTCTCTGACTGGATGGCAGAGTTCAGATTTTTCAACTGTTTAAGTTCAGCGTTTTCTTGTCAGTCTAAATGACACTCTGACACTCTAATTGCGTGTAATAATTCCGAAGTACACTGACCTGAATGAACGAAATTAATCGCAATCAGAATTTGAAAGTGATTGATTTACTGAACCGGTTGTTCTGTTGATACGCTCTGGTCTCCAACGGATTGGTTTGCGTCGCCTCTTGCACTGTATATGAAAGATGCCGACACGAGGCAAACAACTGCAAGTCCAATTGCGAGAGTCCAAGTTGCTTTCTCGATAAAGTCTGTGGTTTTTCGCACACTTCCCAGCTGATTTACAGCTCCAAAACTTGAATCGATCCCACCGCCTTTAGGGTTTTGAACAAGAACCACTAGCACCAGTAAAATGGCTACAATTATACCTAAGATGATAAAGAAGTGTAACATGTGTTAATTTTTTAGTTTCTCCAATTCCTTTATACGGGCTGCAAATAAAACGCTTTTTTCTGGAATTTTCAAACACAGTGTTCTGTACGCTTGAATTGCTTTTACGTAATTTCCTTGATCAGCATAAATTTTTGCCAGGGTTTCAGTCACAATTTCACCTTCATCGATCAAACTCTTTGCTGCCATTTTAGTTGCAGAGAAAAATTGTTTCTTTTCCCTTTTCGGAGTTGATGCAAGTTGCTCGGCAATTTGTATCAGTTCAGGTTCAATCTTTTTACTTTCAGAAGATCCTGCATTTAACCAGTCATTGAACGATTGATGCGATGGATTCTCCTTCGATCCTGTTTGGTTATCGGGTACATTCTTTTCCTTTGATTCCTCCACCAATTCTTTAGCGAGGTCCTCATAGTTCTCCGGTTCGGACTCTGAAATTTCTTGTTGAATACTTGAGTTAATAGCCTCAATCAATATGCCTTGGTCAACTGCGTCATTCGTACGTTCTGATGCAGAATCAATCGACTGATCTGCAACAATTAATTCTGTTTCAGCATTCTGTATAACTGCTGTTTCTAATGGTGGAGACATGATCAATTGATACAGCTTTCTTCTGTCCGAGGCAACCAAAGCAGCAGATTGCAATTGGTCTTCATAGTAAATGCTCTTTGAAGTATGCAGAGTTTTGGTATATAACATCTGAATTGTTGAGGAGTAGGGGTGAGCCTCAGCCAAGTCTCTCAGTACCGTGATGTGTTTTTGATCAGGTAAGCGAAATGCAGTTAAATATGATTGAAACTCATCTTTTGTCATTACCAGTCTCCGAGTGATGCGTTAAAAATATCTTGCGTAAGCTGGTCATTGATCTCAGCAAGCAAATCTTCCTCAATAGTTGAAAATTCTTTGTTGCTCTCGTAATCAGCAAAGCGCTTAAACTGTCTTTCAAAAATTAAAGAGTCCCCCCCAAGGTAATAATTTACCTGAACTCCCATTGTAAGTCTGTTTTGATCGGCAGTTTCCGAAGTGGAAGAAATATTGATTGGAGAAATACTGTAGGCCACAATCTCACCCTGAAAAACCAGATCTCCTTTTTCTGATACCATGTCCAGTTTGGTTTGCGCTAAAAACACATCGCGGAGTGCTTCGGTGAAAGTTTGACTGCTAAGGCCCGAAGCGAGAGGAGCTTTACTTGACACAGGAAAGTAATCGATTTGAATGGTTTTGGCGCCATTTGGAACTTTGCCTCCGTTAAAACTGTAATTCACGGTACAGCATACCAGTAAAGTGAAAACCGATAGGTATAGGATAAGTTTTATTGGTCGCACCTGTTTGATTTATTTGTTGATGTTGTATTCCTTTATCTTTCTGTATAACGTTCGTTCTGATATTCCTAGTTCCCTCGCTGCATACTTTCTTTTCCCGTTGTGTTTGTCGAGTGCTTTTTTGATCAACTCAATTTCTCTGGTTTCCAGAGAAAGCGACTCTTCCACTTCCTCGTGTTCTTGAAATGGTTCTTGAAAAGAGAAATTTGGGTTCGCAGGACTTGGTGAGGGCATCTCTGATATTCCAGGTTCTGATGCAACTCCCATGCCTACAATAGGGTTTTCAACATCTTGGTGCAAACGAGTAATCAATGCAGTTTTTTCTGACGGATTAATTGTATTGACATTGTCATTCTCGAGTAGGTCTATAACCAGCTTTTTCATTTCCGTCATGTCCTGTCGTAGATCAAACAGGATCTTATATAATAATTCCCGTTCTGAAAAATCATTGCCGGACTGACTATTTTTTGTTCCGTCGCCAATTACCATCGGCAAATTGGTGGTTACCGCTTTTTCGGGGAGGTATTTTAAAAGGGTTTCGGCTGATACTTCCCGATCTTTTTCGATGACCGAAACTTGTTCAGTTACGTTTTTCAATTGGCGAATATTGCCGGGCCAGATGTAACTGTTAAGTACCTGTACGGCATCTTCAAGTAAAACGATCGCAGGCATTCTGTATTTTTCTGCAAAATCTGCGGAAAATTTCCGAAACAACAGATGAATGTCCTCTTGACGCTCTCGCAGCGGTGGTATGGTGATGGGAACCGTGCTCAATCTATAAAACAAGTCCTCTCTAAATTTACCTTTTGAAATTGCCTCCTGGATGTTTTCGTTGGTTGCCGCAATAATTCGAACGTCTGTTTTAAGCACTTTGGAAGAACCAACTTTAATGAATTCTCCGGTTTCCAATACTCTAAGCAGCCTTACCTGAGTTTGAAGCGGCAATTCCGCCACTTCATCAAGGAAAATGGTCCCGCCATTAGCCACCTCGAAGTATCCCTTTCTTTCTCCCGTCGCTCCGGTAAATGATCCTTTTTCGTGACCAAAAAGTTCTGAGTCGATAGTCCCTTCCGGTATTGCACCGCAATTCACTGCGATGTACTCAGAGTGTTTTCTTGAGCTATAATGATGAATGATCTGAGGCATAGACTCCTTGCCTGTTCCGCTTTCTCCGGTAACAAAAACTGAAATGTCTGTGGGAGCAACTTGAAGAGCGACGTCAATTGCTCGGTTAAGTCCATTGGCATTTCCGATGATTCCGAATCGTTGTTTTACTTGCTGAACTGTCATATTTGTCTTATTTGCTTACCACTTTACCAAATAAAGTTGCTGCTGTACAATCCTCTATGAGCACATCTATATATTGACCTGCCGGATAATCGGTTTTGTCAAATACCACCATGGCATTCTGAGTATTGCGACCACATTGTTGCTCTACAGATTTTCTGGACGGTCCTTCTATCAGTATTGACTGAATCGTTCCAATGTACTTTTTATGGTGTTCCAATGAACACGCGCGTTGCAATTCCGTAACTTCTTTCAATCGCCTTTTTTTAACCTCTTCGGGGACATCGTCCTCGTACTTTCGTTCTGCTAAAGTTTTGGGACGTTCACTATAAAAGAAGTGATAAGCAAAGTCATAATTTACTTCTTTCATCAGCGATAGCGTATCAGCGTGCTGGTCTTCATTTTCACTACAAAACCCACAGATGATGTCGGTCGAAATTGCACATTCGGGAAGTATTGTTTTGATTGCTTTTATACGATCCAGATACCACTCCCGAGTGTATCCTCTGTTCATTTTCTTGAGTATTTCCGAGTTTCCTGACTGAACAGGCAAATGGATGTATTTGCAAATGTTGTCGTGTCTTGCCATCGTGTGCAACACCTCATCGGTCATGTCTTTCGGGTGAGAGGTAGAGAATCGTATTCTCAATTCAGGGCTGACCTGTGCAACCATCTCCATCAACTGTGCAAAATTTACAGTGGGTTCATTTTCATTTTCAACTTCACCCTTTCTGTTGATGTTCCATTTATAGCTATCAACATTCTGACCAAGGAGCGTTACTTCTCTGTAGCCATTTTCGAACAATTCCTTTGCTTCTGCAACAATCGACATTGGATTTCTACTTCTTTCCCTGCCTCTGGTAAAAGGAACCACACAGAAAGAACACATGTTGTCACAGCCTCTCATGATTGAAATGAAAGCGGAAACACCATTTGATCCAAGTCGGATTGGATTGATGTCGGCATAAGTTTCATCTCTCGACAATAATACATTGACTGCCTTTTGACCAGAGTCTACTTCTTCAATAAGGCTGGGTAGATCTCTGTAGGCGTCTGGTCCTACGACTAGGTCAACCAACTTTTCCTCTTCCAATAAAGTATGTTTCATTCTTTCTGCCATGCACCCAAGAATCCCTACAACAACATTCGAATTGTTGCTTTTTTGTTTTCTAAATGCATTCAGCCTGTTGCGCACCGTTTGCTCGGCTTTTTCTCGGATCGAACAGGTGTTCAAGAGAATAACATCCGCCTCTTCGTGATTCCTGGTAGTTCCAAATCCGGATTTGTCCAAAATGGAAGCTACAATTTCACTATCAGAAAAATTCATCTGGCAGCCGTAACTTTCGATGTAAATTTTTCTTTCGGATTCCGAGGAATTCGCAAGTAGTGTTGCCTCTCCTTGCCTTTCCTCTAAAATTGTTTTGTCTGTCATTTTCTCCATTGAATTTTTGCTACCGGAGGACAAAAATACTCAAATCCGTCAAGTATGTCAAAATGGCAGAAAAAAATGTTGAAAAATTTATATTATTATTTAATAATATAGGCGACATCTGACACAATCCCACTTGTTTGGACGTTTAATTTTTCTATTTCTTTGCAGAAAATAATCGGATAGATTATCTCAATTTTCATGAATTATGGCAAAGAATCTGGTAATTGTTGAGTCACCTGCGAAAGCGAAAACGATCGAAGGGTATTTAGGAACTGATTTCGTAGTAAAATCTAGTTTTGGTCACGTTCGGGATTTGGTTAAAAAAGGGTTGGCTATAGACGTCAATGATAACTATAAGCCGAATTATGCTGTTTCTTCAGATAAGAAATCAGTGGTAACTGAGCTCAAAAAATTGGCAAAAGATGCGGAAATGGTTTGGCTCGCTACGGATGAGGACCGCGAGGGAGAGGCCATTTCGTGGCATTTGTTCGAGTCCCTGAAATTAACGGAAGATCGAACCAAGAGAATTACATTTAACGAGATTACTAAATCGGCAGTTACCAAAGCCATTAATAATCCTAGGGGTATTAACGTGGACTTGGTGAACGCACAGCAAGCAAGAAGGGTCTTGGATCGATTGGTCGGTTTTGAATTGAGCCCTGTCCTATGGAGAAAAGTAAAGCCATCATTATCTGCTGGAAGGGTACAATCTGTTGCGGTAAGATTGATCGTAGAAAAGGAGAGAAGTATAGTTGCTTTTGAGCCGAAGTCCTCTTTCAAGGTGTATGCTGAATTTATTCCGGAAACGGGCAAAACGTTTAGGACGGAGTTGGACAAAACATTTCCAAGTGTAGAAGCGGCGACAGAATTTTTGGAAAAATGCTCAACGTCAACATTCACGGTTTCCAGCTTACAGAAAAAGCCTGCTAAAAAATCACCGGCAACTCCATTTACAACATCAACTCTGCAACAGGAAGCAAGTCGAAAGCTAGGTTACTCCGTGGCCAGAACCATGTCATTGGCCCAAAAGCTGTATGAGTCGGGAAAGATTACCTACATGAGAACGGATTCGGTGAACTTGTCCGATCATGCAATTAATCAAGCCAAAGATCAGATCATAGCTTCTTTTGGCGGTGAATATGCCAATCCAAGAAAATATCAAACGAAAAATAAATCGGCTCAGGAAGCACACGAAGCAATTCGTCCTACGGATTTTGCCGTCGCCAGAACAGATGGCGATTCCTCAGAACAAAAATTGTACGAACTCATATGGAAGAGAACCTTGGCTTCACAAATGGCTGACGCAGAGCTCGAAAGGACGGTGGTTCGCGTTGCTATTTCAAATGCGGAGGAGGTGTTTGTCGGACATGGGGAATTGATAAAATTTGATGGGTTTCTTAAAGTATATCTGGAAGGCACAGATGAAGACGAAGAAGAGCAAAAGGGAATACTACCGATGCTTAAGGAAGGAGAAACGCTAGGCTACGACAACATCAAGGCAATACAGCGATTTACAAGGCCTCCTGCCCGTTACACTGAAGCTAGTTTGGTGAAGAAATTGGAAGAGCTTGGAATCGGAAGGCCATCGACATATGCTCCAACCATCAGTACTGTTCAAAAAAGAGGCTACGTAGAAAAGTCAAATCTGGAAGGGTCAGAGCGAGATATCGCTCAGGTAATTTTGGAATCCGGTAACACCAAGCAACTTTCTAACAAAGAAAGATATGGGGCCGATAAAAATAAATTGGTACCAACGGATATAGGGAAAGTGGTTACGGACTTTTTGGTAGAAAATTTTGAGAAAATTCTAGATTACAATTTTACCGCTTCCGTAGAAAAACAATTCGATGAAATCGCGAATGGTTTGGTGGATTGGACAAAGATGATTGATGAGTTCTATCTGCCGTTCCACAAGAATGTTGAAACCACAATTGAAACCTCATCCAGAGCAAGTGGGGAGAGGGTTCTAGGTGAAGATCCAGAGACAGGAAAGCCGGTTAGGGCAAGAATTGGCCGCTTCGGACCAATGGTTCAAATAGGCGACGCTGAGGACGAAGAAAAGCCAAGATTTGCTTCGATGATAGCAGGACAAAGTATCGATTCGATTACATTGGAGGAAGCATTGAAGCTTTTTGAACTGCCGCGAAATTTGGGAGAGTATAAAGGTGAGGAAGTGGTTATAGGTATAGGAAAATATGGGCCTTACATACGTTACAATGGTTCGTTTGTTAGTATTAAAAAAGCGAACGGTGATGACCCGATGACTATTCAATTGGATCGCGCTATTGTTCTGATAGAGGAGAAAATAGAGGCGGACAAAAATAAATTTATAAATGAGTGGGATCACGACAATGTTAAGGTTCAGGTGCTGAACGGACGTTATGGGCCGTATATCAAAATAGGGAAGAAGAACCATCGAATTCCGAAAGGAACTGATCCGAAAGGATTAACATTGGAGGATTGTTTGGCAATAGCTGAGAAATAATCCAAAAAAGGAATGTTAATAAAAGCCTTGTAATGTCTGTTGCAAGGCTTTTTTCATTTATAAATTTGACATAACAATTGAAATTAAGTTAATGTCTTCAATTTCCATTTTCTTTCAGCCTATTGATCCTGAGCTTTGCACAGGATTACACAAAGAATGCATGGGCAATTCCATTCGTGTTCATCTTGAAAATCAGTTTCCGGATTGGGAAAATTGCGACGCTGTGTTATTTGGAGTTCAAGAAGATCGTGCTAGTGACTCCAATGTAGGCGCAGCTGAAGCACCGAATCGCGTACGGGAAGAATTGTACAAATTATTTTTTAATGGAGAAGGCAGAATTGCGGACCTGGGGAATATTTATCAGGGAGCTTCGATATCAGATACCTACAAGGCCGTAGAAGATGTGATTTTCGAAGTTATCAAGAAAAATAAAACAGTTTTGTTTATCGGAGGATCGAGGGATCTTGGTTTCGCTGCGTATAAATCGTACAGTAAACTTGAGCAGACAGTGAATGTTTGCTCCATTGATTCCCGATTGAATATGGGTGCTTACTCTTCCGATGTGTGTCCGAACAACTACATAAACCATATTATTCTCCATGAACCAAATTACCTATTCAATTACAGTTCAGTAGGATATCAGACGTATTTGGTCCCACCAACTGAAATTGCTTTAATGGATGAATTGTTTTTTGATCACCTGCGTCTCGGTGAGGTGCAAAATGATGTTAGAAAAATAGAACCGTTGATGCGTTATGCTGATTTGGTTACGTTCAATATCAATTCGGTGCGATTTTCTGAAATAGGTTTGGAAAGGGATGAAGCATCTCCAAATGGTTTTTATGGAGAGGAAGTTTGTCAAATTATGAGGTATGCGGGCATAAGTGATAAAGTATCCTGTTTGGGTATTTTTGATTACAACCCGGTTTTTAATGAATCAAAGTTCGGTGCCAAACTGATCGGCCAAATGATATGGTGCTTTTTTGAAGGAATGTTCCAGCGGAAGAAAGATTTTCCTGCGGGAGACAAATCAAATTATAAAAAATACCTGGTGCCGATCTCAGAAACAGATCATCAAATCAATTTTCTTAAATCGGATAAGTCTGACAGGTGGTGGATGGAGGTTCCATATCCACCGGATAAAAGAATAAAATTTGAGCGTCATCATATGATTCCTTGTACTTATGATGATTATCTTAAGTCAACGCAAGGAACCATACCTGACCTGTGGTGGAAAACCTACCAAAAGCTGCGATGAAAACCACGGTCTCAGTTGTTGTTATTGGTCTCAATTAGCTCAATTAACTTTTTCAACATCTTTCATAAGATAATTTATACTTTCTTTTTGTTATATTGGCGACGATTTTAGGTAAACTAAGGTAAGTTCGGTTCAGCTTTTTTGAGTAAACAAGGATTTTCCTTATTTTAGCGAATTGTAACTAATTTGTTTAAATCGAGTTATACACTGAGAAAGAAAGCTATGAAGAAGATTTTGGTGGCCTTTGTTGTGAGTTCTATTGGATTTGGATCCTTCGCACAACAGGATGTACAGTTAACCCACTACATGTTTGACAAATTAAGCGTCAACCCTGGCTATGCAGGATTGAACAATGCTATATGTGGAACATTCATTGGTAGATATCAATGGGTTAAATTTGACGGTGCGCCCCGAACAGGTTTACTTAATGTGCACATGCCGGTTAATGTTCTTAGAGGTGGTTTAGGCTTGACCTATTATTATGATCAACTGGGATTTGAAACGAATAATATAGCGCGCCTTCATTATTCTTTCCATAAATCAATTGGTATTGGGACACTTGGTATAGGTGCATCGTTGGGTCTAATTTCAAAAAATATTCAAGCGACCTGGATAACACCTGATGGTACGCCATGGCAAAACGACGGTTCAATTTCCGCTGAAAGCTCAAATGATCTTGCTCCGGATTTTAGCTTTGGTGTGTTTTATCAGGCAAATAACTTATGGATGGGGTTGAGCTCAACTCACCTCAGCCAGTCGGACATGAAAGACATACATATAAAAACTGCCAGACATTATTGGATCATGGCAGGATACAATTACGACATTAACCCTGAGTGGCAATTGCGACCAAGTATATTAGCTAAAAGTGATGCTGCTTCAACCCAAATAGATGTGAATGTTTCGGTTATGTTCAAAAGGATGGTATGGGCTGGCGTTAGCTATAGAATTGCCGATGCTGTAGCACCTATGATTGGTTACCAAACCGCTGTAGGAAATGATGGCTTGTTAAAAATTGGTTACTCGTATGATGTAACCACCAGTAAGTTGAGTAATTATAGTAATGGAACGCATGAAATAATGCTGAACTATTGCTTTAATTTGGATAGGCCGGAACCGATCCAGAAATATAAAAATCCGAGGTTTTTATAATTGAAAATTAAATTGTAACTAAAATTGCCTTGTCAACGTAGTATGCACTCCCCACCAAAAAACGTTGTTTTAAAAGGAGTCTGAAAACGAAGAAAAATTAGGTAGCATGAAAAAAACGTTGTATTTCTTAGCTATAGTTTTGTTTCTTGGCAGCTGTGCTGGTGGGAGCAGAGGAGAGCTGGTTGGAGCGCAAAATAGAGAACTTTGGTTTATGCCTGATCCATACGGAATGCTCTATATTCCGGCAGGAAGCTTCAATATGGGGCAGAGTGATCAGGATGTGCCATTTGCCCATTATACAAGGTCGAAAACCGTGTCCGTTCCTGCATTTTATATGGATCAGACCGAAATTGAGAACAACGAGTATCGACAATTTGTGAATTTTGTAATAGATTCTATTGCACGTGAGCTCGTAGCTGAAACAGATCCTGAAACCTTCTTAATTCCAGCCTTTGATGACGACGGAGAAGAAAAGGATCAGTCAGAATGGAATCTTAATTACAACGCTAGTATGAGAAGGCTAGATGAAGAGCAGTTAGCTATTCTAGCGGACTTGTATTTGCCTGAAGCGCAAAGGTACTATAGCCGAAGAGTAATCGATGTGAGAAAATTGAATTTCGAGTATTTTTGGGTGGATTGGGAAGAAGCTGCTGTCAAAGGACGACCGTTGATCAAAAAATTATCAAACAACGAGGCAGAAGAGGACGATGACCACAGAAAGGTGATGAAAAACGGTGAAATGCCGTTTCCAGTTGATTCAGAGGACCCAAAAATTTACCGAGGTAGGGATTTGGATCTTGGATTCAGAAATACAAAGGGTCAACATAATGCGATCAGAGGTCATGACGACAGAAGCAGATTCATAATCAAAGAGGTGATCAATGTATACCCGGATACGCTTACTTGGGTGCATGATTTCTCTTACTCGTATAACGAGCCAATGACCAATATGTATTTTTGGCATCCTGCTTATGATGCTTATCCAGTAGTTGGAGTTACTTGGCAACAAGCAAATGCATTTTGCGTTTGGAGAACACAATTATTGAATACCTGGAGACATTACAACTGGCAACAGTATGTGCAGGATTTTAGATTACCAACTGAAGCTGAATGGGAATATGCAGCTAGAGGAGGATTGGACTTGTCTCCATATCCATGGGGTGGTCCGTACATTAGAAATGCCAGAGGATGCTTCTTAGGTAATTTCAAGCCAATGAGAGGAAGGTACTTTGAAGATGGAGGTTTTTACACAGTGAAAGTAACTTCGTACCATCCGAATGATTATGGATTATACTGTATGGCGGGTAACGTAGCAGAGTGGACGAGTACAGCATATGACGAATCCATGTATGAGTTCTCTCATGATTTGGCACCGGAGTACAAATACCATGCGTTAGACCATGATCCACCATCGATGAAAAGAAAAGTTATTCGAGGTGGTTCTTGGAAAGATATAGGATACTATTTGCAAACTGGTACTAGAACGTATGAGTATCAAGATTCTGCAAAAAGCTATGTTGGATACCGTTGTGTAATGAGTTATCTAGGACGTGGAGGAGTGAACAAGAGTGGGGATATAAATTAGCATAAAGAGGTCATTCAAAAAACGAGAATAGATAACCATAAGAAACAGATTTACTAATTATTTAAAAAAAAGCAAGGAAAATGAGTTCAGGAGGAGGTTTTTTCGCAAGTCGAAGATTTAAAAACATCATGAAGTTTGTTTACGGTTGGGGAGGCGCAATCGTAATTGTTGGAGCACTATTTAAAATTCTTCACTTACCGGGTGCAAATTTAATGTTGATCATTGGTCTACTAACAGAGGCGGCGATCTTCTTTATATCGGCGTTCGAACCATTACATGAAGACCCGGATTGGGCATTGGTTTATCCGGAGTTAGCAATGGGACATAGTGACCAGGATTTAGATGAATTACCAGAATCTCTAGGAGACTTGGATGATGACCTTTCCTTAACAGAACAGTTGGACAATATGTTGGCGGATGCCAAGATTGAGCCGGAGTTGATTGAAAGTTTGGGTGCAGGAATGAAAGCATTAAGTGACAACGCTAGCCAGTTGGGCGAAGTGTCTGGGGCTTCTGCAGCAACGAACAGCTACATTGAAAGTCTGGAAGGTGCGTCAGCAAAAATGGGTAAACTTTCTGATGCATACGATTCCGCATCAGAATCATTGATGGGCCTTACCAATGCTCAGGAAAGCGGCGCAGCTGTTGGAGAGCAAATGGATAAAGTTTCCGGAAATCTGGCTGCCTTGAACAATGTCTACGAAATGCAATTGAAAGGTGCTTCTGAACATCTTGAGGCAACTGAAAAAATGTACTCGGGTATCAATGAATTGATGAGCAATCTTCATGGTTCAATTGATGATACAAGAAAGTACAAAGATACAATGGGAGAACTAAGCAAGAACCTGTCAGCACTTAATACGGTTTATGGCAACATGTTGTCTGCTATGAATGTCAGCAATGATTAATCGTTAAGTTTTAGGTGTATCTAATTCAATTAATTAACAGTAGTAAACAAATTAAATTGATCTAAGATGGGAGGAGGAAAAGAAACCCCAAGACAAAAAATGATCGGTCTGATGTACCTCGTATTGATGGCCATGCTTGCAATGAACGTGTCAAAGGAAATTATCAATGCCTTTGTAACGCTGAACAATAAATTGGAATCGAGTATTGAGCAGACTGAAAACGCAAACAACACATTGTTATCGGAATTCGGACAGGCACTTCAATCGCTCAAAGCCCAGGGTGCTCCGCCTTCTGAGGTGAAGCGTGTAGAAATGCACAAAAATACAAATGATAGTATAGTTGAGTTTACGCGTAAGATCTGTAATGATATCGTAAAACGAAACATATTGTTGTTGGTTTCTGCCGTAGATCCAAGTACAACCTTCGAAGAGATAGAAGGGATTGATATGGCGGTAATCGGTGATGATGCTGCAGCAAAGGATAAAGCAAAAAAGTTAGCGGAAAAGGTAACCTCGTTGGGCTTAATTTTGGATGATGGACACGGACATGAGGGGCATGCTGAAGGGCACGAGGATCCTTATGAAAACCCACTGTTCCATATAGATGATGCTGGTTATATACACATAAAGGATTTGGGTGGATATGCTAAAAAAGACGACTACGATACACCAACCAGAATTCTTGCTGGACCGGACTTTGAGCACATTGCACCGGAAGGTCAGCATTTCATGGATAATATAAAAGACTACCGAAATAGGTTGTGTGGATTAATTGCAGATCACCCGAGTGATACGATGGAAAACGGAACGGTATATCAGTATAAATTTGATACTGCTTTGTTTTCAAATCCCGAGTTTTTGATATCTGAATCAGATAGAGAAACGTTTAAGAATGAGGTTGATTCTACTCTAGCACAAATGGTTGCTGACAACAAAATTGATCCTGAAGACAAGGACGTAATCGGTGAAATATATGTTAGAATGACAATCCCGGAAAAGGTAATGAACCACGGTTTGCCTTACCCATGGATTTTTGGTCAGTTTGACCATGCACCAATCGTTGCTGCTACTGCAGTAATGACTTCAGTGCGGTCTGATGTGTTGCAAGTACAAAATATTGCATCTACGCACATCAAATCAAGAGTAAAGGTGCAGTCGTTTAACTTTAACAAGATTGATCCTTTAGCTTTTTCATCAACTAGCTACATCAACCAAGGTGATTCGCTAGGTCTGAAGGTAATGATTGCAGCTTATGATTCTGCTGAAGCAATGGAACTAAAATATTGGGAGGATGATACCGTTCAGTATAGATTGCCAGATGCGCAGCAGAATAAAGAAACAATGAAGTACTTCAAAGGTAAAGCAGGCCAGGAAGTTCGGCTAAGTGGAGGAGTTGGTGACCATAAATTGTATGGTTTAATAGCGGTGAAAGAAAAAGGGATCAAGAAATGGAAGCCTTGGAAATTCAACTATAGTGTAGGAACTCCTACCGGTACGGTTGCCAATGAGGAAATGAACGTGCTATACATGCAGTATGACAATAAGATCATGGCTTCTGGTTCGGGATATCCTTCAACGGAGGCTAGTTGTAGTGGGTGCTCATCATTCTCCAAAAAAGGCGACGGCCAGTATATTGCTAATGTTAAGTCGGGTAAAGAGGCTACAATCACGGTTCAAGGAATTGGATCCGATGGCAGCAAAACACAAATTGCCCAGCAGGTATTTAGAATTAAAAGATTACCAGATCCTACGCCAAAAATTGTTGGTGTCGGAGTGGAGGCAAGTACGGTGAAGATTGGTAAGATCAAACAAGCTAAAAAGTTATTAGCAGAGCTTAAAGGGTCTCCTTTGAATATCAAATTTACCATTACGAAATTCACCGTAAGTGTCGTAAAAAATGGTGAAGTTGCGGAAGCGAAGTGTAATGGCGAACGTCTCTCCGGTAAAGCTTTAGGATTTATTAAAGGATTAAAGAAGGGTCAGAAGATATATATAGAAAATGTATATGCAAAAGGACCAAAAGGAAGTCCAAAAAAGATACCTTCTATGATCTTAAAGGTCATATAACCAACAACCTTGCAGGTGTTAAATGTTAATTTAAACCTCGTAGATATGAAAGTGAATAAAATAGTAACGTTAGTAATGCTAATCTCAGTGGTTGGCAGTGTTAGTGCACAATTACCTAGTTCGGGTATGTCAACTTCAGGCGTATTGGATGGAGTATATGTGAAAGAGCACATTCCAACAAAAAGAGTTATTCAATACACACACCTGCGAGAGGCAGATATCATTTGGGCCAAAAGAGTTTGGAGAACGATTGACCTTCGTGAAAAAAAGAATCACCCGTTGATGTATCCAACAGTGCCAATTTCTGATCGAAGATCCTTATGGGATGTCATTAAATATGGTATTACTGAAGAAAGAAGTTTAACACCATACGAGGCCACGGATGAAGCTGGTGATCCAAATGATCAATTCGATATTCCGATTACGCCGGCGAACGGTAATGTAGATGATCCTGCGTACAAACAAAAAATACAGGAGCTTTTCTATGATGTTTCAACGGAGGCAAAACTTGACGACGAGGGAGAACCAATTTATGATGAAATGGGGAACACTATTGATACCACGATTTATACTCCTATTATGGCAGAGCAAATTGTAAAATACGTCATAAAAGAGGATTGGTTTTTTGATAAACAAAGAGGGGTGCAGGAAAGAAGAATTATTGGCATTGCTCCGGTAATCTACA
Source organism: uncultured Flavobacteriales bacterium (assembly GCA_913030835.1). GTDB lineage: Bacteria > Bacteroidota > Bacteroidia > Flavobacteriales_D > Parvicellaceae > UBA10066. The sequence continues at coordinate 37,215 of CAJWDP010000012.1, read as the reverse complement.
GTAAAGATGAAAATGGAGATGTTAAGGGTTTTAAAACCTGTTTTTGGTTGTATTTCCCTGAATGTCGGTATGTTTTCCAGAACTTCTTCGTTTACAATACGCACAATGATGCAAGACGAATGTCATTTGATGACTTGTTCTGGAAACACGATTATTCTAGCTACATTCACAAGGAATCGAATGTATTTGACAGGAAAGTCAGTGCAACTTGGGAAGGTGTAGATGCTTTGCTTGAATCTGAAAAGATTAAGAAGGAACTGTTCACAATCGAGCACGACCTCTGGCATTTGTAAAAGAGTTTAAATTATTGGAATGTAAAGCCCGGAATCAAACAATTCTGGGCTTTATTTTTGTACCCAGAAAGTAGAATGATTTCAATACTTATAAATCGGTGGATTGGACATAGGTGGCAACTTATTTTTGTTGCAATCTTTGTTTGTTGTTCGAGTTTCAATGCGCAAACCAATAAGAAGATCGGATATGCAAATTTTAATGAGATCTTGCTGCAAATGAAAGAATACGATTCACTGAATTTAGAATACAACCAGTACGTGCATTCCTTTGAAGAAGAAATAAAATCCTTGTCCAATGTGCTGCGAGCAAAAAGTGAACAAATGGACACCATTCAAAATTCTTATCAGATTCAGAAATTGAAACAAGAGCATCAGGAGCTAACGGCTATGATAACTGAATTAAAAGGAACGGCCAAATCAAAATCGAAAACAAAAAGAGAAGTTCTGTTTAAGAACCTGTATGAACAAATGTCCAATGCAAAAGATAAAATCATTCAGGACTATGGTTATGACTATATTTACGATTCGGGTAAAACCAAAATACCTCCCATTTTGAATGCTGAGGATGTGACTAATAAGCTAAAAGAAGAATTGGGTATTTAATTATTTACACTGAATAGAATGGTAGCGCTGTCTGAATTGGATTTGTATTTCGGTGATCGGCCCATTTTTGATGGTGTTTCGATTCAGGTTAAAAAGCAAGATAAGATTGGATTGGTAGGTAAGAATGGTGCCGGTAAATCTACATTGCTCAAATTGATTAATGGACAATACACCCCGGACAAAGGCACAGTAAACATTCAGAAAAACATTTCCTTCGGATATCTTCCGCAAGAAATGAAACACAATGAGGACGTAACTGTTCTTCAAGAAACTCAATCAGCGAACAAAGAGGTTGTTGAATTGGACAAACAGATCCAACGAATTAATGATGATCTACTTGAACGAACAGATTATGAATCTGATTCTTATTTGAAACTGATTGAAGACCTGAATGAAAAGAATGAACGATATCAATTGATCGGTGGATTCGTTCAGGCTGAAAAATCAGAGAAAATACTATTTGGATTGGGTTTTAAACCCAATGATCTAAATAGAAACTTGGGTGAATTCAGCGGAGGTTGGAAAATGCGTGTTGAATTGGCGAAGATATTACTGCTAAATCCCGATGTGCTGTTATTGGACGAACCCACAAACCACTTGGATATTGAGTCGATCCAGTGGCTCGAAGAATTTTTGAAAAAAAGCAACAGTGCCCTCTTGTTGATTTCACACGATCGCTTGTTCTTGGATAATATAACCAATAGAACGGTTGAGATCATTAATGGAAAATTGAGGGACTACCCATTGCCCTATACCAAGTACAAATTGCATCGTGAATTGGAAATTCAGCAGCAAACAGATGCAGCAAAGAATCAGGAAAAGTATGTACAACAAACAGAGCAGCTGATCAATAAATTCAGGGCAAAGAAGAATAAAGCTGCTTTTGCTCAATCGTTGATCAAAAAGCTGGATCGTCTTGAAAAGATCGAGGTGGAATCCGATGAAGTTGCAGGATTAAATATCGCCTTTCCGTCTGCACCGAGATCGGGAAAAATTACCATCAATGCAGTCGATGTCACCAAGAAATACCAGCGCTCCATTTTTTCCAAAGCAGGATTTTCCATTGGCAGAGGAGAAAAGGTGGCCTTGATCGGGAAGAATGGATTAGGAAAGTCAACACTGATCAAAATGATCGTTGGGGATACGGAGTATGATGGCAAAATCGAGCTGGGTCATAACGTTAATCTGGGTTATTTCGCACAGGACGAGGCGGAGAATTTAGATGCGAACAAAACCGTGTTTGAGACCATTGATGATATTGCTGTAGGCGAGATTCGTAAAAAGGTCAGAAATATATTGGGAGGATTCCTTTTTGGTGGAGACGATGTGGACAAGAAGGTAGCGGTGCTCTCCGGTGGAGAGAAAACTCGTTTATCCTTATGCAAGCTGTTGCTGGAACCATACAATTTGCTTTTGCTGGATGAGCCTACGAATCATTTAGATATTAAATCGAAAGAGATTCTGAAGCAAGCGCTTATGGAATATGATGGTACCTTACTGATCGTATCCCATGATAGAGATTTTCTTAATGGGTTAACGAATAGAATCTATGAGATCAGAAACGAGCAGATCAGTATTCATCACTTTGGAATCAAAGAATTTTTAGACTATCGAAAAAAGGATAGTATTGTTGATCTTGAACATAATAGTAATCCTAACAAGAAAAGATCGACTGAAAAAAATTCAAAAAAGAAAAATGATTACGTAAACCGTAAAGATAGAGAGAAAAACGAGCGAAAATTAAAGAGTAGAATTGCTCGTTTGGAAGGGGAAATTGCTGAACTTGAATCGAAGTTGAAAAAGTTGGACCAGGAAATCATGAACCTGGATTATTCGGATAAAGAAACAACTGAGCAAACCCTAGGAGAGTACAATTCAATAAAGAAAAAATTGGATCAGTGTTATCAGGATTGGGAAACGGCAAGTGACGCTATGGACGCTATTCAGTAACGAGATGTTGCCTTTTGTAGACCAAAGAATCCATTTTCCCATAGGAATAAATACCATGGTATTCTAGTATGCCCTCTTCGTCCCATTCTTTCATGTTACCTACCTGCAAGTTGTTGTCAAACTCCATAGACAACTTCAGTTGGCCATTTTGGTGCCATTCCTTTACTTGTCCATTGACTTTCCCATTGGAATACTCTCTTTCCAGTAATTTAACCCCATTGACTTCTTTTGTGCATGTTCCGTTAAATGGTGTAAGTCGATCGTTCAAGTAAAACCAATTGAAGCCAGTGTCTAAAATAAGATCATCACAATTGCAGATACTCGGTTCCTTTACGTCTTCAGAGGAAGTCTTTTCCTCCTCATCAGAGTGCTGACAGGCTGCTAGTAAGACAATCGCGAAAAAACAGGTTTTTCTGAACATGATGCAATAGTAACAATAAATTGAAAAAAAAAGAAGCCGGTCCTCTCCAGAACCGGCTTACACCCTACCTACTACTCGCTTAGAGTGAGTAATTGTACGCTTATCAAACGTGGTACGAAAGTATACGACAGTTATGATTCTGAAAAACCACATATATCCTACTATTGGAAAGCTATGAAAATTACGGTCAGCGGATCAAAAAAATATAAAGTTGAAATTTCGATGGAAAGATCAACTAATATTCATGCGTAAAAAAGCCCCATGCATTGCATGAGGCTCTCTTTGTAGCGGGGGCAGGACTCGAACCTGCGACCTTTGGGTTATGAGCCCAACGAGCTACCAACTGCTCTACCCCGCGATGTTTAGGACGCCAAAGATATAATTTGTTCCTTTGCACTGCAAGAAAAATTGGTAAAAATGGTGCATAAGGCAGGTTTCGTGAATATACTGGGCAGTCCGAACGTGGGAAAGTCCACCTTGATGAATGGTCTTGTGGGTGAACGCTTGAGCATCATTACATCCAAAAAACAAACTACGCGCCATCGCATCATGGGGATCGTAAATGGAGACGATTTTCAGATCGTATATTCTGATACTCCGGGTGTAGTAAATGCAGGGTATAAATTGCATGAGCGTATGATGAAATACGTGAATACGGCTATTTCGGATGGTGACGTACTGCTATTTGTTACTGATCCGTTTGAAGATGAGATGAACCATGTGGATACGTTGAGAAAAATTGAAAGCTCTGATTCACCGGTGCTGTTGCTCATCAATAAGATCGACTTGATCGATCAGGAAAAACTGGTAAAACGCGTTGAATACTGGTCACAAAAAATACCCAGGGCTGAAATATTACCCATTTCAGCGCTGCACAAAATGAATTTGGAGTACATCATCAACAAGGTGAAGGACTTTTTGCCCGAGTCACCGCCTTATTTTCCAAAGGATGAGCTTACTGACAGGCCTATGCGCTTCTTTGTTTCGGAGATTATCAGAGAAAAGATCTTTGAAACATACGATAAAGAGCTTCCATACAGCTGTGAGGTAGAGGTTCAATCGTATAAAGAGGAGGAAACCATCGTTAAAATTGAAGCCAATATCCTCGTTATTCGTGAGTCACAGAAAGGAATTGTCATTGGCCATCAAGGTAAAAAGATCAAGCATGTTGGCATTTCCGCCCGGAAAGACATACAGCGCTTTGTCGACAAAAAGGTTCACCTGGATTTACGCGTCAAGGTGGAAAAGGATTGGAGAAATCAAGATAGATCCTTGGACAATTACGGATATTAGGAACGCACTTTGACCGGGGCCATAGATCGACTGTAAGCACTTGTGATCGTATCGTTATCCTGCTTCGGTTCGTTTGTTGAATTTCTTTTTCCTGTTCTACTGTATAAACTAGCTTGTTTGACGGTTCCAAAGATAATTCCGGCGAAACTTAATGCCCAGATGTAATATCCGATCAGCAGATTGCTGAATCCACCAATAAAAACTTCATGACCTAACCACCACATGGTTGATAAAAAGCCCAATGATCCAACAATCAAAAGTCTGTTTTTCTTGTTAGACCCTCGCAGGAAAGCCACTGTTACGAATATCAAGCAAATGTGACTGAAAATGGCAAAAACAGATGAGAGAAACAATTCAAAATTAAAACCTGCGCCTGAATCAAATGCGTCTGTAATACCGGGAAGGCTATACACAAAACATTGCCAGCCCATTACTGGCGTATGTTCGCCAAAAATGGAAATCAGATAAGAGGGTAAAAAGAAGGAGGTTGCAAATAGAACGAGAGAAGAATAAACAATAATTTTTGATGTTTTCATGGTAAAATGGTTAAATGTTAGTGCAATCTACGGGTTAACATGATCTGGGTTTGAAAAATGCATGCAACAAATGTTAAGGTGTATGTAAAAAGATGTTAAATCCAACAGAACAGACTTTATCGATTTAACTACCTTTGCTCGCAAATGAGAAACATCGTAGCCATAGTGGGTCGGCCGAATGTGGGTAAGTCTACATTATTCAATCGACTAACGGAATCAAGAGCGGCCATAGTAGAGGAAACAAGTGGTGTTACCCGTGATCGACATTATGGAATTTCCGAATGGAACGGTGTAGAATTTTCTGTGATTGATACGGGTGGATATGTCACTGGTTCAGATGACATTTTTGAAGAGGAAATCCGAAAGCAGGTGGTGCTCGCGATGGATGAAGCTTCAGCAATTATTTTTGTGGTAGACGTTACTACGGGAATTACTGACCTGGATGAATCTGTGGCCAAGATGCTACGGAAAACGGATAAACCCGTTCTACTTTGTTCCAATAAAGTGGACAACGCGGATCGGTTGGTAGACGCAACTGAATTCTACACGTTTGGATTGGGTGAGGTGTATTCTGTTTCTGCAATCAACGGATCTGGAACCGGAGAGCTATTGGATAAGCTAGTCGAGGCATTCAATCCTGAGCTTGACATAGAAGATACATCTGAAATACCCAACATTGCGATTGTGGGTAAGCCGAATGTTGGTAAATCTTCCCTGTGCAATGCATTGTTGGGGGAGGACAGGAACATTGTGACGCCCATTTCAGGGACTACGCGAGATTCCATTCATACCAGATATAAATCCTACGGTTTCGACTTTAATCTGGTGGATACGGCAGGTATACGAAAAAAAGCGAAGATCGATGAGGACATTGAGTTCTACTCCGTATTGCGTTCGATTCGAACCATAGAAAACTCAGATGTTTGCATTTTTATGATTGATGCCACTGAAGGAATCCAGAAGCAGGATCTGAATATTTTTTACGTAATCGAAAAAAATAGGAAAGGTGTTGTTGTATTGGTTAACAAATGGGACTTGATCGATAAAGAGACCAATTCCGTTAGGGATTTCGAAAACAAGATCCGTGAGCAGCTTTCGCCATTTTCGGATGTGCCAATCGTATTTACTTCGGCAATTCAAAAGCAACGGATACATAAAGCACTTGAGAAAGCAATTGAGGTGTATCATAATCGCACGCAGCGAATTGCAACATCAAAGCTCAATGAACTGCTTCAAACCATCATGGAACAAAATCCTCCACCTTCTGTAAAAGGGAAGTTCATCAAGATCAAATACATTACTCAGCTACCAACACATGCTCCAGCTTTTGCTCTTTTCTGCAATTTGCCGCAATATGTTAGAGATTCTTACAAAAGGTTTTTAGAAAATCGGTTTCGAGAGGAGTTTAATTTTACCGGTGTGCCGATTAGAATTTTCTTTAGAAAGAAGTAATCGCTACATTTTCTCAAAGGCTTGCTTAAAATCTTCGATGATTGTTTCAGGCTCTTCAAATCCAATGTAAAATCGAATCAATTTCCAGGACAGTGTTGTTTTGTTGTAATTCGCCGAGTCAAAAAGCGCACAGGTCGGAAAGAGGAGTGATTCGTAACCACCCCAGGAGCAAGCAATTAAGAAGTGCTTTAATCCATTGCAAAAATCTTCAACTTCTTCTACGGAATTAGCAGCAATTTCCATTGAAAACAAACCTCCACATCCTCTCATTTGTTTTTGAGCAAGCTCGAATTGTTCGGATTCTGGATGAAAGGGGTAGTTGATCTTTTCCACTTTTGGATGCTTCGCTAACCAATTGATAACTTGAGCCGTAGTTTCATGGGATTGTTTTATCCGCATGGGTAAAGTGCGAATGCCACGGATTAATAGCCAAGCGTCGTGTGGTGAAATGATGCTGCCAATGGTCATGAATTCATTAGAGAAAATAGAATGCACGATTTCTTTAGAAGCACACAATACTCCTGCAACGACATCGGAATGACCGCCAATGTACTTGCTTGCGGAATGACAAACAATGTCTATTCCATAATCTGCGGGATTTTGAAATACAGGAGTTGAATAGCTATTGTCGCAAATTGTCCGAATTTGGTGCTTTTTAGCTAAATCCGATACTGCTTGTAAGTCTTGTAATTCGAACGTGACAGAATTGGGGGTTTCTAAATAGATCAGCTTCGTATTGGACTGAATTGCATTGTTGAAATGTTCAATTTTTCTACCGTCTATGAAAGATACTTCAATGTCAAACTTTTTCAGATAATCATCGAGGAGCTTGCCTGTCCATGAATAGGGCTTCTGTACACAGATCACGTGATCTCCGGAACGTACTGAATTCATAACGGCTGCGGCAATTGCAGCACTACCACTGCCAAAAACCAAAGCATCTTCAGTATGTTCAAGAGCCGCTAGTTTTTTTCTGAGGGTCACAACGGTTGGGTTAACACCTCTTGTATAAAAAGGTACTTCCAGCTCCTTTTTTAGGTTTTGACGAAGGTCGTTAACCGTTTCGAAGCAATAGATACTTGATTGATGAATAGGAGGGACTACAGCGTTCTGATAAGCAGAACGATCTTCCCCCAGATGGTTGATGATTTCTTGATTGTCCACGGGAATAAAAGTATAAAAAAAGGCCTCTCTTTATTTTGAGAAGCCTTGAACAAACTATTTTTTAGCTTTTACAATTGAAATGCTTCCTTGATATCTGAAACAAAATCCAACTTCTCCCAAGTAAACAACTCAACGTCTTTCGTTACTTTTTTACCATCAGGAGCTTCAAATGTCTTGGTTACGGTTTCATTCTTTCTACCCATATGACCGTACGCCGCTGTTTCCGAATACATCGGGTTTCTCAGCTTAAGGCGCTGTTCAATATAATATGGCCTCATGTCAAAGATGTTAGAAATCTTTTCAGCAATTTCTCCGTCGGATAGATTAACCTTTGAGGTGCCATAGGTCTCTACAAATAACCCACATGGTTCTGCGACCCCAATAGCATAAGAAACCTGAACCAACACCTCGTCACACAATCCGGCAGCAACCATATTTTTGGCAATATGCCTCGTAGCGTAAGCCGCAGAACGATCCACTTTTGACGGATCTTTACCAGAAAACGCTCCTCCACCATGGGCACCTTTTCCACCGTACGTATCAACGATGATTTTGCGCCCCGTTAGGCCTGTATCCCCGTGAGGCCCTCCGATTACGAAGATTCCTGTAGGGTTGATGTGGTATTGAATGTCGTCTGTAAACAGCTGTTGTATCTCCGGAGAGCAATTTGCTTTTACCCGCTCAACTACGATCTCAACAATGTCTTTTTTGATCTTAGCAAGCATGGTTTCTTCCGAATCAAAGTCGTCGTGTTGTGTTGAAACCACAATAGTATCTATTCGAAGCGGAACATTCTCATCGGAATATTCAATGGTAATTTGAGATTTTGCATCAGGTCTCAAGTAGGGGATCAATTCCGGCTCGTTGTTCCGAATGTTCGTCATTTCAAGCAGGATCTTGTGTGCAAGATCTAATCCCAAAGGAATGTAATTTTCCGTTTCTTTGGTCGCATATCCAAACATCATTCCTTGATCTCCCGCACCCTGATCCTCAGGATTAGCTCGCTCTACACCTTGATTGATGTCTTCGGATTGTTCATGAATAGCAGACAAAATTCCACAAGAATTAGCGTCAAACATATATTCTGATTTCGTGTAACCGATCTTTTTGATCGTTTCACGGGCAATCGTTTGTACATCCAGGTAGGTATTGGTTTTTACCTCTCCTGCAAGAACCACTTGTCCCGTTGTTACAAGTGTTTCACAAGCTACCTTCGATTCTGGATCGAAGGCCATAAAATTATCGATTAGAGCGTCAGATATTTGGTCAGCGACTTTATCGGGATGACCTTCTGAGACAGACTCGGAAGTGAATAAATACGGCATAATTTACCTTTTTAGAATCGGCTAAATTAAAAAATTAAATCGGCTCCAAGATACTAATTGGTTAACTTTTTGAACGCCTCTTCCAAGGTATCTTGTTCTTTCTGTAAAGTGAGGATTAACAGTTCGTGTTTCCCGGCAAATTTGGAGATTTCCGGTCGAAGGTCATCTTTGGAATTTGATCCGATAAGGAACATATTTCCATCTAGTTTTTTGATTTCCGAAACTCCCGGTAGTACGGTTAATTTGGATTCCTCCACCTCTGAATTAAATTCTACTCTTACTACTTGTTTATGTGATGTTCTGGATTGCAGGTTTTGGACGGAATCATCTGCAACCAACTCTCCTTTATTGATGATTACTACCCGATCACAAATTGCTTCCACTTCTTGCATTATATGTGTAGAAAGCATCACGGTTTTTTCCTGTCCAAGCTGCTTGATCAGTGTTCGTATGTCTTCTAGCTGATTTGGATCTAAACCGCTGGTTGGTTCATCAAGAATAAGCACTTTTGGATCGTGTATAAGTGCTTGTGCAAGACCAACACGTTGCTTGTATCCTTTGGAAAGGGCTCCAATTTTTTTGTGGCATTCCAATTCTAATCCCACGGCTTCGATCATCTCATTCACCCTTCTTTTTCGATCCGGAATTTTATGCACATGGGCGAGAAAACGAAGGTATTCCTTTACGTACATGTCGTAATAGAGCGGAGTATTCTCCGGAAGATAACCAACGATCTTTTTTATTTCATTGGATTGACTTTTTACATTCAAGTCGCATACACGCACCTCTCCATCGGTTTGAGGAATGTAACAAGTGATAATTTTCATCAATGTTGATTTTCCGGCACCATTGGGGCCTAAAAATCCAAGAACTTCACCTTTTTCGATCTCAAGGGAAACATCATTCAGAGCGTACTGACTGCCATATACTTTGGTGATATTTTGTACGGAGATCGACATGCGCAAATAATTTAGACGAAGTTACTATTTAATGAACAATCTCCATAGAAAGTGTTAGTGAGTATCAACACAAGGATTGTTAACTTTGTCAAACTTTGATAAAGGGTTTAGTAATAAGATCTACAGGAAGCTGGTACGATGTGCGTCAGGAAGATGCGACAATTGTAAAATGTAGAATCCAGGGGAAATTTCGTGTTCAGGGAATTAAATCAACGAACCCTATTGCTGTTGGCGATTGGGTTGAGTTTGACATGGAGCAGGATGAGACAGGGGTGATCAGAGAAATTATGGACCGTAAGAATTACATCAAGAGAAAATCCGTCAATCTGTCCAAGCGCTCTCATATTCTTGCAAGCAATTTAGACCAGGTAATTTTATTGGTTACGGTAAAAAGTCCAACAACAAGTACAGGGTTTATCGATCGTTTTTTGGTGAGTGCAGAAGCGTACCGAATCCCCGTTAAGATTGTATTTAACAAAATTGACTTGTTGGAGGAATCGGAAAAAAAGTTGCTCACCTATATGGAAGAATTGTACGGTAGTATTGGCTATGACACTTTTCGTACTTCTGCAATTGAGCGGATTGGGTTGGACGATATACAAGAAGTGCTTAAAGCTAAAGTCACATTAATTTCTGGTCATTCCGGAGTGGGCAAATCAACGTTGGTCAATGCGATTGACGAAAACTTAAGTCTGAAAACCGGAGAAATATCGGAAGCTCATAACAAAGGCCGTCATACGACAACTTTTGCTGAAATGTTTGAATGGAAATTTGGAGGTTTTGTAGTGGATACGCCTGGAATTAAAGGGTTTGGTGTGGTTGATATAGAAAAAAGGGAGCTCGGTCATTATTTCCCGGAATTTCGACTTCGTATGCAAGAATGCAAGTTCAATAATTGCCAGCACATCAATGAACCACAATGTGCTGTACTTGATGCTATTGAGCAAAAGCAAATACCGGCAGAAAGGTATGTGAATTACCTGGCGATGTACAATGACGAGGATGGCGGAGCTTATCGAGAAAAAGGGTATTAATGAGGGTAGTAATACAAAGGGTTCAATCAGCAGAGGTTAGTGTAAACGGAGAGAAACATGCTGAAATTCAATTCGGGATGCTGGTCTTGGTTGGTATTGAATCAAATGATTCTGCCGATGATATTGATTGGTTGTCAAAGAAAATAGTCAATCTGAGGATTTTCTCTGATGGCGAAGGTAAAATGAACAGGTCGATACTAGAGACCAACGGGCAAATCATGGTAGTAAGTCAGTTTACCTTGTTCGCAAGTACAAAAAAAGGCAATAGACCTTCTTATATACGTTCGGCAAAACCCGAGATCAGCATACCGCTATATGATCAATTTGTGTTTGCCATGGAAAGGTTAGTCAATAAGCCCGTTAAAACGGGTGTTTTTGGTGCAAACATGGCTGTGCAACTCGTTAACGACGGGCCGGTGACCATACTAATTGATTCTAAAAACAGGGAATAATGACAATAACAGAAGCACAGGAGCAGGTCGATCAGTGGATCAAACAATACGGTGTTCGGTATTTCAATGAGCTTACGAACATGGCAATGCTTACGGAAGAGGTAGGCGAGCTTGCGCGAATAATGGCCAGAAGGTATGGTGAGCAATCAGAAAAAGAATCCGACAAAGACAAGAATTTGGGAGATGAAATGGCAGATATATTGTGGGTACTTATTTGCCTAGCAAATCAGACCGGGATTAACCTTGAACAGGCGCTGGAGGAAAATATCCGTAAGAAGACCGAGAGGGATAGCGAAAGACACTTGAATAACCCAAAACTCAATTCATAGGAAAAAATATGGGGAGCCTGAGGCTTATTTTTTTCCTCTTTTTTTCTGACCTCGGGTCTTTGGTTTCTTGTATTTCTCCTTGATTTTTTTCTTATACGAGCCTCCTTGGTTCGTTTTCTGATTTTTTGCTTTCTTTTCATGAAATGCAAGACCTCTTTCTTCGGATTTTTTGGGTTTTGGCAAATAGTTTTTTTCCGATGGTTTTATCTTTTCTTCGTCGATCAGCTCATCTGTAAAGTTGATGTGTTCAGGTACTAAATCGAACGGTATTTCGAGGTTCAATGCACTTTCAATTTCGCGTTTCAGTGATAGCTCTGTTTGATCAATAAGAGAAATTGCAACTCCAGTTCGACCCGCCCTTCCTGTTCGGCCTGTTCGGTGAGTATATTGATCACCACCTTCTGGCATATGGAAATTGATGACGTGCGTAACTTCCTGGATGTCAATCCCCCTGGAAATTAAATCCGTGGCAATTAAAATTCGGATCGTTCCGTTCGCAAATGCTTCGACCGTATTTATTCTTAAATTCTGCGATTTATTGGAATGAATTACACCGACCTCATCGGGAAAATCAATTTCCAGTTGTTTCATCAGGTGGTCGGCGAACTTTCGGCTCTTTGCGAAGATCAATACTTTTCCGTATTCTTCCCGGTTTGCTAGTAGTTCGGTTAGCAGTGCAAGTTTAGACAGGAAATTTGGTGCTTCATATGCCATTTGTGTAATTAGATGGAGTGGAGTGCCCGCACCTGCCGCTTCAATTTTGGTTGGGTCTAAAAAAAATTGATCCACAAAAAAGCCTACTTCATCATTAATGGTTGCGGAGAAGAGTAAATTTTGTCTTTTCTGAGGTAAAAGATCCAATATGGTTAAAAGTTGTGTGCGGAATCCAAGCTCCAGCATTTCATCCATTTCATCGATTACCAACTGTTTAATCATCTTCAAGCGCAAAACTCCGCTGAGTGCCAGGTCGGTTAATCTTCCCGGTGTCGCCACGAGAATGTCAACTCCATTGTCGTGAATGTATTGTTTTTGGGTGTTGATGTTCGTTCCGCCATACACGCCATAAACTCTGCAAGAAATATATTTGGTCAGGTCAAGAAGTCGTTCTACAATTTGATCTACTAATTCTCTCGTCGGCACTAGAATGAGTACTCTGGGATGACGCTGTTCAGAATAGGATAGATTCCTGAGTATTGGAAGTAAAAATGCCATCGTCTTGCCTGTTCCTGTCTGGGCAATCCCAACAACATCTTTTCCAGATAAAATGACTGAAAATGCCTTTTCCTGAATAGGAGTGGCTTCCACAAAATTCAGCTCATCAAGAGCATTCAATAATGGTTTGTTTAGATTTAATTCGGTGAATTTCACGTGACGAATTTCTAGATTTTGAGTTGATCAGTTGGAATAGATCAAATGTATGAAATCGCTGTATTCCGCAAAAAGATAAGCAGGTTATCTTCTCAAGCACAAAAAAAGGAGGCTTTTGGCCTCCTTAGAATATCATTGAAGAATACAATTCTTAAAGTTCTTTTTTCTTCGTGCACGTTTTATTTGAAGATTTAGAACAACAACTTTTTTGAGTTGATTTTGTACAAGTTGTTTTTGCTTCTTTCTTTTTCTTCTTTTTCTTTTTCTTTTCGTCTCCCTTAGTTTTTTCTGTTTTAACAGGGTCTCCATCAACCGGGCTAAATGCAAATGATGTTCCTCCCAAGAAAGCTACTAATGTAAGTGCAACAAATATCTTTTTCATGTCAAGTATGTTTAAAAGTGTCAAAATTATACTCCCTAAAGTAGGAAGAATATGTGAATATATTGGAATCAGGCCGACAATTCGGCTAAAATAGTCTCGGAACCGACCGTTTTATCCTCCATATTTACTCGAATAGTTGCATCTATCGGCACGATAACATCTATTCTTGACCCAAATTTTATGAATCCACAGTTTTCACCCTGTTTGGCCGTGTCACCCTCTTTGGCATAACATACAATTCTTCTGGCAACTGCTCCTGCGATTTGCCGGAACATAACCTGTTTTCCCGTATCGCTCTCAATTACGATCGTGGTTCTTTCGTTTTCCGTCGAAGACTTCGGGTGCCAGGCAACCAAATATTTTCCCGGATGGTATTTGAAATATCGAACGATACCGGGTATTGGAAACCACTGAGCGTGCACATTGAGCGGTGACATGAAAATGGAAAGCTGAATTCTCCGGTCATGAAAGAATTCAGTTTCTTCTATTTCTTCTATAACTACTACCTTTCCATCGGATGGAGCTACAATTTTATTACCGTCCAAAATCGGATTTCTTTTGGGGTATCTGAAAAACTGAACGATCAACAAGAAAAACACACCGGAAAGGATGGCTAATGGCAGTACAATCCAAAGTAAGGGTTGAAAAAGGAAGTAGACAATGGAATTTAGCCCTGCTAAAACAATCAGTGCAATGGAAATAATGGCGTATCCTTCTTTATGAATTTTCAATGGTATCAGATTAAAGATTCGGCTTTGATCAATAGGAAATAGGTCAGCACAAAAGGAGCAGCATACAGCACTCCGTCAAATCGATCCAGTATTCCACCATGTCCTGGCATAAATTTACCCGAATCCTTTACGCCTATACTTCTTTTGATCTGAGATTCAGTAAGGTCTCCAAGTGTTCCAAAGATTACGATTAGCACGGAAATTATGCTCCAATGAACCGTCGAACTATCCGTGGCCATGGAGAAAAGAATTGCCCCTGAAATGGCCAGTAAGCAACCACCAAAAAAACCTTCCCAGGTTTTATTGGGTGAAATTCGATTAAACAACTTGTGTTTTCCTAGGAGCCGACCGAATACGTAAGCACCTGTATCGTTGCACCAAACGATAATGAAGAAGCCCAACAATAGACTGTATTCATTTTTATACAAGTGAACTTCGTCATTAAAAGGGTTATAGTAAGCAAAGTAATTCAGTGAGGCCAGTGGCATCACGATGTAGATCATAGAAAGCACAGTAAAGGCAATATTGGATATCGGATATTTCTGTTTTCTAAAAAGCTCGACAATTACGATAACAACCAGCAGTGGAAATATGATAGATAAAGTGTGAAGAGGAAGCCAGTTAAAGCTATGAAGTGCAAGTAAACCGTATATAGTAATTCCGCATAATAACCCTGTGATTTTATGTGGGGTAAAGCCAGCTGTATTCATCAATTTGTAAAACTCATATAGAGCGAAAATGCTGACAGCCAGAAAAACTATCGCTACGGAGTACTGACTCCAAATGATACTTCCGATGATAACGCCTATGAATAACAGGCCTGATAGACTTCTTGTTAGGACTTCCTTCAACTAGCTGAGCTTTCAATCAAGTGTTTTGCTAATATAACATCGTCTTTCTGAACATACAATTCTACAGTTCCAATTGAATGAACCATCGAATCTTTCTTATTCAAAACAATTGTTTTGATACCATTTTGTTCAAGCATGCTCTTTAAAGTCTGACAGATGTGATCCGTACTCGACTCGAAAACGAGTTTCCAATTGTCGTTCATTCCGGGTTTTCCGTTTCTTTTTCTGTTGGTTCTTCCGAATCGACATCGTCCGCATTGTTCTTAGGCTCTGATTGATTTTCTCCATCTTCTGCCTTAAATGCCGAAGCAATTTCCTCTACTTTTTGAGCATTTTGATTGTTTTTTGAACTTGCGTTGGATTTCATTTCTGCGGAAATATTACTCGCATCGTTGCTTGAACTTGAATCACTATCAAAAGGTCTTTTTCCAAATACTTCTTCCAGGTCATCTCGGAAAATAACTTCTTTTTCCAACAGCTTTTCAGCCAGTTTATCTAGCTTATCTTTATTTTCTGATAAGATTTTCTTAGCGCGCTCGTATTGACTTTCCACCAGTATGCTGATTTCTTTGTCGATGAGCTTAGCAGTATCGTCACTATATGGCTTATCAATAAAGAAGTTCTGTTGACCGGAAGAGTCGTAATAGCTAATGTTACCCAGTTTATCATTCAAACCATAGATGGTTACCATTGCCTGAGCCATTTTTGTGGTTCTTTCAAGGTCACTCAGAGCACCCGTGGAGATTTGACTAAAGATTACTTCTTCTGCCGCTCTTCCTCCAAGTAATGCACACATTTCGTCTAGCATCTGAGCCGTTCTTGTGATCTGCCTTTCTTCAGGAAGATACCATGCAGCACCAAGACTCTGTCCACGAGGTACAATCGTTACTTTAACCAATGGATTTGCATGTTCCAAGAGCCAGCTCACGGTTGCATGACCCGCCTCATGGTACGCAATGGTTTTCTTTTCTTCTGGACTGATAATTTTATTCTTTTTTTCCAGTCCACCTATAATACGATCAACTGCATCCAGAAAGTCTTGTTTCTCAACAGCTTTTTTATCATTTCTCGCAGCGATGAGTGCAGCTTCGTTGCAGATGTTGGCAATATCGGCTCCTGAAAATCCGGGTGTTTGTTTAGCAAGAAATTCACGATCAAGGTCATCAGACAGCTTTAGTGGTTTCAAGTGGACCTCAAAGATTTCCTTTCGCTCGTTCATATCAGGCATATCCACATAGATTTGTCGATCAAACCTACCGGCACGCATCAATGCTTTATCCAGAATGTCCGCTCTATTAGTAGCCGCAAGAATGATCACACCACTATTTGTTCCAAAACCATCCATTTCTGTCAATAGCTGATTTAATGTGTTTTCTCGCTCATCGTTGCTTCCCATATTTGGGCTTTTGCCTCGAGCTCTTCCAATTGCATCAATTTCATCAATGAAAATGATAGAAGGTGCTTTTTCCTTCGCTTGTTTGAAAAGATCTCTAACTCGTGATGCGCCAACACCTACAAACATTTCAACAAAGTCTGAACCTGAAAGTGAGAAAAATGGCACCTTGGCTTCTCCTGCTACTGCCTTTGCCAATAATGTTTTTCCTGTACCAGGAGGGCCTACAAGAATTGCTCCTTTAGGTATCTTAGCACCTAATGCGGTATATTTCTTAGGATTTTTAAGAAAATCCACAATTTCCTGAACTTCTTCTTTCGCCCCTTCCAATCCAGCTACATCATTGAATGTTACGTTGGTTCCTTTGCCTTTATCAAAGAGCTGAGCACGTGATTTTCCTATGTTGAAAATTTGACCGCCCGGACCACCACCGCCGGAAACTCTTCTCATAATGAAAATCCATACACCGATCATAAGTCCGAAGAACAGGACCCAGGATAACATTTCTCTACCCCAATTGTCTTCCGTAGTATAGTCATAAGTAATTCCGTAATCTTCTTTCCATACCGAAAGGCTATCTGAGAAAGTTTCGTTGTTTGGTATTTGAAAGGAATAATGTGGACCACTGTTTGCACCTCCTGTAAATGATCTATTTACTTGCTTTTCATGCATCGGATCATTTAGAAATTCCTTTTTAATGGTTACCTCGGCGACCGCTTTGTTAATTACCAGGACCTCCTTTACGTGCCCCTTTTGCAACATTTCAACCTGAAACTCGGGATATGTTGTTTTTGAAATCCCTCCCTCCCAGCGGAAGAGAGCCATCAAAATCAGTATAACAATGATTACAATGTAGATCCAGTAGAAGTTAAAAACTGGCTTTTTGCCTGTTGGATTATTTTTTTTATCTGCCATATAATTCTAACTTAAATCTGGTATTCAATTTTTTCAAAAGTTGCGTCTGCCCATAGTCCTTCCAGGTTGTAAAACTCTCTTGTTTCTCTGTAAAAAACATGCGCTACTACGTCTACATAGTCTAACAGCACCCACTCTGCATTTTCATTTCCTTCAATATGCCAGGGTTTTTCCTTCAATTCTTTCTGAGTTTCTTTTTCAATTGACCTGGCGATTGCTTCAACCTGAGTGCTTGAATCACCGTGACAAATAACAAAGTACTGACTCACGGCTCCGGGCACATCAGCAAGGTTTAAAACCGTTATGTCACTGCCTTTTAATTCCTGCATGCCTTTAACAATCGTTTCAGCAAGAATTTTTGGCGGACAAAGGTTCGTTACACTATTACTCATTCAAATTTCTCTAATGCCGGGCAAAACTACTTAATTTGCAGATTAAATATACCTTTACCCCTTGTTAATATTGCTTTATGTCAACATTGTTTGTCGGTCAAAACAAAATAGCGTTAGACACTACAGAATCAACGAACAATTTTGCTGCCAATCTGATTAAAGAGACAAATGTGCTTGATGGGACTGTAATTATGGCAGAAAATCAGACAAACGGCAAGGGTCAGGCAAAAAACACATGGATTTCCGAACCCGGAGAGAATTTAACTTGTTCCTATGTTTTTCGGCCAAATTTTCTAGCAATCCAAGATCGATTTTTTCTTTCCATGGTGGTTTCGGTTGCGCTTATTGAAGTTTTGAGGTCCTATAAAATATCAGCGATCATAAAATGGCCCAATGACATCTTGGTGGAAAATCGGAAAATTGCCGGAATATTGATTGAAAATAACATACAGGGAAATAAATTCACCTCGTCAATAGTTGGAATTGGCTTAAACGTAAACCAAGAGTTTTTTGATAATAGCCTTGAAGCCACCTCTATTAGAAATGTGACCGGCAAACAATACAATTTGGAAAATGTTTTGGAATTGCTGAATTCCGCTTTAGAACGTCATTATTTAAAATTAAAAGCGGATCACACAGCAGAGATTAAAGAAGAGTATATGTCTGCCTTACTGGGTTTTCGTTCAGAATTAATGTATCAAGAACTGACCTCAGGTTCCGTTTTTAAGGGTGAAATAATTGATGTGAAGAATTGTGGTGAGCTTGTGCTAAAATCTGAGGAAGAAGTTCGAAGCTTTTTGTTTAAAACGATTCGACTGATTTAGCTTTCTGGAAATACCTTCTCCAGGCGTTTTGCCATGTAATTGAATAAGTTTTGCAGCGGCTTTAACGCCATCATTTTTAGGAATGGATTCAAATCTGCATTACAAAACAACTGCGCGGTTGTTCTATTATCACCAATTTCGTTCAATTTTAAATCCAGATTGAATTTCAAAGGTGAATCTTCGGAAGATTTAAGCCGTATTTCAGTATACTCGGTTACTCCGTTTTTGCGCAAAGAAATGGTATAGGTATTTTGAATTTTACAGGAGAATTCATCGTCAGTCGCTTTCCAATGTGAAATGTTATCTTTTGGTAATAGCAACTCGTAATTATTCATGTCCGTTAAAAACGAAAACACCTCAACGATATCGGCGTTTACCTCTGCCTTATTACTAATGATTTCTGTCATAATTAACTATTCCAGGATTTAGGATCCTTCCTCCAATTCTGGATGGAGTTCATTTCATCATCATTGATATAGTTGGTTTTTAGCGCAACTTCAAGCAAATGATCATAATCACACAATACGGTTAGTGGGCAATTTTCAGTTTTGAAGCGTTGGTACGTTTCGTCAAAACCGTAGGTAAATACTGCAAGCATTCCTTTAATAGAAGCTTCTTTATCCCTAAGGGCTTTGACTGCATCAAGACTGCTCATTCCTGTAGATATCAAATCCTCAACAACGACTACGTCTTGTCCCGGGTTGACTACTCCTTCAACCTGATTTTGAAGACCGTGACCTTTGTTTGACGACCTGACATAGGCGAAGCCGACACCTAATTCCTGCGCAATTAGGGTTCCCAAAGGGATTCCACCTGTCGCTACTCCAGCAATTAACGATGGGGAGGGAAACTTTTCCTCAATCGCCTCACAGAATTCTTGTCGTATAAAAGTTCTTATGTCAGGGTAGGATAGAATAACCCTGTTATCACAATAAATCGGAGATTGAATACCAGAAGCCCAAGTAAACGGATTTTTTGGTTGAAGTTTAATGGCCTTGATTTGAAGCAATAATTCAGCTACTTTTGATGCTGTTTCAGGTCTGAAAATCATAGCCGCAAATGTATAAAGTTTTTATAAACGAAAAGCCTCTTTTTTTTCTGTCAACGTTGGAAGGAGTTTCAGTTTCGCAAGGCTCGGGAATAATTGAATATGACTCAATTTTAGATATTGACGATATTTTTGATTACCACGACCACAATATGTCCACCTTTGTTTTGGGGGATTTGTCGGATTGGAAGGCATTCCAAGAATTGTTTTGTCCGATAGAAGCTGCAGGTGGGCTTGTGCGGAAGAATGATCAATACCTTTTTATTTTCCGCAATAGCAAGTGGGATTTGCCTAAAGGAAAAATAGATCCCGGGGAAACTCCAGAAACAGCTGCAGTTCGAGAAGTTGAAGAGGAATGTGGTATCGACTCGCCCGATATAGTGGATAACATTACAGAAACGTACCACACCTATTTCTTAGAAGGAAAATGGATATTAAAGCGAACCCATTGGTTTTTAATGGAATACAGTGGAGACCAAGCGCTTACTCCGCAGTTGGAAGAAGGTATAACCAAAGCGGATTGGTTGACTCGCGAAAAATGGAACCAGGTAATGAATAATACCTATGGGTCGATCCAGGACGTATTGGATTTGTGCAGCTAGTCTTTTTCTCCTACTCGGATGGGCTCTTTTTTGTGAAATTTTCTCTTGATTGCCCAAAAGGTCTTGTCTATCGTTGTGTATTGGGCCCCCGGACTCAGCGGTGCAGGGCGAAGTGCGTTGGCATCAACCATTTCTCCTTCCGGACCGATTAAATAATAGCTTGGTACTGAACGAACATTATAATTTTCCAGTAGCGCCAAATTTCCTTGATAGTGAGCAAAGTGCCAGTCGTATTTTGGGTTTTCTTTTAAAAATCCGGTCAACGCTTTCGGGTCATCATCCAGACAAATCGAAACAAACTCAATGTAATCTCCATATTTTTTTTTCAGGTCGGGCATGACCAATTTTTCAGCAAGAGCAGAGGTGCTTTGGGTATGGAAGAAATCCAGGTAGATGTATTTGTTTTGAAAAGAAGCTTTGCTAATTGTATCCGAATTAGACGTTACCAGATTGAATTCCGGAGCAGCATATCCTTTTTCCAACCGGGTTAAAATGTGTTTTAGATTGGATGCCAGCTCTTTATTTTTATCAAAATCGGATGCAATACAAACACTATCCAATATGTGGATCATGTTCTTTTTGAAATATCTGCCTGAATGATATTCTTCCATTATGCCTTTGATTAAAATCAATTCGGCTATTTGTTCATCCTGAAGTAAGGGTTCAGAATTCAAGAGGTCCAAAAGCAAATTGTAGCTGGCATAATCGTTCACAATCTCTTCCAGAACAATAAAGCTTGTTCTCCCGAGCATTTTGAAAGGATTCTCGTAGAATTCGAAAAGAAAGTACATGTAGCTGGCGTTGTTATAAAGAACGTCTTGATTCAAAATGTACTTCTCGTAGATTCTATTTTTATTGTGATTGATGTTGTTTATTCCTCCCGCAAATTGTTCGTATCCGGCTATTGAGTAGTGTATGTAATTTTGAAAATACGCCAGCTCAACATTTTCGTATTCAGCATTACATTTCAGTCCAAACTTCTTTATCTCTTCAAGACCTTCCGGTGTCAGAATGATCTTCGCCAGATTCCATGTCGTATCATTCAAGTTGTCATATGGACCAACGTGCAGAAAATGGTTTAAGCGTTGCTGATAATCAATGATCAACGTGTTGATGTCATTTTTATCCAAGCTATCCATTACCAATTGAACACTCTTTCCGTTGTAGTAGTCCTCTTGCTCAATTGAAGGAAAATAGATATAGTAATCTGTCGTTTTTGGATCGATATAAAGCACACCCGATTTGTCTTGTATCTGAACAAAGGTCTCGGTAATATTATCCAAACTGGCAATCAAGGAGAAGTTTCCTTCTGAATCAATTCTAGTAAAATCCAGCTTTTCGTAGGCTTGAGTAAGGTAGTCTGAATATCGGTTTAGATAAACATACTTGCCTGCGAATCCCGGAGCCCTGCCATGGACAGTAATTTGATTTGCTAGGAATGAGACACTCGAAACCAGCAAACAAACAATCAATAAACAGCACTTTATCATAGCTTAATCTGAGCTGGAATGAATGCAGATGCATCACCGTGATTAATAATTATTTCTCTTACAATGGTTGAGCTGATTGCGGAAAACTCAGGAGCTGTGATTAAAAAAACAGTTTCTATTTCGGAATCAAGCTCTTTATTTAGTTGCGAAATAGACTTTTCATATTCAAAATCTAGTGCATTTCTCAATCCTCTTAAAATGTACTTTGCATTCATTTTTCTACAAAATTCAACAGTAAGACCGTCAAATGTATCAACTTCAATTTTCGGATTGGTTACAAACGTTTGTTCAATGAATCCGACCCTTTTCTCAACATCGAATAAGCATTTTTTGCTTGAATTGTTACCGACAGCGACAATTACCTGGTCAAAGAGCTGAGCTGCTCTAAGGATTACATTTTCATGACCTCTGGTTATCGGGTCAAAAGATCCGGGAAAAATTGCTGTCCGTTTCATACAATTTAATTACTCAAAAAAAGAAAAATTGACTTTACCGTATTGCCGCAGCTCCAAGAACCGTTCCTCTTTGGTGAAATCAGTTAGTTTATCATGCTCAACGATCAAAACACCGTTAGGTTTCAATAAGTTTTGAGTGAATATCATTTGTGGAATTTCCAACATTTTTTCATGACGGTAAGGTGGATCTGCAAATATGATATCGAAATTACCTGCTGTTTTGCTTAAAAATCGAAAAACATCATCCTGTATTACGTTCATTGGCAACATGAGTTCACTGGACATGCTTGAAATGAATTTATAGCTCGCTCTAGAGATATCAACGGCAACAATACTCTTGGCACCGCGTGAACCGAATTCATACGATATATTTCCAGTTCCGGAAAAGAGATCCAACACTTGAATCTGATCTAAGTCGTATCGGCTACAGAGGATGTTGAACAGGCTTTCTTTTGCAAAATCCGTAGTTGGCCTTGCTTTGATCGATTTGGGTGCCTGAATACGTTTGCTCCTATATTTTCCTGAAATTATGCGCAAATGTGTTGTCGAATGACCTGATTAAATTGGTGTAATTCACTTAAGGGGATGCATCCCGGTTTGATGGGGCTGATGGTTGCTTTTCGAATCTTGAGCTCCGGCAAATACTCTTTCAATTTTTTATACAATGTGCTTTTCTCATCAATCCAGCCTGATAGTTCTACAACCGTTTCTTTTTCAATTTTCAATTGTCGCAATGCGTAGGTCACATAATACAATAGGTCCTCAGCATTTTCGTAAGCAAAACAGTTGAAAATTTTAAAAAGATGATCCCGCACATGCATCAGCTGAAAGTGGGTTGGATGCATCTCCAAAATAACGGATGAATCTGAAGCTCGGTTCAATTCAATGAAAGAAGTTGACTGATGTCCAATGGTTGCATTGCTGAACAATTGGTAAATGTCGTCTCTTTCTTTTTTAAACAACAAATAGCAGTTTTTGGCTTCCACGGTTTTTAGTGAGTCAAAATCAGCAATGGTATGGTCGATGGTTTCAAAGTTGTAATTCAGGTAATTGTCAAGCTGGTTTTCATCAAATAGCTTGTTGGGAATTAGGGTAGAATATCCATTTGCCAAATTAATGGTAACCTGAGCAAAACCTTTATCACTTAAATTCAGGCGATTCAAACTCTTTTCGATCCCTGTCGATTCTTCGCTGCATGCCCATATGACTTCATTCGAAGTAGGGTTAATTATGACCGCCTTAAAAAGACCAAAACCACACTCAATATTGAGGTGGTTTTGATTATTGACTCTGAAATCGTCAGTTTTATTTTGAAACAGCTTTTGCTGCATTAGTCCTTCCAATTACCTTCCGTGTGGTGTTTTGTTAGATTACCAACGACTAAGGTATCTCTTCTCATAAATGGGTCAAATGGTTTCGGGTCGTAGACCTTAAACACGGGCTTTGGATGTGACGAGTCACCTATGTCAGTCGCTTGAACAATGAATTGTCCTTCCTTTGACCTTTTCGTCCAAATTTTTTCCAGCTCAAAAGGAAAATGCCTTTTTTCCGCGGTGTGCATGGGAGGTACACGAACTTCATACTCTTTGCCATCTACATTGCAGTCACAAATTTTGTATCCATTAAAGATGTAGTCAACTGCAGGTATTTGAACCGTGTCCCTTGTGATCAATCCAAGAATGGTAGCTTCATCCTCATCGATCTTTTCCATTTCTCTGTTGCCCTCATCCGTATTGGGGTCAATTCCTAATAAAGCAGCTTGTTCCATATTCATGCGCTCATCAGGTATAAGTCGATTATCGCACTTGGCAGAAACGTAGCTCACAGAGCCTGTTTTTAAGAAATTCTCCAGTTCACCAATATTGTCGCTGTATCTCTGATAGGTTTTTTTGAAGGCAACCTGCACATCTCGGATGTCGATTAGCGATTGTTTGACGTATTTATTGTAGAGCAAATATTCCTCTTCCAACTCTATCCGAGCCTGGATGGAAGCATAATTCATATATCCGAACCATATGCAAACCGAGATCAATACCGGAATTAAAATGAAGCGTGATTTGCGCTTAAAGATTCCTAACACATGTAAAACCATCAGAATGCCCATAAGGAAAAGAGCAAGTCCGGCGTAAACAAATTCAGGTGTTTGCTGTACTCCGGTATCTTTATTCACTGTTAATCCCAAGATCAACATGGTTAATCCTGCTATCGTGAATATTCCGGGAAAAATGTACTTCCCCGCATGGTGCATTATTTTGTCATATCCGTCCATTTTTCTGCCTTTTTGAGAGATACAAAACTACAATTTTTTTCATATTGAAATAGGTTGTAAAAAAAATCAGATGTCATCATTTTAACTTGATGTATTCCATAATTTTACTCGACAGTTCAATTGTATTCTAAGATGCATGTCTAACAACCATTCCATAGAGATAACGCAACGATTTTTTGAGTTATTGCTTTCCAACTATCCTCATGACCCAACTGAGGAACAGAAATGTGCGTTAGAGCTTCTCAGCAAATACCTGTGTCTGAAAGATAAAAATTCAATTTTTTTGTTGAGAGGGTATGCAGGGACGGGTAAAACATCTGCAATTGCAGCCCTTGTAAAAACACTCTCCGAATACAATTGGTCGGTTTCCTTACTGGCTCCGACAGGTAGAGCGGCCAAAGTAATGACCAATTATTCGGGACTGCAGGCATCAACCATTCACCGAAAATTGTATTTCAAAACTAGCAGAGGTGGCTCGAACTATTTTGCACTTATGCAGAATCTACATAAGAACACAGTGTTTATTGTAGACGAAGCATCTATGATTTCAATACAGCGTGGAGTTAAAAATCCTTTCGAAAGAGAACGTAGCCTTTTGGAAGATCTAATTCACTATGTGAAAGAAGGAGTTGGTTGTCAGTTGATTCTTGTAGGAGATACTGCGCAATTACCGCCTGTGCTGGAAGATGAAAGTTTTGCATTACAGCGAGAATTTATAACAGATTCATTTGGACTTACCGTATTTGAATACGAGCTGAAAGAAGTCGTAAGACAAGCTAAATCCTCAGGTATTCTATACAATTCGTTTCAAATAAGGAACCAGCAGAATTTAAACATCGACAATAAGACAGAGTCATTGAAGTATCCAAAACTGTACTCATCGGAATTTGATGATGTTGTGCGGATTAATGGACGCGAATTGCAAGATGAGCTGGAAAACATGAATGGTCGATTTGGAATTCAGGGTTGTATGGTTGTTACTCGATCCAATAAGCGGGCAAATAATTTCAATCAACAGATCAGGAGTAGAATTTTGTGGCATGAGGATGAAATTTGCACCGGAGATTTGCTAATGGTAGTTAAAAACAACTACTTCTGGTTGGGTGCGGATTCCGAGGCTGGGTTTATCGCCAACGGCGATAGTATTGAAATTTTAAATATTAGGGGATACGAAGAGCTTTACGGCAAAAGATTTGCCAACGTGATTTGTAGAATGATCGATTATCCCAATCAACCTGATCTGGAACTTAAAATATTGTTGGATACATTAATGATCGACGGACCCAACTTGCCCGCGAAGGAAATGAAACAGTTTTTTGAGGCGGTAGAAGAGGATTATATGGAGTTTTCTAACCGGAAACAACGGATTAAGAAAGTGTTGGAAAACCCTTATTTTAATGCATTGCAGGTTAAGTTTGCTTATGCCGTAACCTGTCACAAAGCACAAGGGGGCCAGTGGCCGGCTGTTTTTATTGATCAGGGGTATTTAACCGATACTATGATGAACAATGAGTACCTAAGATGGTTATATACCGCGATCACTAGGGCACAAGAAATAGTATACCTCGTTAATTTTATCGATAAATTTTTTCCGGAAGAGCAGTCAGAAACTTTTTAAACAAAAATATGCTCGATTCTTCATCTTAGAGAATTGACGTGCGACTTCGTAGTACAACTCTATTGTCAATTCGGAAAGCAAACTGGTTCATTGGGAAACTCCCTGTCATATACCCGTTGCATCAGGCGTAAATAAACTAGAAACTTTAAAAAAGCCTAGTTATGAAAAGCAAGAGCGCAAAACTAACCCTAATCGTATTTATCACATGCATTTTTACCAACTTACACGCTGCCGAGCTAGAATCCTCAGGTAATTCAACCGACTGGAATGATCCAGCTGCCTGGGTTTTGATTTCAGGTTCAGATGGTGATATGATTCCCGATTCTGATGATGTAGTAACCATCGCAGATGGCGACACAATAAACTTGGGAGCGAATGGAGATTGCTTTAGCCTCTTTATAGAAAGTACAGGTGGAAATACAGTATTTACCACAGCTTCAAGCACATTGTTAACGATTGTGGACGAATGGCAACATCTTGGTAACGCGGCGAGTGCCCGAGTGGAAGTTACCGTAAATGGAACCGTTAATGTAGCAGGTAGATATTATATCTATTCTGCCAATGCAGATTTTGACTGTGACGTTACCATATCTAGTACCGGAAGAATCAATGCGGATTATGGTTTGACAAACACGATGGACATAACGAATTCTACAGGTTCAGTTTTTACCTGTGCGGGTATACTTGATGTTGCAGGTTCAATGGAATTCATTATGCAAAATAGCAGTGAAATGATCTTTGATTTGACCGGAACAATGGATGTAGGTAAGAGTCTGGAGCTGAACACTCAAGGAGCTACAGGCGGGATGGATTTTAATATGGATGGTGGAACCATGGATATAGATCAACACTTGATCTTGATGGCGAATGCAGGCGCATCCGGCGATAGTCTGATCATCAATATGCAATATGTAGGAGCGCGACTGGAGATATATGATTCCGTGAAATTGGATTCAAGCGGAGGAACCATTCAGGCCAATGGCTCTAACTCTACAGTTGCTTATGATGGTCCGGACCAAACAATAGTGGTGGACACTAATATCTCCTATTTCAATTTGGAACTTGCGGGTTCAGGAACGAAAACTCTTCAAGGAGATTTATTATCGACCAATATTTTCGGAAATGTAACTGTGAACAGTGGAGTTACTTTCAATACAAGTGGTGGTAAACTTGATGTGCCCGTGGATCTTACTATTAACGGCACAATGAATTCATCCGATACAATCAATGTAAATAGCGACCTGATGATTGGGTTTGGAGGGACGCTTACATCCACGTCGGCAACAGTGATGTATCTGTCTGGTGACTGGTTAAATCTGGGTACATATACATATGCTGATGGGGACAACATCATTTTAAATGGGTCCTCACAACAAACAATCGGAGGAAGCACAACATGGTATGAGCTGACATTGAGCAACTCAGGCGGAGCTGTAGTAGTTAATGGCACACAAAGTATAGAGGGAGTTCTTGATATCGATGAGGGTACATTTAATGCCAATGGATACGAAGTAATTTTGGTGTCCAATGCTTCAGGTACAGCGCAAATGGACGACATTGGAACAGGGTCGTATATAGGTGACTTGGAAGTTGAGCGCTATGTAGATTGCGTAGGCAATGGATGGCGAGAAATTTCATCGCCTGTGGATTCAACAACCTTGGAAGACTGGAAAAACAATGGGATAACATTTTCAGGTTTCCCTGGTTCAACCTACACAGCATTTAGCTGGGTCAATGCATTCTGTTACAACGATACACTGGCAAATGGAGTGGATGAAGATGGTTGGGTAGAAGCAGCTAACATTACGGATACCACAGGTCCGACTCAGGGATGGAGGGTGTATCTTGGTAATGCTGCGCATCGATTGGATGTTATTGGAACTCCATACCAAGGAGACTTTACTATGAATTTAAAATATGAAGATGATGCAGGTCCTGCCGATGAAGAAGGGTGGAACTTAATTGGTAATCCATTCCCTTGTACAATCGATTGGGACGCTATAGATCCTGCTAACAAGGTGAATATTGATGACGCGTACTGGGTTTGGATAACAGAGGGAGTAGTTACTCCACAATATGGACTGTACGTTGGTGGAGATGTAACCGGAACGAATGGAACTACGCAATACATGCCTCATTCACATTCATTTTGGGTACATGCGACAGCGGATAACCCTTCTTTAACAATTCAAGAAGCAGATAAGAACACAACGGATCAAAGCTTCTATAAGAGTGGAGCTATTGCAAACGACTTGATCAAAATAAGTGCATACAATTCTTCTGATCTTCTTTGCGACGAGGTGATACTTAAAATGAGAAATGGAGCTGACAACGGTTTTGTTCCCGGTGAAGATTTTCCAAAAAGATGGACGGATGCTAGCTTGGTTGAGGAAACAACAAGTTTAATGTTCATGGTTGGTGGGCAAGAGCTGGCGTACAACACAATTTCATCAGCAACTCAAGACGTTTACTTGAAATCCTATATAGGTGCGAATTTTACGGGAGCCGTAACACTTCGATTTGACAACCTAGAGAATTATGGTGAAAACACCTGTATTGTGCTTGAAGATCTTCACACCGGATCAACTCAGGATTTAAGAGAGCTTTCTGAATATACATATACCAAGAGCTTGATTGAGCCGGATGTAAGATTTGTCATCCACATTACCCAAGAAGTAGCGAGTGTTACTCCTGTATCGCCTACTTGTCACAGAGATGCTGATGGTTCAGTAGAAATAGATGGAATCTCATCTTCTTCTTACACAATTGAATGGATGGACGAAACTGGTGCGCTCGTGGGCACAGCAAACGGTACAAATGACTACTTCGAAATAACAGGATTAGAAGCAGGAGAGTATACGATCTCTTTTGATGTAGGTTGTGAACTAGCAGAGCTGAATGTTGAGGTACTTCCAACAAACCCGGTAAGCACTGAATTGATTTTGGAGAATACTATCATTGACATTGCTTTAGGCGAAATGCCAGAGCTGGCTTGTTACACAAAAGAAAGCTGTGAACTAACTTGGGACATGGGTGACGGTACTACATATAGTACAGATACTCCAATTCATAAATACAACTACGCAGGCGCATACAACATTAAGGTTGAGGCTGAAAACAGCAAAGGGTGCATCGGTAATGAAACAGTGAAAATAGAAGTGATCAACTCATCACCTACTTCCATCGCTGATTTCGATGTGCAAACCAATGCTAAAGTGTATACGAGCGGAAACGAAATTGTTATCGAAACGAGTTTTGATGAGCAAATAAACACTGCAATTAGTGTTCTTACCATAGAAGGTAAATTGCTTGCACAACAAAATGAATTGCTTGGGAACAATTCGATCAGAATTCCAAAGAATGGTTCAACCGGAATGTATTTGGTCAATCTTCAAATGGATAATGGTATTAGCTTAACGTATAAGATTCAATAGTAAATCGTATTGACAAAACCACAAGGGTCGAACAAACTGGGAAATTATAGGCTGCCCAATTTGTTCGACCCTTTTTAATTCGATCAAATGCCTTTGCCGATTACATACTTTTTTCTAAAAATAAAATGCAGGCTCAATCCCCTAAAGATCATCCAGGCGGAAAAAGCACCCCAAATGCTGTACAGAGTTGGAAAAGCACTGCCTACTCCGAAGAGAATAGGTACAAAGATTAAAAAGGTGCCGATAAGAAGGGTGTTTCTGAGCGCTTTAGCCTCTCCTAGTCCTTTAAAGATGCCATCATAACTGAAGGCAATTGAGTTGAAGGGCTGCATCAGAATAACGATCCAAAAAAATGAATAGAAGATGGTCCTCACTTCAAGATCTTCGGTAAATAAGTTCCCAATTAAAAAGTAGAAAGCACCATACAATAAGGAAAGGCCCGCTCCAATATAGATATTGATTTTCAAGAGATCATTTCTCAATGAAACTAGCTTTTGATAGTTCCGCTCTCCCAGGAGTTTGCCGGATATGGCGTTTCCGGCATTGGAAAATCCATCAATGAAATAGGAGGAAAAGAGCCAGATGTTAATGCCGATTGCATAAGCAGCTAATGTGCCCTCTTTTAATTCCTCGTAACGATTTGCAAATCGAAGAGCAACAATGAAAGTCCCGCTAACGGCTATGGTTCTTACAAACATATTTGCAAAAATTAAAAGCATATTTTTCAGCTCGTTGACCTTTGAGCGAATGAAAAACAAATCAAAAGGGGTTTTACGTTGGATCACAACAATGCATAAAGAAACCATTACAAACTGGGAAATCAAACTGGCGTAAGCTGCCCCTGCAACTCCGAAAGCCGGAACTTTCCAAAATCCGTTAACCAGAAGTAAATCCAGTAGTAGATTAATACCACCTCCCACAAGACCGATGACCATCGCCCAGCTTGTATTTTGCAATCCGCGGAAAATTCCAAAAGAACAGGCGATAAAAAGTGAAAGAGGAAGGCCAATGGACCGAATGGTATAATATAGTTCGGCTTGCTCCATGATAATAGGGCTTGACTTGGCATACAAAAATTCGCTAATGGGGGCGTAGAAATAGGAGGTGCTTAACCAAGCAAATGTTCCAAGGAATACGCTGGCGAATAGTGAGATGGGAATTAAGGATTTGATCTGATCGAGTTTGTTTTTTCCGAGATATTGAGATGTTATGGATGATACGGCTGTTCGGAGCTGTGCTAGGCTCCAAACCAGCAGGGAGATCAATCCGGCGGAAAGTCCGACGCCCCCTTGGGCCTCTGATGCATGTTCTGGAAGCCTTCCAATAATTGCCATGTCCGTCATTCCAATTACCGGTTCGACAACATTGAACAATATTGCCGGTATCGCTAATCTAGATATTTCTCGAAAGGCTACTCGTTCCATTCTGCGCGAAGTTAGAAAAGGGAAACGATCAGAAATAATGAAACGATAAATATTCTTGTTGAGTCCAAGAGGTAATAGTATTTGTCAAATGATTCTCCGAGGTCTTTGCATCAAATCAGCGATTTGAATAGGTTTGTTATTTCGAAGAAGACTTTTGTGAAACCGATTCTATTCATAATTTTTATTGCTACGTCGATTTTTATGTTGGTAGGCTTAACCGGCTACGGCCAGAATGAGTTGGTGATTGAACGGTCTAAAAAAGTGCCTCCCGGCTTCGCCAGAACTACGGAAATGCTTTCAAAAAAGCTTACGGAAAATTGGGATTCGGATGAAGATAAATTTTTGGCGCTCTATACTTGGGTCATCCACAACATCAAGTACGATGTAAAGCAACTGGAGAACTATAGTATTAAGCATCAATCCTCCCAAAAAACGTTGAAAAGAAGAAAAGGGGTGTGTCAACACTATTCAAGTTTGCTTGAGGAGCTATGTGCTGAAGCCGACATTGTATGTAAAAGAATAGATGGTAATATTGATAAGGATCTTTGGGTGTATCAGCACTCTGACGCTTATCATGTAGCTGACCATTCCTGGAATGGGGTCCAGCTAGATGGAAAATGGCAATTAGTGGATGCCACCTTCGATGCCGGATTTGTTGGGGTTCAACATGGGAAGTTTGCCCAATTTTTAAGAAGATTAGGAATACCTTATGTAAACCCCAAACTAAAATTTGTTCGAGCTCCGGTGTACACCAGATACAATATGCCTCCAGATGAAATGATTATTGATCACTTGCCTGTGGTTCCATTCTGGCAGCTGCTTCATGATCCAATGCCGATCGATTCATTTCGACTTTCTTTGGGACAGAAAAGAGCCTACCTACGAAACAGAGTAGAGGGGCCATTTTACAACTATAAGGATTCAATAGAACATTGCATTTTCCATGAGTTTCCTGATCAGGTCATCGGGTATTCCTGTTCGAATTACAACGACACGAATGACTTCAGATACGGTTTTGGCCAGGAAAGATTTGTTTATGAAAGTTTGGTTAAGTATCAGGGGACAAAACCGCAAGATCTGCCCGATTGCGAGTTGCGTTATACCGAGTACGATACGCTGAATTATTTCGTGTTAGAAGCAAAAGCCGCATTCAAAAATCAAAAATCAACGGAAAAGAGGGTACACTTATCCTTATTGAAAAAACAAAAGGATCGATATAAAAGAGTCTTTCGTGAGAACAATAAAATAATTGCCAAAACGAAATCAGCCTGCACAAAAAACAAGGTATTGATTAGAAAGAATAAGAGTCAGAACAAAGCGTTGAAAATAAAATATGAAAAACTCAAGGTTGCTATAAAAAAGCAAGCTGCGATTCAATTGAAACAAAAAGAAGGTGCGGAGGAAATACCACCAAGATCAGAGCTGGAGAAAAAATTGTCTGACGCCAATGAAGCCCTTGCTGATGTTGATCGCCTTATCCTGCAAAATGACACCTTAAAAATGGCACTAAGCAACACATTTAATTTAATTGACCAACAAATGGAGCTGGTAGACAGTGCTTTGATCAACCAAATTATGTGTACAATGGAATCGGAAGGTTGGTTGTTAGCATTCTATGCGCGGTACGATTCAATTTATTTAAATGCAAGAATTCGCGCACAGATCTGGAATGAAGCTCATTTGAAGCACCGAGACAGCTTGTTATTTCTGGTTAGTAAGAAGGTAAAGCGTGTAGTAGGACAGCATTACAAAAACCTGTCTTCTATGAAGCGTGGGATCAAAACTGCTCAATCGTTGTACACGGAGCTCAGTCCATTTGTTGACGTGGATGAACTTGGTGCCAACTTGTTGAAATTGAACAGTCAAGCTGTTTTGAGTTTTGAGAATCATCTGTTTATGTACGATTCTCTTCGTGAGCGCAATTTTGATCTTAATTTTTGGTTGGAAAAGAACACCAAGGAACAGAAAGAGTTGATTCGGGGTTGTGCATGGGAAAAGTCAACGGCGGGTCCACACCGAAGGTTCAATCAGCGATTTGAGCGGTCCAGATATTTAAGTCAATTAAAGCAGATATCGGAACATCAGCATGCTTTGTCTAGGAATAAAGCAGTAATACGCGGAGAGTTGAAGGCCATACGCCAGGAAATCAAGTTACGGGAACAACAGGACATTAGTAGTCAGTAGTCCAGCCATATAAATTAGTATTGCACAGGCTTCCAACCGGTATGCATAGTCCGTTGAGAGGATACAGCAAGATTATGCCATTATGGCTGCTGAAGCTATAATTGAATTTAACGTAGAACTCGGTCGCATATACTGGTCACCCAATTCTCGATCGACATGATAGTAGCCGCCTAGCTCAACAGAAGATCCTTGCACGGCATTCAATTCATTTAAAATGCGCTCCTCATTGGACTCCAATTCCTTTGCCATGGTTGCAAAGTGATTAGCCATTGCCTGATCTTCTGATTGATTCGCCAATTCCTGTGCCCAGTATAAGGCCAAATAATAATGGCTTCCACGGTTATCAAGCTCACCCACTTTTCTTTTAGGTGATTTTCCATGCATCAATAAAGTAGTTGTTGCTTCGTCAAGTGTCTTTGAGAGTAAACTTGCTTTCGAATTATTGTACTTCTCCCCAAGATGTTCAAGCGATACGGCAATCGCGAGAAATTCACCTAAAGAATCCCAGCGCAGATGATTTTCTGAATTGAATTGTTGCACATGCTTTGGTGCCGATCCACCTGCTCCTGTTTCAAACAGGCCGCCGCCCTCCATCAAAGGAACAATGGAAAGCATCTTTGCGCTCGTCCCCAACTCTAGAATTGGAAAAAGATCCGTCAGATAATCCCGAAGCACATTGCCGGTTACGGATATTGTATCTTCTCCTTTAGCAATTCTCTCTAGGGTAAGCTGGCATGCTGATTCCGGGTCTAAAATTTGAATGTCGAGTCCGTTGGTGTCGTGTTCTTTTAAATATTCGTGAACTTTTTTTATTACTTCAGCATCATGCGCTCTTTCCTCATTCAACCAGAATATTGCGGGTGTGTTGGTTGCTCGTGAGCGGGTAACCGCCAGTTTGACCCAATCTCGAACGGGTTCGTCTTTTACTTGACAAGCACGCCAGATATCTCCTGGTTCAACTTGATGCTCAAGTAGAATGTTACCGTTGGAATCGATTACCTGGACTCTGCCCGCCTCTTTCATTTCGAATGTTTTATCATGAGAACCGTACTCTTCAGCCTTTTGTGCCATCAAACCTACATTCGGAACAGTACCCATGGTGGTGGGGTCAAATGCACCGTGCTTTTTGCAAAAGTCAACAACGACTTTGTAAATGCCGGAATAGCTGCTGTCCGGTATTACAGCCCTTGTGTCCTGCGTTTTTCCATCGGCATCCCACATTTTTCCTGAATTTCTGATCATAGCCGGCATTGAAGCATCAATGATGACATCGCTTGGAACATGCAAATTCGTAATGCCCCGGTCCGAATCAACCATCGCCAAATCCGGACCTTCATTCAGGCACGATTGGATACTTGATTCTATTTCTTTTCTTGTGTTTTCCGGTAATGAATTGATCTTTTCAATGAGGTCGCCAAAGCCGTTTCTCACATCAACTCCAATTTCATCCAAAACATTTCCATGTTCTTCGAACAGTCTGTTGAAGAAAGCAACTACGGCATGACCAAAAATTATAGGGTCAGATACTTTCATCATGGTTGCTTTCATGTGCAGTGAAAAAAGCTGACCTTTTTTCTTGCTTTCGTTCAATTGTTTGTGCAGAAAATCGACAAGCGCTTTCTTACTCATAACGGTTGCATCTAAGATTTCTCCGGACTGTAGATGGAGATCTTCCTTTAAAACCATTTTGGAGCCATCTTCACTAGTAAATTCGATAGAAACGATAGTGTTGGCTGTAACGGTTACTGATTTTTCGTTCGACTTGAAATCTCCATGCGCCATAGTAGCAACTTCTGTAGTAGAATCAGATTGCCATTCTCCCATGGAATGGGGATTCTTTTTTGCAAATTCCTTAACGGCTTTTGGTGCCCTTCGGTCTGAATTCCCCTCTCTCAGTACCGGATTTACAGCACTTCCCTTTACTTTATTGTATTTGGCAGCAATATCCTTTTCCTCTTCGGTTTTGGGTTCCTCAGGATAGTTAGGTACAGCGTAACCCTGACTCTGAAGTTCACTTATAGCAGCTTTCAGTTGAGGGATAGAAGCACTTATATTGGGTAACTTTATAATATTGGCTTCGGGTGTTTTTGCCAATTCACCCAGCTCAGACAAAGCATCTGAAATTCTCTGATCAGGTTTGAGGTAGTCCGGAAAGTTCGCCAAAATTCTACCCGCTAATGAAATGTCTCTCGTTTCGAGGTTCACTCCCGCAGAGGAGACAAATGCTTTGATTATGGGTAGTAAGGAGTGTGTGGCAAGAAATGGGGCCTCATCCGTTAACGTATAAATGATCTTTTGTTTTTGCATTACAGAAGTTGTCTAATTAATCAATAGTGAATTCGAAAAATGAATTCGTGAAAACCCTGCTCGGATTAAGCCGCAAATGTATAGGAAACAATGCGCTTTATCAAATGAATCGAGCTAATAATCGAGATCGAGGCCCAACGAATCTTTTAGCTTATTTAATGAAGGATTTCGGGAAGCAATTTTCTCAAATTTATCCCGTGTGGTGTATAGTGCAGTTCCCGACTCCGAATCCGCTAAAGAGGTTTCGATCTGGATGGAGAAATTATTTAGCTCTTTACGCAAAAAGTCAAGCAATTCCATTTTTTCGGTTGACAGCACTTCCTCCTGAACGGAGTTGTCAATTTGAATTACAATGGTGCAATCCGGTTTTAATTCTGGATTGTATTTCGTTAACGTCGTGTGTAAATTCGTTTTGCCCTCATGCTTCATTCGATTCGCATAGCTATTCCATTTCTCAAGTAAGTCATCGAATCCGAAATTATCTTTCGGTTGATCCGAAAGCTGTATGTTTTCTTCTTTTACCTGTTCTTTCGATTGCTCGTCCGTTTTGGGACTGATGGATAAGGCTTTTTTCTTCTTAACTGACAACTGATTAAATCCAACGTTCCGATTGATCTTTTTTGTGGGTTCTTCAGGATCGCCTTCAGCAGTGGAAACAGGATCCTCTTTATTGGACGTATTGGTTATTGATTCTTTGTTGTTGGATGGCGCCGTGTCGATTGTATTGCTCGTATGTTCGGATTTTACATTTGTAGAACCATTGGATAATGAACCATTTGAACCTTTTAAGTAATCGGGAGGGATTAATTCAATTAAACCGTTACTGCTTTTGGTGTAAGCTTTTTTTTTTCGTCCACCGCGGTGATTGAGCATAGTTGCATAAGGGCCAATTCGACCAGGAGTCGTTGATTTTTACTTGCCTTAAAATCAATATCGGTTTGATTTAGCAATTCAATTCCTTTGAATAGAAAATGATCACTTGCTTTGGAAGATTGATCTTTATAGAGTTGCTTCACTTCTTCACCCGTGTCAAGCAATTGAATCGTAGATGAATCTTTACACACCAACAAATTTCTAAAATGTGCTGCAAGACCATTAACGAAATGTCTGCCATCAAATCCTAGAGATAAAATTTCATCAAAAACCAAAAGTGCAGGGTGTATTTGATTGTCAATCAAATTAAGCGTAATTCGAAAGTAATAATCGTAGTCTAGAATGTTCAGATTTTCAAGAACGGCAGCGTAGGTGAGATTTTTTCCAGTAAAAGATGCAAGCTGGTCAAATAAAGAGAGCGCGTCCCTCAACGCACCATCGGCCTTTTGAGCAATAACCCCAAGCGCTTCCGTCTCCGCCTGTATTTTTTCCTGTTCAGCGATATCTTTTAAATGAAGCACGATATCCTGAACTTGTATTCTGTTAAAATCAAAAATTTGACATCTGGATAAGATGGTTGGAATGATTTTGTGCTTTTCTGTGGTTGCCAGAATAAAAATTGCGTGAGGTGGTGGTTCTTCCAATGTTTTAAGGAAGGCATTAAAGGCATTTGACGAAAGCATGTGAACCTCGTCTATTATATACACCTTATACGTTCCATTTTGAGGAGGTATACGCACCTGATCCGTCAGCTGGCGTATATCATCTACGGAATTGTTGGAGGCTGCGTCAAGTTCAAAAACATTAAAGTCCTGACTTTCCAAGGCCTTTCCATTTTCCATAT
>CAJWDP010000011.1 GCA_913030835.1 uncultured Flavobacteriales bacterium | reverse complement strand
TGTGATTGTAAAATATGGCATGAAGAAACTATTGATCCACGCTTGTGTTGTAGTTTTCAGTTTATTGAATGCGCCGTGAAATACAGTATTGATCTCTCCTGTTTTGAACAACCGAAGCGAGTGAATTTCTTCTTTGGACAAGTTGGTTTGGTCTGCAATTTTTGTTTCGGCTTGATCTTCGGCAATGTCCAAAAACCACACAACAACTCTTTTAGTGATCCAATTTCCTCCGCTTGAATTGTCAGTAGAAAAAAATCTTTCTGTCAATTCTTCATTGGTCGGAATGATCGTTTCCCCGCTCAGCTTTTCAATATTTTCAGTAATGTATTTGTTGAAAGAGGGGTAAGTTTTTTCTTCGAAAACATCGATTGCAGCAAATGCAGTTTTAGTGGTGGCGGATTTTGCATAGCTAATGGCCTTCGTTGCTGTAAAACCACATGCACAGATAATGGGAATGAAAATCCAATAGGTAACAACGAAAAATTTTGAATACCATTTGGTTCTCTTCAGAACCTTTTTTGCTCTCATTAAAAACAAAAGAGTTAAAGCCAAACAGTAACCGAGAAATCCAAAACCCAGCGAGCCAACTATTCCATCCCAAATCAGGTCTACAATGAAATCTCCGGCAAATTGCATGGTTGTAATGATTAAACTCGTTCAATAATTGTTGCGTATCCCTGTCCTACTCCAATACACATGGTGACCAATGCATACTTCTTATTCTGCTTTTGGAGCTCTATACTGGCTGTTTGCAATAACCTTGCTCCTGTCATTCCCAATGGGTGCCCAATAGCGATTGAACCACCGTTCGGATTCACTCTGTTATCATCATCCGCAATTCCCATTGCTCTGGTGCATGCAAGCGCTTGAGCAGCAAATGCTTCGTTTAATTCGATTATGTCCATCTGATCCATTGAAAGCCCCGCTCTCTTGAGTGCTTTTTCCGATGCTTCAACAGGGCCAATACCCATAATTCTTGGTTCTACTCCCGCAATTGCCGAAGAAACTATTCTTGATTTTGGAGTTAAATCCTGCTTGTTACAAGCTTCTTCCGATGCTAAAAGTAACGCAGCAGCACCATCATTCAGGCCCGAAGCATTTCCTGCTGTTACGGATCCTCCTTCTTTTCTAAATGCCGGTTTTAATTTTCCTAAGATTTCCAATGTTGAATTCGGTTTTATGAATTCATCCTCATCGAAAATCAGTGGACTGGATTTTCTTTGTGGTATGGTAACGGGAACGATTTCCTCCGCCAACCTGCCATTACTTTGGGCATTTTTCGCTTTCATTTGGGATTGAAAAGCAAATAGATCTTGATCTTCCCTTGATATGTTGTACATATCCACTAGATTTTCTGCTGTTTCCCCCATGCCATGCGTCCCATAAAGCTCTTTCATTCTTGGGTTCACGAATCGCCATCCAAATGAGCTATCGTGCATTTTCGCATCTCGTCCGAATGGCTTTGAAACTTTAGAGATTACCCAAGGTCCCCGCGTCATGTGCTCCACCCCTCCGGTAATGTACATTTCGCCGTCTCCCATAGCAATAGCCCGATAGGCGTTAATAGTTGCGGCCATGCCGGAAGCACACAAACGATTAACTGTTTCACCTCCAACTTGCCAAGGCAGTCCGGCGAGCAGTCCACACATACGCGCTATATTTCGATTGTCCTCACCGGCTTGATTGGCGCATCCAAAAATTACATCCTCAATCACTGCCGGATCAAGCTGTTTGTTTCTGGTGATAAGCTCTCGAATCACAAGGGCTCCTAGATCGTCACACCTAACCGGAGACAGGCTTCCTCCAAAATTTCCAATTGGAGTTCGTACCGCATCAACAATATAAACTTCTTTCATACCTCCCAAATTTTTTCCGTTCTGTAGACCGTTCCTTTAAATAAGGCAACTGTTTTATTTTCTTGATTGCTAATTCTTATTTGATAAATGCCAATTTTGTTTGTGAGACTTACTTCTTCTGCGCTTGCTGTAATGGTGTCTCCCTCTTTGATCGGTTGAGTATGCGAAATGGACGTTTCCACAGAAACGCTTTTCCGGCCATGAGAATTAGAAGCAAAAGCCAGACAACTGTCTGCAAGTGCGTAGGCGATTCCCCCATGGGCAATGGCAAATCCATTGAGCATTTCTTTTCTGATGGCCATTCTCAGCGTGGATTTCCCTTTGTCATCCACTATTCTTTCAATTCCAAGCCATTGGCTGAAAGGATCATTGTTGAACATTTGATCGACTACTTTAACGGCTTTTTCTTTGTCTGTCATTTGCAATTGAACTGAAGAGTTTTTAAAAGTATCAATTTTAAAACTATTTGAAAAACATGGATTTCAGGGAAAACCAATTCATAAATTTAATTTGGTGAGATACATCTTGACTATACTGACTTTTTATTTTGTTTTTGGTGCAATTGCCCAGAATCAGAAATTCGAGCTTGCATTTTCGCA
This sequence comes from uncultured Flavobacteriales bacterium, assembly GCA_913030835.1. Classification (GTDB taxonomy): domain Bacteria; phylum Bacteroidota; class Bacteroidia; order Flavobacteriales_D; family Parvicellaceae; genus UBA10066. Next base: position 65,237 of record CAJWDP010000011.1, on the reverse strand, counting down.
TCCTTCAGGGGTCTATCAAAATGAAATAGAAGTTCAAATTACCGGCACATTTGATAAGCTATATTACTCTACAGATGGGAGTCGACCTCGTCATGGGAAAAGATACAAGGGTTCAATAAAAATTGGTAAGAATACTGTTCTTAGGGTTGTGCCTTATTATGAAGGTAAGCGGTTGGATACAACTTTTCTCAGATCATATATTTTCAATTTTAAAACCAAATTGCCCATTGTGTCAATTGCCATTCCCGATAGTTCTCTGTGGTCCTCGGATAGGGGCATATATGCTCGAGGAAAAGGAGCTTTTTACAATGACAGCACGAAGCACTGGGAGAATTGCAATTATCAGAAAAAGTGGGAACGCGAAATGCATGTTGAATACATCGATACCGCTGGAGTGCTGGTGTTCAATCAACGGGCAGGGATTCGAATATTTGGAGAAACAACAAGGAGACTTCCTGAAAAATCAATGAAGATCGTGGCTCGAAAAGAATACGGTAAGGACCGGTTCAATGGACAGATTTTTTCGCAAAAGCCTCATATCGAAGAACACAAACAATTTGTTTTAAGAACTTCTGGGAATGATTATCGAGGAACTCGGTTTAAAGATTGTTTAAATGCTTATTTAATACGAAATCTGGGTATCGATTACATGGCTTATCAGCCTGTTCAACTCTTTATTAATGGTCAGTATTGGGGGTTGTACAATCTCAGAGAAAAGATCAATAAACATTATTTGTGTTACAACCACAATGCTGATTTTGATTCAAGCTCAATCATCATGGGTCGTTGGGTACGGCAACATGGCTCAGCTAAAGATTACATGCGTATGTACCGGTTCTTTGAAAATCTGGACACGATGGACAACAGTGCATATGAAAAAGCGAAATCTATGCTGGATATTCGTAATTACATCAATTATCGTGCAGTCCAAATATTTCTAAACAATTCAGACAGCAGAGGAAATATAAGATATTGGAATTCGCGAGATCTTGATGGAAAGTTTAGGATGATATTTTATGATTCTGACCATTCTCATGGCAAGTATACACGCAAGTTTTTAGAAGCTTGTTTAAGTGACAAAAGAACACATTGGTACAATCCAAGATGGAGTACAATGTACCTTGTTAAATTGATGGAGCATCCGAAATTTAAGGAAGAATTTGTTGGGCAGCTTGCACATTTGCTTAATTCGACTCTCCATTACGATACGATCAACTATGCCGTAGATCGTTTTGTCAAGTTGTATGAAAACGAGCTTCCGAGAGAAAGGGAATTGCTTCCTCGGTATTTTCGAAACAGTGCTATCTCCGAGTCAAATTGGTTGAAAAAAGTAGATGAGATTCGAAAGTTTGCTAAACTAAGGTCGGTCCATTTACGAGCTGAAATTGATCGTTTAATAACGGGTAAAGGAACTTATGTTTTGAAAATTAAAGGTGATACTGGATCTGTCGTGATCAATGGAAACTCTCCAATTCAGCTGCCATTTCAAGGCATCTATTTTAAGGGAGTTAAGTTGGAGGTCAAGGCTGTGGGAAATGATCGTTTAGATTTTACGGGTTGGCTGGATGGTGAGAAGGGTTCGATCAGAATTCTATACGGAGGGTCTGATACGATTACATTGGAACCGAAGTTTAAGCCGGTTGAGGTTCCTGTTGAAACGCCTCAAATCGTAAGCCAAATCGATGCAGATGCGCGCTCAGGAGTGTCACCAAAAATTAGCACGAAAAGGTCAGAGGAAAAAACTGATGGGCTGCTGGTGTACTTGTCTTATGTTCTAATTACATCCGGTTTTGTTTTAATTGTCGCCTATTACAGAAGGCGAGCTAAATTATCACAATCGGTCTAGGTCTCTAATCAGCATTTTTCCTCTCTCCATGTAAATAAGATCTTCTTTTTTTAACTCGTTCAAGATACTTGTTACCGTCTGTCTAGTTGTTGCAGTAAGGCTGGCAAAGTCTTGGTGAGTTAAATTATGTTTGATCATTATTTCATCTCCCACAAACTGGCCTTGTTTGGTAGCGAATTCTTTCAATAGATCTGTGACACGAGTAAAAGTGTCTTTGAACATCAGACTTTCAATCTTGTTCTGGAATTGTACCAGTCGGTCTCCCATAATTTTTGAGATGCTCAAGGAAAACTCGGCATTCTGTTGCATCAGTTTTTTCAAATCAAACACGTCTATAGCACAGTAAGTGCAAATATCATCCATTGCCTTGGAGTAATTCACCCTCAATTTTTGATTCGAGATGGCCATTATTCCGAATAGCTCACCAGGAAAATAAATGTGTTTGATCATTTCCTTTCCTTCGGTACTGAATGCACCCAGTTTTAACCGCCCTTCAATTACTAAAAAAATGGAAGTAGATGGCTCTCCAGGTCGAAAAACAAATTCACCTTTTCCAATCGTCTTCATAACGGCTATTTCCCTTAACCAGTTTGCTTGATCTTCGGTAAGATTCTGAAATGCTTCAATTTCTAACCATGGACAACTTCTTTCTAACGAGTCTTCCGCTTTGTGCATGTGCTTTGCTTTTAACGTTTCCATTTCAATCTAATTAACAATCTTTAACCAATATTGTTTTCACGTTAATTGTCTTTATTTTAATCCAAACAAAAGTAGACCTGCTTTGGAGAAGACTTTGTCTCTTAACTTGAAATTGCGTCACCATCAAATGTATAATTGGGTTATTGAATAAACCACCTGGAATTCCGGAAAGAATAGTTGTGTTGAGTAATTACAATGGGAATAATTGGTGGTAAATAGCATATTGGACTTCAACTTAACGATTTTTTTGTTTCATCTTACAACAGACCGACAATTGGTGCAAAAACGTCGATAATTATGTTGGAAATAAACTATTTTTGCCTCGGAATCAAATGACATGATATTACCAATTGTTGCATATGGAGATCCAGTCTTAAGAAAAGACTGTGAAGAGATTGAAGAAGGATCAGATCTGAAAAAGTTTAAGGATGATCTTTTTGAAACAATGTATGATTCAAATGGGGTAGGGCTGGCAGCACCTCAGGTTGGAAAAAGTTTGCGCGTTTTTGTAATTGATGCTTCAGCGTTTGCTGAGGACGATCCTGAAAATGAAGACGAGGAAAAAGAATTTGAATTTCTAAGCAACTTCAAACGCATTTTTATTAATCCAATTATAGAGGAAGAATCTGGTCCGGAGTGGGGATTTCAGGAAGGGTGTTTGAGTATACCTGGAATTCGTGAAGAGATTTTTCGGAAAAAGGAACTGGTCATCAGCTATTTTGATGAAAACTGGGAACTTAAAGAAGAAAAGCTTACTGGATTGGCTGCTCGAATTGTACAACACGAATATGACCATATTGAAGGTGTTTTATTTACCGATTATTTGAGTCCATTGAAAAAGCGTTTATTGAAATCCCGACTTTCGGATATTTCAAAAGGTATGGTTGACGTTAAATACAAAATGCGTTTTCCTAATAAAAAAAGATAACGAAATGAGTAGGTTTATTTTCACAATTATTATTGTCTTAACCCTTGCAGCATGCGGCACTGAGCATGAGCCGACTCAAATTTCAGCTGATTCGGTTAAACATTCGGAAGAAAAATCAATGTTGAGTGAAATTGCTGAACTACACAAAGATCTTCTGAACAACGATGGATCAGCAAATAGGATAAAGGCAAATGAATTGTACCAGCTGTCGTTAGAATACATCGAAAAGTTTCCTGATGGAAAAGATAGGTTTGCTGTAATGGAATATGCAAGGGCTTCCTCGACAGGAGCAGGTAATTTAAGAGACTCAGATCGAATCCTAAAAATGTTGATCGATGAATTTCCAAATCATGAATTGAGACCGGAAAAATTGAGTCTAAGGGCGTTCACATTATGGCAGTTAGGCGATATTGCAGGCTCCACACGTATTTACAAACAGATTATAGAAGAATATCCTAACAGTGAATGGGCTGAAGATGCTCAAGGGAGTTTGCAAATGAATTCGTTGGATATGGAAGGTGGTCAGCTGCCCGACTATTTTGAACAGCCAAAGTAAGGTTTAAGCCTAATTTGTACATAGGCTACTTGAGTGCTTCAAAGTAGTTCTTCAAAACTGAGTCATTGGCCAAACGAGGGGTGAAAACTTCAAGCAAGCTAGGACGGTTATTGTCTTCCGTAGTAAAGAACGAGACCAGAATATCCTCAAGTTCCTTCTTGTTTGAGGCGTGATAGTAATTCAGATTGTATTGTTTTGCAACATATTTGGCTGTCATACCTTGTTTGGTTTCAAAGAATTCCTCGAGTTGATCTGTTTCATCCGGTCCTGGAATGATCCTGAATATGCCTCCTCCACCATTGTTGATTAGTATAACCTTGAAATTTCCCTCAAGGTAATTGTTCCAAAACGCATTGGAATCATAAAAGAAGCTCATGTCTCCTGTAACAAGCGTATTGATCTTATTGGATTGGTAGGAAACTCCTGCCGCTGTTGATGTGCTTCCGTCTATTCCGCTGGTGCCGCGGTTAGCAAAATAATTGATTCCACGAATAGGGTTGAACAATTGAACATAACGTACTGTCGTGCTATTCGACATATGTAAATTTGAGTTGTCCGGGAGATAGTCCATTATCGAATGAAACACCGACAGGTCACTAAATTCTGCATTGCTAATATACTCGTGATGCTTTTCTTCAGTAAGCAGGTTTCTTCCATTCCACAATGTGCTGAATCCGCTTTGTATGGGCTTTATTTTGCTTTTAATTGCATGAAAAAAGTGACTGGGAGAACATGTGATTCGTTTGGTCAGACTTTGATAGGTATCCAAATGCCCATCATGCTCGGAAATATGCCAGTGCTGATTTGGTTGCGTCTTTCTGAAAAGCGATTTAATCCGTTTGCTGATTATCGCCCCTCCAATAGTAATCAAAAGGTCAGGCATGAAGCCGCTCAATTCTTCATCAGTGAAAGTTGCAATGGTTCGGTCAATACAACCCACGAACTTGGGGTTCCAAAGATTCGAGGTAGTCTCGGTTAAAATCACAACTGATTCGTCTTCTGCTATAACGTTTAAAGCATTATTCAAGCTTTCATCCGACGCAAGCTGACCACAAAGAATTAGCTTTTTTGAAGCTGTGTTCCAACCGGTTGCAATAGATTCAATCTGTTCAGAGGAAAGTTGCTGTTTTGTTTTTACTGATTGAATTATTTTCGGTTTAGTATAGGTGTCGGTTACGCCATACAGGTTCTCGCGTAAAGGGAAATTAATGTGTACAGGCCCGATCTGATCTATACAACGGTCAATCGCTTCATTGATGATTCTTCCGCCGCTCCACAGCTCATCTTGATGTAGTGATTCTTGGGGAAGTTCATAAGAGTCTAGAATGTAATTCTGGAATACATTTCTTTGCGCAATGGTCTGTCCGTCTCCCTGATTTACCCATTCAACAGGTCTGTCGGCTGTAATTATGAGCAAAGGAATTCTCTGATAAAATGCTTCTGCTATTGCAGGTGCGTAGTTTAATGCAGCAGTGCCGCTTGTACAGCAAATGGCAACAGGCATTTTTATTTCTTGAGCAATGCCGATTGCAAAAAAACCGGCACATCTTTCATCTGCAACCACCAGGCATTCAATGTCCTTGTGATCGTTGAACGATACAATCAACGGCGCATTTCTCGATCCCGGAGAAAAAACAATGTGCCGCACTCCTTTTGCTGCACATAGGTCGACAAGGTGATTTACCAAAATTTTATCTGAACGCACGAGGTAAATTTCTACAATTTTTCAACAACTCCCAATATTGTGGCCACCTTCATTTTTGTCTCCCGCCATTCTTCTTCCGGAACTGAGTCTTTGGTAATTCCACCACCTGCATAAAAGTAAATTCGATCAACTCCCAATTTAATACATCTGAGGTTGACAAATAGGTCATCAGTTCCCTTCTGGTTAATGGGCCCTAGAAATCCACAGTATAGCTCTCGGTCGTGGGGCTCAGCTGATTTTCCGACGCGCTTTGCAAGCTCTCTTGGCATTCCGCAAACTGCAGGGGTAGGGTGCAGTGAATCAATGATTTTTTCTCTTTTAAGATCTGTCGAGAATTCAAATGTTGTGCAAAGGTGAACTACATTGCCGGCTTGCAAATCAAATGGCCCTTTTGCATCGTAGTGAATACCCAGTTTATTTAGCTGTTGGGAAATATACGCGGTTACCAGATGCTGCTCGTGTCTTTCTTTTTCAGTCCATTCTGCCGCGGATTCGATGGATTTGGTTCCGGCCAAAGCCATAGTGGAAAAGCATGTGTTTTTTCTTACTAGGAGCTTTTCCGGAGTGGCTCCCAACCAAGTGCCGAATTGAGGGGAGTGTATCAGATATACAAATGCATTTGGGTAGGATTCTCTTAAGGCGTGGAAGATTTTCTCAGGATTCGACTTGTATGGAGCGGAACTGACTCGAGACAAGATGATTTTTTCAAGATCAATGTCGCACCGCTCAATATAATTTGTGCAAATTTCAAGATAGTCACGCTTGCTCATCTCAATTGGATTTGGATTGGCCGTGACTTTGAATTCGAAATTCGGATTGAGCAGGTTTAGATCGTTCTGTATAAAGAATGCTTTATTGTCATTGTGAAATCGTGAGATAATAAATCCAGGTACTTCCGGAATTTGGTCAAGCGTAATTTCAGAGACTTTACCTTGAATTAACCTAAACTGAACCTCTCCAGGAGAACTGTAGCAAACAAAAGAATCTTCTTGCTTTAATTGCATTTCTAGACTTCCTTCCTTTCCAAGATCAATAGGGTCAATCTGCAAATAGAAATGAGTTTATCCTTTTCATCTCTGATTTCGATATTCCAAATATGCGTTGTCTTGCCTCTGTGAACTATCTTTCCTGTTCCGTAAACAAATCCTTTTTGTGCCCCTCCAATATGATTGGCATTGATCTCAAGACCTACTGCCGATTGTTTTTTTGTATCGATCAGTAAATAGGACCCTGTGCTTCCAATGGATTCAGCTAGAGCAACACTCGCACCACCGTGCAATAAACCCATGGGTTGCTGAGTTCTTTCATCTACGGGCATTTTGGCAACAATAAAATCTGCTCCAATCTCGGTAAATTCAATACCCAGGTTTTCCAATAAGGTATCTTTTGAAACAGTATTTAATTGTTCGATGGTAATCTTTTGAGGAAACATGCTTCAAAATTAGGAAATAAAAAAAAGCACCGTTGCGGTGCTTTTTGTCTTATTGATCAATGACGAACAATCTTCTCGTAATTTGTTCGTTGCCGACAAGAAAGCGAACCAAATATATACCCGAAGCATTTTCGGTTAGGTTCAGTGTCGTCTTTAGTTCAACTCCGCTCAGGTTCTTGACCATCACCAGATTGCCGATTGCATCCAAAATCTGAATTTCCAAATTCAACTCTTTTTTGTTGGCCATCTCTATTTGTACCAATCCCGGTGTTGGATTTGGGTACATTAGGATAGTTGAAAAAGACGCGTTTTCGTTTATACCTACTTCATCAAGCACGATAATGGTGATTGTGTCTGTTCCTGTGCATGAACCTAGTGTCCCACTTAGAGTAACGGTGTATGTTCCGGCAGTTGTATATACGTGAGTTGGACTGATCGAAGTTGACGTTGCACCATCTCCGAAATCCCATAAGTAGGTAACGGCAGGTGAGCCAATATTACTGAAATCAACGGATGCACCCAAGCTGATGTATACAGTGGTGGCAGATGCATCGATAATTAGATTAGGCGTAGGCAACACGGTTACAACAGAATTGGCCAATGAGCCTGTACAAGGCCCATCAGATGCGACTACAGAGTAGGTTGTTGTGCTTGCGGGCGAAACTGTTATGGATTGTGTAGTCTGAGATGTGTTCCAAAAATAGTCTGTTCCTCCATTGGCTGTTAGAACTACAGTATCTCCTTGACAAATTGAGGTGTCACCCGTAACTGTTGTTACCGGTACGCTCGATACGGTTACGGTTACAGTTGCGCTATCACTGCAGCCGGAAGCATCTTCAACAAAAACAATATAGGTAGTTGTTGATGTGGGATAATCTGTAAATGAGGCTGTGGTCTGTCCTGTGCTCCAGGAGTACGAAGTGCCTCCTGAGGATGCTATTGTGACAGGGTCGCCTTCACAAATTGAGTTGCTGGATGCAGAAGCTGAAGCTGTCGGCCCTCCAGAGGATGCGGCTAAGGTCAGCACATCCGTACCTGAACAAGCGGTTGTCAGGTCGTTCACTACAACATTGTACGTTCCTCCAGACAATCCACTAAAGAATCCGGCGGACTGGAATGTTGCTCCCCCGTCAATACTGAATTCGTAGGACCCGGAACCGCTGGGAATCGTGATGGTAATGGTTCCGTCCGCACCAACGCACGTCGGATCCGTACTGTTGGATGACAACGATAGGGTAGTTGATACGTTAACTACTGATGTTGAGGACCCTGAACAAGCTACCGACAAATCGTTAACCACGACGGTGTAGGTTCCTCCGGTAAGTCCTGTGAATATAGGTGAAGTTTGAAATGTCACACCTCCATCAATGCTGTATTCATAGGATCCGGAACCACCTGAAGCCGTTATGTCGATTGAGCCGTCATTGCCTGAGCAGGTTTCAATTCCCTCTACAGTTGTAACGGTTAAGCTCGTCGCCGACCCAGTGATTGTTATGGCATCGGTCGAGCTGCATCCACTTGAAATGTCATTTACTACGACATCATAGGTCCCAGCGGAGAGGCCGGTAAATACACCGGTAGATTGAAATGTGGTTCCACCATCTATACTGTATTCATAACTTCCAGATCCCCCAGTTACTGTAATGTCTATTTCACCGTCGTTGCCTGCACATGATGGATCGGTTGAAACCGTGCTTACTGTTGGTCCATTGGTGATGACCACCTGAACCGAGTCGAGGTCCTGGCCGTTACAAGCCCCAAGCGCGTAGAAATAGTTCATGTATGTGCCTGCAGCGGAGTAGGTCACTGTTTCTGTCCCGTTCGATCCGGTAGAAGGGGTTCCGCCGGGAAAAAACCAGCTGTATCCGGATGCATCTATAGATGCAGTTCCATTAAAATCTATCGGCTGACCTGCACAAACGGTTGAAGGGTTGGCAGAGACATTGGCCTGTACGGGTACATCCGTAACGAGCGGATTGATGTAAAGTGAAAAAGTATTTCCCGCACCCCATGCCGTTTCCATGTCGTACCACGTTGCATCGTTCCATTGTTCGTAACCCGTATTTGAACCTACGCTGAGTAAGTTCTGAACTACTCCAATCGTGTCGCCATTACCAAACGAAGCAAAATCAACTCCTAAAAAGAAATCAGCTCCGGCAACATTAACAGGTGAATTGAATAAGAGATTCAACACTCCTTGATTCCCTGGCCCTCCGAGAGCAGTTTCAATAGATAATAAGTCGTAGGAGGCGCGTCCAAGTTCTGTTCCGGGCAGACCCCCGACATCATCCCACACTACCAGGTCAAGTGTAGAGGAGTTGCCACCGTCTTTCACATTGAATAGGTATACCTGTCCACCGGTTACATGGGTGTAGGGTGAATAACCCGAGTATCTTTCAGCTTTTGCTAGATCCCCATAAGCGTTCACCCCTGTGACATAACCTCCTCCTGGAGAACCATAAATGGTGAGTGTCATTGTGTCCGAAATATTGGACAGCGTATCGCATCCGGATGAAGGGATTACATTGATCGTGAGAGTTGTATTACAAGAGCCAAGGCTGTTTGATGCGGTTAGAGTGATGGTATAAGACCCTATTGTATTAAACACAATTCCTGTTGGATTTTGCACTGTCGATGTTCCCGGTGTACCTCCACCACCAAAATCCCACGACCATGTATCCGGAAGCCCGGATGAATTGTCGAAGAAATCAACAGATCCTCCTACAGTAATTGTAGATGCGCTTGCTGAAGCTGCGCAAACTGGTGGGCCCGCCGCATTACATTTATCTGAAAGTAAAAGGCTACTTCGGTCTGCTACAGTACTATTCATCGTAGCATTCATAACATTGGCCTGCTCTTGTGTAAACAGAGCATAGCAGTTGCTGTAATCCATGAAGTTCTCGTATTGGGTTTCAATAGATCCGCAAGTGCTGATACTAGATGGACAACCAAAAGAGTAGTTAAAGAATGGCCCAGCTGTAAATGGTGTGTCCGTAAGTCCGTCGTCATCACCGCATGCACCGGAACCTGTACCCTCCCATGTGTGATTCAAACCTAAAAAGTGCCCCATTTCATGCGTTAAAGTTCGGCTTGACGGAGTTGAGAGCTGGTAATCGATTACAATTCCGTCCCAGTATACCGGTATGAAATTGGAGGGTAAATATGCATAACCTGCTGTTCCAGAAGACGCACCATTGGTTATATCGCAGATCCACACATTGATGTAATCTTCTCTTGGCCAAGCATCCGCGCCACCGGTTGACGCTTGTTTCATTTTGTTTTCTTCACCTCCGTTAGAATCATACCAACCTTCTGTGGTCGTAACTCGCTCTACCCCGGGTTCAGCCAATGTGTTTCCTGAAGGGTCTTGTGTTGCAAGACAAAATGAAAGTTCAACGTTTGCTGCTGTAAATCCATAAGTCGTTGTGTGTGTAGTTACAGCGTCTGAATTCAATAGCTGAAAATCCTCATTTAAAATATCCATGTAGCTCTGAACTGTGCTGTACGGAACATTTTCTGAAGGATTGGATGGATTGTGTACGATATGGAAAATCACCGGAATGGGTCCTCTTAATGCCTTGGTTGGAATATAATTTTGAGCTGCTTCAAGAAGCTCCTCCCTGAATTCTTGATACTGCTCTTCGTAACCATTGTTTTTAAGGAAACTATTGGTTAACGTATGAGCACCGCAAAAATGATTTCCATCTTCAGGACTTGCAGAATGATTGCTTTGATCATCCTTGCTTGAATGGATTTTAAATTTGGCTATGTTCAGCGCTTTCTCTGATACATTTTTTTCAATATTGTTTGGGATAATTGAGTTGGATTGCCCCTGCACGAATGAAACGCACAGCAAAGACAGAACAACTGCGAAAATTGATCGAATCATGTTTAATTTGTTTACTTTAATGCCTTGTAAATATATTGAATTAAAGTTTGCTTTCAACGAATAAACATGTCAATCCTTTGTATTGTTTTTACATAACACCAATTAACGAAACTCATTATGTCAAGAATTTGTGTAGTTGAGGACGAAGTGTCTATTTCCGAGCTATTGGAAATTAATTTGCGTCTTGAAGGTTATGAATGTGAGGTGTTTGCTGATGGTAAGGCGGCATTGGAGGCAATTGAATCAAGAAAATTTGATTTGATTTTGCTTGACATTATGCTGCCTTTGGTCGATGGTATTAATGTCTGCGAAATAATCCGACTGAAAGACAATGAAACCCCCATACTCATGTTGACTGCAAAAAATTCGAGCCAGGATCGAATTGATGGATTAAAGGCGGGAGCAGACGATTATTTGGTAAAGCCATTCAATTTGGAAGAATTGTTGCTCAGAATAGAAAAATTATTGAAAAGAAGTGGGTCCAAACCAGTTGTTTCATTCAATGAATTTAGCTTTGGTCAGTTTACCATTAACTTTTTAACCTACGAGGTAAGGAATTCCAAAGGTCCTATCACCACCCTTTCCAAAAGGCAAATCATGCTTATAAAACTGCTTATTGACAGACAGGGGCAGGTGGTAAGCAGACAGGAGATTCTGGAAAAGGTGTGGGGTTTTGATGTGTATCCAACCACCCGAACCATTGACAATTATATTGTTGAATTCAGAAAAATATTTGAGAGTAATCCCAAACATCCAGTTCATTTTTATTCCATTCGTGGAGTTGGCTACAAGTTCATGGCTTGACTCGGATTATTTCAACCTAAATCCAAAGTGAAAGGCAACCATTGGAATGTACAGTGCGTCTTATCATTGTGACGGCCTAAATTGATCTGGCCAAAACGCTAATTTTTCTGGTTTTTTTATTTTCCTTGCTCTTAAAGCCCGAGACGCCCCACCTTCTCGGGTTTTTTCAAATTAGAATCAATCACAGATTTGACAATATTTTGAACTTTCATCGTGTATCAAATCAATTTCTTCATTTGTCATTTCATCTATTATACTCTTGAGGAAACTATCAAAAGCCTGATGAAAATCATTTCCGAAATAAGGCAGGTTTTTAACTGAACCCTGGTTGTAGAGCTTTTTATTTCCTTTTAGTGCAACTATCCAGCTAGTTATAGTTTTATTGGGATGATTTCTGCCGTATACAAAGGCGTAAAAGGCCAACTGCAGTTCAAGATTGCTTGCGTTCTGAAAGCTGTCATTTAAATCGAGTGATTTCAGTTTCTTATTATCAAATGTGCCTGTCTTATAGTCAATTAGTCGGACAATTCCATTTTTTGTGTCCACCCGGTCAATCTTGCCGGTTAATTTTATATCGATTGTATTTCCGTTCCAGCTGTATTTTAGCTTTTCGCTAAAATCCAGCTCAACCCCAAGCAGTTTAATCTCTTCCCCATTTTCAAGGTCCTCAATGTCTGCGCGCAATACTTTTTCAATTTGTAGAATTGCCATCTCTTTCGACAGATAATTGATTCCGAAAAGATTTTTTTGATTCAACAGAGTTTTGAATTTCTGTTCCGTCAAATCTTTTACACTCTCCAAACTTTTTCGAAGAGAAGCTGCGCGCAATTCCTGATCTATAAACGGGTGGTAAATATCTTCTAAAACACCATGAACGATGGTCCCCATGGAACTGTCTTCAATTTCTTCCTGGACCTGATCATCATCTCGAATTCCGCATATGTATGTGTAGTAAAAATCTAGAGGACAAGTGATGAATCTATTGATCCCAGATATAGACAACCCATTGTTCGTAAGGTAGTTATCCAATAATTTGATATACTCGGCATTTTTGCGCACTGCATCTTGTTTAGGCTTCTTAGCGAGAAATGTTTTGAATTTCTTACTACTAATTTTGACCTGATGCAATTCCTCCTCCAGCTGAAGTAAAAATCTGCTTTTTTCTCCGGACCCAAATCGATCGGTTAAGGGTGAGTAGACAAGATGTATGTTTTTTGCCCTTTGCAATAATCGAAAAAAATGATTGCTGAGTACGGCATCTTTTTCTTTTGACGCAGGTAGTTTATGGTGTCTCTTTAGGTCGAAAGGCAGTATGGAATTGTCTTGCCTTCCCCGAGGTAATATTCCTTCATTAACAGAAAGTATAATTAGCTCTTCAAAATCGAGTGCCCGAGATTCTAGAAGTCCCATAATCTGGATGCCGGAAAGAGGCTCACCATAAAATGCTAGTTCGTGATTGTTGCAGATGTTGTTAAAAACCCTTTTGAACGTACTCATTTTTTCTACGTAGGGATATCTGCTGAAGGTTTGTCCCAGTTTTGTGAGCACTTCCCTCAGCTGAGAAATACTCTGTAAATTAATTTTGTTTCTGTCGGAGTCTTCACCTAATCTTGGTTCTAAAAAGTCAATGAGGGCAAGAAGTGATTCAACAGGTTGGTTGGATAAGTTGGTCCATGTTTGAAATAGAGTAGGAATTGAGCGGTAGATGGAAAGGTCCGACAGGTCTGATTCTTGAATAAATACTTTATTTTCTTTTCGAATCTTGTAATCCATTCGATCTAGCTCCTCTCCAAATAGATACCTCAATACAGGATGTTTGATGAATCGCTGAAAAGGTTTATGGTGAATAAAAATGTTCTTCCGTTGGGTTTCATATTTTTTCGAATTCTCTTGAAACTTAATCACATGTGTAAGAAGTGAGAATATCTCGGTTTTATTGATGGGGAAACCCATAGTGACATTCGCTGAGTTCACGGCAGAAGGCATTTCATGCACTAAAGGTAGAAGCATAGATGGGTCCGGAAGAATAATGGCGAAGCTCTCAGGATTGTTGTTTTGAGGCCTTTCCTCCAATATTTGTGCTGCGATTTTCGCCTGAGAAATTGTTGACGAGCTCTCGTATATCGTTATCGTTGTGTCTGTCGAATCTAAATTGTCAGGGATATTGTCGGCTTTAAGATTTGAATTATGCCGAATAATGGACCTGTAAAAGTGACCTGCTTCGTGATTAGGATTCGATATGTAATGTTGATCCACATCCCATATGACTTCTGTTTTCATCGACTTTTTGAAGCTATTTATGATGTCAATTTCGCAAGGAGACAACGCATTTAATCCACAGAAATAGATCGCATTAAATTCGGATTCTGTTACTCCGGATTCCCTCAACTGTTCAGCTACTCTTTTGTAAGCACTCCCAGAGTAGGTTAAACCTTTTGATTCTAGATGCTTATTAAACGTATAATAAAGTGGTGCCAGTCCTTTCCAGAAACTCAAATATTTCTTTTGCAATTCTGTATGCGTTTCCATACTCCAGCTTTCCAGCTCTTGTATGTTTTGAAGGTCTTTGAAAACTTCATCGGCTTCGAGCTGGTACAAGTCTATCTGGTTGAAATCGGACAAGAGTATTTCTCCCCATTTATAGAATTGGTCAAAGCTTTCTGCATTTTGCCCGGCAAGTTCTTTGTGTGCTTCGTAAAGTTCAAACGACAAAGATGTACTGTCCATTAGATCATCCGAGGAATATCTGCTGATTAAATCGGTAAAATTTAGGGTTAACGGGGCCCAAAATGTGCCCTTAATTTTTCTTGATAATGCTTTTTTTAAATAAAGTGAGGACCGCTTGCTGGGCAGTATCACTGCACAATCTTTTAAATCAACACCGTGCGAATTGATTAATCGTTCCGCCAACTCATCAAGAAATGTCATTCTTTTTACCTTTCATTCCGGACTTAACAAATTCTAGAAATTCTTTCCGTGTATTTTTATTTCTGAATACATCAAGCATGATTCCAGTTATTCCTTTTTCAATATCCTGTTTTTTCTCTTCGTTTATCTCTTTTTGAATATTTCTTGGCTTTTCTGTTTCATCAGGAGCAAACTTGATTTGGCCAGATTCTGGATCCATAAGTGAAATTAGCTCGTCAGCTCGTTTAAATCGTTTTTTGGCCGAGGTCTTTCGGCCCATTTTTTCTTCGAGCATACCGAGATTGTTAAAAGCAATAGCATCTTCTGGATCGATTTTGATGCATTTCAAATAATCCTGTATAGCTCCTTCAGTATCACCCATTGAATCTTTAATGAACGCTCTGCTAGAGTATCGATATGGATTGTCGGGCTCCAGCATAAGTGCCTTGTTTAGAGCCGCCAAAGCATCTTCTTTCCTGTTCAGATGAAACAACGCCACGCCTCTTTCGGAATGAAAATCTGCAACGTCTGATTGTTTTTTGATTGCCTTATCAAAATGCTGTAGCGCAAGCTTATAGCTTCCATCAAGCATGTGCTTTTTCCCTAATTCGAATTGTTTGAAGGCAGTCATTTACTCGCTATTTAAATCAATCTAAGCTGGATTACCAGATCTTAGCAATTTTTTCAGGTGATTGTCTCATTCCGGCTCCTTCCTCAACATCAAATGCCTGAAAAAACTCGGGCATATTGGCTAGCGTTCCATTTACTCTATATTTTCCGGGAGAATGGTAATCTGTTTTCACTCGGGTAATTAGCTCATCTTCTTTGATCGTGTTCTTCCAGACCTGTCCGAATGCCAGGAAAAAACGTTGTTCATTTGTAAATCCGCGGATTACCTCCTTTTTCTTTCCTTCCAAGGATTTCATGTAGGCATGGTAGGCAATGGTAAGTCCTCCAAGATCTGCAATATTCTCTCCCAAAGTTAATTTGCCGTTGATGAAGACTCCATCCAATACCTCGAATTCATTGTATTGATCAATTAACTTCTGGGTCTTATTTAAAAATTGAATACTGTCTTCTGTTGTCCACCAATTCTCCAGGTTTCCATCTGCTCCATATCTGGATCCTTGATCGTCGAACCCGTGAGTAAGCTCATGGCCAATCACAGCTCCCATTCGGGCATAATTAACGGCATCTTCATACTGTGAGTCAAAAAATGGGTTTTGCATAATTCCTGCGGGAAAAACGATTTCGTTCAGAACCGGATTGTAATATGCATTTACCATATGGGGGGGCATATACCATTCTGTTTTATCAATTTTTCCGTTCAATTTTTTCAATTTATCGTTGAATTGAAAAAGCGATAGGTTCACTAAATTTTTCAAATAATTTGAGTCGCAAATTTCAAGGCCTTTAAATGATTTCCATTTGTCCGGGAATCCAAGCTTTCTGGCAAACGAGGCTAGTTTTGTTTTTGCCTTTGATTTTGTTTCGTCACTCATCCAATCAAGGTCTTGTATCCTTGCATCAAATATTTCTGTGATATAGCCGACCATTTCATTGACCTTTTCCTTGTCTGCCGCACTGAATTTGACTTCCACGAATTTTTTACCTAAAATTTCACTAATTGGGGATCTCGTTATTTTAACGATAGCTCTTTCCCAATCCTCTTTCATCTTTTTTCTACCCCTCATGACTCTTGAGTAGAAATCGAAATGCTCCTCATTGACTGCTATAGTAAGCGCGGATTCATATTCGTTAAGCACCCGCCATTGCAGGTACAAACTCCAGTCTTCGATTGGAAGTTGAACCAACAGTTTATTTAAAGAGGCAAAGAACTCAGGTTGCTGAACAATTATTTTGTCCTTTTTTGTAAGTCCGATTTTATCGAAGTATCTCTTCCAGTTGATATTGGGAAATTCTTCGATCAGCTGATCAACCGAATACGGATTGTATTTCGCATTGTTATCTCTGTTCTCTTCTTGTGATCTTGAAAATTTAGCTAGATTTTCTTCGATTGCATAGATCCGATCGATTTCTTCTTTGGACAGCGAAAGATCCAAAAGTTCAAATACATTTGACATGTGCTGCTTGTACTTTTCGCGAATACCAATAGACCGCTCATCCGTGTCAAAGTAATAGGCTTTGTTGGGTAATCCTAGTCCTCCCTGAGATAGATAAGGCACATATCTTGAATTGTCTTTTTCGTCTATTTCTATATAGAAATTGAAAATTGAATTTACTCCTCTTGGGTGATGAAATCCAAGGACGTTTATGACACCCTCCAGATTATCTATCGATAGGGCATACTCAAATAGACGAGATTCGTCGAGGGGTTGCACCCCTTTGTCATTTCGACGAATTGTGTCCATAAATGAGGTATAAAAATCTCCAAGGATTTGTTCATCCGAACCCGGTTCCGAAGGATCATGTGATACGTCGAGCAGAAGCAATCTCAGCCGTTTTTTGATTCTGTCATCCACTACGTTGAAAGTCGAAAATTTTGATTTATCATTGGGTACAGGATTGTCTTTTAGCCAGGTACCGTTACAATACTGATAAAAGTCTTCCTTTAAGTCCGCGGTTGTATCCATGTATTCAAATTCCAACATAAGTGGCTCAGCTTTTGCCGCTTCTTCCGATGGTTCAGTTTTTGAGAGTCTTGACGTGCACGCTCCAAACAAGAGAATCGTCGCGCAAATTGGAATAATGATCTTCATCATGAGTTAATTGTATTGTTATGTGGATTGTATAGCATTTCTACGTGAGGAATATTGTCTTCAAGATAAACGTCTGAAACAGGTTCAAAGCCATGAACTTGATAGAAATTGATCAAATGTTCTTGTGCAGACATTCGAATGGGAACGTTACCAAAGTGATTTTTCGCTGCTTTCATAGTTTCTTCCATCAATTCATGTCCCAGACCGGTTCCCCGGGCTGTGCTAATCGTCAGTACTCTACCGATGGACGGTTCGGAATAAGAAAGCCCCGGAGCTACAATTCTGGCAGTGGCGACTATCTCTCCATCCTTTTTCCCGATTACGTGAATACTATGCTGGTCTTTTCCATCCAGCTCTTGGTATGGACAATTTTGCTCAATTACAAAAACGGATATCCGCAGAGCTATTAAATCGTGAAACTCCTTTAAATTTAAATCTCCAAATGCTTTTATTTCCCACAAATGCATTGAATTTTAATTTATCTCAGGAAAAATACCGTCAGCAAAAATATCGGGATCAGAATACAAGCGAAACTCACTTTTTTGTCATACTTGCTGTTTTCGAGTTTCTTTTTTCTTGCCAACAGCAACAATCGCTTCCTAATTATCGGTTTAAAAAAGAGTATTCCAGCAACTCCAAGTAGAAGTGCTAAAATGTGAAATATGTTCCCTAACCAGAGACTTTCGGCTAATGACGTCTCCGCTGTGTTTGAAAAATGCAATGGAATAAACATCATCATTACAGGAGCTACAACCCACATCAGGCTAATTACAAGACGCAACAATCTGTAGTTTTCTTGAAAGGAAGATCTGGTCTTAATGTACTTGGCTTCACCTAAAATATACCAGAGTATGATAGAGTAAGACCAAATGATGGGATGGAAACCGTGACCCTGCATTTCAAATACCCGATGAACCACTACGTAGAAGAGCCAACAAACTCCTGTAAATAGCACAAACCGTGTTGTGCCCAGCACCTTTTCAACCGGCCGGCTAATTAAACCAAATAGTACCAACATAATTGAAAGATGTACGACTTTGGGGGTGAAACCAAATCCATGCTGGAAGGGAACGGTTAATCGCGAAAGGATTGGAATACCGCCGAAGTTACCTGCTCCGTACGTCGACTCAAGCAAAGGAAACATTAGTGTTCCGCCTGTGATCATTACGCAGCAGAAGGCAAGAATATAGGTTGCCCTGGGTCTTAAATTATTATCTGCGGTTAATTCGTTGATCATTGATTTATACTTTAACTAAATCTCCATTTCGGACGTAAAATAAATAATTTTTAATGTGTAAATAACCCAAATCCACTAACAAGTTGTGGTATTTCTTAATTTGTTGTTCGTCCTGCTTTCTGGGTGTTCCGGTTTTGAAGTCAAGAATAATGGTCTCATTCGGCAGAGTAATTACTCGATCCGGTCGGTACGTATTCCCGTCGAAGTCCACAATTTCCCTTTCTATTATTTGAGTGTGTTTTCCGCTAAACCATTCTTTTAACTCAGGGTGTGTAAGCGTTTTGGTCAGCTGTTCTTCAAATAATGATTTCTTCGATTCAGGAAGTTTACCACGTTCTATCATTTTTTGGAGGTATGGCTTAATTTGCTGCTCTGAGCTGACCTCCTCCAATGCCCTGTGATACAATTCCCCCCACTTAATGTCAGATGGCATAATCGACTGATCCATTCCTCTCTTTGAGGATATTTCCAGCTGAAATGTTGGATTGGGAGTGTATGTATATTCGTATAACTTTTCAGTTTTTCTATTGAACTTTATTTTTGTTCGCTTTCCAAAACACCTCTTCAGTGGTAGTTCTATTTTTTCCTTTTCAGAGAGGAAGTTGTGGATCATTCCCGAAACCACATTTTGTTTTGTTTTCCCTGCGAAAATGTACAAACGGTATTTCGGTCTGGTAGAAGCAACATAAAATAGATTGAGTCCATCAAGGTATTCCTGTGCATATGCATCTTCGAATTCTGTTCGTTTGTCCAATCTTGTAAATGTTTTCTCTGATGGATGGATCTGAACATTGATCATGGAATCTCCGTTTTCGATACTGGTCCATACTTTTGATCTTGATGATGGCCCTAATTCCCACGCACAATTATAGAGTATGACTACATTGAATTCGAGACCTTTGGATTTGTGAATACTCATTATTTGAATTCCATTTCCACTTTCTTTTGATTCAATTGCGGGGTTTTTTTCTTCGATCCAATCAATAAATTGATTGATGTCTTCTCCTTTGCTGGAACAGAACTGATGTATGTTTTCTAAAATGGAATCAATAAACTGATCGTGTTCTGAAGGGTCGAAAAGCGACGAAATAATACGTCTGGCGCGAACGTATAGTGGGTCATTGTCAAAATTTCCAGCATAGACTTTAAACCGCTCATTTAGCATATTCAATACTGCAGCTTTGCCCAAATCCTTGGCAGTTTTCAACTTAGCGGAATGTGCTCTCTTCGTCTGTTCTAAAGGGAAAAAGTAAGCAATGAGTTTCATTACATCGCCACGAGTATGTATGTTGTCCAAAACTTTAAGAAGCGAGAGAATTACGATTACTTTTCGATCATTCAGCAGGTAAATACTATCATCAGAAGTAACGGGCACATTCTGGCTGATAAGATAGTCGGCAATTTCTTTCCCATAATTATTTTGACGTACAAGAATGGTAATGTCAGATTCGTTGAAGCCATCTTCAAGACACTGATTTATTGCAGTTAATGTTGCTTCAGCCTCAAATTCAAATCGCTCTTTGTTCGTCTTGAGATCAGCCAGTTGTACTTCTACCAGTCCATCCAAGTTATGATGCGCATGTTGTTTGTATTCATCGTAATTATTTTGGATGGATGCAGGCATTTGCCCATGAATGAATTCAAATATGTCATTGTTAAAGTTCACAACAGCAGGAGCAGATCTGTAATTTTGATTGAGTTCCTCGACGTGTGCATGGTATTTAAAGTTACGTTCGGCGTGATGCAATACTTCCAAATTGTTCTTTTTGTAGATCTCGGGTAACAGGACAAATTGTTTTGCCTCCCCGTTTCGAAATCTATAAATAGCTTGTTTTGCGTCCCCGACCAGCAGGTTATGATTTCCTTGGGCCAAACTGTCATCGATAAGTGGAATGAAATTTTGCCATTGCTGTACAGAAGTATCCTGGAATTCATCAATAAAGAAATGCTTGAACTTGCAACCAATGCGTTCGTAAATAAATGGGGTTGGTTGCTGCAATACAATGTCGGAGATGGTTTTGTTGAAATCTGAAATGAGAACGAGATTGTTGTTGAGTTTATATTGTTCAAGGATGGCAGAAAGTTCTTTGATCAACCCAAGCCCAATGATATTTTCCCGGATGATCTTTTGACGAATCAGTTTTTGTCCTATTTGAAGTGATGCGTCATAATTTTCTGTAATGGTATCTTGAATTTCTTCCAGCTTGGATTGAATTTCGATAGGAGGATTTTTTTTCAACCACTTTTCCTCATGAATAGCATTCAAAATTGAGTTTCCGGGATTTTCAAGAACTTTGACATTACCGTCATTTAATTTTTTGAAATAGCCGGGCCATCCGCGCCAACCGAGAGGTGCCCAATCGACAATATCTGCATCTCCGATTGTATTGATGGTGCTTGTTCCAAGCTCCGACAAAGAACGTTTCAACTGATTGGAAGTGATAGCGGTTTGTTTATGAATGGAAAAAATTTCTTCAATGTTCATTTCCCTGAACTTATCTATCCATTCTTCCGTATCCTCCTTTTTGATCAGCTTTCCGATTTCAAATAATTTTCTAGATGCCTTCCATGATTTGTCTTCAAAGGCAAGATCTTTTGCATAATGCACAATTAGGTCAGTAAGGTCTTTTCGATTTCCAACTTGCTGCATCAAACCATCTACAGCCTCTTGAAGTACTTTTGGAAAATCCATTTCTATCTCAAAATCTGCTTGCAGGTCCAGGTCGCGCGAAAAAGAACGTATCAATCGGTGTGCAAATCGATCGATGGTTATGATTGCAATGTCGCTGTAGTTGTGAAGCATGATGCTCAATCTGTCTTTTGCAATCTTTGCTATCGTTTCTTCCGATAGCTGCAGCTCTTTTGAATACACAGGAAGAATTTCAGATGCTGGATTATCCGCAAGCTCTTTCAAGTGTGCCAGCACTCTTTGCTTCATTTCGTTTGCGGCTTTATTGGTAAAAGTTATCGCTAAAATTTCCTGAAACTTGAAGGGATTTTCATCCTGAATGATGAGCTTGAGGTAATTCAGAACCAGTGTAAATGTTTTCCCTGAACCTGCGCTGCTTCGATATATGGTTAGTCCTTTTGTGTTCATCCAGTAACCTAATGTCCTCTAATTAGGACGAAAATTACTTTATTTCCTATTCGGGAATCCAATAAACCAAAATTATTTTGTCGTACGAATGACCTGAATAAAAGAATTGGTTTGTGTAAATTTGGGTGTGCACCAAAATAAACAAATATGAAATTTAAAATACTTACCGTTTTCTTTCTTCTGATTAGTTCATATGTTTTTTCGCAGGAAAATATTGTTCCCGGCGAAATGCTGGTTATGTTCAAGACAGGGCATGATTCGGATGAAATTTTGAAGGAAATTAATTCCGAAAACGTATCGGTTGATCTAGAAATTATTAAGCCGATATCACGTAGAATAAACGCGTGGCATCTGGCTTACAATCCACTGACTACATCTCCCCAAGCAGCAATAAATTTGTTCGCTGGTCGCCAGGACGTCGAAATTGTTCAATACAATCACAACAATGTAAAATTGAGGGATACACTTTGTCCTAACGACACACAGTTTAATGTTCAGTGGAACCTGTATAACGATGGGACGAATGGTAGCGGTGGAACTGCAGATATCTCTGCTTGTGATGCGTGGGCAATTACCACAGGCGGAGCAAGTGCACAGGGGGATCCCATAGTTGTTGCTGTTATCGATGGAGGATTTCAGATCTCGCACGAGGACATTAATTTTTTCAAGAATGCGACGGAGATGGCTGGATCATCCGGTGTTGATGATGATGGAAACGGATACATCGATGACGTGAATGGTTGGGATGCCGGAGGAAACGATGGCAATTTGCCTCAGTCATCTCATGGGACTCATGTTTCGGGAACAGTAGGCGCCATAGGAAACAACGGAATAGGTGTGACAGGTGTGAACTGGGATGTTCAGGTCCTTCCTGTGGCAACCAATGGGGGAAGTAGTGGGTTTGAATCAACTGTCTTGACAGCTTATGGTTATGTTTTGGAGCTGCGAGCGCAATACGATCAAACAAGTGGTGCTGAAGGAGCTTTTGTTGTGTCAACGAACTCTTCGTTTGGGATTGACAATGCGGATCCCAACGATTATCCTCTGTGGTGTGCCTTCTATGACTCGCTCGGGGCTTACGGAATCTTAAGTGCCGGTGCTACAGCCAACAATTTAGTTGACATTGATGCGGTGGGAGATGTGCCTACTGCTTGTTCCAGTGATTGGCTCATTTCGGTAACCAATACTACATCATCCGACGACTTAGGTTGGGCAGGGTACGGTTTAACGACAATTGATATGGGAGCGCCAGGGACCAATATCCTGTCTACTAATCCCACAAATGACTACGGCCAGTCTTCGGGAACTTCAATGGCTACACCTCATGTTGCTGGTGCAAT
This sequence comes from uncultured Flavobacteriales bacterium, assembly GCA_913030835.1. Classification (GTDB taxonomy): domain Bacteria; phylum Bacteroidota; class Bacteroidia; order Flavobacteriales_D; family Parvicellaceae; genus UBA10066. Next base: position 42,077 of record CAJWDP010000011.1, on the reverse strand, counting down.
TGGTTTAATGTGGTCTGCTGCTTGCAGTGATATGATTACGGACTACAAAAACGATCCAGCAACGCTTGCTTTAACGGTTAAAGATTACATGCTCAATTCAGGTTTGGATGCCGTAAGTTCATTGAGCCCAACGGGTTCAAACCCGACAGTAACGGGTGGAAGACTCAATCTCCATAAATCTGTTTTAGCGATGGGACAATATGCATCTTGTCCTGCCCTTGGGCTAGATGAAACGGACACTGGATTAATGAGGTTGTACCCTAATCCGTCGAATGGTGTTATTCGTGTTTCATTTAGTGATATTGAAGAAGGATTTTACTTTGTTGAACTGAACAATCTTATCGGACAGCAGGTCAATTTGAAAAACGAATTTATATCCGGTTACGGGGAACTTACTTTGGACTACTCATCTGAGGCCGCAGGTCAGTATATCCTGAACCTAAAAAATGTATCGGGGAACTTTTCACGATCCTTTAAATTGATCCTGGAATAGCTTTTCAAGTGAATTTAGTCATGTGAAATCTGATGGCTTGTCATACTAAAAGCTGTAATAAATCGTAACATACATTAGAAAAGAAATAAAATGAAAATTTTCTCAACAAGTATCATTGGCACCTTTATCCTAACGATTGCTTTCTTCGGCTGCAAGAAAGATGAAGAAAATCCAACCTGTACTCAAGAACCGGGAAAGGTTGATTTGAGCTTTACTCATTTGGTAGGAACAGAGTCCTTCGCTTTTAACACAGATTATACGGATGATTTTGGAAATAAATATCAGTTTTTCAGAGCGGACTGGTATTTAAGAGTGTCAGGTTTCGTAGATCAGGATAGTAATCCCCAAATTGTAAGTGATTCGTATTACCTCAAAATAGACCCGTCTGTAACGACCGTAAATTATGGTGAATATTCTCCAATGACGTTGTATAATCTTCAATGGGCAGTGGGAGTTGATTCTGTAACGAATCACATGGATCCAAATATTCATGAGCTCGGAAGTGCACTGGGAAATCAATCACCTAGTATGCATTGGGGTTGGTCAAGTGGTTACATTTTTTGTGCATTGGATGGACGAGTGGACATAAATGGAAATGGCAATTATGACCCGGGTGAGCTTTTCTCTATGCATATTGGAATGGACACAACCTACAGGGAAGGTCCAAATTTATATGTAAATAAAGCAATAGCAGCAGGAGAAACTTCGGTTATTTCTTTGGATGTGGACTATTCGGAATTCTTTGATGGTATCAATTTAGCAATTGACAACAGTACCCACACAATGGATAATATGCATTTAGCGCAAAACTTGGCGAATAATTTTGAAAAGGTTCTCAAATTGCATTGATCTGAGTAAACTGATTTCTTGCATGCTAATAGCACTATTCGCATGCGGAGAGAATAGAGAATTTCTACAGTATGAAGCTCAGGATGTATCGGCAAATTGGATTAAAATCCCGGATCATTTCCCTGAAATAGACTTTCCAGAAGATAATTTGCCATCAAAGGCGCGCATTTCTTTGGGTAAACAGCTTTTTTATGATCCGATTTTATCCCTCGATAAAACGGTATCATGCGCATCGTGTCACATTCCACAGTACTCGTTTTCTGATACATTAGCATTGAGTTCTGGAGCCCATGGTGGGATAGGACAGAGAAATGCCACGGCTTTGCACAATGTTGCTTATGTGCCCCGTTTTTTCAAAGATGGTGGAATACCAAATCTCGAGCTGCAAATCAAAGCGCCGATTGAAGACCAGCTCGAAATGAATTACAATATGCACGAGTTAACGATCCGAATTTCACGGGATTCAGCATACCAAAGAATGGCAAGAGAGGCATATGGCCGGGACATGGATGCATTCGTGATTACCAGAGCGCTTGCCAATTTTATGAGGACCTTTATCTCCGGAAATTCCAGATATGATCTGGCTCAGGAGGGAAAATACGGGTTTACCGAAGCGGAAAAGCGTGGGATGGATCTATTTTTCGGAGATGATGCGAAGTGTTCAACATGCCACAGTGGTTTTAACTTTACTGATAATAGTTACGCAAACAACGGGAGTCATCAGGTGTATGCTGACACAGGAAGGGCTAGAATCACCCTTAAACATATGGATCATGGGAAGTTCAGAGTGCCAACTTTGCGGAATTGTGAAGTAACGGGTCCATACATGCATGATGGAAGCTATAGGACATTGAATGATGTGTTGGATAGCTATCAGAGGGGTGGGTCTGGCCATTGGAACCAGGACCCTTTGATTGAAAAAATTGTATTTTCTAATGAAGAAAAAGAGGATTTGTTGGCTTTTCTAAAAACATTGACCGACGACAGTTTTTTAACCAACGAATCATTTCGAAAATAGGTAACTTTGAAGGGTATGCATAGGTTGGTACTATCAGCGATCGTAATTATTTTCCTTGTTGGATGCAAAAAGGACAAATCCGAAGTGCCAACAATTTGGGTGCATAATCCAACTCCGTATAGCTTAGATTTACCCGGTGGGTTTCCTCCTATGAATATACCATCAAGTAATCCACTTACGGTGGAAGGAGTTGAACTAGGTCGTCACTTATTTTATGAAAAAAGATTGTCTGGAACGAATACGCAGTCATGTGCAGATTGCCACTTTCAATTTGCGGCGTTTTCAGATACAAATCGTTACAGTCAGGGAGTTACTGGCGCATTAGGTACAAGACAAGCAATGGTACTTCAAAACCTGGGATATGCAAACGACTTTTTCTGGGATGGAAGGGCAGCTACGTTGGAGGAGCAGATATTTGATCCGATAACGAACCCCATAGAAATGAATGATACGTGGGAAAATGTCGAAAATAAATTACAGTCTGACACCATGTATCAGAGGATGTTTTATGAGGCCTTTGGGGTAGACCAAGTCGATTCTGTGCATGTATCGAAAGCAATTGCGCAATTTCTGCGAACGATGGTTTCCGGTAATTCCAGATGGGATAAATGGACTCGATTTGAATTAATGCTGACTCCCGATGAATTGGCGGGGTACAATCTTTTTCAAGACCTGACAGGAGCAGATTGCTTTCACTGTCACCCGCACTCCTCAAAGCTGTTTACAGATCATAGCTATTCGAACAATGGAATGGATTTGGTGCATGTAGATGAAGGATTGGGTGGTGTAAATGGAGTTTCCACTGATATTGGAAAGTTCAAAGTACCCACACTAAGGAATATTGAATATTCAGCGCCTTATATGCATGATGGTAGATTCAATACATTGGATGAGGTAATTGATCATTACAGCGACCATATAGAAGCTTCAAGTCCAAATATTAGCCCATTAATCGAATTTGCTTCAACCGGAGGAGTGGCCCTTACGGCGACCGAAAAAATGCAGGTTAAGGAATTTTTGAAATCGCTGTCAGATCCTGAGTTTATTAATAACCCTGCTTTTTCTTCTCCTTTTTGAAGATTAAAAGGTATTCCTTTAGGATTTTTTAAAGTCTCTGAAGCGGTGTTTTTACACCATCAATAAAACTGTAGCATTTCAGCTTGTCCTTGAAGACAGAGGATTTGAATATAGATTTGTTTAATAGCATCCTGACACACTCTTGAATACCTTCAATAATGGATGGGTGTGGATGAACCAGTTCAGCGAGTTCTTCGATTCCCCGGTTTTGTTTGATCAACAATGCTACGGCCTGAACGGCGCTTGAAGCATGTTCACCAATCGCACGCATTCCGAGTATTTTCATTTCATCATCGTTTGAAACAATGATTTTAAAGAATCCTTCCGTTTTTCTCATGGCAATAGCTCGGGCAATGCACGAATAGTCGATCTTAACAACTTTAACCGGGATGTTCTGATCGCGTACCATTTTTTCATTCATTCCAACAGCAGCCACCTCCGGTTGCAAAAACATGATCGTCGTCACATTGTCATACGACAATCGTGTTTTTTTATTTCCAAATATTTTTTCCACTGCATGCCTTGCTTCGATTTCGCCCATGTTAACGAGCTTTATTCTTCCTGAAGCATCTCCAACCGCATAAATGTTGGGAATATTTGTGCGAGTATCATCGTCGCCAATATGTCTTCCCGTTTCTCCCATTTGAATTCCAACGTTTTCCAGTCCTATATTTTCAACGTTTGGTATTCTTCCAATTGCAAGAAGGGCTTTTTCAACTCTGATCACTTCTCTTCTTCCATCCTCGTAGGACAATTCATATTCCACCTCTCCATCTTTTATCTCCAACCTCTCCAAAGATGAATTGTGGTGCATTACAACCCCTTCTTTTTTCAAATTGTTATCCACCAATTTGGAAATGTCCTCGTCTTCGAAGGGAAGTATACGATCAGCACGGTCAATGAGATGAACTCGGGTTTTGCCAAAGTTGGCAAATATGGTCGCATATTCGCATCCTATTACACCTGCACCAACCACGACCAGACTTTTTGGGTATTCTTCCAATTGATGAATGCCATCACTGGTCATGATGATCTTTTCATCTACGGGAATATTTGGCAGAGCTCTTGGGCGAGACCCTGTTGCTATGATAATATTTTCAGCCCAAATTGTCAACTCCTGCTTTCCTTTGTCGATACTGACCTCGTTAGCAGAAATGATTTTTCCATACCCACGCTCGTAAGTGAAGATGTTGTTCATGGATTCTTCCTGTAGCAGTTTGATATGACAGCTATACTGAAATTTTCGATCAAATAGAGCTTCCTGCTCCGTTTTAATGACTTCTTGCCAAGTAATTCCAAATTTCGATCTGCCGACAGATACGATGGATTCGTTAACCGCCCTTACCTTTTGAGAAAGCTCCCACCAGGTTTTTGAGGATAAAGCACCGTTGTAAACACCTGCTCCTCCAACTTTACTCTTTTCGATTAGGATTACCCGTTTGCCAAAATCGATGGCCCGCATCGCTGCAGCATACCCTGCAGGACCTCCACCAATCACACATAAATCATATCGTTCCATTTGCAAACGGATACATTCTTACAGACGAATTTAAAAAAATATAAATACCACAATTTTGTGTGGGGTGTATTTTTCTAAATTTAGTTCGTTAAAACACGGATTGGACATAAAACATTCGAATTTATTGTATGGAGCACGATTGGTATGTTCCTGTTTTTCCTGTGTCTTAACCTCAATAGTAAAAACGAGTATTCCAATTATAAAGATCCGATCTGGGCAGACGCAGCAGGTTACTATGTTTATTTACCTGCAACCTTTATATACGGATGGGAGCCCGGTGCTATGCCGCTTGATTGGCCTCAAAAGCTTGGCCATGGCTTTGAAATCGATCAGGGAACAGGTATGCTTTCAACGAAATATTCCGTGGGAGTTGCGATCATGGAATTGCCCTTCTTTCTCGTAGCTCACGGTTTTGCGCTCTTAAACGGCAATGCGGACGGCTACAGCTCTGAGTACCATATAGGCTTGTGGATGGCAGGCATTTTTTATTTATTGATGGGCCTTGTTTTTCTGAAAAAATATTTGGTGAAACGGTACGACTTAAAGTTTGTTTTCGTCACCTTGTTTTTTCTCCTTGCAGGAACCAACCTCTATTATTATGCTCTGAATTCCTCCGGGATGTCGCATATCTATTCGTTTTTTCTTTTTTCGTTGATGCTGTGGCTTGCCGATCTTTTGGTTGACAATTTCAAATTGAAATACCTTTTGTTGTTTGCCTTTGCTTGCAGTCTTTGCATTGTTGTTCGACCAACGAGTTTGATATATATAGTATTTCTTTTCTTTTTGAAGCCAACCTTATTTCGAATAATTATTGCAGAGCTGATCAGAAAACCAGTTTTAATTGTCATTGTTCTTTTGATTGCTGTTCTGCCTTTGATTCCTCAGTTCATCTACTGGCGTTATAGCTCTGGAAACCTATTGCATTATTCCTACGAGGAAGAAGGATTCGATTACCTGCTCAATCCACAGATTCTTAAGTTTTGGTTTTCGACGAAGAACGGACTTTTTGTAATTACACCCATGTTTGTGTTCGCTCTTATAGGAGTATTCATGATGCGAAAGAAAAACAGACTCGACTCAGCTAAATTCATTGTATTGTTCCTCGTGTTTAGTTATATCTTCAGTGCTTGGCATTGCTGGTTTTATGGGTGTAGCTATGGTTCCCGGAACTTGGTCGAATATATTGTGCCTTTTTCCATTCCATTTTGTTTATTTGTACAGCAAACTTTCAGGTCAAGATTTTCGTCTTTACGATACTTAGCGCTTACACTTGCAGCCGTTTTTGTTTTTATCAATTTAAAAATGATTTATAAGTATGACGATTGCTTTCATGGAGATGTGTGGGACTGGGAGGCTTATTATAAACTGATATTCTAAAATGAGAATTGCTTTTATTCCTTTATTTTGTCTGTTTGCTCTAGGAATTTATGGGCAACGTGAAAAAGACGGGGCTAAATCCGTTACAGGTACGGAAGTGGTAAATGAGTATACCACGCTGACCGCTGACGCAACTGCAGGATCCACTGTAATTACAGTAAGTTCAAATAACTTAAATGCAAACGGTAGATTTTCAGGAGCACTGGAACCTGGAGATCTGGTTTTACTGATTCAGATACAAGGAGCTACAATTAATGGACAGTTACATCCTACATTTGGTGATGTATGCGATCCAAATAATTCCACATGGGGTTCGATTGCCAATTTGAACAATTGTGGGAACTGGGAGTATGTTGAAGTTATTGGAACGGGAGGAGCAACAACCATCAACTTGCGCTGTGGCTTGTCGAATAGCTACACGGCGGCAGGTAATGTGCAGGTGGTACGTGTTCCTCGATATTCCGATCTTACCGTTTCAGGGACACTCACAGCTGACGATTGGAATGGAACTACCGGAGGAATTCTGGCGGTTGAAGTCAATGGAAATACGACTATAAACGGCACGATGAATGTCAGTGCATTGGGCTTTCGTGGCGGAAGCGTAGCCGGAAATAATGGTTCGCTGGATTTTAATTCTACTTGGTTTGCAGGAACAGCTCAGGATAAAGGAGGAGAGAAAGGTGAGAGCGTAGCTGGAGATTGGGCAGATTATCAGCTGATAGGAGGACGATATGCAAAAGGTGCGATTGGCAATGGAGGGGGCGGAGGTTCTGCTCACAATGCAGGTGGTGCAGGAGGTGCCAACGCCTCGAATGGTGTCAATACATGGACAGGGGTAGGTGTTCCTGATTTCACAACGGGTTCGTACTCTTCAGCTTGGGCCCTTGAGGGACTTTCACCTGGTTCTGAATCTTCTGGAGGAGGAAGAGGGGGTTATGCTTGGTCTGACAATTCAAGTAATCCATTAACGACCGGACCGGGAAATTCATCTTGGGCAGGTGACAACAGAAACAATTCAGGGGGATATGGAGGAAGAGACCTTGATTATTCTACCGGAAAGCTATTCTTCGGAGGAGGTGGTGGAGGAGGTCACCAAAATGACAACCAGGGAGGAAATGGTGGTGATGGTGGTGGAATTATATTTATTTCTTCCAACGGAACAATCTCCGGTACAGGATCTATTGCTGCCGATGGTGAGGATGGTCAAGGTTCAGATTATACAAGCGCTGGGTTTGCTCAGGTTACAAATAAGGATGGTTCCGGAGGTGCAGGTGCAGGTGGAACCGTTTTCATTAGCTCACCATCAACAATAGTAGGTGTTGGTATCTCTGCAAATGGAGGTAGCGGTGGTAATCAGGTACTTGATTTTGGTGCTTTTGCTAGTTCAAATGAAGCACAAGGTCCCGGAGGAGGAGGAGGAGGAGGATATATCCACACGAATGGAACTTCAGGCACTGCAGCTGTTAACGGTGGGGTTTATGGCACGACAAACTCCTCTACCATGTCTAACTTTCAGCCCAATGGAGCAACTTCCGGAGACGTTGGTTTAGTTGAAGCTACTCCATTTACTGGCTCATCATTGGCGTCAACAAACGATACGATTTGTTCAGGTTCTACCGCGACTTTAGTAGCAACTGGATCACCCGAATCGGGATCAGTAATTGTTTGGTACGATTCGGGTTGGAATCAGGTTGGTACAGGGACTTCATTAACGACCGGTGTATTGTTTGCCGATGCAGAGTTTTACTTTGGCTCTTGCCCAGGGACTGATTTTGATACCGTTTTTGTAATTGTAAGTCCAACGATTAGTATTGATGATTCAGGGATACTCATTGCAGATGAATCCTGTGCCGGATCGGATGGAAGCATAACGGGTATTTTAGTTTCGGGTGGCTCAAGCCCATATACTTTTGATTGGAATGGAGGGCCATCTTCTTCAATTGATACTGTGGGGGCTTCGGCAGGATCTTACTCGTTAGTTGTTAGTGATGCTGCAGGATGCACAGCGTCGTCAGGACCTTATACGATAGGAACCGGATCGGGTCTCGTAATTGACACTACCAGTATGGTTGTACAAGACGAATCCTGCGCAGGGAATGATGGAAGCATTACGGGAATTGTTGTTTCTGGAGGAACTTCCCCCTATGTGTATTCTTGGAATGGTGGTTTGGCTTCGGGTGCAGATACATTAGGAGCAAATGCAGGAAGTTATTCTTTACTGGTAACGGATCAGTTGGGTTGTACCAATAGTGTTGGCCCCATAACTATAGGTTCTTCTGCGGGCATGTCAGTCGATGTCTCTGGAATTACCATAACTGATGCAAACTGTATCGCGGCTGACGGATCAATTACGGGGATAACGGTTTCGGGTGGAACCAGCCCCTATTCGTTCACATGGAACGGAAGCCTTTCCTCCAGTGCGGATACAAGCGGAGTATCAGCAGGCAGCTATACATTGCAAATAACTGACGATAATGGATGTGTAGTTACAAGTGGACCACATGTAGTGAATAGTATAAATAATCTGGCAATTGACTCTACAGGCGTTTTATTGAGTGATGAAAATTGCAGCGCTACGGATGGAAGCATAACGGGAATCATATTAACGGGAGGGGCATTGCCGTATACCTATCAATGGAATGGTAATGCTGCGTCTGGTGCAGATACAGCGGGTTTAAGCGCGGGAAGTTATACTTTGGTCGTGACTGACAACAACGGTTGCGTTGATTCGACAGGCGTATATACCATCAGCAGTGTAAATACCTTATCAATCGATACCACCGGATTTTTGATCTCAGATGAAAATTGCAGTGCTGCTGATGGAAGCATAACGGGTATTTTGGTTTCAGGAGGTTCGGCTCCTTACACCTACCAGTGGAATGGAATTGCAACCACTGGTCCTGATACGATTGGCTTGGTTACGGGTAATTACACTCTGGTTGTGACAGACAACAACGGTTGTGTGGATTCTACAGGAGTATACTCTGTTGGCAATGTTTCAACCCTGTCTGTGGATACATCCGGTTTAGTAACAACCAACGAAAATTGTACTGGTGTAGACGGGAGTATAACGGGTATCATCGTATCGGGAGGAGTATCCCCTTATACTTTTAATTGGAATGGGGTGTTGACTTCATCGGCTGATACGATTGGATTAGGTGCAGGTAGCTACACATTAACGATTTCCGATAATGCAGGCTGCGTTGTGTCAGTTGGTCCGTTTTCATTAGGAACTTCTTCTACATTAAGTACATCGGATTCTGCAGTGATTATTTCTGATGAACATTGCGGTAGCGTAGATGGTTCCATAACCGGAATTTCGGCGACAGGATCGGGTTTGTTGTCGTTCCAGTGGAATGGGGTTGCCAGCTCTTCAATGGATACAACCGGTTTGTCCAGTGGGACCTACTCATTGGTCATTACCGATGATAATGGCTGTGTTGACAGCCTGGGACCTTATGTTGTGAACAATATACCTGGTCCATCTATTGATACGTCAGGAATTCTAATTACCGACGACGGTTGTGGACAAGGAATTGGCGCTATCTCATCGATAGCTGTATCTGGAGGAACAGGATCTTACAACATACAGTGGAATGGCAACTCATCGGGACTCGATACGACTGGCCTTTTTGCCGGTGATTATACGCTGATTGTGGTGGATTCCGTTGGTTGTTTTGATTCAATTGGACCAATTACAATTGGAGATGTCGGTAGTCCAACCGCTTCATTCACAGCTAATCCGGTTGTAACAGATGTAAACAATCCATTGATTGATTTTTTTGATGCGTCTTCCAGCGATGTAGTGCAGTGGAATTGGCAATTTGATACATTGGGTACGGATGGGGTTCAGAATCCATCTTTCAATTTTACCGATCCTGGAACATATCTTGTTACGTTAGTCGTTACCAATGGCCTTAATTGTTCCGACAGTGTTAGCCTGACAGTAGTAGTTAACGCACTTGACACAATTGTAATTCCGAATATCATTACAACAGATGGAAATGGTAAAAATGATGTGTTTAGAATTGACGGAATGCCGGCAGGAAGTTACATATCCATATACAATAGGTGGGGTCAGAAATTATTCGAAACGTACGATTACTTGAACAATTGGGATGGAAGAACGAGTACGGGGGAACGAGTAAAAAATGGCACGTACTACTACATCATAATTGACCCGGATGGAAATGAGTACTCGGGTCATATTTCAGTAATTGGAGGTTGATAATTTTCTAGTATGATTCAGCGATTTCTTCTATTTCTGATTCTCGGATTAAGTCAATTTATTTATGCCCAAAGTAATGATCTGGCTCGATTCTTTGAGGATGATGCAGTTCTTGCGAAAAAAGTGGATTCCATTTATGGCCTGCTTACCGAAGCTGAAATTGTTGGTCAGATGATGATGCCAGCCGTCGGACGGCATGGGCAATCAAAAGAAGCAATCGTTAAATTTATTGAAACGAATAAGATCGGCGGTGTTTTGCTGTTAAATGGCGAAAAGCACGAATTTCAACGTTTTGTTCATGAGCTTGACTCGATAGGAGTGCAATCAAACGTATTGCCCTTTCTATACAGCGCCGATGCTGAACCCTCCTTGATCCGATACAAGATAAAGAACACGTCGAATGTCGCGAATGCGAATGAGCTTAAATCTTCAGAGGAAGTCAAGAAAACAGCAATGGTCATTTCAAATGACCTGAAAGACATCGGGATCAATTATAATTTTGCACCGGTGATCGATCAAGGGAACGAAAATTCTGCAATTACAAATAGAAGTTTTGGTTACAATAAAGATTCGATCTGGGTTTGGAGCAACGCATTTATTAAGACTTCTCAAGGAATGGGAATTATTGCCACAGCAAAACACTTTCCGGGTCATGGATTGGTGGTGGGAGATACACACAAAAAGCTGGTATTTATTGACGGCATTTTAAAAGAGGTAGAAAATTACAAACCTGTAATAGATCAGGGAGTGCTGTCTATAATGGTGGGACATATTGCAGTTAAAAATAATCCCAAATATGGCACGTTCGGTATGCCTGCAACGTGTTCTAGAAAAATAGTAAATGATTTGCTTAAAGTTGAGCTTGGATTCAGAGGTTTGGTTGTGACGGATGCGATGAACATGGGTGGAGTAAGAGATATCGAAAACGCTGCTATTAAGGCGGTCGAAGCGGGATGCGATATCCTACTAATGCCCGTTAATTTGGAACAAGTTGTTGAAGATATTCAAACCAAAATGAAACAGGATCAAGTGTTTAAGGAAAGGGTAGAAGATGCTGTGAAAAAAATCATCCGGGTGAAGATTTGTTTAGGGTTGATCTGATGACTGATTCATTGCTGAACAGCAAATACATCGTCAAAAATATATTCATTGTTCACCTTTGAGAATGGTTGGTAAACTTTGGGCGCTTCTGTTTCAGAGAATTCTACACAAATGGCATCTATGGCTGGCTTTGCTTCGCTCATTTGCAACGAGACTTCATAACAAAGACTGTATTGCTCGAAATTTTCACTCTTTGCTAGGTCAATGAGCTGCTTGATCAGATTTCCATTGTTAGGTATGTTCTTTTTATCGACTTCTATTCCTAAGGGATGGGCGATTCCGGTTGGTCCCAAAAAGGCTCCAAAAGGATAAAATTCGTCTGTTTGTATTAACATCTCTCTTGCAGATTGCAGGCAATTCTCAGCCAGCAGTTGTTGTGCTTCAGTCATGATGCTAATTTATAACCGTAAGTCTCGTATGGCAAGAAAATAGTTGTTAAGTTTTTTGACTAAGAATTGAGAATGTCGAAAGTATACAATACTTTCGCAGAACAGATAAAATTTGAGAAAATGAAAAGCACTAAGGCTTTAGAATTAATTGAGAAGATGAAAAATGATCTTGCAGCCTCCGGAATTGTGGTTGAAAAGATCGTTGAGGATTTGAAACAATTAAGACCCATTGCAATAGAAGAAGAGGACCCAAGTTTGACAAAGGTAATTCGACTTACATACGAGCATATCGAGTCAACAGGTACGTTCAATATTCCGATTCCTGAAGAAGTTGATGAAGAAGAGGAACTGGAGGAAACTCCGGTTGCTGAGGAAGAGGAAGTCGTTGAATTGGATGATGCAGCCAGACACGAGAGCTTGGACTATCTGTTGTCTATCATGACCAACTGCGACGAGAACAAATTGAATCGAGAAGATTTGATTGGTTATCGAAATCTAATGATGGAGTATTAGGACGAAGGAAGCCTAATTCACCTTCGTGACAGAGAATTCAGGTTAGTACATCTATACTTCCAATACCTTCTCTAATAACATTTATTTCACCATCTGTGCAATCTACTATGGTTGATGGATTGTTTTTTCCATATCCCCCGTCAATTACAAGGTCAACCATATTCTCATATTTCTCATGAATCAAACTTGGGTCTGTGGTGTATTCCAGAATTTCATCATCGTCGTGCACTGATGTAGCAATAATTGGGTTCCCCAACTCGTGAACAACCTGTCTTGCAATGTTGTTGTCCGGTATTCGAATACCTACTTCTTTTTTATTGGTTTCAAAAAGTTTAGGTACTTTATTACCTGCGTTCAAAATGAATGTATATGGACCAGGAAGCGCTTTGTTCATGGCCTTAAATACGGAACGATCGAATTGTTTGGTGTAATCTCCAATGCTGCTTAAATCGTAGCATATTAGTGAAAACTGTGCTTTTCTTAATCGCACACCTTTTAGTCGAGCCACTTTTTCAATGGCTTTTTTATTTCTCAGGTCACAGCCTATGCTGTAAATTGTATCTGTTGGGTAAATTATGACGCCACCTTTTCTAAGGCAGTTTACAACTTCCGTTATTTTCCGGGGTTCCGGATTATCCGGGTGTATTTCAATGAGCATGGATCATTTATTTCCTTTAGCATAATCTGCTAAGAACTTTTCTAATCCAATATCTGTAAGTGGATGATTGAGAAGAGCCAAGATTGCACTCAATGGTCCGGTCATTACATCCGCGCCAATTTCCGCACATTCAATGATGTGCATGGGGTGCCTAACAGAGGCAGCTAGAATTTCTGTGTCGAACATATAGTTGTCGTAAATAGTACGAATCTGCTCAATTAAGGCCAATCCGTCTGTAGATACATCGTCCAGTCTTCCAATAAATGGTGACACATAGGTTGCTCCTGCCTTTGCCGCAAGTAAAGCCTGACCTGCAGAAAAGATAAGTGTACAATTCGTCTTAATGCCTTTTTCAGAGAAGTACTTTAACGCTTTTACACCATCTTTAATCATTGGTATTTTGACCACGATGTTCGGATGGAGATTGGCCAATGCTTCGCCTTCTCGCACCATTCCTTCATAATCGGTAGAAATAACTTCCGCACTTATGTCTCCATCTTTTGCAATGTTGCAGATGTCTACATAATGTTTCATGATGTTGTCCTGTCCGGTTATTCCTTCTTTCGCCATTAATGATGGGTTTGTAGTTACTCCATCCAGAATTCCAAGATTCTGAGCTTCTACAATCTGATCAAGATTGGCGGTATCGATAAAAAATTTCATTGGCTTTTAGATATAGTTGAATTGTTCTGTCAAAAGTATGAAGCAAGAAACCACTATGCAAGTAAAAAAATCAACAATATGAAGAATTGACCAAGTTCTGTTATAATCGACTGAAAACTATTGGACAAAATGAAAAATTTTGGTTGAATTTGTAGAGCGCAAAATGGCACGCTAATTGCAAAATGTCAAAGGACATCAACCTCTTTTGTATGGAATTGAAAGAAAAATTATTAGCTGCGCTTAGCCACCACAATATCGATCAAAATCGGGAGCTGATTATTCATACTAAAAAAGGGGAGTGGTTTTATATTCCGCTTTACAGGCTGATCGAAATAGTTTCTAATTTGTATCGTAATCAGCAGCGGATCATTGAATTCCAGCTACAAAAGGTGGAGTCAAATGCAAATCAATTGATGGACTTCATGTACTATTTGGCTCGGCCACTAGCCCGAGTTCGCATCTAAAATTGAAGTAGGATTGATTGTGTCTTGAGTAGTTTTCTCAGCTCTAGATTTACTTAGTATATTTAACCCGAATTAATGAAATAGTGCTTATCAGCTTGAACTCTTAGGCGAGTTTGGGTGAATTGAATTTTGGGTATGGAAAAAATTCTGATTGCGAATAGAGGTGAGATTGCGTTGCGAATCATGAGGTCTTGTAAGGAGATGGGAGTGAAAACCGTTGCTGTGTATTCAGAAGCAGATCGTAATGCTCCTTTTGTAAAATATGCGGATGAGGCGGTTTGTATTGGTCCACCACCGAGTACTGAAAGTTACTTGATGGGAGATAAAATTATCGCTATATGCAAAGAATTGGGAGTAGATGGAATTCATCCCGGCTATGGATTTTTGTCAGAGAATGCTGAGTTTGCCCGAGAAGTTTCACTTAATGGTATCACCTTCATTGGTCCTTCACCGGAAGCAATCGAGGTAATGGGTAGTAAGCTGGCAGCAAAGGCCGCAGTAAAGGAATACAACATTCCAATGATCGAAGGAACAGATAAGGCCATAACGGATATAAAGTTGGCAAAAACCAAGGCCAAAGAGATAGGTTTCCCAATTTTGATCAAAGCTTCTGCAGGAGGTGGAGGAAAAGGCATGAGGATCGTCGAAAATGAGAATGAGTTTGAGGATCAAATGGATCGAGCTGTATCAGAGGCGAAAAGTGCATTTGGTGATGGTTCAGTTTTTATAGAACGATACGTTGGTAATCCCAGACACATAGAAATTCAAATTCTTGCAGATACCCATGGGAACATCGTGCATTTGTTTGAACGGGAATGTTCTATTCAAAGACGACACCAGAAGGTAGTAGAGGAGGCTCCTAGTAGTTGTCTAACGGAAGACCTGCGCAAGGAAATGGGAAATGCAGCATGTGATGTTGCAAGATCGTGCGATTATGTTGGGGCCGGAACGGTAGAATTTCTCTATGAAGATGGTAAATACTATTTTCTTGAAATGAACACTCGGCTTCAGGTGGAGCATCCCGTTACTGAAATGATAACCGGGGTAGATCTGGTAAAAGAGCAGATTAAGATTGCCCGGGGTGAAAAATTACAATTTGAACAAAAGGATTTGACAATTTCAGGTCATGCAATTGAAGTTCGAGTATATGCAGAGGACCCTCGAAACAACTTTCTTCCAGATATCGGAAAGTTAGTCAGGTACAGAAGACCTGGCGGTCTCGGTGTCCGCGTGGATGACGGGTTTGAGGAGGGAATGGAAATCCCAATTTATTACGATCCGATGATATCGAAGCTCATTGTCCATTCCGGTACACGCGATCAGGCTATTGAAAAGATACTCACAGCGATTAAGGATTACGAAGTAGTTGGCGTTGAGACAACGCTGCCCTTTTGCTCTTTCGCAATAGATCATAACGACTTCAGATCGGGAAATTTTACTACAAAATTTGTCGACCAACATTTTCAAGATCCGTCCGTGCTAGATGCTTTCTTTGAAGATGAAATGGACGTAGCCGAGCTATTTGCCGTTAAGTATTTCCATGCAAATAAAAATTTCGGATTCCATCTCGAAAAGCCGGCGGTTTCTAAGTGGAAGCTTAACAGAAATTAACGTAACTTATTTGTTGCTGAAGAGTTAAACTAAGCGACCAATAAGTAGTATGCGCGTAGTTCTGATTTTCATCTTTTTCTTGCCATTTGTTTTTCTTTCGCAATCGGAAACAAAAACAACTACCACTGTTGCTATATATGAGGGAGATACAGTTTTGTATGATGAGCTTCCTGCAGTTCCTGTGGGATTTGGTGCAGAAGATTTTTGGAAGAATTATTACCATGCTAAATTATTTGTTCCCAAGGTCTATTACTATGCCATATTGGTCAAAGAGCTGTCAGACAAGTATGACGCAGATATCGAACTGTTAACATCCAATCGCGCACGAAAAAAGTACATTAAGAAGGCCAAAAAGAATTTAAAAGAAGAGTTTTCGGAAGACATTAAACAAATGTCGGTAACACGTAGCTTTTATCTGGTAAAACTGATAGAGCGGGAAACGGACAAAATGGCTTACACCCTGTTAGAAGAATATTTGGGTAAAACAAAAGCAAAATTGTGGCAAGGCATATCGCGATTGGGTGGGGCGGATCTGAAAAGAAAATATGACCCTCAAGGCGACGATGGATATATAGAATTGGTTGTTCGGGAAATAGAAGACGGAAAATTAAAGTACGAAGACCACAGTCCTAAAACGGAAGAGGGCAAGGCCGTAATGGAAAAGAGAAAGCGAAGAAAGAAAAATCAGAAGAGAAAGAAATAGAGATCATTCGATTCTGAATACCGGATAGCGCAAATGGGTGGGCTCATAGTTGTCAGAATGTTTATAAATCCAATAGAGCTGCTGCCAGTGATTATTTGCAAATTGAACATCAGATTCCTTTAGTAGTTCAAATTCAGCCTTTAAATCAGGTTGGTTTTGTACTATTTCCTTTGCTTTTTCCTCAAAAATGTACGGCGAGAAGTATTCTTTTTGCTGCAAAATTTCGTCGAAAAAATTCCATGCAAAATAGGAGTCTACAGCCTGTGGTTCAAGTGTTTCAATAATGAAACGAACATTTTTCTGAGCTGTCGGAATGATGTAGTCACCTTTGTGAAATGAGATGAGCTGTTCTTTTTTCATGACCTGAACATTCCTGTGCAAATAATGACCTTCATAAGGCCTGCTGGGAGTGTTTTGATCGATAATGAAATAAGCACTCACCAGTAAGCTTGTGTCCTGCTTTATTTGTGTCAAAGAAACTCCATTCTCTTTTAGTCGTTCATGCACTTCTTTCCATGCCTGCGGCAACACATAATACATGGGTTTCTTCACCGAAACTGACGGAATGTATTTGTTGTAATAGTTGACCTTTTTGGTCCATGGTTTTTCTCGGTTGTATCTGTACGTTTCTAAACCGGTTACTTCACTCGTGTAAAACTCAGCTTCATATCCCATGAAATCAATGGGTTCAAACTCTGTTGTGTCTAGATGCCAATCTAAGGGAAACGTGATTTGGTTTGCATCATTATTGAATGCATTTGTTCTTGCTTTTTTTATTTCTGAACCGTATTGATTCAAGTAGGTGCTAATAACATTAAGAAATTCGTAGGTGCTTTGAACCCGTTCAGGAAAAGGTTTCCACATATGTGTTTCTGTCGTAAAACCTATGGTATTAAAAAGAGCAGCATAACCTGTACAGTATCTCGGTGATTCCATATACGCATATAAACCGGAATCCGGTATCGATTGTAAGGTGTTTACATAAGGAGACATTATGTAGCCTGTTTCCTTCATTTTTTCATACAGTGTTGGGACGAGATCAGTTCTGCACAAATCACTTAGACTGGGGTTGAGCTTGTCCAACTGGGTGGTAAGCAAGGTCATTACATGTTGGTAGTCTGCTCCGTTTGAAGTGTGTGTATCCACAAGAACATCCGGATCCAAAAAATGAAAAATTTTAGCAAATATTTTGGCATTCTCAGAATCTCGCTTGATAAAGTCGCGATTGAGGTCCAAATTTCTTGCATTTCCTCTGAACCCATAAGTTTCAGGGCCGTTTTGATTGGCTCTGCTGCAACATCCTCTGTTTAACGACCCACCTACATTGTAAATAGGAATGATGCCTATGACCAAGTTTTCCATTCTGCGAATGAAATTGGAGTCATTCATGAGATCATTGACAAAGTTGATCGAAGCGTCAATTCCACAAGGTTCTCCAGGATGAATCCCGTTATTGATCATTAAGACCGTTCTGTTTTTAAAGGATGTCTTGTCGAATGTTTTGGTTGGATCGATTACGAACAAGTAAATTGGTTTTCCGCAGTCCGCCTTCCCCATTTCAATCAGTCGGCCGTCTTCAAACTTTTCATCTAGCTTTTTGTATGCGCTAATGGTATTTTCATAGGTCAGTGAATGGTTGTTTTTGTATTGCTGTATGTTGATCTGTCCGATACAATCCAATGAGATCAATGACGTTATTACAAATAATACAATGATAGATTTCATGTGTCAATCGTCGTGCTGCCGACCTTTAATTTTGTTGGATTTTCGTGCCTCATTGTTTTTCTTGATTTCCTCCTCAAGTTTTGACGAAATAGATTGGTTAATGAGTATCGATAAGTCTGGCTTTCCTGCTTTAATCCAGGCGGTGTACCATAAACTACCAACTGAGTGTATAGATTTTCGCATTCTTCGCTCAACCATTCCATGAAGGCTGGCATTGTACGCTCTTGTAAATTCTTCGGAGTAAACTTTCATGGTAACTGCCCCTCTGTTTTCATAGCTGTATTTCTTATCCGAACCGAATTGATCAGTAAGATTACGTTCGAAATTTAAAACACTGTCCAAAGCAATATGGCTAGTCTCAACAATGTCCCATGCGAAATTCAAGGGTGTTTCAATATACTGTGCCTTTCCCACAAAATAATCCCAATCTTCTGCGATAAGCTCTGGAACCCTCGACTCCCAGAACCCATGGATACCATATTGACCAGTTAACTGACCGTTGTAGTTTACGGTTGTATGCAAAGGAACATGTGCATCGCCCGTGTAATGACCAAGGTCAGCAGATAAACGTAGGATCAGATCAAGATTTTTATCTCTGAATGCGGAGGAAAGTCTCTTAACCATGACATCCAAATGCCAGGGGACTATTCCATACGCTGTTAGCGTATCTTCCGTAAACTTGGCTACGGCATCTTCCCATTTTTTTGGCATCGTTACAAAAGGACTTTCACCATTGTTTGCATAATGGTCAATATCAATATAGTGTCGAGGTGCTTCCCCGTCAACAGCGTACCTTCTTTTGTCCGGGTCAACAGCATGTTCAGTAATGAATTCGATGTGCGTCTTGTAAAAAGTAAACAATTCGGGTGGAAGGGTGAATACCGCCATACGGTTGATCCTCTTGTGACCGTAAAACCCCCAACTGGCAGTACAGTTGTGATTGCCACTCTTTGGTTCGTCTCCTCCTTGTGCAACACCGATGCACATACAAAAACAAAAAATCAATACCGCTCTCACGTTATAAATTTAAAAAATATGAGTGGCAAAATTACGCAGTGATTATTCCGTCTTTATAAATTGGAACAACATCTACGGTGTTGGGCGTAAGGCAATATTTAATGTCTTCGTTCAGATTCAAATCTCGTAATCTTCTTCTGTGGGAAGATGCCTTCAAATACCCCAAGTAATTGTCTCTTGCACTTAGGTACAAATACTTAGAAGCGATTGTTGAATCTTCTTCAGATCGGAAATCTCCGGTAGCGAGCAGTCCTTCCGCAATGGCTCCAGCACATATGGTGTCTTCAAGACAAAACTTGTTTCTCCATCCTGAGCCGAGCAACATTACATTCTTTTTCTTTTCATGCAGGTAGGTAACCAATGCGTCCAGATTGATAAGAGATCCAATGACCATGTGCTTGCATCGGCGAGCTGTATGAATTGCTTGTGTTCCATTTGTGGTTGTAAGCACCACCGTTTTTCCAACTAGTTCTTTGTTTAACCAGCTGCTTGGCGAATTGCCCAAATTGAACCCCTCAACTACCTTTCCCTTTCTCTCTGCGGCGACGATGTATCCTTTTTGACGGTACTCAATCGCCTCTTCAATAGTTGCTACAGGAATAATCTTCTCAACTCCATTTGAAAGACCTGCGCAAATCGCACTGGTTGCTCTGAGCACATCAATAACCACGATGATATCCGAACCATCGAAATGGAGTGGGTATAAGTTTGGTGTGAAACAGACCTCTACAGTTGGGCGGCTATCCATATGCTAATTCACTTTGTAGAATGGCAATTTAACAACTTTTGCCTGAAGGGACTTGTTTCGAACCTGAATGAAAATTTCGTTTCCTTCTGCTGCAAGCGATGCGGGTATATAACCAAGACCAATTGCCTTCTGAACGGAAGGTCCCATAGTACCGGACGTTACAATTCCAATTGGATTGTTCTCTTTATCCACGATACCATAACCCTTTCTGGGTATGCCTCTTTCTAAAAGTTCGAATCCGACCAATTTTTTCTTCAAACCCTCATCTTTTTGAGCTTTCAAGGCACTTGAATTGATAAAATCTTTTGTAAACTTTGTTACCCATCCCAGTCCTGCTTCCAACGGTGAAGTCGTGTCATCAATGTCATTTCCGTACAGACAAAAACCCATTTCTAATCGCAGCGTATCACGGGCAGCGAGACCAATTGGTTTGATACCATAGGGAGCACCTGCTTCAAATATTGCGTCCCAAATGGTTTCGGCGTCAGCATTATTGAAATAGATCTCAAATCCACCTGATCCGGTATATCCTGTTGTGGAAACGATCACATCATGTACACCAGCAAATGTGCATGTTTTATGGGTATAATACGGCATACTTTCAAGATCGATATCGGTAAGCGACTGTATAGCTTGTGCTGCTTTTGGACCTTGAACGGCCAGAAGTGAAGTAGCATCAGAAATGTTTTCCATTTCACAATCAAACTGATTGTGCTTCATTAACCATTCCCAATCCTTTTCCATATTGGACGCATTGACGACAAGCAAATATTCCTCTTCAGAAATTCGATAGGTTAAAAAATCATCCACAATTCCGCCCTGATCATTTGGCATACAAGCATATTGTGCTTTACCGTCAAATAATTTCTCGGCATCGTTAGATGAGATGCGCTGGATCAGATCAATTGCTCCTTTCCCTCTGAGCATAAACTCTCCCATATGAGAAACATCGAAGACTCCCACACCATCTCTGACTATCTGGTGTTCTTCATTGACCCCTGTGTACTGAATCGGCATTTTATATCCAGCAAATTCAACCATTTTTGCACCCAAATTCACGTGTTTTTGGTAAAGTGCAGTTTCTTTAATTTCCACTTTTGTTTCCACTCGTCTAATTGTTAGTTACTTGTCTCTGCAAACTTATTGTTTTCTTTTGATTTTGCTACGTACTCAATACTTCTTTAAAGTAGGTCAAATATAAATCACGATTTGCTTCAACTGAATATTGATCAATGACTGTTTTTCGAGCTTCTTTTCCCATTTCTTCCCTCAGCTCAGGGTGTTCGATGAGCTTCGATATTTTTTCAACCCATTCTTCATGATCATCTGCAATAAAGCCATTCTTACCATCTTCAATGATTTCTGTGTTCACACCCACGGGCGACATAATTGTAGCAATTTCCAAAGCCATATACTGCAGTCCCTTTAGTCCGCATTTTCCCTTTGCCCATTCATCATTCGGTAAAGGCATTATTCCAATATCAATTTCGGATAGATCGGAGATTTCAGTATTCTTATTCCATGACAACCCTTTGAGGTTGAGCTCTTCATTGGAGTAATCGCCATCACCAATTACTTTGAAATATACTTTGTCTCCATATTTTTTCAGGATTTTCGTGAGAAATGGAATCGCAAACTCAAAGTGCTGTATTGTAGTTACGCTGCCGCTCCAACCAATGCAGACTTTGTCCTTTTTGTGCTGGATTCTTTGATATAAGTCGGTGTCAATCGTAGTAGGAATGATCTTCACATTGTCGTTATAGGAAGCGGCATAATCCGCCAGGTATTGATTTCCTGCAATAACCAGATCGCATAGTTCAATGATTTCACCGGTTTTTTCGGGACGTTTCAGAAAACTTAGCGATT
Organism: uncultured Flavobacteriales bacterium; assembly: GCA_913030835.1. Taxonomy (GTDB): domain Bacteria; phylum Bacteroidota; class Bacteroidia; order Flavobacteriales_D; family Parvicellaceae; genus UBA10066. The sequence goes on along the minus strand of CAJWDP010000011.1, from coordinate 20,058 downwards.
TGTTCCCTTCAGACATGTTAAGCACGAATATGGCATCGTCAAAGTCGTAAATCAATTTTGCGCCGGAAGATTGGAATAGTTTTTCATATTTAATCGATCCGGTCGGAAGTGCATCTCTGAAAATAAAAATGATGTCGAATTTAGAAGCTCTGGCGGCATCTGCTTTTCTTTTTCGGATGTACTTAAGCATCAAACGGGCTTTGGTAAAGTATTTCCCTTTTGAATAAAATAAAGCATCCTCTTTTTCGCTGATTAGATAGGATAGCTCGCAATTGAATCCATTCGATTTCAAAAATTCAAAATATTGTTCGAATCTGAATCGCTGACCCGGTGACCGATCCGGTCTGTGATGTGCTATAAATAAAACGTTTTTAATGTCAATTTGATTTATACCGAAATAATACCAATCGAATCACGACGAAACTACAATATTTTCTAGTCTGTAAAATTCAAGTGTACCATTATTTCACGTTAAATGTTTGGCTGTAGGAAAAAAGGGCTTAAAATCGACTGTGATTGAACTGCGTCTAGTTTTCTTCTAGCCAAATTTTCGGAAGATTGGTGTCGATTTCTATATTCTCGAATTTGTTGCTTTTTCGAGAACCATGGGTCCTTGCCCAATCGGCCATTCTCGTCAGCCCTTCTTCCAGGGAGGTATAGCTATGCTGATTGAAGGTTTTCGACGCTTTGGAATGGTCTGCGTAGGCATGGGTAACCTCATTTCTGGCTTCTAAAAATTTCAGTTTCCCACTGATTCCCATGACCTTCTGAGTCGTTTCCGCGAGTTCCTTAACGGTATATTCCTGATCAGCGCCAATATTGAATACTTCATTAATAGCCTCGGGATGATTGACGCAATTCGCAATGTGAGGTGCGACGTCTCCGATATAGCTAAATGCTCTGGTTTGTTCTCCATCTCCGAATATGGTCAACTCTTTGCCCTGCATCAACTGATTCATAAAAATCCCTACCACATTTCTGTATCGGTCACCAATGTTTTGATATTCTCCGTAAACATTATGCGGACGAAAAATGACGAAATTCAGTCCAAACATCTCGTTGGCGGTTTTCAGATCCTGTTCCACAGAGAACTTCGCAACACCATAAGGGTCTTCAGGATGGGGAAAGTCACTTTCCTTCATGGGCGGTTCAATTCCACCATAAACCGCAATAGAAGAGGTGAAAACAAAACAGCTTACATTGAACTTGATGGATGCATTGATTAAATTGATACTTCCCATTAAGTTGTTATCGTAATTGAATCGCCGAATGAAATGACTCAGACCTTCTGCAGCATAAGCCGCTAAATGATAGACGTAATCAAAATTGTGTTTTTCGAAAAGTTCAAGGATCAGTGAGTAGTTGGTGATAGACCCTTCAACAAACAATGCACGAGGATTTACGTTTTCTTGATATCCCCCGCTTAAATCATCCAAGACGACTACATTGTGCCCCATTTCAATGAGCTCGTTTGTTATATGAGCACCTATAAAACCTGCTCCCCCAGTTACTAGAGATGATATCATCTTAAAGTTGTTACGCACAAATATAGTCAGGAGAGGCATAACTTCTAATCGCGGTTTACCTTTTTAGTATATTTGAGCGGACCTAGGCAGTGTGATGATTAAACTACCGGAACGAAATACACCCAGATGGCTGATTTTTCTAATTGACATGTTCATCTGCGTGTTGTCGCTTGCTATCTCGTATGCCATTCGTTTTGATTTTGTGGCTGATTCAACTTTATTTCTTGAGAAGGAATGGAGTCAGCTGGAATGGGCGTTTCCCATCTTTTTGTTGGTTCGGGCGAGTTCCTTCTATTTTGCGAAAACGTATCGAGGGATAATTCGGTATACGAGTTCCGAAGATGCGAAACGATTATTTTTTACCGTTGCATTTGGATCCTTGGTATTTGCATTGATTTCGCCGGTTCGTTATCATTTGGTTGATGATTTCTATTTTTTACCTAGGCCAATTATAATTCTAGACTTTTTAATTACGCTTTTTCTGATGCTGGCCAGTAGATTTATGATAAAGCTGCTTTATCTAGAATCAAGGAAGAAAGGAAAGCTGAAAAGAAATGTGATTATCTATGGTTCCGGAGAATTGGGTTTAATATTAAGGCGGGCACTTGAACAGGACCACAAGCATAAGAATGTAGTTTTCGCTTATGTGGATGACGATCCGAAAAAAGTCGGTAAACGAATTGAGGGAATTAACATTCAATCCACCTCTGAGCTGCCGAATATTCTCTCAAAAAATGAGATTGACAGTTTGATTATCGGTGTGTTGAAGCCTGACATTTCCAATAAGAAAAGTGTGGTTGACATTTGCTTGGATTATGGTGTTGAAACACTATCGATCCCACCGATAGAAAGCTGGGTGAATGGTGAGTTAAAAGCAGGCCAGATTCGAAAGGTTAAAATTGAGGATCTGTTGGGCAGAAAGGAAATCAAATTATCCAAAGATAAGATCAGTGCTGAATTGAAAGGGAAAAGGGTTCTGGTAACGGGAGCTGCGGGATCGATCGGTTCAGAAATCGTACGGCAAGTGCTGAAGTTTATTCCGGAGCAGGTAATCATGTTGGATCAAGCCGAGTCACCGCTGTATGATGTGCATAATGGAATTCAAAGCCACAGAGATTTAGTTAAACCTGTGCTTGGTGATGTTGCCAATGAGCACAGGATGAAAAATTTGTTTTCTACTTTCCAACCACAAATTGTTTATCACGCCGCAGCGTATAAACATGTGCCAATGATGGAAGATAATCCGTCGGAAGCAGTTCTTACAAATGTTCGAGGAACCAAAATATTGGCTGACTTAGCTGATCAGTTTCAGGTAAGTAAGTTTGTTATGGTTTCTACGGATAAGGCGGTTAACCCGACGAATGTCATGGGAGCATCAAAACGAATTGCTGAAATTTATTGTCAATCGTTCAACTCGCGAAGTAACACCCAATTTGTTACGACCCGATTCGGTAATGTGCTCGGGAGCAATGGTTCTGTAATTCCTTTGTTTGAAAGGCAAATAAGAGAAGGAGGACCGGTAACCGTTACGCATGAGAAGGTGACCAGATTCTTTATGACGATTCCCGAGGCATGTCAATTGGTACTGGAGGCAGGTAGTATGGGTGAGGGTGGTGAAGTATTCGTGTTTGATATGGGTGAGTCGATCAAAATAATAGATTTAGCGAGAAAAATGATTAGCTTAAGTGGACTTAAGCTAGGAGAGGACATTGAAATCGAAATTACCGGTTTGAGACCTGGAGAGAAGCTGTATGAAGAGCTTTTGGCCGCTGAGGAAAATACATTGCCCACGCACCACCCGCAAATTTTAATCGGTCGGGTTAAAGAGTATGACTTTGAAGAAATCGAAGAACATATTAAAGCGCTCATCGATTCTTTTGATGCACAAGAGAATACGGATATCGTGGGACAGATGAAGCGGATTGTTCCTGAGTTTATTAGTAAAAATTCGGACTATTCTAAGCTAGATTAGTGAGCTTCATTGTATTTGAGAATGCCATGGAAAATTTAAATTGATTCTCCTGATGCTGAACAATCAGTATATTTGCCGAACTAAAATTATTCGTAAATGGGAGCAACAACATCGCTAACTCGTGAGGTAGAAAAAGAGATTGAAGGATTTCTTGGAGGCTTAGAATCAAATAGCATCGTTTTTGAGTACAAGGAAGAGCTGGGTCATATCAAATTGGATCTGATCACCGTGAACCCGAGGCACAAACAATCTTTTTTATTTCACAGTACCGAAGGGTTAACCAAAGACGATTGTTTATATAAAATGCTGGCTTATTTAAGAGAGTATAAGGTTAAAGAGAGCTCCTATACGATTCAATGGAGTCTTATGGGTGCTGAGGAGCTTCATACTTCCTATTTCCGGGCAAATAATATTCTAAGCGCTCTGGATAAATTTTATCACGGTAGGGATCTCAATTCAATTGTGGTCTTTAGTGTAGTACTAAACCCAATTGCATGATGAAAGGAACTTATCCCGTAGAAATTCGGTTCAAAGATATTGATCTTGCCGGCCATGTTCACAACAGTGTTTATCTCTCGTATTTTGAACAGGCACGGATGATGTTGTTCGCTGAGTTTGTAGCAGATGATTGGGATTGGAAGAGTAAAGGTTTGATCTTGGCCAGAAATGAGATCGATTACATTTTGCCTGTTCACTTGGGCGATAAGATTCACATTAGTATTGAATGTGATCATATTGGGACAAAAAGCTTTACGCTTTCCTACAGATTGTTTTCCGAAGATGACAACAAGAATCAACTTGTTCACACCACGGGTAGAAGTATTTTGGTGTGTATGGATTACAATTCTCAAAAAACCATTCCTGTTTACAAGGAGTGGATTGAATTTCTTGAAATACTTTAAACGCCAAATTTCCGTTATATATCTGTGCCGGATGGAGTATAATATTTGGTTTTTGTTGATGGAAACCGTGTTTCGTTGAAAAAAAATACTGTTTTGTCGAAAAAATTAAACTATTCATCGTATATTCACACCGGATTAATGTCAAATTATACTAACGCTACAACGAAACCTTATGTCTGAAAAGTACAAATACACTTGCCCGAAATGTTCGGCAGGATTGAGTCAAGCAGGTGAAGTGATGCTCACGATGACGCGCACCACCGGAGAAAAGACCAACTTAATTTTGCATCCGCAACCTGGAGTTTACGGATATTATTGCAACCCACCACTGGCTTTAGATGACGGGGAATTGGTAGAGTGTTATTGCCCATACTGTTGGGAAAACCTAGGCTCAGAGAACTTTCCCAATTTTGTATCCTTGAAACTGCACAAATTGGATGGTAGTAATGTCAAGGTATTATTTTCACGCCTAGTGGGTCAACACAAGACGTTTATCGTAAACGAGGAATTTACCGAGAAATACGGTGAAGGGTCCAAAAAAATTCTTAGTGCTGTTTCGTAAGGGTTTAACCGTGAATGGTTTCTCCTTTCCCGTAATTGTGCATTAGATTAGCTTCAAAATCTAGAAAATCGCTCCATCTTTGGTTTACATCAATATTTTCTCCGTATTGCCTTGCAAACGATAAAAATGTGGTGTAATGGTTCGCTTCACTGATCATCAAATCATGGTAAAATAATCTGAGGTCTTCATCATTGATTTCTTGAGATAGTATTCTGAATCTCTCGCAGCTTCTTGCTTCAATCATCGCTGCAAATAACAAACGATCAACTAAAATTTCCGTTGGGCTGCCACCTCTTCTGATATAGCCCATCAGATCGTGGACATAAGGATCTTTCCTCTCAGGTCCCAATTCATAGCCCCGAGATTTTATTTTTTCATGCACCATTCCGAAATGTGTAATCTCCTCGTTGGCAATTTCCACCATCGCATCCACCAGGTCGGTAAGGTGAGGGTACTTCACCATTAAGGTAATTGCATTGCTGGCTGCTTTTTGCTCACACCAGGCATGGTCGGTAAGAATTTCTTGAATATTTTTTTCAACGATATTTACCCATCTGGGATCGGTTGCCATCTTTAGACCCAACATATTGTTCGAATTTGAAATGCAAAGATAAAGGAATGATTAGTTTCATCAATTGTTGATAAATGTGAGGTAGTTGATTCCTGTTGCAATACCAATTCATCTATTTTTATTGGCCTTTGAAAACCACACAAAAATGATTCACAAATATTTTTATGCCTTTTCTATTAGCTTCTTATTTGCTTTCTCAGGGGTTTATGGTCAGTCGGAGAATCAGCTAACGGATCAGGAACAAGCCTATCGGGACTCCATCGAAGCCCTGAATGCCGAAAATGAACGTACCGCTGCGGCACAGGATGCTTACAATGCAGGGATTGAGCTTTTTCAAAACAAAAAATACAAAGAGTCGATCGCACAATTCAATAAGGCAATTGAAGGAGACTCCAGTTTTCAATTTGCCTATTTCAATAAGGGTGTTGCGCAGGTGGAAATCGAAGATTTCACATCTGCGATCAACACATTTAGTATCCTCATAGGAATGAACGATGAACATGAAATGGCTTACTTCAACAGAGCAAGAGCCTATCAAGGTCTCAACAATCAGGAAGCAGCTATTGCCGATTACAATCAGGTTTTGTTTTTCAATCCAAAGAATGAAAACGCATACTACAATACCGGCGTTGCTTGGTTCTTGCTTAATGATTACCTGAAAGCAATATCAATGTACGATAAGGCAATTCGATTGAATCAGAATCTGTCCAGTGCCTACAATGACCGCGGAAGCTGTTATAGGATGCTTCAAAAATACGATCTGGCAATCCAGGATTATTCCAAATCAGCGGAATTGCAAAACGATCAGGCATTCGTGCACAACAATATAGGAACTACCAAAAAATTGATGAATGATTTTGAAGGAGCTAAAAATGCATACAGCCGCGCGCTTTCTATTGACCCGAAATTTTTCCTCGCGTACAGCAATAGGGCGGCCATGTTTTATGAGCAAGGAAAATATGCTGAAGCAGAAAAGGACTTCACGAGCTGTATAAAAATAAATCCGAACTATGCACCGGCATATAGTGGCCGATGTGCGTGCAAACACAAACGAGAGGAGTACGGTGAAGCCATCAAAGATTGTGATAAAGCAATCGATTTGGATCAAAACTATGCAGGCGCTTATGTTAACAGAGGGATAGCAAAAGAGATGCTCAGGGACCAGGTTGGGGCTTGCCAGGACTGGACGAAAGGAAGAGAGCTAGGCTCAGAGTTAGCAAGAAAATATCAAGTAGCAAATTGTCAATAATGGTAAGTATGAAAAATTATGTGGTCGTCGCGGCGTTGTGTTTATGTTGTTTTGGCCTGCTGGCTCAGAACAATATAGAATTCAAGGCTTCTAATTTTAAAGAGGACAAAGAAGCATTCAAAACAGCGGTGGAGCATATTAAAAAAGGAGACGAGTTCCGAGATGCCGGAAATGAGGCGATTTACAGTATTTTGAACCCGAAGAAGAATTTCAAACAGGCACTGCAGAATTACCTATTGGCTCAGGAATTTAATCCGAAAAATGCTGAGCTTAATTTTAAGATCGGCAACTGTTATTTGTACACAAACAACAAACACAAAGCATTGGAATTTCTTCAAAGAGCTGTACAATTGGATGCTGAAGTCGATCCTTTTATTGATTTTTATTTGGGAATGGCATATCAGCTTGAGATGGATTGGAACCAAGCTATCAAGTATTATAAAAATTTTCAGGCTTCCTCCAGGTCAAAACAAATAGAGTCGCTAGGTAGAATGTTATCAAAGAGAATAAGTGAGTGTAAATACGGAATTACTATAGCAGCTGATAAAAAAAGAGTGTGGGTGGATAATGTGGAGGAAGTAAATTCGTCGTTAGATGATTTTAGTCCATGCGTGTCTATGGATGGTTCAATGCTTATGTTTACATCCAATCGAGACAATGGTAAGCCATCCGCTGATGGTTTTGAATGGGATCAGGATATTTACGTGTCATACTTAGAAGATGGAAAATTTACCGGGCCGAAGAATATGGGGCCTGAGATCAATACAGAGGGCAATGAAACAACCGGCATGTTGTCTTACGATGGAACTAAATTGTTGTTGTTCAAAGAAGAGGATGGTCAGTATGACATATATGAATCGAGATTAAAAGGTTCCAAGTGGGTTACTATGGTTTCATTTTCACCACAGATCAACACAAAAGACAACCAGACGTTTTGCAGTTTCAATGCCAACGAGAAAAAACTCTATTACATAAATGATCGAAAAAAAGGAGAGGGTAACTATGGTTACGACATCTACTTCTCCCAGGTCATGGATAAGAAAACAAGAAAATACGAGTTCCCGAACTCAGCAGGGCAGAAAGTAAATACGAAGTTCAATGAAGGTTCGGTATATATGCACCCCAAGGGTGATCTGATGTTCTTTTCTTCAGAAGGACACAATTCAATAGGGGGTTACGATATATTTGTTTCAAAAAGAAAGCAAGGTCAGTGGTCTGAACCTGAAAATCTGGGCTGGCCGATAAATACACCTTACGATGATCATTTTTTTGCATTAACGGCGAGTGAGAAATATGCTTATATCGCCTCAAACAGAAAAGGTGGTAAAGGCGGTATGGATCTGTATAAAATTACATTTTGGGGGCCCGAAAAATTCCATCAGATCGATACAGAGGATTATCTGTTGGCCAGTATTGCCAATCCGATAACGGACGTTCGTATTGAAAAATCTGTAGAAGTGAACAGAAAAAGCTTAACCGTGTTTAAGGGCAAAACAATAGACGCAATCACCAAAGAACCCGTTGAAGCAAAGATTGAAATTTCGGACAATTCAACCGGAAGAGTAATCCAGACCTTTTCCACCAATAGCGCAACGGGAAAATTCCTGCTTTCACTAAATAGCGGTAAAAACTATGGAATAGCTGTCAAAGCCAAAGATTACTTGTTTCATTCCGAGAATTTCGATATTCCTAAGAACAGCGAATACAATCTGATCGATAAAGAAATAGAATTAAAGAACATTGCAGTTGGAAGTAAAATTGCGCTTCGAAATGTATTCTTTGATGTGGGGAAATCAACCTTGCGCCCTGAATCAAGTGCGGAGTTGGACCGCTTGGTAAAGCTGATGAAAGATGTGAGTAGCCTTAAAGTGGAACTTTCCGGACATACAGATAATCGGGGGTCGGAAAGCTTGAATAAAAAATTATCCGAGGACAGGGCAAAAGCAGTGGTTGCCTATTTGAAAGGAAAAGGAATTGCAGAAGGTCGGCTGGTTGCGGTTGGTTACGGATCTGAATATCCAATTGCTTCAAACAAGACTTCCGAAGGCAGACAAGAAAATAGGAGAACTGAGTTTAAGATTCAAGCGAATTGACACTTTTCAGTTCCAATCTGAACCACTAGTGGATTAAATTGGATTGTATTGTCTGTACGTTGTTAATTAGAAAATTAGCGTTGAAAGAATAGCTAGGGTATTCCCATTGCAATATGTTTTCATATTTCAATTGTTCTCCTTTAAAATCACGGAGTAAATCATGTAGGTACTGATTATCTGCAATTCTTGCCAGTTCCTTTTTATAGATTGTTTCAAACGATTTGTTGCCGAGGCATCGGGATGAGAAATGCCATCCTGAACTCCTGTTTTCTGAAGCAAATACAGGACTTTCGATTGTCCCGAACAAATCACCATCATACGCTATGGGTTCCAGAAGACCTGTTTCCGGCCTGTAATAAAACCTCAAATTGTGCCATACCAAAGCATGGTGTCCGGAACATAAATCAGCAAGAGCAAAATACGTGGCGAGTTTGTATGGATCGAAAACAGAAGTGAGTGGAATAATTCCGGCTCTCCACAAGTGCAGCTTAGCAATGATTACTTCGTGTTCTTTCCACAATGCTGCATTTTTTTTTATTGTGGGAGTACTATAGCTGTCGATAGCAGCGGATTCAAATGACTTTCTCGAAGACATGGGTTGGAAGGAGATTTTTTGATTCCAATATTCCTTTTCTTCAAAACGCAAAACGAATCCGGATAGATTACGTCGGGAACAAAAGTTATGGCCAAAATGCTCTTCCAAAGCATACAGTCCGAAGTTATCTTCATTTACCGACAACTGAACCAGGTCGTAATCCAAACGGATTAATCCCTCCTTTGCACAGGCGAATTGCCAAAAAAACTCATTTAGATTGTTCCTTCGGATAGGTTTGTGAAGAGAAAACTTCAACTTTCCAAAAACAGTATCTGCTGCCTCTACCCGATAAGAGCATTTTTCCTGCAAGGCATGCTCAATGTAATCTCCTTTGAGCCTGTATTGTGCTTGGATAATCCTTCCATCCAAATCAATTTTGGTGGGAACAAGATCTCGTTTATCCGTCGTGATCCAACCTTCGTTTAATGATTTTTCCCTTTGCCTTTTGATGGTCAGCACATATTCCGGTTCAGTGTGAAAATGGAGAGTGGGAATATCATAGTTTAAAAATCCAAACTGTTGATAACCCCAGTGATATATGGGATATCGATAGTAGTAGCAAATTGCAAGAAGCAAGAGTGCAATAACTATAAGTTTGAAGCGCTTTTGAAACAGGAAAAGTGACTTTTTGGGCAAATTCAGTTCGTTTTGATATTCAGATGGTCTTTTTCCAAAGCAGACTTTTCTAAGCGCCTGAGGTGGTTGGATGTTTTCAGTTCCCCGTCGTGAGACCAACCGGGCGGTTGGAATAGGTAATTGAACTTGTCTTTAAAAGTAGGTGCTCTTTTTACATCTCTCCAAAGTGAAATATACTCGTGAGATGCGATTTTAAACAAGTTGTATGTGCTGATGTTGTTGGTGATTCCATAGACGGGCAAATCTTCATTTTTTTCTTCCTGAAAAGTTCCAAAAATTCGGTCCCAAATGATGAGTATGCCTGCATGATTTCGATCCAGGTATTTTACCTGGGTAGCATGGTGCACTCTATGATGAGATGGCGTGTTAAGAACCCATTCGAGTGGCCCCAATTTACCGACAAGCTCTGTATGTTGCAGAAACTGATAGATCAAACTGAAGGCCATCATGGTCATAATAAATACAGGATGAAATCCTACCAACGGAAGCCATAGCCACCAGACATATTTATAGAGCACTTCTACCCAGCTTTGGCGCAATGCCGTAGAGAAATTCATGTGGATAGAGCTATGGTGATTGACGTGAGCAGCCCACAATATTCTCATGGAATGACTCAATCGGTGGTGCCAGTAAAAAGTGAAGTCATCTGCGAACAGTAGAAGAATCCATACCCACCAATGCTGATTCATGTCCTTCCAAATGCCATAATTGTGGTAGATCCAGTTGAATACAATGAACGCTAAGGTTTTCATCCCAAGTCCAATAACCAAAGAGCCTAATCCCATGCCAATGCTGGCAAAAGCATCTTTACCATGGTACAACTTCAAGCTCTTTTTGAAATCAATGGCAAGTTCAATTCCGATCATTACAAGAAACAACGGAATTGCGTAAACCGTGGGGTCGTCAAACTCAAATACAGATGTTACCTTGTCAATATCCTCAAACATTGGGAGTTCGAATTAGAATTAGTTTAGTACAAAATAACTAAGTTAGTTAGAACTTATTTCATATCTGAGCAACAATGTCTGAAAATGAAAAGCAATTGAGGTACGAATGGTATAAAAAGGCAATTTATGGAACCCGGTTGCCGGCTGCTTGTGTCGATCTTGAATTACTGGACAAGAACATCCTCGTTTTGAGAAAGAGAAGTGGTTCGAAACCTATTCGAATTGCTACGAAGTCCATTCGATCCCTTTTTGTTTTGAAATATATTCAGGAGAGATTGGAAAACACGATCGGTTTTATGTCCTTTTCGTTAAGCGAAACCTGTTATTTGGTGGACAATGGGTTGGATAACATTCTTGTTGGTTATCCTGCTATGCACGAACCGTCAATAAAGGAAGTCGGGGGCTGGGTCAAGAAGGGAAAGAAAATTGTTCTAATGGTAGATAAGGAGGAGCACATTGCACTCTTGAGCAAGGTCGGAATGGAGCTTAGCTGCACCTTTTCTGTGTGCATAGATGCAGATGTGTCAACAAAATTTCCCGGAGTTTATTTTGGAGTATATCGTTCTTCGGTTAGGAGCAATGAAGATTTTAAGGAACTGTTGAGCAAAATTCTAAGCTACAACAACGTTGAACCTGTTGGATTAATGGGGTATGAGGCTCAGATTGCAGGAGTGTCGGATGGGCAGAATGGAAAAAGAGCGAAAAGCAGTATTGTAAAAGCGCTAAAGAAAAGGTCCATACCAAAAATAGCGGCTAAAAGAAGAATGATGGTCGCTCTTTACAAAGGCATTACAAATTGTGACCCGGTTGTAGCAAATGCAGGTGGTACGGGGAGTATAGAATCTTCTGTTTCGGAGGATTGGGTCAATGAAGTTACCGTTGGTTCTGGTTTTTTTCAGCCGACCTTATTCGACGATTACAATTCGTTTAAGCATGAACCTGCTGCCTTTTTTGTACTCGAAGTAGCAAGACATCCGGAACCGGACATCTATACATTGAACGGAGGAGGATACATTGCTTCAGGTAGCTGTGATCCAAGCAAACTTCCAACTCCATACTTGCCGGTGGGAATGCGCTTGGAGAATAATGAGGGAGCAGGAGAGGTTCAAACACCAATACATTATAGCGGAAAGCTGGATTTAGGAGAGCCGGTGTTCTTTCGTCATGCCAAAGCAGGAGAGCTTTGTGAGCGATTCAATACACTTCATTTGATTCGAAACGACGAAATAGTTGATGTGTGCACTACATATAGAGGTGATGGGTATGCTTTTTTATAAAAAACAGATATGAATTGGTCCAATTGGTCAGGTAGTGTTCGATCCAATCCAACTGAAGTGATCTACCCTTCTTCTGAGGGGGAGATTGTGGAATTGGTGAAAAGAGCGTCTGAAGCTGAAAAACAGATTCGTGTTATTGGCAGCGGACACTCCTTCTCACGAGTTGTTGAGGCAAATCAGATTTTGGTTTCGCTCGATCGAATGCAGGGAATAATCGATGTTGATGTTGATGGAAAAACGGCTACGGTTTGGGCAGGGACAAAATTAAAAGAGCTTGGGGAAGGTCTGTTCGAATTGGGATTGGCTCAGGAAAATATGGGTGATATTAATGTGCAAAGTGTTGCGGGGGCGTTAAGTACCGGTACACATGGCACTGGCAAAAGACTGGGAATCCTGTCGACCCAAATTCTCGAAGCCACATTTGTAAACGGGTTGGGAGAAATTAAGACCGTTGATCAAAATACAAATGAGAGACTGTTTTGTGCGTTGGGTGTAAATGTAGGCTCAATGGGAATCATTACACGGATAAAATTACGTCTGGAGAAAGCATATAAACTAAAAGAAATAACGAAGAAAGAAACCCTGGATGATTGCCTGAATCATATTGGCGAGTATAGCGATAACAATAGAAATTTTGAATTCTTTTGGTTTCCACATACGGATACAGTTCAGACGAAAACACTCAACATCACTCAAGACGCATTTAAACGACATGGTTTGGGGAAAAAGATTGGCGATGTTCTAATTGAACATTGGTTTTTTCTGTTGCTTTCGAATATGGTAAAGTGGTTCCCGTCCTTTTCAAAGCGGGTTGCAAAAATATCCGCTTGGGGTATTGCAAATGGTAAATTTGTGGATTGGAGCCACAAAATCTATGCGACCAAACGATCTGTTCGGTTTTACGAAATGGAATACAATGTTCCGTTGGAGCATGCGAAAGAAGTGCTATTGGAAATCAGGTCCATGATAATCGAAGAAGACATTAAGGTTCACTTTCCAGTCGAGTGCAGATTTGTTAAAGAGGATAACTTTTTGATCAGCCCTGCTTATGAAAGAAGTGGGGTTTACATCGCCATTCACCAATTCAAAGGAATGCCGTATGATTCGTTCTTCAGAAAAGCGGAGGAGATATTTTCAAAATACGATGGGCGTCCTCATTGGGGGAAAATAAACTACAAAAAAGCGGAAGATTTTAAAGCATTGTATCCGATGTGGAGTGAATTTAAAGCAATACGCAGACAGCAGGATCCTAAGAAGATTTTTCTGAACGAGTACCTGTATTCACTTGTGAATGACGCCGGAACCGATTAGCTCTTGATTTTTATACCATGCAGCAAATTGTCCGGGGGTGATACTTTTCATCGGATTTTCAAAAACAATGTAGATTCCTTCCTTATCTTGAAACAATTCGGCAGAATGGAGCTTTTGTCTATACCGGATTCGAACTTCAAACGGTTTGCTGGTTCCAACCTCAAGTTTTAGGTCCTCTCTAATCCAATGGCTGTCTGAAGCTGGAATGTATAGGGATTTTCTCCAAAGTCCGGGGTGATCTTCCCCTTGACCGACATAGATGGTATTGGTCTTTACATCCGTTCCAATTACAAATAGCGGTGATGATGATCCGCCAATTCCAAGTCCTTTGCGCTGACCAATGGTAAAATAATGAGCCCCGTTGTGTTCTCCTATTACTTTTCCGTCAGTAGGTGTATAGGTGTAGGGTAGAGCCTGTTCAGAAAGTGTTTCTCGTACCATATTGTACCCATTAAAGTCGACAGGGATTTCGACCACTGCTCCCTTCAAAGGGGCTAGCTTTTGCTGAAGAAATTCGGGTAGTCTAACTTTTCCGATAAAGCAAAGCCCCTGTGAATCCTTTTTTTCGGCAGTTACCAGATTTTGTTCCCGAGCAATTTCCCTCACCTCCGACTTTAACAGATCTCCTATTGGAAACAGGGCTCGGCTCAATTGTTTTTGATTCACCTGACAGAGAAAATAGCTTTGATCTTTTCCTGGGTCTTTTCCTGAGATCAATTGGTGTATGGTAGCTCCATTACTATCCAATGTCTCTTTACGGCAGTAGTGCCCGGTAGCAACAAAGTCGGCTCCTAGCTCTATTGCCGCGTTAAGAAACGTGTCGAATTTGATTTCCCGGTTGCAAAGCACATCAGGATTGGGTGTTCGTCCGGCTTCATATTCAGCAAACATGTAATCCACGATACGCTCTTTGTATTCGTTACTCAGATCAATTACCTGAAACGGGATACCTAATTTCTCTGCCACCAAGAGTGCATCATTGCTATCTTCAATCCATGGGCATTGATCATCAATGATCACCGATTCATCGTGCCAGTTGCGCATAAAAATTCCAATAACATCATGCCCCTGTTCTTTCAGCAAGTACGCTGCAACGGACGAATCTACGCCTCCGGAAAGACCAACAACAATTCTTGACATGGTGCAAAATTAGTCCTAATCATGGATTTGACTAGGTAATTCATCAGGAATTCATCATTACGTTGGGAAATCAGTAGGCTACATTGGGATGATTCTGCTAACTAACGATGTCGGTTGGCAGTAATTTCACCCCATGAAACGTTCTTGGTTTCGACCTGCTGCTTGTTTTGCCTATTAAGCGGTTGTTAATAATCGAGAATTGTTGATCAGAAAACCATGTCTATGAAACTAAGTAAAGAAATAGCGGCTTTAGCCGATCAGCATCTAAAATCAGTAGATTGGAGAGAGAACTCGGAGTGGATGAATTTTATGGAATCCGTGTCTGTAATGTGCATGCAATCCAAGCTGGAAAAAATGTCGATGGAAACGAACGCCGGTCTGGCGCAAAAGGAATACATGAGCATTACTTCTAAGTTGAAGGAAGAGAAAAGTTTGCGGGAGCAGAGTATTGAAAAATTGCTTGCTTCCATATCAATATTGGATGAAGGAGAAGAACAGAAAAGCAACTTTGGTCAGGATGATCTTTTGCAGGTTGCGGAATATCTGAACGAACAGGTAAATAGAAGAAAAGAGATTGAGCTGGAATTGAAAGAAGCTATCCAAATAGCAGAAAAGGCATCCAACGCCAAATCACAGTTTTTATCCAATATGAGTCATGAAATTAGGTCCCCCCTGAATGTGATCATAGGAATGGCCCACATTCTTCAGAAAGAAGACCATTTACAAGGTCAGAAAGAAAACATCGAAATTCTGAATATAGCTTCCAACAGCTTAATGCTTTTGATCAATGATATTCTGGATATTAATAAAATTGAATCCGGGAAGCTTGAATTGGAAAACACCTCTTTTGATCTGAGAAGTTTAATGAACAATTTAATCAAAGCGCACAAAAGTAGCGCAGCTGAAAAACGCAATCATATTGGAGTTCAAATAGATGAGAATATAGAACCGTTCTACAATGGTGATGTGGTTCGAATAGGTCAGGTACTTACCAATTTGGTTAGTAACGCAAATAAATTTACGAACAATGGAGCTGTAGAAATTTCAGCGAAAGAACTAGAGAGAACAGATTCGGGAAGTTTGATTCGATTTGGCGTAAAAGATACCGGAATAGGAATTTCTGAGGAGAATCAAAATAGAATATTTGACAAGTTTACTCAGGCAGAGTCTAGCATTACGAGAAAATTTGGAGGCTCGGGTCTAGGATTGTCTATTTCGAAAGAACTACTGGGATTGATGAAAAGTAAATTACACATTGAGTCAAGTTTAGGGGCTGGGTCCTATTTTTATTTTGATTTGTTTCTAGAGTGCTCAGTTCAGCAACGGGTAAGTCAATCTCAATTTGAAACGGCAAGGGATCTTGGTGGTGCCCGAATTTTAGTGGTTGACGATCTGGATTACAATGTGATCATTTTAAACAAAATCCTGAACGATTGGAATGTTGTGCTTGATTCTGCATCTGACGGTATGGAAGCCGTAGAAAAGATCCAATCGAATCAGTATGATATGGTTCTCATGGATTTACAAATGCCGGTAATGGATGGAAGAGGAGCCACCGAAGAGATTCGAAAATTTAATCAGGAGACTCCAATCATAGCATTGACTGCATCTACGGATGTGTCTTTAAAGACAGAATTGCTCCAAATCGGAATGAACGATTACATCACGAAACCATTCAATCCGAAAGAACTGTATTTGAAGCTGGAGCGCTCGCTTTGTCTCTTCGAAGTATAATTGGTCAATTTCGATTGGCTCTGCCAGGGCGATAAGTTGTAGGATTGGTTCAGTAGTACACTTTTCTTACATTGTGGGTTATGGAAGAGTTATATCCATTTATCAGGGCTTTTCATATTCTAGGTGCCGCAATGTGGCTGGGAGAATCGATTCTGGTCAATTTTGTGCTTTATCCTGCACTCCGACGTAACCCGAATGAGGCAAAACGATCTTTTGTTTTGGCCATTTACAGAAGGGTGTTCAATTTGACGACCATGTCTGCTGTAATTACTTTGTTGACAGGGATACTTTTGTTAATCAGTTCTACTGATGGAGATATGTATAAGCTGAGTAGTTCGGATTTAGGAAGGTCGCTTATAGCTGCTTCATTAATTGGGATTTTACTGATTCCACTGCATATTATGGAGAAGAGAAGTATAATACGAATGAAAAAGGCTCACGAAACTGCGTCTTTCGTGCCGGAACAATTTCTTCCGCGATTAAAATGGACGTCAATAATTACTGCAATAGCGCTGGTAACAGCATTTTTGATCATGCTCAATTCGGTAAGTCCAATGCTTTAGTATTTGCAATCTATTCTTGGTGTTACTACATTTAACTGTGGCCGAAGAAGATCAAATTAAAGAGTGTCTGGAATGCAAGATCGAAATTGAAGGCAGGATTGATAAAAAATTCTGTTCCGATTATTGTCGTAATCTATTTAACAACAAACAAAACCGGGATGCGAACAAGTATGTACGCAATATCAACAACCGATTAAGAAAGAATCGAAAAATTTTGGAACAATTTTGTCCTGCAGGAAAAGGAGTAGCGCATAAAGATGAATTGCTTGTGGAGGGATTTAATTTCGATTACTTTACCAACATTTATACAACAAAAACAGGGGCCAAATACTTTTTTTGCTACGACTATGGCTACCTTTCATTAGAGGACGAGCGATTCGCAATTGTGAAAAGGGGAGATTACATTAAATAAGTGTACAATTGGTATAATAATCCACTCGAAATGGTATGCATGCATATCATTCTTTTACCTAAATTTGGAAGCACAATACAAGAACAATGAACAAGCATTACCCTAAGTTATTTCAACCCTTGGATCTTGGCTTTACCAAGCTTAGAAATAGAATTCTAATGGGTTCTATGCATACCGGCTTGGAAGAAACTCGAAACGGACACAAGAAAATGGCAGCCTATTTTGCTGAAAGAGCGCGTGGTGGAGTCGGGCTGATCGTAACTGGCGGTATTGCACCGGATCGTGCAGGTTGGGTAGGGCCTTTTTCCAGTAAGCTGACTACTAAAAAAGAGGCGGATAGGCACAAGGTGGTAACGAGTGCCGTACATCAGGAGGGTGGAAAAATTTGTTTACAGATCCTGCATACCGGCCGTTATGGATATCATCCGTTCAATGTAGCCCCATCAAAAATTCAGTCGCCAATAACTCCTTTTAAACCAAAGGCATTGACAGAATCTGGAATCGAAAAAACGATTCAGAATTTTGTTCGCTGTGCCTCGTTAGCGCAGTATGCCGGGTATGATGGTGTTGAGATTATGGGTTCAGAAGGATACTTGATCAATCAGTTCATTGCTCGAAGAACGAATAAAAGAACGGATTCATGGGGTGGATCATATGAGAACAGGATTAAGTTTCCATTAGAAATCGTACGACGGGTTCGTAAGGAGGTGGGCACTGATTTTATCATCATATTCAGGTTGTCTATGCTTGATCTTGTTGACGAGGGCAGTCAATGGGATGAAGTGGTTTTGTTGGCAAAGGAGCTGGAAAAAGCAGGGGTAACCATCATCAATACGGGTATTGGATGGCACGAAGCTCGTATACCAACCATAGCGACTATGGTACCTCGAGGGGCATATAGCTGGGTGACCAAAAAGATGATGGGCGAAGTGAGTATACCTTTAGTCACCACTAACCGGATCAATACCCCCGAAATAGCAGAAAGTGTTTTAGAAGAGGGGTGTGCGGATATGGTTTCCATGGCTCGACCATTTTTGGCTGATGAGAATTTTGTGAAGAAAGCAGAGGAGGGGAGAGCCGATGAAATCAATACATGTATTGGCTGCAATCAGGCTTGTTTGGATCATGTTTTCAAAAAGAAACAGGCTACCTGTTTGGTGAATCCGAGAGCGGGTTACGAAACGGAATTGAACTACAGCAAGGCACAGATCGTCAAGAAAATTGCCGTTGTTGGTGCTGGACCGGCAGGCATGGCGGCAGCAACGGTCGCTGCTGGAAGAGGACATCAGGTTACCCTTTTTGAAAAAGAGGGGCAAATCGGAGGTCAGTTCAACATGGCGAAAAAAATACCGGGTAAGGAGGAGTTTAAAGAAACCCTTCGATATTTCAATAAACAAATTGAACTGAACGGGGTAGATCTACAATTGAACAAAACGGTCGTATCAGAAGATTTATCCAATTTTGATGAGATCGTTTTGGCTACAGGTATATCACCTAGAAAACCGGATATACCGGGTATAAATCATGAAAAGGTAGTCAGCTATATCGATGTGTTGAAAAATGAACAAACCATTGGGCAAAAAGTTGCGATCATAGGAGCTGGTGGAATCGGCTTTGATGTGGCTGAATACCTAACACACGGCAGACGAAAATCTACAGAAGATATTGCAGATTTTATGGAGGAATGGGGAGTGGATATGAACAATGAGGCGAGAGGGGGAATTGAAGGAGTCCAACCTGATTTCGAAATTGCAGACCGGGAAGTATACCTTATTCAAAGACGGAAAGGCAAGCTAGGTGCGAATTTGGGTAAAACCACAGGTTGGATACATAGAACCAATTTGAATAAGAGAAAGGTGAATATGATCAGCTCAGCAACATATGATCGGATTAATGATCAGGGACTCCATGTCACCTCGAATGGGAAGTCCATGTTACTCGAGGTGGATCACATTGTGATTTGTGCAGGTCAGCTTCCATACAGAGATTTATTGGAGCCACTAAAGCAAGCAGGTAAGCAAGTTCATTTGATTGGCGGGGCCGATGTTGCTGCTGAGCTTGATGCGAAACGCGCCATTGATCAAGGCTCAAGATTAGCTGCCTCCTTGTAATGAGGTGTATCGGTAATATACGTAAGATGCGTGCAATATTGGACGAGGAAGTTCAATACGAGCTCCCACTATATTCTGTATTGGAGCCACATGAAACCATCCAAATGAATGAACTCGTCGGCGAGCAGATTAAGATCGAATTTGGCCACGAAATCAATTGCGTGGTAACGGGGAAAAAGATCAGGAAGACATATGGAGATGGGATGAGTTATGATGCTTTTATGACTTCACCACTTGCGAGCCCCAGTATCATTCGACCGGAGCTAAGTAGAATCCATGAGGGAATAGCACTCAGGGACGAAAAATGGGAAAGAGAACACCATTTGCAGCCACACGTAGTGTATTTGTCGAAAACTAGCGGCGTAAAAGTGGGGGTCACCAGACAAACTCAAGTTCCATCGCGTTGGATCGATCCGGGTGCGTCAGAAGCCATAATCCTTGCTGAGGTTCCGTATCG
>CAJWDP010000010.1 GCA_913030835.1 uncultured Flavobacteriales bacterium | reverse complement strand
AGAAAATGGGGTGTACGGTGAGCAGGTTCGGTTCGATAGTAACCTCTTCATCAAAACGGTTTGATTTTACCCGGATTTCAACCTATGCTTTCATCTTTTTAAGGAGCTCTTTTACTGCATCTTGATGAACAGTAAAGCTCATGAATTTAAGACGGACATAGTCTTCGTGGATAAAATAGTATCCAAATTTTTCTGATCCTTCACCACAATTTCTTGAACCAGAACTGGAGTCTTTTACTAAATACCAGGTTTTACCATTCACGGTTTTATAGCCAACCAAATGCATCGCGTGATCGTCAGTGGTTGATCCATCGTTGAAACGATGCAATCTGGCAGGTTCATCGATGAACTCGGATGGAATATCCCACGTTGGAACAACACCTACCTGTGCAATTTTATCAAAACCGGGTTCCGATACGTCACCACCAATGCTTAGAGAAAAGCCATTGTCTATGGCAATTTTAATTGCAGACATAAATTCATCTAGTGGAACATTGTTGTATTCAGAACTGTGCCACCAATTATCCGGCACCTTGTACTCTGCCTTTTCGTAATAGTTCTGATCCATAAGGCTCATAAAATCTACGTAAGCATCAGGATTAATTTTCAAGACATCTTTCAAATAGGCTTGAGGAGTGATTTGTTTTCCGTCCAAGTTTACAGTTGTAGGGACAGCTCCCACATGGTGGTCAAGTATGGACCGAACGGTTGCTACTACTTCTTCTTTGTTCCACGCACTTTTTGCTTTCACGCCGGCCAAATAGGCATTGATTTCATTGAACATGGGTTCGTGATTGTGAAATTTCTGACCCGGCTTCATTCCTGTGTAATGATCGTAAGGAACCATGCCGTATTTCTTCATGTTTTTGGCCACTGCATTCGTTTCTGAACCTTCACCCAAGGTCATGTTGCCCCGTGAATCAACGAAATAAGCGGCACGCTCAACGTATTCCCAGTACACAATGTACATTTCAGAAAGCTTTATTTCTTTTCCGCTCAACCGCTTTACTTCACTCTCATAAAAAGAAGTAGTCGAAAAGCACCAGCAAGTGCCTGTATTTCCCTGGGAGATGGGGTCATTATACCACACTGTTGTGTATTGCGATGGATCATTTGGAATCTCCCAATCTGACAAGTCAACCTTCATGCGTTTTACCTTTTTCTCTTCGGTTTGCGGCTCTTCAAAATCATCGATTCCCTTCAGAATACTGTTTTGATAATATCCTGGCTTAACTTCTTCAAAGATTGCCTTGTCTTTATTTTGGCTAATAGCGGTAAATCCGCTGAATAATACGATAACTAGGGAGATATACTTTTTCACAACTAAATTTTTTGGGACAACTAAAATAGTCAATTGGACTTAAATCGGGTACTATTTGGCAAGGCTAGAGTCTAATGTGCAATTCAATGAACGGGTTGCAATCAATGTTACACATTCGCATCATTTGTTATTATTATCTTTAGGCTCCTTCAAAATGGTGAAAAGCTTAGCGATCATAATGGGTCCTCGAATAATGATGGCAATGTTTGTCGTTCTAGTCATGTGTTTTGGGTGCGTTGAGGTAAAAGCGCACAACTACTACGTCAGTATCTGCACGATGGATTTTAATGAAAAGGCAAGTAGTCTTGAGCTGACCTTCAAATTGATCGCACACGATTTTGAAGAGGCGATACGGGAAGCTGAGAATGTAAACCTTAGATTGGGCGAAGAAAATCAATCAGATCAGGCAACGTCGATCATAAAGGATTATATAACGGAGCATTTTCAGGTGTACACAGACGATGAAACGAAACGATTGAATTTTGTTGGGATGGAGGTCGAACTAGACGAGTCGCTCTACTTATACTTTGAAATACAGAATGTAAAAACGATAACAGAAGTGGTTGTGGTGAATACCATACTGACTGATAGATTTGATGAACAGGAAAACCTGTTCTATTTGAATGCAGGTCAGATTAAAATAAGTGAAGTATTCAATAAATCCATAACCCGTAGGGAAATAAATCTATAATGGAAAAGAACATTTATACGCTAATCATCTTGTTGTTTGCTTTTGAGGCCTTTGCTCAATACGAGAACATCAACGATAATAAATTCAAACAGCTCAAAGAAGAAATGGCTACGCCTAATGCATATAGAACAGCGGGGGGCGCTCCCGGATATGCATACTATCAGAATACGGCAGACTACACAATGGACATAGAGCTCAATGATGACCAAAGAAAATTGTACGGATCGGAGACAATCGTTTATACCAACAATAGTCCCGATCAGCTAGAATACCTCTGGTTGCAGCTGGACCAAAATGTGCGAGCCTTGGACTCAGATTCAAAATTGGTTCGAACAAACAACATACAACCTAAAATGGCTCTTAATCAATTGGCGCGACTTCATTCTGACTTCGACGGGGGTTTTAAAATAACTGAAGTAAAAGATGAACGCGGTAATGATCTGAATTACACAATAAACAAAACAATGATGCGGATTGATCTGTCCAAACCATTGCAACCCAAAGGTGCCATTACTTTTAAAATTAAGTGGTGGTACAATATCAACGATCGAATCGCAATTGGCGGAAGATCCGGCTATGAATATTTCCCTAAAGACGACAATTATTTATATACCATTGCCCAATTTTTCCCGAGAATGTGTGTGTACAATGATGTGGAGGGCTGGCAGAACAAGCAGTTTTTGGGGAGTGGCGAATTTACTCTTCCATTTGGCGATTACAAGGTGAATATTACTGTCCCCGGAGACCACATGGTGGCTTCAACCGGAGAGCTTCAGAATGCATCGAGGGTGCTTACCACGGAACAACAAAGTCGATGGAAAAAGGCTCAAAACACCTTTGATCAACCAGTAATGATCGTAACTCCCGAAGAAGCTTTGGCGAATGAGAAGTCAAGGGTTAAATCTCGTAAAACGTGGACTTTTCATGCTAAGAATGTACGTGACTTTGGTTTTGCATGCTCAAGAAAGTTCATTTGGGACGCGCAGGCGGTGAAGCTGTCCGGGAAAAAGGTGATGGCAATGAGCTATTATCCGAAAGAAGGAAATCCATTATGGGAAAGGTATTCCACCAAAGTTGTTGCGCATACGCTGAAAGTATATTCTAGGTACACCTTTGATTATCCCTATCCGGTGGCGATCTCTGTCCACGCAAAAGACATAGGGATGGAGTATCCAATGATTTGTTTCAATGGGGGGCGACCGGAAAGCGACGGAACCTATGCGGAGCGCACCAAATATGGAATGCTCGGGGTGATTATTCATGAAGTAGGACACAATTATTTTCCGATGATTGTTAATTCTGATGAACGGCAATGGACCTGGATGGATGAAGGTCTAAACACGTTTTTGCAATATCTAACGGAACAGGAATGGGAAAGAGATTATCCTTCAAGAAGAGGACCCGCCTACAAAATAGTGGATTATATGAAGGGAGATAAAAACTTCATTTCTCCAATTATGACCAATTCAGAATCAATTCATCAGTTTGGAAACAATGCTTACGGAAAACCAGCAACAGCACTCAATATTTTAAGAGAAACGATTATGGGAAGAGAGCTGTTCGACCATGCTTTTAAAACGTATTCCCAACGATGGATGTTCAAGCATCCGACACCGGCAGATCTTTTCAGAACAATGGAGGATGCATCAGGAGTTGATTTGGATTGGTTTTGGAGAGGTTGGTTCTACACAACGGATCATTGCGACATCTCTATGGACGACATCAAGTGGTACAAAATTGACACCAGAAATCCGGAAAAGGAGAGTGCAGAGAAAAAAGAGCTTCGAGCTCAAGAGAGAGACTTCATCGGAGACATCAGAAACAAAGAATCGATCAAAGAGACGATGAACGAAAAAGATGAATCCCTCAATGATTTCTATAACTCATATGACCCGTTGGATGCTACCATTTTAGATAAAAAAGCCTATGAGAAATACAAATCAAAGCTCTCTAAAGAAGAATTGGATTTGATTAATTCTAACTACAATTATTATGAAATTACGTTTTCGAACAAGGGTGGGTTGGTAATGCCGGTAATTTTAGAGTTCACCTTTACTGATCAATCGAAAGAAGTAGTTCGAATACCTGCGGAAATTTGGAAGAAAGACAACAACAAAGTGTCCAAAGTGTTTTTCTTCAAAAAAGAAGTAGCTGGGGTATATCTTGATCCTTTTTTAGAAACTGCTGATACGGATGTATCCAATAACAGCTTGCCAAGAGTTCCTGTTCAGAGTAAATTTCAAATTTTCAAAGCCGAATCCAGACGGTGGGGTGCTGATGGAAAGAGCAATCCGATGAGAGAAGCGAAAAGAGCAGAAAAAATGCTGAATGGAGGGGAGTAATTCCATTGCTCTTAAATACCTATACTGTCTAGTATGAAATCAGCTCTATCCTGAACGGATAAAAGTGGAATTTCTACCAAGGTATAGCCTAAATCATTATATGTGGCTTCAATGGCACCATGTATGTTTTTTGCTACTTCCTGTGATTCAATTCGCTCATCATCCATCGTATAAATCTCCTGCCAAAAAGGAGCAATGAAAACGGTTCCAGCATAGGGAGCATCATTAATTGCCTGAACAAGATACTTCGGAATCGTGATGTTCGCATATCTCAGATAACCGGCAGAATCAGGAAGTCCTCGATCGAAAATAGCAAGTGAATGGGAGTTGCAACTCATCAGGTTTACCTGCATTTTATTGACCACTTTTCTCGTAAATGCAAGTACATCTTTATTGGGCAAGGCATTTGATCCGGCGTTCAGCTCTTCTATTATCACGGACCTAGCGACTTCATCGTAACACTGGACTCCTCTTTTCTTTAGCTCTTGGATGATGGAAGATTTACCTGTCCCCGGCCCTCCTGTAATAATGTAGTTGTTGTTAGCCATGCAAAGGCAATATACAAATACAAAAGAGCATCGCGCCTGCTATGGAACATCAATTTATCGTATACGCGCTACCATTACAAAACCCTTTGCGGAAATAGTTCGATACCAGGCCCCCCGATCACATACTATTTCTTCCTTTTATCCGTATTGGTACGTGAAATTGTTTCATGGATTTCCTTATATTAATAAGCATAGCTTTAATGATCTAAAATTATCCAATGCTTAAAATACTCGTTAATCGCCCAAAAAAAAGAGTTGAAATGCCGGGCGTCAAATTGCAAAACTAATGTTGTCAAAAGTTATAGAGCTATGGTCTAAAATTTCAGATAATGGGATTAATGACACATTGGATTTTGATGAAAAAAAGAGAATCAGAATACTCAATAAAGTAATGTTTATAAACGTTGCTTTGGCCATTATTGGTTCGTCATTGGATGCTGCCAATCTGCAATTTGAAGGAGCCCTGGTATCTCTATACCCAATAACATTGAGCGTGGTTTTTTGGGTGTTGATCAATAGGGGGTTCTACGCCGCAGCCAAATGGGTAACCTTGATTTTTATTATCACCTTTATCTCATCGATCTCTATAGGGTTCGGTTCGAAATCAGGGATAATCGTCTATTTCATCCCGGGAGCGTTATGCCCAATGCTACTATTTAAGAAAAAGCTGCTTTCGTTAACGCTATCGCTGCTGGTTATTTTAGTAATGGTAGGGGTTTATTTTGCCGGACAAAACTATGGCCCATATTACTGGATAGCGGATTCAGAACTGATTTATTACGAATTAACAAGTCTCGCCGGGGGCGTCTGCCTAACAATATTGATTCTGTGGCATTTTATTAGCACGAATATCGCATACGAGCAGGTTATATTAACTAAAAATACAGTCTTAAAAGAGACCAATCAGCTTATTGAAAAGCAAAAATTAGCTTTGGAAAACAATAATGAGCGGCTTACTGACTCAATGGAATACGCCAGGAAGATACAGCGAGCGATGTTGCCCGGAAAGCAAGTGCTAGGATCGATTTTTGCTAATTCTTTTGCTTTCTTACTTCCGAAGGATATTGTGTCGGGCGATTTTTTTTGGGCTCAATCCGTTGGAGACAAAATCCTATTTGCTGTGGCGGATTGCACGGGCCATGGAGTACCAGGCGCAATGGTTTCCGTATTATGTTCAAGAGTGCTGAATAAAGTGGTGCTGGAGGAGAAGATAGTTGAGCCATCTGGTATCCTGAACAGGTCGAGAGAATTGGTGATTGAAGGATTTGGGTCATCGGAAAAACTGGTGTACGACGGTATGGACATTTCTTTATGTGTTTATAACTTCAAAACAAACCAGCTGGATTGGGCCGGTGCAAACAATCCGCTCTGGATTATTCGGTCAGAAAATGATGCAGTGGAAGTCCTAGAGCCGAATCGTCAACCAATAGGAAATTACGGTGTAATTGAGACGTTTACTCAGCATCGAGTTGAAGTGAAAAAAGGAGATGCGGTGTATTTGTTTTCTGACGGATTTGCAGACCAGTTTGGAGGAGAGCGAAATAAGAAATATACCATAAAGGGCTTTCAAAACTTTTTGATTAGCATTAGTAAGAAGGAAATGGAGGAACAGAGGGGTCTTCTAATGTCTGAATTTGAGAGGTGGAGAGGAGATGTAGATCAGCTGGATGATGTCTGCATCTTGGGGGTTCGATTTTGAGGGTTGGAAAATAAGAGAGGAGATATAAAGCCTATTCTGTTGACGGATTTGTCATGTTGTCAAAGTTCACCAGCTCAACAACCACTTCATTTCTTCGATTCATGACTTCATACGGGGGGTTGTACCCGAAGTAAGAAAAGCTGCCGTTGTGCTTTAAACCTTCGGACTCTAACATCATTTCCAATTTAGCTTTGTGATCCTCTATCTTTTTGTCATTTGCCCAGCCGCCGAATCGAATTGCTGCCATCACACATGAATCTTTCCTTTCAAAATAAATTTTTCCATTCGTCGGTTTGGGTAGATCTGCCTCTTCGTAATTGGCAGGAACCATAAATGACATTTTTTGAGTGGAATCAGACAACTGCATTGCTACGGGACTGGTCATTGCAATTTTTTCTCCGGTTTCATTGCCTCCAAAAATGTACCCTGCTAGGATTCTAAAACCATTGCCTGAGTTAGCCTCGTAGCTGCCATTCAAATCAACACTGGAAAATAGGGCTGATTTGTATTTTCTTACTTCAAAACCGGAGTATTCTTTGATCACTTGATATTCATACTTTTCCACGTTATTCGTACTTTGAGTGATGAACCCTTGAAGTGTGAAAAACACAACAGCTAAGGCAAAAAATATGATGATCCCGATTTTCATTTTTCATAAGAAACATTGAAACTCGATGAAATGTTCATTGACCAGCGAAATGAACGAATCAATAATTAATTGTTGGGCCCAAATTAGTATAGTGCTGCCTTACAGTGAATCTGCTAGAACTTTTGAGAATAGCTCCCCTCCTTGCTCATTCAAATGGTCCTGATTTTCAAAATATTCATTGTGATCAAAATAGAGAGAAGAGAAATCAAGAACGGTAAGCCCGTGACTCTGAAAGATGCTATCGGCTTTGTATCCTTTGTTTTTGATTGCAGAACCATAACTTTTTGACAATGGGAACTTTATACCGACCAAGGAAACTTCATGTTTTTTGCACAATTGAATAATGTCTAGGAGAGTTTCGGTTAAACGTGCAGATCGAATTTTGCTTGGGAATTGTTGATTCGATCGTCCGGCTGACCTTGATTGGCGGTCATTATCGCTTAATTCGGACCATACAAACGATGCGTGTTCTTGGTGCAGTCCAATGCATTTCAGGATAGACGTTTCAATATATTTTCTAACTACGCTTCTGCTTTTAGGGTTCAGCAGAACAAAATAATGTCGTATATACTTTTCCTTGATCATTTCGTAAACAGAAGAGTAGTCTCTAATATCCGAGTAACCAATTGATCGGTCAAGATTGTTCATTGTTTCTCGGTAGGAGGATAGTGTGTGGTCATCCACGCTAATTAGAATGTTCTTCGCATCACAATTGCCTATGATGTGTTTGATTTTCCGAAGCATATCTTCGTAAGAATCACTCTCCGTGGAAAAGTTATAGAGTCCATATTTTTCTGAGAACTGCTTTAGCGGCAAGCCATGAGAATCGGCAAGCAGAAATGAGGAATGGTTTTTATCCAGGTGTTGAAAATACCCTTTCCAGTATATTTTTTCAGTCAAAAAATACAATGCGCAATTAAGAACCAGAAGGATCATGAAGAAAATAGCGCTATAGAGAAGAAATTTTTTCATGCATTAAAACTGAAAGTAGATAAATTCTATACTCTCTGAGAAATTTCCCATGAAGTAAATTAAAAGAACGATAAAGACATAAGCCGACCACCTTATCGTTCTTCGTTTTAGCAATCTCATTTTTTCTAATGCGTGTTGTTGGTCCCTGCCAATCCATTCTATGATTAACAGAAATGTGATCAACAATAGCGTTGTATAAGCTTTGGCTTTCCCCTCAATTTCCGGAATGGAGAAAACCGAGTGTGTGAATAGATTTTCAATATAACTGAAAGCATGCTCTACATTCTCAGCTCTAAAAAAGATCCATGCAAAAACGGTAAGACTGAACGTAAGTAAAATCGCAAAGACTTCCCTTAATTTGGGAAACAATTTACCTGCAGCTACAGTCTCCAAATTATTTCGATTGCTTTTCAATAGCACAAGAGGTAAAATATAGATTGCGTTCAATGCTCCCCACACAATAAACGTCCAGTTTGCACCATGCCAAAAGCCGCTAACCACGAATATGATGAAAACGTTCCTGATCTTAACCCAAGAGCTACCGCGACTGCCTCCTAATGGAATATACAGGTAATCCCTGAACCAGGTGGAAAGTGAAATGTGCCATCGTCTCCAGAATTCAGCAATGTCCCTTGAGAAGTATGGAAACGCAAAGTTTCGCATCAGGTCAAAGCCAAACAGTCGCGCTGTACCTATTGCTATATCTGAATAACCTGAGAAATCACCGTAGATCTGAAAAGTGAAGAATAGCGCTCCCAGTATCAATGTGCTTCCCCCATAGGTTGAATAATTTTCGAAGATTAGATTTGCAAATTCTGCACAGTTATCGGCAATTACAACCTTCTTGAAAAGACCCCATAGGATCTGACGCATGCCGTCTACGGCTTTCGAAAAGTTGAATTCTCTATGTGTATAAAACTGGGGCAAAAGTCTAGTTGCTCTCTCAATTGGTCCGGCAACAAGCTGCGGGAAAAAGCTAACAAAGGCGGAGAAAGCAATGAAGTCTTTGCATGCGGTAAGATTTCTGCGATACACATCGATGGTGTAGCTGAGGGTTTGAAAGGTGTAAAAGCTGATTCCCACAGGTAGGATGATGTTCAATGAGGTCGAACTTATTTTGTACCCGAAAAATGTAAACGCATCAACAAAATTGTCCAGAAAAAAATTGTAGTACTTAAAGAATCCAAGGAAACCCAGATTGACAAGAATGCTTGCCAATAGGAGTAATTTCCGCTTCGATTTATCCGGTGTGTGCTGAAGTCCGATTCCAACCGAATAATCCACAATTGTGCTGAAGAGGATTAAAAACAAAAATCGCCAATCCCAAAAGCCGTAAAATACGTAGCTGGCAAAAACGATCAGTGAATTTTGTAAACGCAAATGTTTGTTTACAAGAAACCAGTAGAGAACAAAGACGATGGGTAAGAACAGCGCGAAATCGATCGAATTGAATAACATGTCTTCTAATTCTCAGATTTGTAGATCTAATTTTGTTTTGAAAGATGGGTTAAAGATATCATTTCCTTTCATCCACCTTACGGTTTATGGGTTGTAATCAAATTATCCTTCTGTGGTAGGTCTGCAAGTACTTAAGGTTAGTTGGAAGTTGAAGGGTTCATTGAGCGAAAAAAAAGGGAGCACTAGAGGCTCCCTTTTGTCAAGAAATTTCGAATATGGGGTAGGAGTTCAGGTCCGGTTCCCCAACATCAAAAGATCTTGCATAACAATTTCAGAAATGTATTTTTTGTTGCCTTCTGCATCCTCATATGAACGGGATGTGAGCTTGCCACTAATGCAAACCTCTGCGCCCTTATCCAGGTATTCTTCCACGATTTTGGCAGTTTTCCCCCAGGCAATTACGTTGTGCCATTGTGTTTCTTTTACCAACTCTCCTTTTTGGTTTCGGTAGGATTCATTGGTGGCTATGGATAGCTTTGCCAGCTTCTTTCCTCCTTCAAAATCTTTGATCTCGGGGGTGTTACCTAGGTTGCCGATAAGCTGTACTCTGTTGCGTAAATTTGTCATAGAATTTAAGTTTAGTTATTACTGATTGATTTATGATGACGTTGCTCCAATCAATTAAATCAGGCAACGGGATTTCCGTTTAATTCGACTTGGTCAAATTCGGTGATGCAAAGTAAAGTCAGCTGGATTGCTCGATTCGGTTAATACCCGATGTTTAGTCGTTTGTAAATGAATAAAAACGACTATCTATCAGAAGATCAGGAGCTAATTGTTTCTTCTAATTGCTATATTAGGAAGACAATTTAACGCCTTATGATCCGTCATTTACTAATTGTCGCGGCATTTATGCTGACTGCTTCACTAACATCATCTGAGAAAAAAGAGCTATCCGAATCGGATTTACAGGTTCTCTATTCTCCTGCTTTCAGTAATTTCCAATCTTCGGATTCAAAAAATAGGTGCTGTGATTATGGCAAAGTTAGGAGTGGAGATGGACAATATTTTGAGGGGTTGAAAGGCATATTTTTATATGGTGGATATGCGAGATCGGGAGTGAATAATTTACTCGCGGAAAATAAGAAGTCTAAGTCAGAAAAGTACCAAAGCAGCGATTTCTACGACGTATCGGTTTATGAAAGATTGGTGGGCACGAATGCTTTTATCTCTAAGAACTCGGAGGTGTTGACGGATCCCGCTTCTTTCGATCGTTACAATCCGGAATTTATTCAATGGGTAGTGGATAATGCTATACCGGATTCCGATTTTACAATTGGCGGGGTTACCGCCCAATACGTGTACGATCACTACAGTAGGTTTTTTCGGCTTTTTGTAGAGAGCTATTTGTATTTGCAGAAAGGTGGCTCATATGATGATGAGGCAAATTATTACATAACCGAGGTTGAGAAAAATGGTGAGGATGGATTAGATGTGCTTTTTGGGCGGTATCATTACGCCCTAGCCGATTATGAGATTCCAACCGAAAGTGCAATCCCGTCACCATTGGAAGCGCACATGGCTTTCGGTTTTTGGTTACGAAGAAATTTGGATGGGACTCATGATGAAATATATGGAGGCTTATCCAAGATCATGGATCGGTTTGACCGACGGTGGTTTAAGTTTACGCAAGGAAAATATCTGGATAAAGAGTAACTCGCTGCATTGCGTATTTCCTGCTATACAGTGTTTATAAGTCCTGACATACAAAATTCGCCACTCGTGTTAAATTCATTGGATGGAAGGATTTAGTTCATAAATTTAGAAGTATAAAATAATACAGGCATGGAAATTTTAGGAGTTGTCATCGTAATACTAGCGGTTTTATTTGTAGCCTTCCTAATTGTTGGAGTCATATTCTATTTCATTATGATATCAAGACTGCAGCACACATATGAAGCAATAAAACCTGAGAATAGGGGAATGCATCCGGGGCAGGTGTGGATGTTACTGATCCCGGGGTATGGATTTTTCTGGTCATTTGTTGTGGTCAATAAACTGGCAGCAAATCTGCAAACCGAATTCAATCAACGAGGAATACCATTGGATGAAGATCAACCCGGTAGAAAGCAGGGCCAGCTCATGTTCATACTAATGTTTTGTTCCGCGGTGCCCTATCTTGGTATTTTGAGCTTGGTCGCATCGTTCATTGTTATGTTTTCTTACATGCGCAAAATGACGGGTTATAAAAATAGACTACTCACGCATGGGGGGCAGGCGGCGTCTCGAGATACCGAAACAATTGATAACTTGTGATAAGAAGAAGCTCGCTAACCTCTGTTTTTCGGTTTTCTTTTCTTCTGTTGATTTCTTTTCTCCGCCAGCCACTTCGGAACCGCTTTGTTATTAGCTGATTGATCCAGGAGCTGGTTCGCTAGCTCCGGTCTGCCTGCTTCATTGAGCTTCTGTCGTATCCATTTATGATTTTCCTTTTTGTGCCAAAAGAAAAATTTGTGTTGGTCTTGTTTTTCTTCTTTTGTTTTTGCCGTTTCCATGGGTTGTAAGGTGTACGGGTGATAACCGGAGTAATAAATTACGGTTGCGACGGTCATCGGAGTGGGTGTAAATCCCTGAACCTGTTCCAGCTCAAACCCCATGGACTTAGTTTCAACTGCCAGGTTTGCCATATCTGCTTCTTTGCTGCCCGGGTGAGATGAAATGAAATAAGGAATCAGCTGCTGGTTCAAACTGTGCTTTTTATCAATGGCGTCAAATTTTTCCTTGAACTTATGAAAATGTTTGAAGGAGGGTTTCCGCATCACTTTTAACGTTTCATCCGATGTGTGTTCCGGAGCAACTTTTAGCCTTCCGGAAACGTGTTTGGTCAGGACTTGTTCCATGTACTCATCCATAGATGCTTCGTCGCCGTTTTTGTTGTATGATTTCACCAGCAAGTCGTATCGTATTCCGCTGCCGACAAATGCTTTTTTCACTTTGTCGTGGGCATCAACTTTTTTGTAGATCTCGGTCATTGGGGTGTGATCGGTGTCCAGGTTGGAACAGACTACCGGATGAATGCAGGACGGACTAACGCATTTGTCACAAATGGCTTGATCGATTCCCTTCAAGCCGTACATGTTGGCAGAAGGACCTCCCAAATCGGAAATGTATCCTTTGAAATCCGGCATCTGCGTCACCTGTTCAACCTCCTTCATGATCGATTCCTCGCTTCTGGAGGCGATGAACTTCCCTTGGTGTGCTGAAATAGTACAAAAGCTGCAACCCCCAAAACATCCCCGGTGCATATTGATCGAGAATTTGATCATTTCAAAAGCGGGAATCGCACCTCTTTTCTTGTATTTGGGATGAGGAAGCCGGGTATAGGGTAGGTCGAAAGAAGCATCGATCTCTTTCTCCGTCATGGTGGGGAACGGAGGATTGATAACCAGATTTTTTTCGCCGATTTCCTGTATGATTCTATTTGCAAACGTTTTGTTTGATTCTTGCTCGACATACTTAAAGTTGGAAGCGAATGTCTTTTTATCGTTCAAACAATCTTCGTGAGATGCTAGATGGAGGTCGGTCCAATTCTTGTTTTTCAAAAGCCCCGTGGTCTTTGGTCTAAGATAGGCCGTTTGCTTCACCATAGTGAGCTGGTGAAATGGAACACCTTTTTTCAGCAATTTCAAAATCTCTCGGAGTGATTGCTCTCCCATTCCGTATACCAGTAGATCTGCTTTGGAAGATTCCAATATGGATGGCATCAGCTTGTCCGACCAATAATCATAATGGGTTACTCGTCTTAATGAGGCTTCAATTCCTCCAATCAATACAGGAACTTCGGGGTATAGCTCTTTGAGAATTTCTGTATACACTGTGGTAGCATAATCCGGGCGAAAACCGGCAACTCCGTCAGGAGTGTAGGAGTCGGTAGATCGTTTTCTTTTATTGGCGGTGTAGTGATTGACCATGGGATCCATGCATCCTCCGGTAACTCCAAAGAAATATTTTGGCGCCCCGAACTTTTTAAAATCTCGTAGGTCATCTCTCCAGTTGGGCTGCGGGATAATGCCTACTCGAAATCCTTCGCTTTCAATGATCCTCCCAATAACTGCGGTGCCAAAGGATGGATGATCAACGTAGGCATCTCCGGATACAATGATTACATCCAGGTCTTGCCAGCCTCTTTTATCCACCTCTTTTTTGGTAATTGGCAGCCAATCCGTTATGGGACGTCTGTTCTCCATATGTGCAAATTTACCGATATTCTTAGATTTACCACGTGTACCGATATTTTGCCGTTTTCAAACCCATGAATATGCTGTCCCAGTTCACTCGGGAAGAAGGCAGCTCAAAGAAGTGTTTGTCAGACCTTGGATCATTTCCTTCCGATGCATATCCCGTAGGAAGATTGGATGGAGATAGTGAGGGCTTGTTGTTGATTACAAACGACAAAAGCTTAACCGATAGGCTGCTTAACCCAAAGTATAAGCACGAGAGAACTTATTTGGTTCAGGTGGAAGGGGTTGTTTCCAATAAGGCGATTAATAAGCTGTGTTCCGGTGTTGAAATACGCATTAGAAAATCGACAATTATTACTGCTCCGGCAAAGGCTAAATTGATCGACCCACCCGAATGGCTTCCTGAAAGACATCCCCCTGTTCGATACAGAGCAACTATTCCTACTTCCTGGATTGAATTAACCATTTCGGAGGGGAAGAATCGTCAGGTAAGACGAATGACAGCGGCCGTTGGGTTTCCCACATTGAGATTGGTGCGAGCATCCATTGGTACATTTTCAGTTAAGAATGTACTTCCGGATCAAATCAAAGAGATTAGCGGGAAGGAATTAATGGAAAAACTATTTTAAAGGCAGCTGGCACAAACTCCTCGAGCTTGTATCTCAATTGAATCAATCTGATAACCTTCTAGATCGATATTGGGCAGTTCATTGTCTACACAAATTACTTCCTGGCATTGAGCGCAGTGAAAATGAATGTGGTTGTGTTGGTGGTGTGCAGCATGTTCGTTCGGACCGTGCTCACAGTCGTTGCATAATGCGAGTTTTTTTACATCTCCGGGCATGACAATTTCATGGATCAATCCAGCGTCAAGGAACGTCTTAATGGTTCTGTAAAGGGTGATTCGATCGTGCTTACCGATCGCGGTTTCTATTTGACCAATGGTGATTGAGTTTTCGTTTTGGTAAAAAACGTCAAGCACCTTTTGTCTGAATGCGGTTTTTCGTATGTCTTTTTTTTCAAAAATTCCCATAAAATGCAACAATGTTGCAAAAATATAGTATCATTGCATCATCGTTGCAAATATAAGTATGAAAAGCGTAACATCTATCATATTATTCTGTGTGATTTCTGCTCGGGTTTTCTCCGCGGAATTCAGTGGTGTGGTTATGGATAAACATACCATGGAGCCAATTCCGTATGCTTCGATCAATTTGGTTGACTTAAACTTTGTAATTGAGTGTGACTCGGTGGGTACTTTTCATATGAACGCAAATGTTCCCAGCAGTTTTTCCATTATCGCCTCTGCTATCGGTTATGAAAGTGTTCAATTGGAGCTAAAAGAAGGTAATCCAATCGGACTGGAAATACTGCTTGAAAAGAGTCATCTGGAATTTGAAGAAATCATCGTTTCGGGTTTTCGGAACTCCTTGGGAACAAAAACCATAGCCAATATTGAATCGAGGAGTCTGAAGGATCTTAAACTGCTGCCATCAGGCACGTTGGGAGACCTAATCGCGAATATTCCCGGAGTATATCAAAGTACCACAGGAGTTGGAATTAGCAAACCGGTGATCAGGGGACTTGGTTCAAACAGGGTGGTTACTTACCTGAACGGGTTACGAATTGAAAACCAGCAATGGGGCGCGGATCACGGGTTGGGGTTAACAGATCTTGGTGTGGGCAGAGTTGAAATAATCAAAGGTCCGGCTTCCTTATTATATGGATCAGATGCACTTGGAGGAGTAATTTATTTTGTTGACGAGCCTTATGCCAAGGTCAATACCGTAGAGGCTGAATTGGGATCAAGATTGGAATCTGTTTCAATGGGAATAAAGTCATATGCCGGCGTCAAGCTATCAACATCAAATTTCCGGTTCAATCTTTATGCAAATCAATTCAACCATGCTGACTATCAATTACCGAGTGGTTTGTATGGTGCTCAATCCAGGTTCAAAGGGAATAATGTAAAACTGAATATGGGCTTCAATAGGGGAAATTGGGTGAGCAATATCCGATACAACTTTCTCCAAAACCGATTGGGAATTCCCGGCCATACTCATGAAGAGGAAATCGACCCGGATGAATTTCAAATCACCACGCAATCCAGAGATAATAGTTTGCCTGCACAAGTAAATCAGAACCATTATCTATTGTGGGAGAACAAAATCTATTTCGACAAAGGAAAGCTTGAGGTGCTCTTAGGCCATACTCGAAATTTATTGACTGAATTTGAGGAAAAGGTCACCATTCCAGGCTTGGAATTGGACCTTAATTCAACCACATATAACATTCGATTCAGCAGTTCAAAAGATAAAAGATGGAATTGGACCCTTGGTGCTCAGGGGATGATGCAAACCAATCGAAATTCAGACAGGGCAGAGGAAATTCTAATTCCGGATGCGAATATTTTGGACAATGGGGTATTCGGGTTACTGGGCGGCCGGTTGGGTAACTGGAAGGTGGAAACCGGTTTACGATGGGATTCGAGAAACATAATTGCGTATGAAACGAATGCCTCTGATTTTTCCAAAATGTACCAGAGTATTAATTACTCGGTCGGAGTAGCAAAATTCAGCGATAAATTCACGTTCAAGGCCAACCTTTCAACAGGATTCAGAGCGCCTCATACTTCTGAATTGCTCTCTGATGGAATACATCATGGAACCTTGAGATACGAGCTGGGTAATCCCGATCTACTTTCTGAAAAGGCAAATCAGCTGGATGTATATGTTGAACACAAAACCGAGCATCTCAACATAGTAGTGAACCCTTTTGTCAACTACATTAGAGATTATATTACACCTCGACTGATGGATACAACGATCCAAGGCTTACCCGGATATGAATACAGTCAAATTGATCGTGTTCTATTGGGAGGGGCAGATTTCGGGTTTCACTATCACCCGCACTTTGCACACTTTATTCATTTTGAGTCGAGCTTTTCGTTCGTGTTGGGGCAGTCTATGGATGGAGAAGCACTAGGTCTAATTCCTCAGCCGCGGTCCAATTCTTCATTGAAAATTGAATTGGGCTTGGGGAAAAAATTTCAGCTGGAAAATATTGTGGTCCAGCATCAATATGTCCTGAGCCAGAATCGGGTTGAACCCGGTGAAACACCCAGCCCCGATTATCAATTAATGAACGTAGCAGCCAACTTTAAATTTGGTTCATTGATGGGTATTTCGGCAGGCGTTAGAAATGTGTTCAATGAGGAATACATCGACCACCTTTCACGCTTAAAAAACATAGGGATGTATCATCCCGGACGAAATTTTTTCGTGCAGTTAGCATTCAATTTTAATAAACAGTTAAACAATAAAAAATGAAACGATTAATTTTTCCATTGGTATTATTTTGCGCTTTTTCCGTTTACTCCTGTAAAAAGTCAGAGTGTCACGAATGTCATTATGATGACGCAAGTGGAGCAGAGGTAGAACTCGGCACCTATTGTGATGATGAACTTGAATCGCTGGAAGCAAACGGCTACAATGACAACGGTACTGTGAGAACAGTGCATTGTCATGGTCATTGATTTTAGCTAATCTTTCTTGATTATTTTAATACACAAGAAAGTGTTCGGCATCGAGTTGTTCTATGCTCGATGCCGGATGCATTCTTGAATTTCTTTTCCGGCCTCGCTTCCCGAGGATCGACAGAAAATCCGTTTACTCAAGTTTTTCCAATTAGATTATTTCTTAACTTCTACGAAGATTAACGAAATAAGAAAGTGAAAAATCTTATCTGTAAGTTTTACGATTTACCTGGAGACTTTCAAATTGAAATGATGGGCTTGCTTAAAGAAGGGGAATTGGAGCGTACGAGTTTTCCAAAGAGTGGAAAGATAGTAGATGGGGTGATTTTTCTTAAGGAGGACATCAAATATTTGGTTCCAATGAATTCGATCGCCAGAATCAAACCGGAGCCGGATCTTGATGCTGTTGAGGTGCATTCATTTGAAGGGGAAGAGTAATTTGGGTTTTAAATAGGTTGTGTGGGCAAAGCGAGAATTCGCTTACTGGAATTTTTTGGTTTATTTTTTGTTAACTCTTGTGCTCAAATCGAACGTCTGACACTCCAGTTTGTATCTTGCGTAACATTCTTTTCTGTATTCCTACTTTCTTCAAAACAGGCAAAAGGATTAAGAAGAAAATTTTACTTTGCCATTTCGGTGCACCCAGCATGAAATAGCCAAATTTCTGCTGAAATTTCTGCATCATTTTAACCTCTTTAATTCTCTCTTTCTCGATGTTGTGAAAAACAATTTGGTCAATAGGGTGGTTATTTTGGAGCAAAGGAATGCAATGGTTCGCCGCTACAATGCTGTCTCTCATGGCTAAATTGATTCCCTGTCCGGCAACCGGCGTCATGGTATGAGCGGCATCTCCAAGAAAAAGGACATTCTTCTTGTGCCATTGGTGCAATCGATCGCATTCCACTTTTAAAAATTGACTTCTACTGGCTTGCGTATAACCTCTTTCAATCAATGTTTTGTATTGTCGGGGAATTTCGGAAAGCAATGCGGATTTCCTTTGGTCGAAATCACGCTGTTTAAGAACGTTCTCATCTCTGCGCCCCCAGGCCAATTGTATCATCCCTTCTGAGTTCGTGTACATAATGAACAGGCTGTCCCCGTTCAGGTATGCTCTAAACCCCTTAGGTAATAGTTCTTTCTGCTCAGGTTCTGGCAACAGGATCCATAAGATGTTCCAATGCGTTGCAACTTTAAACGACTTCATCCCAAGCTTTTTTCTCAATGCTGTTCCTCTTCCGGTCGTTATGAAAAACACATCTGCAGAAATAGACTGTTCTTTCTTCTGTTTATCTGCTATCCTTACACTTACAATTTTTTCATCCTTTCCATCAAATTGTGTTGCGTTGTGCCCCAAGTATGAGGTGTACAAAGGGGATTCAGAAAGTTTTTCGTGTAAATGTGCTAGAAATTTCTCCTGATGCAATATGAGCCCGAAGTCGGTATTGCCATCGATGCCTTTTAGCACGGCCACCGGTTTATTGTCGAAAAATACTCTGGCTGCTTCTGCTCTGATGCCCATACCTTTCTTCAAAATCTGATCCATCAAGCCCAGCTCATCCAGATGCTTCACCACAGAGGCCTGAATTCCTTCTCCTCGGAACTCTCTGGAAAAGTCGGGATGCCGCTCAATGATCGCTACTCGAATCCCATTTTTAACCAATAGCCAAGCCAACAACATTCCTGCTGGACCTGCCCCGACAATTGCTGCTTGAGGTGAGCTTTGAGCTGAATTCAAAGAATTATTCTTTTATTCCGGAGAGGTCCAAAACAAAAGCATATTCTAAAGCGGTTTCTTTCAGTGCTTCAAAACGTCCCGAAGATCCACCGTGCCCTGAATCCATGTTGCAATCAAACAACAACAGATTATCGTCCAGCTTCAATGCCCGAAGTTTGGCCACCCATTTGGCAGGTTCCCAGTATTGAACCTGACTATCATGATAGCCGGTTGTAACAAGCAGGTTGGGGTAGTTTTGGGCCTTAACTTGATCATAAGGAGAGTAGCTCAGCATATAGTCGTAGTATTCCTTATCATTTGGATTCCCCCATTCGTCGTATTCGCTAGTGGTTAATGGTATACTTTCATCCAGCATGGTGGTTACCACATCCACAAACGGAACAGCAGCGATCACCCCTTTGTACAGTTCAGGTTGAAGATTAATCACTGCACCCATTAATAAACCACCGGCGCTGCCTCCCATGGCAAACAACTGATCCGAAGAAGTATAGTTTTGGGCGATGAGGTGCTCAGCACAATCATTAAAATCGGTAAACGTGTTCATTTTTTTCAGAAGCTTTCCATCTTCATACCATTGTCGGCCCATTTCTTCGCCGCCCCGAATATGCGCTATTGCATAAATAAATCCTCTATCCAGAAGGCTGAGCCTTGTGGATCCGAAACCTGGGTCTATACTGTAGCCGTAGGAACCATATGCATAAAGCAGTGTAGGATTTGAACCATTTAGCTGAAGACCCTTACGATAGACTAAAGAAATAGGAATTTCTTTTCCGTCATCCGCCACTGCATAAATTCTCTTCGATTCGTAGTCTTCGGGATCAAATGTACCTAAGACCTCCTGCTGTTTAAGCAATTCTTGTTCGCGCGTTCGCATGTTGTAGTCATAGGTGCTCCATGGTGTAGTAAGTGAGCTGTAGGAGTAACGAAGTACTTCACCTTCAAAATCCGGATTATACCCGGTCATCGACACATAGGCTTCATCGCGAAATTCGATGTAATGATCATCTCCGCTGTTGTGATGGATGATTCGAATGCCTGTAAGACCTTTCGACCGTTCTTCTAAAACCAAAAACTCGCTAAATACTTCCATTCCTTCGAAAAGGACATCTGCTCGATGAGGAATGACATCTTTCCAATTTTCTTTTGAAGTTGAATTGGCCCCACATTTCATCAGTTTAAAATTCTGAGCATTTAGGTTGGTTCGGATATAGAATTCACCCTCGTAGTCAGAAATATGATATTCAATTCCTCGCTCTCTAGGGCAAAACAAGCGCCACTCTCCATAAGGGTTGTCTGCATCAAGTGTTTGATACTCGGAGGTAAGCGTGCTGGTTGACCCTATGACAAGTAATTTTCTTGATTTGGATTTGTAAACACCCGCATAAAATGTATTGTCTTTCTCTTCATAGACCAGTACATCTTCAGACTGAGGCGTTCCCAATACGTGTCTCCAGATCTCCCCCGGGCGAAGATCAACTGTGTCCTTCTTTGCATAAAATACCGTCTTATTATCATTGGCCCAGGCAATCCCACCACTTGTATTGATCAATTCATCCGAATACTGCTCACCTGTGCGTAAATTTTTAAAATGAACTTTCCACAATCTCCGGGATTCATCGTCGAAACTATAGGCCAAAATCTCATTGTTTTCGCTACACTCGGTTGATGCAACTTGATAAAATTCATGTCCTTCGGCAAGTGTGTTCACATCTATCAGCACTTCTTCTGCCGCATCTAAACTCTCCTTTTTTCTTGTGTAGATGGGATACTCTTTTCCTTCTTCAAACCGGGTAATGTAGAAATAGCCATTTTCCTTGTAAGGCACGGATTGGTCTGTCTCTTTTATCCGGGCTTTCATTTCTTCAAAAAGTGACTTCTGGAAGACTTCCGTGTGGGCCATTTTTTCTTTGGTGTATGCATTTTCCTCTCCCAAGTATTCCAACACCTCCGGTGAATCCCGCTCATTCATCCAATAGTAATTGTCGATTCGAGTATGACCGTGATTTGTAAGCTCCTTGGCAATTATTCTTGCTTCTGGGGCTTTTGTTTCTTCTTTCGTATTCACAACATCTTTCTTTTGTTCACCGCAGCTTGTCATTAGCAATACCAGACCTGCAATGGGAAGTGCATAGTTCATATTGATTTATTTGGTCGAAATATAAATAATAAATCAAGGTTTGCGGGCAAAAAAAGAAGGGGAATAAGTAATCCCCCTCTTAACGAAATCCTTGCTCGGATTCCTGGTCAACTTACACTTGACGTTTCTACAGAATCTTCAGCTCTACCCTACGATTGAACATGTGCTCCTCATCGCTGCACTTGACGCCATTGGCACATCGGTTCCTTAACTTCTTTTCGCCATAACCGACAGGATGAAGTCGTTTAGCTCCAATGCCTTTATTAACCAAATAGGCTACGGTTGATTCGGCTCTTTTTTGAGAGAGTCTTTGGTTGTAGGAATCACTCCCTCTTGAATCAGTATGAGCGCTCAATTCCACACTTACTTCAGGGTAAATATTCAGGTATTCAATGATCTTGCGCAGCGCCTCTTCAGATTCAGGCCGAATGGTGGCTTTATCGTAGTCGAAATAGATTTCATCGATTTCAAGAACCACATCTTTTGTTGCAATTGGAATCAGCTCCAGTTCTCCGAACCTAGCGATAATATCTTCTCGGTTTTCTTTGGGTACAATTAGCTCTATCGGTTCGTAACCTTCAGCGTAGAAAGTAACCAGGTATTCAATATGCTTCGGTAATATAAGCTCTAGCTGGCCATCCTCGTCTGTCTTTTTGATTTTCATAATATTTGGGTCAATGTCCGGTTCAACGGTAAACTTTACTCCCGGTATTGGCTTCCCTGTAACTTTGTTCAGAGTAAGTGTGTTGATCGTATCCGGAAATTCGGGGATTTCTTTTTGGAAATAATACACGTGATCATAGCCATGTGTGCCTTCCCTGTTGGAAGATAAGTATCCTGATTTTTGATCTTTTCTAATCACGAAGGCAAAATCGTCTTTTGGAGAATTAAACGGGTGCCCCATATTTTTTACGCTCTCTACTGCACTATCAACTAATACAGCGACAAAAATGTCCGAACCACCAAACCCCATATTCCCTTTGGACGAAAAAAACAGCGAGTCTCCCAAAATAAATGGAGTCATTTCATCTTCTTTAGAATTGATCTGAGGACCCAGATTAAAGGGTTTGCTCCAACTAGAATCTTGTTTAATCGAGCAATAGATATCATAGCCTCCAAAACCGCCCGGCATATTTGAAACAAAGAACAATTTGCTGTTGTTTTCATCTATACAAGGATGCGTACAGCTGTATTCCAAACTGTTAAAAGGTAATTCTT
Organism: uncultured Flavobacteriales bacterium; assembly: GCA_913030835.1. GTDB lineage: Bacteria > Bacteroidota > Bacteroidia > Flavobacteriales_D > Parvicellaceae > UBA10066. The sequence continues at coordinate 60,681 of CAJWDP010000010.1, read as the reverse complement.
TCGAATTTACCCAACCGCTATCCGAGTGCTCCGCAACAAAAACCTTTAAAATATTTGTGCCGTTTTTACTAAGCTGAAAATGCTTCTTCTCTCGGTTTCTTTCTCGATAAACGACCCTTTCTGAGGAGTTGCCTGTGTAATACAAGAAGCTTCCATCCCTTGTCAGGCTTGGAGCTCCTTCATAAAAAGCCTTATTCATAGATCCCAAAAGCTTAGTTGGCGGAGAGAAATTGATCGAATCCATGCATTTTGCAAAACAGATATCATAGAATACAGTGTGCTTGTTGTAATCAGAAGATTGGGCTTTTGAATAGATCAATCCATCGTTGTGCATGGCAACACCAAAACTCCTCCCTCCGGTCTCTATATTGGTCCTACTCACTGTGAAATCCGACTCCATCTCTTGGTGCTCAATGGCCCATTGACAGGCCATCGAATAATAATCAATTTCAGAGGCTTTTCCAGTCCGCTCTGCATATTCTAAATAGGCATCCAATGCCCCGTGATAGTTGCCATTGTTTCTGAGTATGTGCCCATAATTCACAAAAATATTGAAGTCTTCATTTGCGGTGTCATTGACAAGGGAATGGTACTGTTTCTCCGCATTTTCGTAATCAAATAGGTGATGGTAGCTAAAGGCCAATTGCTGTCGGGCATATAATCGAGCTGCCGGATCGGTTTTATCGGAATTAAGTGCAGCCAAATAATTTTCGACTGCCTCCTTATAAAATCGATGCTCATAGTTAAAATCTCCGGTCTTTATCGGATCCTTTTGAGCAAAATTGATCGATGCGATCCCAATCAGAAGATGAACAAGAATAATCTTATGTGAGAAATAATTTATCAAAATCTAGGGACTTCTATGATTGGTATTTTTTTATCCGAAACAAGATTGTAGATCAGCATTACCTCGTGGGTTCCAGTGGAATAATTGCCAATGATTCCAAAATTAAGGTCGTATGCGTACCCGAGTTTTAGTTCAGGGACAAGCTGATAATTGAGTAGCAAACTGATTTCTTGACTGGATCGGAATGCACCTCCTGCGCCGATTTTCTTCTTGTACACAGCTTGGGCATTTAATCCAAACTGTATCGGCGCTCCACTCACATGTTTCACCAAAACCGATGTCATTAGATCAACGGTTTCATTGATTAAGAATTGATATCCTGAGTGAAAGTAAAGGTGAATATTTTTGCTGTCGAACTCGGTCGAGCTTTCCAATTCACTGCCAAACGTAATTCTGTTTTTCAACAGGTTAGGTGTGGCAAGCCCGACATAAAACTTGTCTGCAAAATAATACGCGCCTAGCTTAAAATTGGGCATGAAAAACACTCTTGTATTCCCTGAAAAAACAGGGTCATCGGTCATAATGGTGTGTACGTTTCCTAAGTTACTTTGCATCATCATAATGCTCGCTCCTAGGCCAAGCGAAAGGAAGCTCTTTTCTCCTGTTTTTACGTGGTAGCTGTAGTTGCCCGATACATCGTAGTTGTTATTTACTCCGACTTTGTCTTTGACCAGGGTTAGACCAATCGCGTTTTTCTGTGTTTTTCCCAGGGGTGTATTGATATTGAATCCTGCAATTTCAGGAGCGCCAACAAAATTGGTCCATTGTGTTTTGTAAAAAAGAGCTCCGTTTAAATTACTATAGCTTCCCTGTGCTGCAGGATTTATAAAGGGTTGATGCAACATAAATTGGCTCATATGGTATTGGTTTTGAGCCAATGTGCTTAAAGAGACAATGAACATCATGCATGTGAGTATGGTAAACTGCCTATTCATCTCAATTTCTTCTTAATTCGATGAAACCATTGACGGGTAATTCCCCTGGCTCATTTAAATTCAAAACAAAATAGTACGTTCCATCAACAACTACCTCCCCACTCACTTTCAAGTTACCACTGACTGATTTGCCATTCCAGTCATTGTTATACGGTTGGGCCGAAAAAACTTCATTACCCCAACGATTGAATATTATAATGTCGTTGTTAGGGTATTTTTCCAGTCCCTCGATGTAAAAGACGTCATTGATTCCATCTCCATTAGGAGAAAATCCGTTGGGAATATCCATTGTGGTTTCTTCCTCTACCGTTATAAAAATCAGCGCAGTATCACATAAGTTTGAGCAGAGCGAATCACATATTTCGTAAACAATGGTGTCTTGTCCAAAAAATCCTGTATTTGGAATATATTCAATGATGCCAGAGCCTATGTTAACCGCGGAGCCGCTGGAGGGACCAGAAATAATATGTATTGTGGAAATATCACCGAAATCATTTAAGCCCGCATTGATTTCCACCGGTGTATTCGCAGGGGTTGTAGCATAATCATCTGTGCCATTCGCAGTAGGTGAACCATCTGAACCTAATGTAATGCCAGCTGATGTCAAGCATCCATTCGTGTCCGTTACCATTAAGGTATAGCTTCCGGATTCTAGGCCAAACAAATCCAATAGTGTATCGCCCGTGCTCCATAGGATATCCAGTGCGGATCCAGAGTTAACCAGAATGCCGGTTATCGAACCATTATTTAGTCCGCAGTTTGTGTTGGTCACGATCAGTCCAGCAGTGTCAATTTCTGGTCCGGAAATTCCGGGAACTGTAATAGGTCCGTATTCCGACGTACAGTCGTTGCTATCTACCACTGTGAGGAAATACGATCCACTCTCCAGTTCGTTTAAGCTGAGCGTGCTATCAATTATTGAAATTCCATCCGTCCATTCAAACGTAAATGGAGCCGTTCCACCGGTAATCGAAATTCCGTCAATGGAAGCATTAGCGCTGTCACAGGTTTCGGCTGTGATACTAAGAAGAGTGACATCTATGATGGGTGAACCGAATTCAGAAACAGTAAAGGGGCCGGCGAATCCCATACAACCGTTTGCGTCCGTTACGGATAGGGTATACGTTCCTGTAGTTATATTCAATAGGTCGATTCCTGTTCCTACTATTGAGGCTCCGTCTGTCCATTGAAACGTATATGGTAATGATCCACCTGCTACTATTATTCCGGTAATTGATCCATCCGCTGCTCCGCAAGAAGCCAGGGTAATATTAACCATGCCGGAGTCAACACTTGGGCCGGCAATTTCTGATACCACAAATGGTCCTGCATCTGCAGAGCACCCGATGCTGTCCGTTACAGTTAAGAAGTAAGTTCCGGAGGCTAAATTTAAGAGGTTCGGACTGGTTCCTATAATAGCAATACTATCACTCCACAGGTAGGATATAGAACCGGATGAGCTCGTGGCAGCAGTTCCTACAATACTTCCTGAAGAGCTGCTGCAGGTGTCTGGCATGGTTACTGTTCCGCTTAGATCGATTTGAGGAATTGGCTGAACAAAAAGCAAAACACTATCTGTGGCAGTGCACATATTGGTATCAGTTACTGTTAAAATGTATAGCGTGGTGTCTGATGGCCAACTCGATACTGTTGGGGCTAGAGAATCGCTGACACTGCTCCCGGGGGACCAATGATAAGAAAGACCCCCGCTACCTCCTGAAGAACTTGAAGCATTGAGCTGAACAGTGTCTCCCTCGCATAAGGTCGAAGCTGAAGCTACAGCAACTGCAATGGGCACAGGATGTACAAATACGAAGGCAGTATCCAAAGAAGAACATCCGATCGAATCGCGGACCTCAAGTGTATACATTGTCGAGGTGGTTGGGAAAACCAATGGGTTTGGATTTGTATTCGTGTCGATGGTTGTGTTCGGAAGCCATTCATATGTCAGTGCTCCTGATCCTCCTGTTCCTGACGGACTGCCGCCAATTACCACAGTATCTGCTGAGCAGATTTCTAGCACTGCTGAGCCTGCGTCTGCAGTTGGCAATGGAGATGCCGTAATTTCTACTGAATCGAACACGGTACAAGATCCTGATTGAACAGATAGGAAATACCAAGTGTCAATAGTAGGAAAGGCCAGAGGATTTGCATCGGATGGGTTGCTAAGGCTGGTTGCCGGAGACCAACTATATGTATATACTCCTGAACCTCCTGTTGCTGTTGGCGAACCGCCTAAAGGAATAGTGTCTCCCGAGCAGAGCACAGTGTTTGGCCCGGCATTTATTGTTGGAGGGGCCTCCACTACAATTGTTATTGGACCTAGGCCTGTTTGGCAAGTCGGTAGCGTTATTTCGGAAGCCAGTACATTGAAAGACGTGGTTGAAGCAAGAGGGCCGGTAGAAAATGAAATAACTCCCCCAGTGCCTGAAATGGGTAATCCGATAGCTGAGCTATCCGAATCGTCTCTTAATTGGTAGGCAACTCCTACCTCTGATCCAGAAATTGAAATGGTTGCGCTGTCACCGATGCAAATTGGATTGGGAATGCCACTAAGTGTAAAGGGAGAAGGAGGCGTGCATAAAGGGGTGTAACAAGAACCTGTTAGTGCCGGACAATTTGTAGAAACGGAAGCTGAAAATGCAGTTGTATTGATAAAGTTTATTCCAACGCCTGTGGCTGTTGGATTTCCTGAATTTTGGATATTGATTGTGGCGGTATTGTCCTCACGAATGTCAAGCGAAGTTCCCGAAAAAGAGCACTCGTTTACATTGAAGGTGGCCGGATTTCCTGATCCGACTCTGGCGTACAGGTCATTGCCTTCACTGCTTGCCGAATTGTTCAAGAAAGAACAGGTGTCGATGTTTACGATTGAAGCAGAACCGCTCCCCGAGAACCCTGTATTGATAGCTATTGCTCCGCCTTTTCCGCTTGAGGAACAGGAGTTGTTTGAAAACGAACAATTGGAAATGGATACGGTAGCTCCTCGTCCGACACTGATCGCTCCTCCGTATGCAGGACCGCCGCTGTAGGTATAGGTATTGTCTGAGAAGCATGAGCTGTCAATGGTCAGATTTGACCCAGCTATATAAACAGCCGCCCCACCCGTTGCACTTCCGTTTCTGTTATCAGCGAAAATAGAATTGGACACAGTTACGGTCGTTGAATTATCGCCGGAGATATACAATCCTGAGCCCCCTTGCCAATCTTTTGAATTGTTAGAAAATGAATAATCAAAAAAGGCAACCAAATTGCCGCTTCCCTCAACATTAACACCACCACCAGCGACCGAAAGTGCAGTGTTGCAATTTGAACCACCACCGATAAAATCTACCTGCGAAGCACCGCCAACTACGATCGAAGATGCACCGCCTCCGGGCTTATTCTCGTCGGAGAGCAGGTCAATAATGAGTATCCCTGTGGCCCCATTTATATCAAGTGCACTTGCCCCACCCAATCCATAGTTGTAACCAGTGATTTTTATTCCCTGAATTGTTATGTTGTTGGCTGTAATACTGGCCCATCTGTTTGCATCAACGCTACCTTGGTCGTTGTCAAAAATTGTAAGTGGACTTCCGGCACCAATTATTGCAATGTTGCTCACATTCAAATTGAGATTCGCATCGGTTTGATAAAAGTAGCCTGCATCAACGAATACCGTATCGCCCGGAATTAGTGTGATGGTATTAACAACATGATCCAGTGTAGCGAAAGGAGCAGATGAGGTGCCGGGATTCAAATTGCTGCCGATAGCTGTGCAATAAACATCACCTGAGGTAGAGTTGTCGTTAACGTAATAGGTTGAGGCCAAGGATAGCCCACAACAAGTTAACGTAAAAAGAATGAGTAGTGTAAGTTTCATTTCTTATCCGTTCCTGAGCCATAAAAATCTTCTATACGATCAAAAAATTCAATTTTATTTATATTTAAAATTAAAACTCTGAAATATGGTTAAAGAAGCCTTGTTTGACTTAATCAAGTCGATGACAATGTCGGAAAAAAGATATTTTAAAATCTATTCATCAAAACACACTATTGGCGAAAAAAATGAATATATAAGATTGTTTGATGCAATTTCTGCACAAGAAAAATACAATGAAGACAAACTAAAGGACTTTGGTTTTGTAAAAAACTTGGCGGTTGAGAAAAACTATTTGTATCGAATAATACTTAAAAGTCTGAATTCATTTCATGATCAGTCATCAGCAAAAAATAAGGTGTACGGAATATTGAAAAGTGTAGAGGTTTTATTTCACAAAGGGCTATATGAGCAGGCGATGCGGCAAGTTTCAAAAGCCAGAAGGATTGCTAGAGATAACGAATTGTTTGCACAGGAATTGGTTGTAAATGAATTAGAAGTTGAATTGTTGTCCAAACAATTTGATTATCAAGCGGCTTCTAATCGAATTCAAGAGGCAGAAAAAGTTTCAGAGAAACTTACCAACTTCAATCGATTGCAAAAAGTGACAACAGACTGTTATGCTGCAAGGCTGGAAATTGGAACATCGAGATCACAGAATGACAGTATTCGACTTCAATCTTTTTTGCAGATGGATGGTGTTGGGGGTAAGGGTTACCCACTCACTAAACGGGCAGAAATGTACCGGCTGGGATTACACCTGACCTATGCCTATTTTATTGGTGATGAATTAAAGACACTGGAATTGACAGAACAAATGACAGAATTGTATGAGGGAACACCTTTCTTGATTGAGTACTCACCGATAGGATATGTTTCGTCTCTATACAATTTGCACAATGCATATAAAAGTTGTGGTAAGGAATTGGATGCTGATCGAGTCCTAATTCGATTGGAGCAGTGCAAAACCAAATACGGTATTCCCACCTCTGATAATATTGGTGCTCGTGTTTTTTTCTACTCGACAAATATCAGGTTGACGAACTACCTTAGAGAATACAATGTGGAAAGTGCAGGAGCTTTAATTATGAACACCACTAAAGAATTCAAACGATTTTCTTCAAAAATTGGTAAACCCCAGCTATATGAATACTACTTTTTGACAGCAAAATGGGCATTTTTATCATCCGACTTTAGATATGCATTGCGCCAAACGAATGAGATTTTAAATGACCTGGGATTTAAGGTTAGAGCGGATTTACTTTCGGCAACTCGATTGCTGAATTTACTTATTCATTATGAGCTAAGAAACGATTTCACGATAGAGTATTTAGCAAAAAATACGCTGAGCTATTTGAGAAAGAAAGACCGATTGTTTAAAGTAGAGGATGAGCTGATTCGATTCATTTTGAATCACCAAAAAGTTCAAAACATACAGGATAAAGTGGCGGACCTAAAACAGCTAAGCAATGAGCTAAATAAGTATAAAGATCATCAGTTTGAAGGCCGACCTTTCGATTATTTCGATTTTCATTCATGGGCTGAAAACAAAGCAAAATCAGAACTAGAAGGCACGCAGAAAAAAGAAAAGTAAGTATCCACCTTATTCCCTTATTACTTGTACTTGAACTGCCTTTGGTCCTTTAGGGTGGGGTTCTATTTGAAATGAAACAGAGTCACCATCTTTTACCTGGTCGATTAACCCTGAACTCCGCACATAGTATTCTTTTTTTGTCACTGAGCAAATAATGAAACCAAATTTGGCTTTTACATTGTAAAACTTGACAAAACCAGTGCTCGTGCTATTATCCGTAGTTTCCACTTTTTGAATTTAGTGAATAATTCTCATAATTGGATGAAACCTTACCTTTGGCGAAATGAAAGTTCTAGTGCTGTTAACTATTCTTATGCAATCATTATCGCTGATTGCTCAGGTTCACGATCGAAAAGGAAACATATACGGTCTATGGGGTTACAATCGGTCTGTTTATGCTCAAAGTGACATTCGATTTTCAGGATTGAATTACGATTTCATTGCGTACGATGTAAAGGCGGCTGACTTCCCATCTGAGTTTGATCCTAAAACACGCTTCGGAATAAATACTTTCTCGATACCTCAATACAACTATAGACTAGGATATTTTATTACGAACTCTATTTCTATTTCTGCCGGCTTAGACCATATGAAATACGTAGTTAAAAACAGTCAGGAAGTACTTGTTGATGGGTTCGTTGGTGAAGGTTACGGAGCTTATTCCGGAACCTATAATGATAGATTAGTTCCACTTAACTCTTCTTTTTTCACCTTGGAACATACGGATGGATTAAATTATGTTAGTATAGAGGTAGATAAGCATTGGTTATTATGGTGCCATGAAAACAACAGACACATGTTGGATTGGTTTGCCGGGGGCGGTCTTGGGATTATGGTTCCGAGAAGTGATGTAACTGTATTTGGTGAACCTGCGATTAATGTTTTTCATGTGGCGGGAGAGGCGGTTTCACTGCAAACAGGATTCAAAGCCACATTTTTTAAACATTTGTATTTAGTGGGCACAGCGAAAGCTGGGATATCTAGAATGCATGATATCTTAACTACTGAAAATGGGGGTCGTGCTCAACAAAACATAGGATGGTTTCAGGGTTCCTGGCAAGTAGGGTATGTCGGTAAATTGAAATAGTATTCTTGAAAGATTGGATTTCTAAACGTTTCAAAATGGAATTAAGCTATACGATCTAGGTTTAGAAGGACAATTAAACAGGTCATTTTGTTAGCAGTCCTATTCATTTAGCTGTTGGGTTTGGCTTTACTATTGTTTGATTCTCAGATATTTTGGTGTAACTTTCGCTCAAAGTTGAGTACTTCATAAAAACTACGTGAGAAGTAATATGCCAAGGATTTTTGCCTCTATCTTGGTTCTGGTACTGACCTGTTCTGCTTTGCCCTCGTTTTCACAAACGATCGATCTTGGAACGGGCACGGCTGAACAATGGGAATATTCTTCAGGTCCTGTGAATATTTACTATCGTAGAACCGTTTGCCAGTTCGTCTACACAGCTTCGGAATTATCCGCTGCAGGAGCATCTTCTGTGAACCCAATCACAGAACTAGGATTTTATGTTACCCAGGCACCGGCTTATTCTATTCCGAATTACACGATAAAAATAAAGCATACTACAGCCACTGATGTCTCTGCTGCTCTTGGAACTACAGGTTGGACAACTGTGAAAAATGGATTCACCTACGCTCCTACTGCAGGTGGTTGGGACATGATTACGTTGGATGACCAAACCTTTGTTTGGGACGGGATCAGCAGCATAGGCGTAGAGATTTGTTGGAATCAGGTAGCGCCCAATTGGGATCCTTCCGGTAAGGTAAGAATTTATTCTACCACTAATGGTTATCGATACAGATGGACCGATGCGGCCGGTAGTTCATGCGGCTCAGTTCCCAGTGCGACGAGCTTGAACAAGCCGCAGATTAGGATAGTTTTTGTTGCCGGCACGTCGACAACGTGGACCGGTGCAATCAGCAGCGACTGGTTCGATCAAAACAACTGGACTGCTGGTGTGCCAAATCAGATTATGGATGCTGTCATACCCGTTACAGCAACCCAACCTTCGATTTCTGGATCAGCCGCAGTAACAAATAGTATTACCATTGATTCTGGCGCTTCGTTGACCATTCCGGGGAGCGATACCCTGAACGTCTATGGAAACTGGACAATGAACGGAACATTTACGGGGTCTCGATCGACGGTGATATTCAGGGGAACGGGCATTTCAATGAACACAATGGATGGGGTTTCCAACCAACAGTTCAATAATCTTGAGGTTAGATCCGTTTCGGGTGTAATGATGATTTCAGGTTCCTATGAAGTTCAGGGCAGTCTAAGGCTTAAAGGAGGACCTTTTATACCCAACAATAGAGCAACACTGATTTCCAATTCGATGGCCACTGGAAGAATGTCAGCGGTTAGAAATTTGTGTAAATATCAGTTGGTAATGACCGATTCATACGGTGACGGATGGAACGGCGGAACCGTAACGGTCTATATCGACGGTGAGCTTTATGGAGTTTTTAATGCAGAAGGTGCAGGTTCAAGTGTTACAATAAACGTTCCTTCTGGATCAAATTATCAGCTCACATACACAGCGGGATTGTATGAAACCGAAAACGCCTACGTCTTCAATGATCCATCCGGCAATCCGGAGTATTCATCCGGAACACCTCCTGCCACGGGGACCGTCCACACAGGAACAGCAAGCTGTGCGTTTACCAATCCCTTTTTAGGTCAAATTTCTATACAAAGATACCTTGCACTTGGAAATACAGGATGGCGAGAAATGACCACAGGAGTGCAGGACAAAACACTTGATGATTGGCGCAATGACGGAATCACGATGTCTGGCTTTACCGGATCAGATTATCCGAGCTTTGGTTGGTCAAGCGTATTGACATACAACGAGAACAATGCCAATGGAGACAAAAATAATGGGTGGGTATCCGCAGGGAACATTACGGATACGATAAATTATAATACGGGGCACAGGGTGTACATTGGTTCAGGAGCGCTAACAACGGAAATAACCGGCGTACCTATTGTTGGAACTCAAACGATTTCACTCGACTACCAAGACGATGCAGGAGGAATTGATCAGGAGGGTTGGAATTTGATCGGAAACCCATATGTGTGCTCGATCGATTGGGATAGTATACCAGTTGCGGATAAAACTGCAATCGACGATGCGATCTGGATTTGGAATGCAACAGCAGGAAATTATGGTTTATATGTTGGAGGAACAGGAGGAATTGGGACAAATGACGTAGGCGCCGATATTGCCTCTTCTCAATCTTTTTGGGTCCATGCAAACGACTTGAACCCACAGCTGACCATTTCCGAAGATGCCAAAAGCGAAGCAGATCCAAGGTTTGTTAAATCAATAGAGGATAAGACCAATTTGAAGCTTAGGTTAGAATCTGATGAAAACCTGTACTTCGATGAAGCGATAGTAGCTTGGAGAAACGATGCTACCAGCCAGCTGGATGGAAAGGATGGGGGGAAGCTGTATAGCACGGTTAGTGACGCGCCGAGCATTAGTTTTGTTCAGGATTCGGCATTCCTTAGTTTGAATTCCTTGAGCGTATTTATGCAATATGGTTCATTACCGATGCAAGTTCTGGCTGGCGAAACGGGCAATCATAGAATCAGTGTGATGGAGATGAATAATATGGCAAACTTACCCTGTTTGATATTGGAAGATATTGTTCTTGACTCTCTCATCGATCTTCATCAGGACACGACTTATGCCTTTTTCCATAGTGTTCTGTATACAGGCGAACGTTTTGTTCTGCATGTAGGTCAATTTTATAACGGGAACCAATGGGAAAGGTGTTCTTATGTGCCGAATGCAGATTACCAAGAAGAATTGACATTAGGGATGGATGATCTTGAGGCTTCGGATATAATCTTGTACCCCAACCCGGTGAGTAACAGATTGTTTGTAGAAATGTCAGATAAGATTTCGACAACCCCTGTCAGAATAGAATTGCTTTCAATTACAGGTGCAGTATTGAGGTCCAAATCATTTAGCGGTAATACCAATCTGAATGTAGGCGATCTGTCAGCAGGAGTCTACCTGCTTAGATTTATCAATGGGAAGGGTGACGTGATTCTGAAAAAGTTCGTAAAGAATTAATGGCGATCCTACATTTTCACGCGCGCTAGGCATTATGCTGTTCTGTTCAAACATTGATTATATTTGCAACTTTATTGCGCAGCTATGATCAGACCTCGTAGAAACAGAAAATCTGAAAGTATCCGTTCGTTGGTTAAGGAAACGACCGTAACCGTTAATGATTTGGTTTATCCGTTGTTTCTTGTGGATGGAAAGGACATTTCCGAGCCAATTAAAAGTTTGCCGAACCAAAAAAGGTGGTCTTGTGACATGTTATTGCATGAAATTGAATCGTGTCTCAAATTGGGCATCCATAGCTTTGTTCTCTTCCCGGGTCTTGAAGATCATCTCAAAGATGCTGATGCAAGTTATTCCTTCAATGAGCGTAATTTTTATCTAAAAGCCATTAAGCAAATTAAAGCCCGTTTTCCTGAAACGTGCTTGATTAGTGATGTAGCGATGGATCCATATTCTTCTGACGGACATGACGGGCTGGTCAGTCAAGGGAAAATCCTGAATGACGAAACCCTGCCCATTCTTGGTAAAATGGCCTTGGCACAGGCAAATGCAGGGATTGATGTTATTGGGCCCTCGGATATGATGGATGGAAGGGTTGGCTTCATACGGAAAGAACTGGATGAACATGGTTTTCAGGAGGTCTCAATTATGTCCTATACCGCGAAATATGCGAGTGCATTCTACGGTCCGTTTAGGGATGCATTGGAATCCGCTCCCAAAGAAGGAGATAAGAAATCCTACCAAATGGACCCCGCAAATAAAATTGAGGCGCTTAGGGAGGCACAGCTCGATATGATAGAAGGTGCTGACTTTTTAATGGTTAAACCTGCCTTATGCTACCTGGATATTGTTCATTTGCTGAAGAAAGAGGTTCGTCTGCCAATAGCGGCATACAACGTTTCAGGAGAGTATGCAATGCTTAAAGCAGCGGCACAAAACGGGTGGTTGGATTATGAATTATCTATGCAGGAAATGCTGCTAAGCATTAAACGAGCTGGGGCAGATATCATTTTGACCTACGCAGCAAAAGAATTTGCTGAATTGACCGATTAAAGATTGCAGATCTCTGTAGTCGTTTTCCATTTCTTTTAGAGGATAAAAAACGTCACTGATCTTGATGTGGTTTGTTTCAAACGTGCAGAAATCGTTACTTTAGCGCTAGTATGAAAATGCTGTTTTTAAGTGGGGTTTTTGAAGTATTAATGAGATAGCACAATGAACATTACATTCATTCAAACAGGAGGCACTATTGATAAGGACTATCCTCATTCTTCGAATGGTTGGGCCTTTGAAATTCACGAACCTGCATTGGAGAGGGTATTGGAAAAACTCAACCCCTCGTTTGAGTACAATGTAATTTCAGCATTTAAGAAAGACAGTCTTGAGATTACGGAAGCTGATTTACAGCATTTAAAGAAGATGATCGAAAAAACCAATTCCGAGAAGCTCATTATTACTCATGGAACCGACACCTTATCAAATACTGCACACTACCTGGCAAACCATAATCTTGGAAAAACAATTGTGCTTACCGGAGCAATGCGACCTCAAAAGTTTGTAGACACAGATGCTGATGTAAATCTTGGGTTAGCCATTGCAGCAGTTCAAACGATGTCAAATGGTGTTTTTGTCTGTATGCATGGGTTGGTGTTGTCTTATGATCAAATTGATAGAGACAAGAAAACAGGAAAGTACATTAAGAAAACAGACAAATGAACACAAAAAACGAGCTCACCGAAGTTGCAAAAAAGATAGCGCCCTTTATTCATAAAACACCGGTGCTCAGCTCTAGTGCAATTAATAAGATGTTAGGCCTGAGTGTACATTTTAAGTGTGAGAATTTTCAGAAAATGGGAGCTTTTAAAATGCGAGGCGCGGCAAATGCAGTTTTATCCCTTTCGAAATCAGAAAAATCAAAAGGGGTGGTTACACATAGCTCAGGAAATTTTGCTCAGGCCGTAGCCCTTGCGTCAAAAATGAATCGGATAAAAGCAACCATAGTCATGCCGAGCAGTGCTCCAAGTATTAAAAAGGAAGCTGTAATTGGCTATGGAGCCAGGGTAATAGAGTGTGCACCAACGCTTCAGGCTAGGGAGGAGACCGCAGAAAGGGTGATACTAGAAACAGGAGCAACAATGCTTCATCCCTCTAATCAGATAGAGGTAATCATGGGCAATGCAACTGCAGGGATGGAGCTTTTTGATCAAATAGGTGAACCCGATGCCATTTTTACACCTGTTGGAGGAGGTGGCCTTCTTGCGGGAACGGCACTTGCAAAAAAAGGTTTTGCTGGTGGTGTGCGTGTATTTGGTGGAGAGCCATCCGGAGCAGATGATGCACACCAATCGTTAAAAGCAGGCTTCATTATTCCTGTTGAGAACCCAAAAACAATTGCGGATGGATTGAGAACTTCGTTGGGGGATGTTAATTTTCCAATCATAAAGGAGTTGGTTGAAGATATTTTTCTCGTAGAGGAAAGTGAAATTGTTGATGCAATGAGACTGGTTTGGGAGAGAATGAAGATTATTATTGAGCCGTCATCGGCGGTTCCGTTGGCGGCGCTGATTAAAAACAAATCACAATTTGCGGGTCAAACAGTAGGAGTGATCGTATCTGGAGGAAATGTCAGTCTAAACGCACTGCCTTTTTCATGAAAATCGTAAAAACGAGTCCGGTTTATACCATTTGATGTTGGTACCCCGTTGTGCTGGAATCCAGCTGATCCTCAGCTATCGACAGAGATTTTTTTTTAACCTCCATGGCGTGAGAAATTAAACCAGTTATTAAAGGGTGCGGCATATCTTCTGTTGAGTTGACTAAGGGGTTAAACATGGCCGACACAAAAAAGTCATTTCTGCTGTATTCAATTGCTTGTAAATTTTGATCGTCATCTGAACCGCAAAAATTGACACCTTTCTCTTTGAGTTCGTGTGCAAAATTTGGATCAAGCTGAAATTTTTCACCGGAATACTCGTAGCTGGTTCTTCTTCCATAACAATCATGAATGGTGCAGTCTTCATCAAAGTAGATCAGCTTTTGTTCATAAAGATTTTGGATGTTCAGCTTTTCATTTTGTTTGTCAACATCCGGTTTTACCGAGCTAAAACCAAGCACGTTTTCAAATAGATCAATCAAGACAAACTTGTAGGTCTTGTCTACGGCAAGAAAAGGAATGTTTTGCTCACGAATGTGCTCAATTGCCTTCAGAATGGTATAAGGCTCCTTGTAGGGGCCGTTGGCTAGATAAACCCCGGTATAATTGGAGAGGGCATTTGGCAAACTCTCTTTGAGATCACCAGAATTAACCCAAAAGGTATTTATGCTGAAATCAAAATGATTTTCGCAATGACGGAATGCCGCATTGGTGTGCAGGTGGCTTGGAATCTTAAAGTTGTAATCGCCAATAATTGCGATTTTTACCGATTTTAACATGTCTATCTTCCTAACGCGCTATAAATGAATGCAATGCGCTGTTATTCTAAGTAAGTTAACGAATGCTTATTAAAATGGTTTCATGAATGTGTTAACGAATTGCTATTTAATGACCAACGACCCTAATAGCTGTCCCAACGGGCTTTTTTACCTCTAACATCAAAGTGAACGACCATTGTCCCGGGATACCTTCCTATTCCTCCTTTGTTTCGGATAACTTTTTCTTCTAAGATTTCGAGAACGATTTCTTTATCTGATTGATTTGATTTTCCGTCTCTATTAATATCCAAGACGACTATGTCAACTGCCTTTCCTGCGATATGCTGGCTCTTTTTTGCGCCGCCAATTCTACTGTTATGGGTGGGATGCCTATGACCATTTTTTATTTGAAACCCATCAGAATTGTACCCCCTTTTTGCCAGCTCATTTTTTAGCTCTAGAATTTTGTAAAGCAACTCCTTGTCAATCAGCCAGATATGTTGATAACTTTTGGCGCCGAATACCCAATTGTTGAATAGATTGTCGTCATGACTTACCAATTCACCGATTTTAATCCTACCTACAATATATTTTTCCGTGTCAGTTTCGTTCAGTCGGTAAAATGTTCCGTTTTTTACCATTTTTATATACGCACCCACATGTCCGGTTTCTTTTTTATAGGCTTCCGAAAGTTCATCATATTCAATCGATTCTAATTTGGAAAGAACATCATCGATTCCTTTTGAAGAATCGATGGGCTTTTGAACTGTTCTAATTTCGAAATCACCAATTGAACATGAGCACAAAACGGTCAGAAAAATAATGGCTCTTATAAGTTTCATACGCTTTTATACCAAATGCTTTCTAGAAGTAACCCAAGTGACAGTTAAAAACTTCCCATGGACAACTATTAATTGGCGAGTAAGAAAAGGCAATTTATATCCGTTAATTTAGAATATGGCATTTCGAATTTATATGGCGTTGGCTATACTAATGTTGTTCATAAGCTGTAATGAACAAGAACTGCCAACACAAAAAGTGCGCGCGCTTCCATTTTATGGTGTTCAAACATCTTGGGCAGATTCTGTTTTGAACGAACTGTCATTGGATGAAAAATTGAATCAGCTCTTTGTGATTGAAATGAGCAGGTTTGATAGCAATCTTTTTGAACAAAACTATGGTGGATGTATAATAGACAGTGATTTAGAGGATTTGATCCATCTAGCAAATCAGAATTTAAACAAAGACATTCCTCTATTTGTGGGAGCAGGGTCAATTGATTTTCCCGAATCTTTATTGTCTGGCGAGCTGCTGCCAATTGGTTTGTTTGGCCTTTCTGAGGAAACGTTTGACAGCGTGCTTTCATTGAAACAGCAGCTATTCAATTACCTGGGGGTGAACTTCTGCATGATGGATGTTCCATGCAATGACTCATCCTATAGCCCATGGGCTGATTTTTCTTCGAGATATGTGCAAAAGGCAATTTCTACGATGAACTCGTGTAGGTCAAACGGCCAGGTTATGGTTGCTGGTTCATACCGAATCTGTGAAAAAGACTCGATGCAAACTACTTCCAAGGAGAAAGAAGTGAACCAGATGATAGAGCAGCTGATCGATTCAGGATTGATATCAATAGGAATTGAGCGTTCATGTTATCCCGCCGATCCCTTTGTTTTCAGAGACAGCAATTACAGCAAGGAACGATTTGATCGAGGAGGCCTCCTTGCTTCACTTAACACAGATGAACAGGATACTGTTCGATGTTGCTCGCAATTTAAATGGGGAGCAGATCTGTTTTATGCACAGTCGTCGGATTCAGCATGTATTAAAAGATTTAAAAAAGTGGTCAAGGAAAAACTTGAAACAAATCAGATCGATATCTCAGAATTGGATGATCGAGTTAGAAATATTCTTATTGCTAAAACGTGGATGAGAAAATCCAACGAGCCTATAAACAAACAAGAGTATTTAAGTCAATTTCATATTCCATTAAGAGGAGTTTCTGAGCAAATAAAGAAAGAATCATTGGTTCTTTTGAAGAATGAAAATAACAGCGTTCCAGTTCGTGACATAAACGCAATTAAAACCGGCCTGGTCAGTTATAGAGGCGCAAAATTTGGACAGCTGTATGAAGAATTGAACAAGTTCGAAGACGTTGCATATTTCAAGGTTAGCAAAGGCAAATTTAGGGTAGGAAGATTCAAGTCATTTGGAAAGCTTGTATTGCTCATTCAGGGAAAACTCGACACGACCAGCGCCAAGGATCTGGAGGAGCTTTCCACTCTCGACGACCAGTTGGACTTAATCATTGTAAACATTGGTTTCTCCAAAAATCTGGAATATTTGGAAGACTTTACTACTGTGATGCAAGTGTATGGTGAGTACAGTTTAGGTCCACAGAATCTTGCGGAAGCAATTTACGGAGGGATTATGATCAAAGGTCGTCTCCGAAAGTCTCATGGGGTGTTCAAGGCAGGTTATGGGTTGACAACAAACAAAACACGGTTGGAATATGCCCTGCCGGAAGAGGTGGGTATCCACACGGATTCACTTCAAAGAGTACGGTCCATTGCTCGGGAAATGATATTCACGGAGGCGGCGCCGGGCTGTCAAATTGTAGCCATAAAAAATGGAAAGATTATTTATGATCGATCATTCGGCCATCATACCTACGACAAAATTCGGCCTGTGCGTAATACGGACGTTTATGATTTGGCATCACTTACTAAAATATTGGCAACGACACCTGCATTTATGACTTTTTTTGATAGCAAGACCTTTCTTTTAGACGATTCTCTTGGCATCTATTTGCCGGACTCTCTGGAAAAGAAGCTGGGTAAAAAAAGCACATTCGAAGGGGTTACCTTCAGAGAGTTACTTGAGCACAAATCCGGAGCAGCATCGGGATTACGGCTGAAGAAATTCTACCAATATCAAAACGATTCGATGGGCAGGTGGGATAAATATTATTGCGATTACCAGCATCCAGATTTCGCCATCAAAATCTCGGACAATTTTTATTTAGATGCGGACTATTATGATTCACTATGGTATATGTTGAATGCTGTAAAACTAGATCCCGAAAAGCAATACAAATACAGCGATATAAACATGAACATGATCTACAAATTGATGGTGGGAAAGGTGCCGAAAGAACAGTCGTACTCAATGTACTTAGACAGTCTGTTTTACAGGTCTTTGGGGTTAAAAACAATGTGCTTTAATCCATTGAACAAACTTGACACCAATTTGATTAAGATAGCTCCAACGGAATACGACACCTACTGGAGGGGAGCTGTGCTGAAAGGATATGTGCATGATCCAACAGCTGCATTATTTGGTGGTGAGGCGGGAAGTGCAGGCTTGTTCTCAAGTGCAAAGGATGTTGGTGTATTCTGTCAAATGATCTTGAATGGTGGTGAATATGGAGGTAGACGCTACATCAGAGATACGACCATTGCACTTTTTACCTGCCTCCAGCCGGATAGCGAGAGAGGTTTGGGTTTTGATAAACCAACAGGGGACACATCTTCTACTAAAGCATACGATTGCCCTGTTTCGGCATATGGACACACTGGTTTTACCGGCACTTGTGTTTGGGTTGATCCTGTAAATGATTTCATCTTTGTATTCTGCAGCAATAGAGTATACCCGGACCCTTTGAATAACAAGATCAATACCTTATCCATCCGGGCTAGATTGCATCAAATATTTTATGACCAAATCTTTCCAATAGATCAAAAAGAATAGACAATGGATAATCGTCTGTGGTTATACGTGATAAAGCATTTGCGACGAGTTTGATTTGTAACTATATGTTGTTCATAGGTTATAGTGACCAGATCGTTTGGTATTGATTCAGTTGCTAATTTAGCCACACTAATAAGTAGATCAATGAAGTACATCTTGGGCTTATGTTTAATGGGATTGGCCGGAATAAGTTTTGGTCAGGAGGACGGATATTCAAACACGATCACTGGGTTGCTGGGTGTTGAAAAAGTGCGCACGTATTGGGACATGGACAGCACCATTCTTAGAAGCGAAGGTTACGTTAACAGCAAAGGCTGGAATGATATTGGAACAAAGCAGGGTAGATGGATATTTTATTATCAAAACGGAAAAAAGCAAGAGATAGCTCATTATAATCGCGGACAGCTCAATGGAAAAGTGTCGAGGTTCTATGAAAACGGAAAATTGCAACAGACAGGGTGGTTCAAATGGGGATTTCAGGACAGCACATATTTCTCGTACTTCAAGAATGGAGCTCCCGCGGAAGAGGGCAATTACAGTATGGGAAAGGAAGTGGGATACTGGACAGTTTGGTATCAACCCTCATTGCAATTTCCGGAACACCAGATCAAGGAACAATTCGAGTACAATGACTCGTTAAGATACTTGTGGAATTATTGGTATGAAAATGGCGAGCAGGCGGTGGAGAATGGAGAGGGCGTGCTTGAATCCCGTCACAGCGAATACACGATCAAAGAAAAGACAACTTATGAAAATGGTCTTATGACAGGGCCATATGCCAAATACAATCCGGCAGGTAAACCCAGAATAATAGGTCAACACGATAATGGAAAGAAGGTTGGTCATTGGAAGTTTTATTTCATCGATGGCGAAGCAATAGATAGAGAAGCGAACTTTTCAAATGACCAGCTCGATGGAAAGTACAAGGCATACTTTAAAAACGGGATTGTGTTGCGAGAGGGCAATTGGGAAATGGGTAAAAAAGTAGGTCATTGGATATGGCGTGACAGGAATGGCCAAACCGATATGGAAGGTGATTTCGAACAGGATTTGCAAAGTGGACATTGGGTGTATTATTACCCCAGTGGGAAAGTGCATTACAGAGGGTCTTATGCGGCAGGAAAGAGGGAAGGAGAATGGGAGTATTTTTATTCCAATGGTTCTAAATGGAGAGTCGGCACATATTCAGAAGATGTGAAAGAAGGCGAGTGGACAACTTGGTTTGAAGGTGGCGAGCTGCTACAAAAAGGAAGCTACAAGAATGGAAAGCAAGAAGGGACCTGGACCAGCTGGTATCAGAACGGGCATAAAAAAGACGAAGGAGACTACCATGATGGCCTCATGCAGGGGTCGTGGAAAGGATGGTATCCAAATGAAACATTGTCTTACCAAGGGGCCTATGAACGAGACATGAAAACAGGATCATGGAAATACTACTTCGACAATGGCAATTTGCGGGACGAAGGGACCTGGAAAATTGTAAAAGACAAGAGCAAAATGGAAGAAGTAATATTGGAACAATCTAGGTTTAAGGAGGTGAGTTATAAGGACGGACAATGGAAGTCGTACAGCCAGCTAGATGGAAAAATCACGGCGGAAGGTCCATACAAAAATGGTCAAAAAGAAGGTGTTTGGAAGCATTACTATCCGGGCGGAGTAATTGTCGCTTATAAGAATGAATTCAAAGATGGGAAACTACACGGTCAAACGATACAGTACGGAAGACGTGGGGCCAAAATGTCTGAGACCAATTACAAGATCAATAAAATGCACGGAGCAATGATCATATATGGGAAAAGAGACAAGGTGATTTACCATGCGATCTACAAAGACGGAAATTTAGAAGAAGTAGTGGTTAGTAAGGGAGGACAGCCCAAACTGAGAAGATAATTTGTGTGCGAAATATTATTTTGTATATTTGTGCCATCAAATAGTGATTAAAAGATGAAGTGGGGACGAAAGTCCCCCTTTTTTATGCAAAAGAAGGTCACATTTGAAGGAATATGATTGGTACAGAAACAGTGTTAAAATTAGCGCAAGACCGAATTGAAGAGATTGGAAAAGACCTCTTCATTGTAGACTTGAAGATTTCGCCGAGTAACGACATTCAGCTGTTTCTTGATGCAGAATCGGGAAAAGTATCCATTGATGATTGTGTGGCAGTAAGCCGAAACATCGAGCACAATTTAGACCGTGATGAAGAAGATTTCCAACTATCGGTCTCTTCTGCGGGCATGGATCAACCGTTTAAAGTGCATAAACAATATACCAAAAATATAGGGAGAGAAGTCAAGGTAACATTCAAATCACATGGCAGCCAGGATGGCAAAATAATAGCTGTGGATGATGAGAAAGTGATCCTTGAAAAGGAAACAAAGGAAAAAATAGAAGGAAAAAAGAAAAAGGAATTGGTAGTCAATCGATACGAGATTCCTTTTACAGATATAAAACAAACTAAACTTGTTATTTCATTTAAATAAGATATGCAATGGACACGGCAAATTTGATTGAGTCATTTTCGGAGTTTAAAGAATTCAAAAACATTGATCGAGTTACGATGATGAGGATCCTCGAAGATGTCTTTAGATCGATGCTCAAGAAAAAATACGGAACAGATGAGCACATAGATGTGATCATTAACGTAGATAAAGGAGATTTAGAAATCTGGTTGAACAGAGAGATCGTTTACGATGGGGAGGTGGAAGATCCAAACACCCAAATTTCATACGCAAATGCGATACAAATAGAGCCTGATTTTGAAGTAGGGGAAGAAGTTTCTCAGGAAATCAAATTCGAAGATTTCGGAAGACGGAACATTTTGTCTCTAAGGCAAAATCTGATCGGAAGAATCTTAGAGCTTGAAAAAGATCACATCTACAAGAAGTACAAAGAACGCGTGGGTGAAATAATCACCGGGGAAGTCTACCAGATCTGGAAAAGAGAAATTCTTGTGCTGGATGATGAAGGCAATGAGTTGATCATGCCAAAATCGGAGCAGATACCAACCGATTATTTTAAGAAAGGCGATAGTATTAGAGCCGTAGTATTAAAAGTAGATTTGAGAAACAATAACCCTGTAATTATTCTGTCCAGAACGGCGCCAGAATTCCTTGAAAGACTCTTTGAACTTGAAGTTCCTGAAGTTTTTGACGGACTGATTACAATAAGAAAAATTGTGAGAGAACCGGGTGAGCGTGCAAAGGTGGCTGTGGAGTCTTATGATGACAGAATCGATCCGGTAGGTGCTTGTGTTGGAATGAAAGGATCCAGGATTCACGGAATTGTACGTGAGCTTAGAAATGAAAATATTGATGTGATCAATTGGACCAACAATATGCAGCTACTGATTACAAGAGCATTGAGCCCGGCCAGAATTGTTTCAATGGATATTGATAATGACGGTGGGCGTGCGGATGTATATCTGAAACCGGATCAGGTTTCTCTTGCTATTGGAAAAGGCGGGCACAACATAAAGCTGGCAAGCAAGCTGGTTGAACTGGAACTGGATGTATATCGTGAAGGTACAGAAGCAATTGATGATGTTGATCTGGAAGAATTTGCAGATGAGATCGATCACTGGATATTGGATCAGCTGAAGTCAATTGGTTGTGATTCAGCACGTTCCGTATTGGAAATTCCAGCTGAAGACTTGGCGAAAAGAACAGATTTAGAAGAAGAAACGATTGGAGCAGTAATTAAAATACTTCAATCAGAATTTGATTAATTGTATGGGTAACCATAAACTTAATATACTTACCAATAAAAATTGACTTTAGGATTATTATTTTAGTCGACAATAACGATTTATGGCAGCACCAAAGAGGTTAAGTAAAGTAGCGAAAGAATTGAATGTTGGTATAAGTACCATCGTTGATTTCTTGTCGGAACAGGGTAAAGACATAGATACAAGTCCAAACACCAAATTGGACGCGGAGATCTATGAGCTGTTGTTGGATGAGTTTCAGGCGGACAGAGGGGCGAAGGTGAAAGCGGATGAAGCGAGCCGCCAGAAAGCCGAAGAAAGAAAGACCATCACCATAGATCGTGCAGAAGAAGAAGCGCAATTAGAAGCGCAAAAACCCATATCCCCAAAGGAAAAATTGACTGGGCCCTCGGTGGTAGGAAAAATTGATTTGGACAAGGTAGACCCTGCTCCGAAAAGTGAAAAAGAGAAAGAGGAAAAGCCAACCGAAATTGAAAAGAAGGAAGAGAGTGCTGAAAAGAAGGAGAAAGAGCAGCCTAAGGAAGAAGAAAAAGTAGAGACAATTAAGGCTCAAACCGAAAAGTTGTCAGGCCCTACGGTTTTGGGTAAAATTGAGCTTCCGAAAGAAAAAGAAAAATCGTCTGCCGGTAAAGATGCACAAAAGCGAAAAAGAAAACGCATCAAGAAGGTCAATATAGAAAAGACTGGTGCGAACGTTGCAAAGCAGGCCCGAAAGACAGGTAGAAAAGATCAGCAGAAAAACGAAGTTTCTCAGGAAGAAATTCAAAAAGAAATAAAAGACACGTTAGCGCGTCTGAGCGGAAAAGGAAAATCCAAGGCGGTAAAGCAAAGAAGAGCAAAGAGGGATGCTCACGCAGAAAAGCGAGAGGAAGAAATGATGCTCCAGCAGTCAGAGGACATGGTTCTGAAAGTAACGGAATTTGTTACAGTATCTGAGCTTGCTACCATGATGGATAAAAATCCTACTGACATAATTTCTACACTCATGTCGATCGGAATTTTTGCGTCGATTAATCAGCGTCTTGATGCGGAAACGCTGACTATGGTGGCGGAAGAGTTTGGATACACTGTTGAATTTGTTGGCGCAGACGTACAAGAAACCATTGAAGAAGAACAAGACGACGCGGAAGATTTGAAGCCAAGGTGGCCGATTGTAACGGTTATGGGTCACGTTGACCACGGAAAAACATCTTTACTTGACTTCATTCGGGATGCAAAGGTTACGGAGGGGGAAGCAGGAGGTATAACTCAGCATATTGGAGCATATAATGTGCAGGGAGAGTCAGGAAGAAGAATCACGTTTTTGGATACACCGGGTCACGAAGCATTTACTGCAATGAGAGCTCGTGGTGCACAGGTAACGGATGTGGCGATTATCATCATCGCTGCAGATGATGAGGTGATGCCACAAACCAAAGAAGCGATAAATCACGCGCAGGCAGCGGGAGTTCCCATGGTATTTGCATTCAACAAATGCGATAGGGAAGAGGCCAACCCCGATAAAATAAGGGAACAGTTATCGGCAATGAATATCTTGGTTGAAGACTGGGGTGGAAAATACCAAAGCCAAGAAGTTTCCGCGAAAACGGGAAAAGGAGTTGAAGATCTTCTTGAAAAGGTGCTCCTGGAAGCTGAAATGCTAGAGCTGAAGGCCAATCCGGATAAGAAAGCTGTAGGTACTGTGATCGAATCTACACTAGATAAAGGGCGTGGCTATGTTACAACGTTGTTAGTCGAAGCAGGAACCCTGAATATAGGAGATGTATTGGTAGCAGGTACGCAGATGGGCAAAGTAAAGGCGATGCACAACGAAAAAGGTGAGTCTGTGAAAGAAGTGCTACCATCCTATCCAGTATCAATTCTGGGAATGCATGGCCCATCAGCAGCTGGTGATCGATTCAATGTTATGGACGATGAAAAAGAAGCCAAAGGAATAGCAACAAGAAGGCAGCAGCTGCAACGAGAGCAAGGTATAAGAACAACCAAACACATTACGTTGGATGAAATTGGAAGACGTCTTGCAATTGGAGATTTCAAAGAGCTTAATTTGATCGTGAAAGGTGATGTGGATGGTTCCATTGAGGCTCTTTCTGACTCGTTGATTAAACTAAGCACGGAAGAGATACAGGTAAACATAATTCACAAGGCAATCGGGCAAATTTCAGAGTCGGATGTTCTACTAGCTACGGCTTCGGATGCGATTATTCTAGGCTTTCAGGTGCGACCTTCACTGCAGGCTCGAAAATTGGCCGAGAAAGAGGAAATCGATATTCGACTGTATTCAGTCATCTACAAGGCCATTGAGGAAATCAAAGATGCCATGGAAGGAATGCTGTCTCCAGATATCGAGGAGAGTATAACGGGATCTGTCGAAGTTCGGGAAACGTTCAAGATCTCTAAAGTGGGAACAATTGCTGGCTGTTTTGTGACGGAAGGAACCATCAGCCGAAATTCGCAGATAAGACTGATTAGAGAAGGTATCGTAATATACACCGGTACATTAGGGTCCTTGAAACGGTTCAAAGACGATGTGAAGGAGGTGAAAAATGGGTATGAGTGCGGTTTAAATATCGAGAAGTACAACGACATCAAGGTGGGAGATATAGTTGAAGCCTTCGAAGAAGTGGAAGTAGCAAGAAAGCTGTAATTCTTTCCGCCCAGAGTAATCTGTTATTTTATTGATTCGTGATCAGTTTTGGCAATTCAATATTGTCCTTAACAACAATGGCGGCAGGAAACTCTTTTGAAACTTCGTATTTGAATTCCACAGCTTGCTGGCGAGTGTAAAAATCACCGATCTTCAAACTAAAATTAGGTTGTTGCCAGTTGACGTAAACATTGTGCTCGTCGTGCTTTTTAATCAATTTGGCCTTAAGTGAATTCACCTCTTCCTTATTTTGACTGAGGAGAATTTGAACTCGATATCCCGTTTTTGTTAAACGAACGTTTCCTCTTTCCAATTGATTAACTTGATCGATCCTGGGGTCTTTGTATATCGTCACTTTCCCGGGTGAGGCCATTTGTAAGCTTCGTATGGTGTCTAGTTTTACCAGGATACTATCAGTCACAATAGAGTCATTTGGATTAGGCTGCGTCCACTGCTCTTGGCTCATCCCCGTAAGGACTGAAAAAATTAAAAATAGGGTAATGTGAAATTTCATCAATCTGTTCGTTGGTCAAATGTAAATATTTCATAATTAATGGTCACAAATCATGCCATATGTTTGCAACATAGCACGAAATTCAGCAGTGCTTTACT
Source organism: uncultured Flavobacteriales bacterium (assembly GCA_913030835.1). GTDB lineage: Bacteria > Bacteroidota > Bacteroidia > Flavobacteriales_D > Parvicellaceae > UBA10066. Next base: position 35,199 of record CAJWDP010000010.1, on the reverse strand, counting down.
CAAGAATTTCCCTCAACCCTTATTTAGAATCATTATAAATTGTAGAAGTGTCTTACAATTTCATGACATTTAGTCCTTCTAATAGGAAGTCTCTTTTATTTTTGTCCCGTTATTGTTGAGGATTCTTTAAGAACGGAAGATGAAATTGGACACTCGTACACCTTTTATAGGTAGCTGGGCCTTACAAGCCCTAATAATTTTAACAATTTTCTTTGGGTCATTGAACTCGTTTGCTCAGGGTGATGCGGAAGCTGGAGAAGCTCTGTTTAAGAACAACTGTGCCTCTTGTCACCATCCCTTAAAACGTCAGACGGGTCCTGCTTTGAAAGGCGCTGTTCAGCGTTGGGCGGATGCTGGAGAATCGGAAAATTTATATAGATGGGTAAAGAACGCCGGAGCATTGATTAGCTCGGGGGAGTCTGCCAGAGCAAAGGAGTTGGAGTCGTACGACCCTAGTGCAATGACCCCACAGGCGGTTAACGATCAGGAGATAGACAACATATTTGCATACGTCGAGGCATTTACGGAGCCGGAAAAAGTAGCTGGAGATGATGGCTGTCCAACACCTTATTTGATAGAAGAAAAGGAAAGTAGTGGGAAGTGGAAGTGGCTCCTGGCAATTGCGATCATTTTGGCCGTCGTGATTTTCGGATTGGCTGGTGTTAACCGAAGATTAAAAGAAACCTCTGATGATTTTCAAACGGATGATGATCATACGTACATGGAAATCACAAAAGACTGGTTGTGGCGAAATAAAGTTTGGGTGAGTCTGTTCGGTGTGGTTGTTTTGCTCATAGCGCTATCAGATCTTGGGTGGCGAGCTGCACAAATCGATGTGGTAGAAGGGTATGAGCCCTCTCAGCCGATTAAATTCTCTCACATTGTTCATGCCTGTAAACATGAGATTGACTGTAAATACTGTCACAGCAGCGTTGAGAAATCGAAAAGCGCTGGAATACCTTCGGTGAACATATGTATGAATTGCCACAGAAGCATTCAGGAGGGTACATACTTCAAAGGAGAAGAGATCGGTAAAATTCACAGTGCTGCAGGATATAGTGTAGACGATAATGCTTATTACGATTCATTAAGTACTGGTCCAATTGCTTGGAACAAGGTGCACAACCTACCGGATCATGTTTATTTCAATCACTCACAACACGTAAAAGTGGGAGGCATAGATTGTATTCAGTGCCACGGAGATGTTCAAACATACAATGGTGGTAAAGTCGCTTCGGTTGAAGAAATCAATAAACTGGAGGGAACAACTAAACTGACCAAGCCTGTGTTGACTATGGGTTGGTGTATTGAGTGTCACAATGTGACCGGAGTAAATGTATTAGGAGCTGAGAAAGACTCTTATTATGATGAAATTCACAAACGACTGAAAAACAATCCCGAACTATTGAAAAAGTTCAAAGGTGAAGACGGTACGATTACCGTTAAAGAACTTGGAGGTTGGGAATGTGCGAAGTGTCACTATTAATCTATTTGGAAGAGTAGACCATGGCAACAAACAAAAAATATTGGAAGGGATTTGACGAACTGACTGAGAGTCCTGAATTTGTTGAGAAAAAAAACAACGAATTTCCTGCTGAACTATCGGTAGAAGAGTTTGTCGGTAGTAAAGAAGTCAGTGGGTTCACTACGGACAGAAGAGATTTTCTGAAGTTTTTAGGCTTTAGCGTCGCAGCGGCATCATTGGCAGCTTGTGAGAAGCCGGTAATTAAAGCCATTCCTTATGTAAACAAACCGGAAGAGATTACTCCGGGGATTGCAAACTGGTATGCTTCCACCTTCTACGATGGAAACGATTACGGCTCCATCTTGGTGAAAACAAGAGAAGGAAGACCCATTTTAGTAAAGGGAAATAGCTCATTTGGAATCAATCGTGGGGCAGCAACTCCCAGAATGATTGGATCGGTCTTGTCGTTGTACAATGAGGCCAGATTGAAAGGAGCTCATCGCCATTCCGATGGAGGATGTTTACCTGTTTCTTGGAGCGATGTGGATGCAGAGATCGGTTCAAAGCTAGAGAGTATTGCGGAAAGAGGAGGTAAGATTCGATTGGTTACGAGCAGCGTAATCTCACCATCTACAAATTCAGCTATAAGTGCATTTGTAAACAAATATGGTGGTTCGGTTGAAGCTGTAGCTTCTGACCCGGTTGCAGGAGAAGTACCTCAAGAAACAGAAACCACAACTGCTGAATCGAATGTATCTGCAGATGTTAAACATGTAACGCTGGATGAAGTTTCTTACAGCGGAATCAGGAAAGCCAATCAGGAGTGTTTTGGTTCAGATTTTATTCCTGACTATAATTTTTCAAACGCGAAAGTAATTGTCGGTATAGGATGTGATTTCCTCAATGGTTGGTTGATGTCAACAGAATATGTAGGCCAATATGGAAAAACCCGAAAACCGGAAAGTGGTTGGATGTCCAAACATTGGCAGTTTGAATCCATTATGTCTCAAACTGGCTCTAACGCTGATCAGAGAGTTAGAATTAAGCCCTCGGAGGAGGGAGTCGTCGCAGCCGGTATTTTGCATGCCATCGGAGGAGGTGGTCAGGCAGCGCCGGAAAATTTGGCGGCTTACTGCCAGAAAGTTGGTGAAGAACTAACTGCAGCTGGAGGAGCATCGTTGGTAGTGTCGGGATCAAATGACACGAATATTCAAATGGTGGTAAACGCAATCAACAACCACCTTGGGAGCTACGGTAAAACAATTGATCATTCCATTAATATAGGAATGGGAAAAACGAACGATGACGAGATAAAAAAATTAGAGGACGAACTAACGTCCGGTTCGGTAGATGCAGTGATTTTCTACGACACCAATCCTGTTTATTTCATGGAGAATGGTGAACAGTGGAGAACTGCAATTGAAGCATGTGAATTGTCAGTATCTTTTGCACAGTATGACGATGAAACGGCAAGTGCGTGCGGTTATATTTGTCCGGACAATCATTACTTGGAGTCTTGGAACGATTTCAATCCGAAAACAGGTCACTACAGTTTGGCGCAGCCTGTGATTAGACCTTTATACGATACGCGACAAGCTCAGGAGTCGCTCTTGGTTTGGGCTGGAGAAGCAGCTAGAAGTAGCTCAAAAGACAGTACAGTTGTCTACGACTATATCGCGGAGAATTGGGCAGGCAATCTATTTGCAAAGCAAACAGAATATACTACCGTTGCAGAATTTTGGAATTGGGCAGTGCACAACGGATCTTTGGATGTGAAAGAAGAGGTGCCAGCCGCGCAATCGTTTGCAGGAAATATTCAACAGGCAGTTTCTAAAGCCACGGACATTGAGCCTCAGGAAATGGAGCTGGTCATTTATCAAAAAGCCGGAATTGGAACTGGAAAAGATTCTGCAAATCCTTGGCTTCAGGAAATGCCGGATCCGCTTTCAAAGGTTTCTTGGGACAATTATGTCACTATGGCCCCGGCTGATGTTCTAAGAATGTTCCCAGGTGGACTTTCTGAAGAGGCCAAAGCAAATAATGCGGATGAAATTTCGGATTACGGGGCATGGAACTCCTTGTATATTGGCCAGGAGTCTCCAGCTAAGGTCGTATCGGTTACCGTTGGCGAAAAAAGTTTAAAACTTCCAGTTTTTCCGATGCCGGGACAGGCTTCTGGTACCATCGGAATTGCAATGGGATATGGTAGAGGAGCACATGGAGGCACTGAACCTGTAATAGGTAAAGCAGCTTATTATACCGGAAAGTATGGTGGTTATGAAACTGACGATTCAGGAAATTTAGTTGCGATTGGCCAAAATGCATTTGCATTAAGGGGATGGCAAAATGGGAACTCTTGCTTGGCTGGGATTGGTGTTTCAGTTGAAGCAACAACAGAAACGTATCCATTAGCTTGCTCACAGACCCACCACACAGTGATGGGCAGAGAGTCGGTTGTTCGGGAAACTAGCTTGGCGACTTATCTTACAGCTGATTCGGAAACCTACAACCCGCCATTTAAATTGTCAGTAATTAAAGATGGTAAGCATCAGGAAGTGCCTGTAGGGGAAGCAGATTTATGGGATGCTCATCCGGTGGAAAATGTGGGTCACAGATGGGGAATGTCCGTTGATTTGTCTTCTTGTATTGGATGCGGATCTTGCTTGGTGTCATGTGTTGCAGAAAACAACGTTCCCGTTGTAGGAAAAGATGAGATAAGAAGATCACGAGATATGCATTGGCTAAGGATTGACAGATACTTCTCTTCTGTAGGTGACGATGATCGAAATGCTTGGGAGAAAGACCCAACAACGAATACATTCGATTATCACAAGATGGAAATCTCAGAAGCAAGTCCATCTGTCGTTTACATGCCGATGATGTGTCAGCATTGTAACCATGCTCCTTGTGAAACGGTTTGCCCAGTAGCTGCGACAACACACTCCAATGAGGGATTGAATCAAATGACGTACAATAGATGTATTGGAACAAGATACTGTGCGAACAACTGTCCTTATAAAGTAAGACGTTTCAATTGGTTCAACTACCAAGGATATAAGAAATTTAATGAGAACAACCCTGCTCAACAGGAAATTGGAAGGATGGTCCTTAACCCGGATGTGGTAGTGAGATCAAGAGGGGTAATGGAGAAGTGTAGTTTCTGTGTTCAAAAGATCCAAGAAGGTAAGCTCGTAGCGAAGAAAGCAGGTAGACCTGTTCAGGATGGAGATGTGACAACAGCTTGTGCTGACTCTTGCCCGGTGAATGCGATTACATTTGGAGATTGGAATGACAATGAATCTGCAATTCGAAAAAGTGCTGAGTCGGATAGAGCATACCAGTCTCTTGAGGAGATTGGCGTTAAACCAAATGTTTGGTACAAGGTTAAGGTAAGAAATGTAGAAGAAGATGTTGCTGTGGTTGAAGATGGACATGAAAGTGGCCATGAAGAAGAACATGATGCACATTAAAAAAGAAGTTTAAAACACGATAAGAATGCATAAAGAAGCATCGATCAGAGAACCGTTAATTTTAGGAGATAAGTCGTACCACGACATCACTGAAGATGTGTGTAAGCCGATTGAGAATGATGCTCCTAAGACTTGGTATTTATTGGTTACCATAACAGGTCTTGTTGCCTTATGGGGTATAGGTTGTATTCTATATCTGCTCGGCACTGGAATTGGGACATGGGGTTTGAACAAGACCGTAGGATGGGCTTGGGACATTACCAACTTCGTTTGGTGGGTTGGTATTGGACACGCAGGTACATTGATATCCGCTGTTCTTTTGCTTTTTAGACAGAAATGGAGAATGGCAATTAACCGATCTGCGGAGGCGATGACAATTTTTGCCGTAATGATGGCTGCCGTTTTCCCGGGAATTCACATGGGTAGAATTTGGGTATCTTACTGGGTGCTTCCGCTTCCCAACCAATTTGGATCACTATGGGTAAACTTTAACTCTCCGCTGCTTTGGGACGTTTTTGCAATCTCTACGTACTTTTCAGTTTCACTTGTCTTCTGGTACATAGGATTAATTCCGGATTTTGCAACAATCAGAGATCGAGTAACAAGACCACTGACAAAGAAGGTATATTCCATTCTATCTTTCGGATGGACAGGAAACGCAAAAGCATGGAATCGGTTTGAAATTGTATCATTAGTTCTTGCCGGTTTGGCTACCCCACTGGTGTTTTCAGTTCACTCTATTGTATCCATGGACTTTGCAACTTCTATTGTTCCGGGATGGCACACAACCATATTCCCTCCTTATTTCGTTTCAGGAGCAGTTTTCTCCGGGTTTGCTATGGTATTGACCCTACTACTCATCATGAGAAAGGCAATGCATCTGGAAAATTACATCCACGTTAAACACGTGGAATACATGAATATCGTAATTATTGTAACGGGTTCAATCGTGGGCGTAGCTTACATTACGGAGCTATTCATAAGCTGGTATTCAGGTGTTGAATACGAGGCATATGCCTTCATAAACCGTGCGACTGGTCCGTATTGGTGGTCGTATTGGAGTATGATGACCTGTAACGTCATTTCACCTCAACTGTTTTGGATCAAAAAGCTTAGAAGAAACTTGGCCTTTACCTTTGTTCTTTCACTTGTTGTAAACATCGGAATGTGGTTTGAACGATTTGTTATTATCGTTACTTCTATACATCGAGATTTTATTCCGTCTTCATGGACGATGTTCCATCCGACGTGGGTAGATATTGGAGTTTTCATTGGTACAATCGGTATTTTCTTCTTCTTATTCTTATTGTTTGCAAGGTTCTTCCCTGTGCTTGCACTAAATGAATTGAAGTCGATATTGAAATCCTCAGGGGAGAATTACAAAGAGGGTTTTGGTTATGGTGAAGGTTATTGGGATAGTCATGCGCATGAGGGTGGAATTGAGGAGAAACACGATTAAACTCTGGCAATTGAATAAAAAAGAAATAGACATTAGAATAACAGAATATGGCAGATAAGGTAATATACGCGATGTACGATGACGATGACGTCTTGAAGGACGGAGCAAAAAAGCTTGTCGGAAAAGGGGTACATGTTGCGGATGTGTATTCGCCATTTCCAATACACGGAATCGATCCGATTATTGGTGTGAAACATACCCGTTTAGGAATAAATGCATTTTTGTACGGCTTGACAGGTACAATGTTGGCATTGTTTGGTATCAAATATTTCATGATACAGGACTGGCCCATGAATATTGGAGGTAAACCAAGCTTTTCTATGATTGAGAACTTGCCATCCTTTATACCGATCGTCTTTGAGTTTACGGTACTTTGTGCAGCCCATGGTATGGCCATTACGTACCTTCTGAGGAACAAGACTTTGCCGGGAATGCCAGCGAGAAATCCGGATCCAAGAACAACTGACGATAAATTTGTAATGGAAGTTAGGGTAAATGAAAATACCCAGTTCTCCGAAAAGGATTTACAAGCGATGATCAAGGAAACCGGTATCATTGAAATTGAAGAGCGGGAAGTTTAAAGCAGTTGAATGAACACACAAAATAAAAGTGAGCTGTGAGGAATTTTAGAAAAATAAAGATTAGTAAGACAGTAGCGTTCTGCGGGTTGGCAATTGCTCTGATGTCCTCTTGTACCAAAAGTGAGGACAGCGCTGGGTATGAGTATACTCCGGATATGTATAGATCACCGGCAATCGAAACTTATGTTGACTATGGAATGATCAAAGATCGTATGGTTGATTCGCTTACTAAAGTACAGTCAGCGCGACTGCCTGTAGAAGGAACAATTCCGTTCCATAGTGATCCTTCCTCTGCGGCTATTGCTATGCCATATGCATTGAAAGATCCCATCAAAGATTATGATGCTGCCGATTCATTGGTGAGTCCGATTCAAGTTTCACAGGAAAATATTGATGAAGGCAAAAGGATATACAGCTTCATGTGTGTCCATTGTCATGGTGAAGAAGGGAAAGGAAATGGTGCAGTTGTGGAGAAAGCAGGCCATGCAGCTCCTGGAGCATATGATGGAGCACTAAAGGATCTGTCTGTGGGTAAAATGTTTCACACGCTAACACATGGAAAAGGAATGATGGGCTCACATGCATCTCAGCTAACGAAAAAAGAAAGATGGCAAGTGATTCAGTATGTGCAAGTACTTCAACATGGAGGAACGCATCCTGCAATGGAAGAGGCTGTTTCGGATACGGTGCAAACCGAGGAAGTTGTGATGCCTGTTGAACCGACGGGTGGAGAGGCAGTTAATGAAGAAGGACATTAAGACATTTAATTGAAAAGACAAATGGAATTTAAGATTTCATCGAGAGCGAAAAAAGTAACATTCACCCTGATGATCGTTGGCCTGATTGCTATGGTTTGGGGTATGTTCACAGAGCAATCCTACATTCACACTAAAATGAGTGAAGACGGAACTCAACTCACAATGTCATACCCGACTCACAATAATGGTGAAAATACCGACGAGGAGTGGGAACAGTTTAAGGCCGATCTGACTGCGGCAGCGCTTAGTAGCCACATTGAAATAATTGAGCCGGGCGCCCATGGACATGGAGCTGCAGGTCATGGAGAGGAAGAGCACGTGTCTCATGATGATCATGGCAACGATGAAGGACACGAACATGGACATGGAGATGATCATGGTGGGCATCACGGTCACCGACCGGAACCAACCTGGACGATAGGTGCGCACGTGATACACACGAAAGAAGGCATGAAAGCTTGGCATCATCATGAAGATCAGATCATGCCTACGCTAAAAGCATGGGTCGATGATCATAAAGTGGGCATGCCCGATCATCAACACAACAGGTTTTGGTCAAATTTGCTGATTAATGGATTTTTCTTCTTTGGGATTTCGTTAGGAGCTTTATTCTATTTGGCATTGCATTACGCAACCGAGTCAGGCTGGGGTGCCGTGATCTTAAGAATATTCGAAGGAGTAATGCTTGTTCTGCCTTTTGGTGCCGTTGTGCTTATTGTGGTTTTTCTTGCGGGAACATTGGATTGGAACCACATCTACATGTGGATGGACGATTCAAAAATGGTCTTGGGAGAGAGCTTTGATAAGTTGTTGTATCAGAAATCTGGATACCTGAATGAGCCGTTCTTTTGGATTCGTACATTGGTCTACATTGGCGTCTTTTTGGTTTTTGCGTTCTTCTTCAGAAAGTGGTCGAAAAGAGAAGACGAAGAAGGCGGCCTCAAGCTACACTTTTTACAATACCGAAGGGGAGCGTTGTTTTTGGTGTTCTTCGCTGTGTTCTCATCCATGCTGGCTTGGGATTGGATCATGTCCATTGATGCGCATTGGTTCTCGACCTTGTTCGGGTGGTATGTCTTTTCGGGAATTTGGATTTCCGCAATGATCATGATTATGATGACCATGCTATACCTAAAATCAAGGGGCTATATGCCACAAATCAATCAATCTCATATTCATGATGTAGGCAAGTGGATTTTCGCGATCAGCTTCCTTTGGAGCTATTTGTGGTTCTCTCAATTTATGTTGATATGGTATTCGAACATAGGAGAAGAAGTAGTCTATTTCCAACAGAGAATATTAGATTATAAATTCTTGTTCTTCGGAACTTTTGCAATCAACTTTGTGCTTCCAATGGTCTTGTTGATGTCAAGAGATGCGAAAAGAACCTGGAGTATTTTAGTGGTAATTAGCTCAATCATATTCGTGGGCCATTGGATGGATGTGTACCTTATGGTAATGCCGGGAACGATAATGAACAATTATCAAATTGGCGCATTGGAAATAGGAATGTTCCTTTTATTCCTTGGAATATTCATTTTCTTGCTCCTAAGAAATTTAACAAAGGCACCGTTAATTAAGAAAAATCACCCGATGTTGGATGAGTCCGTACATCACGATTTTTAAAATAAAAGAAATTAAAAGTAACTAGATATAAAGACTGGTCATGGGTAAAGTATTGTTGATAGTAGTTTTAGTTCTCCTCGTCTTGGCAATAGCGCAGATGATGAGGGTCTATGAACTTTCCACAAAAGTGAGAGGTCGAAGTGACGCGGCAGTCACAAAAAGGGATAACAACATGAATGCGGTCCTAATGCTCGTATTCTGTATAGCATTCTTCATATTTGTGATCTGGCAGATGTGGGAATACGGAATGGGTGGAAAAGGACCTGCAGTGTCAATTCATGGCCAGGTTACGGATTGGTTAATTGGTCTGAATTTTGGCATCATTATTCCGGTATTTTTCCTTTGTAACGCGGTACTGTTTTACTTTGCTTTTAAGTATGCCTATGACAAAGACAGAAAGGCATATTACTACGCTCACAATAACAAACTTGAATTGGTGTGGACTGTTGTTCCTGCAATTGTTTTGGCTGTGATCATAGTTCTTGGTCTAAGAACATGGAATGAAATCACAGATCTTTCCGATAATTATGTAGTACAAGAGCACGTTATTTTACCAGCGAATGGAGATGATAACAATGTGAAATCCACTTTTGAGGTAAAACAAGTTTTTGAAACAGCAGAAGAGGCAGGGATGCATTTAAGCGGGCTAGGCGGTGATGCAAAAAATGTGCTTGTGGAAAAAAATGGGAGCTGGGTGATTCAAACCTACGATCAAGAGGGAGAAAATGAGCTGGTCATCAATGAGCAAAAGAAATATAATTCTAGAAATGAAGCACTTTTGGCTATGGTGGGTGAAGGAGTAACATCGTTTACTGAGCTGAAAGAACAAAAACATATTGAATTGTATTCAAAACAATGGGACTGGACTACGCGTTACTCAGGTAAGGATAACGAATTAGGGGATGCAGATTTTAAACTAATTGATTACAATAGCTGGGGAGATGCCAATCCATTTATGAATCCTCTTGGTCTGGTTTCCTCCGAAACGGTAGAATTGCACTTGAAACGAATTGACAAAAGAGTGGATGAAATCAATGTCTTTTTAGATAGTGAGGAAGCAAATTACGCTACGGATCTTGAGTTATCCGATATGACGGAAGAAATGGAACGTTTGAAAAGAAAGAAGCAAAAAATTCAGGCGACAATAGCGAATGAGATGGAATTGAATGAACTGGAAAAGTCAGATGTGAACTCAAGGGTATACGACGATGTCGTAGTGAAAGGAGATATGCATTTAGTGGTAGGACAGCCCTATGAGTTTCAGTTCAAGGCTCAGGATGTGATTCACTCTGCCTATTTCCCACATTTCAGAGCTCAAATGAATTGTGTTCCAGGAATGGCTACACAGATGAAGCTAACGCCAACGATGACGACAAAAGACTTTAAGAAGGATCCTGAGATTATTGCAAAATACGAGCTGATCAATAAGAAAAGAGAGAAAGAAGGTAGACCGGCTGTAGAACCCGGATACATCCTACTTTGCAATAAGATTTGTGGAACAGCTCATTCGAATATGTGGATCAAAGTGATTGTTGAAACACAGGAAGAGTATGACGCTTGGATTGCTGAACAAAAGACGTTTGAGCAGCAGCTTCAGGAGAGCGAATTGAAGTAAAGAAATTTAGAATAAAAAGAATTTAACAGGACAGTTATGGGAGCTCACGCACATGCACATCATCACAAAGAGAGTTTTATAACCAAGTACATTTTCTCGCAGGATCATAAAATGATTGCGAAACAATTCCTTTTCACAGCCATAATCATGGGAGTGGTTGGGGTGTTCTTGTCCACGCTATTCAGAATTCAATTGGGTTGGCCAGGGCCAAACATTATGAATAGTATCTTCCTTGGGGATTGGGCTCCTGAAGGTGTGATGAACAGCAATATGTATTTGGGATTAGTTACCATACATGGTACGATCATGGTTTTCTTTGTTCTTACCGGTGGGTTGTCTGGAACATTTTCGAATCTATTAATTCCGCTTCAGTTAGGAGCACGTGACATGGCTTCGGGTCTGCTCAACTTGTTATCGTATTGGTTTTTCTGTCTTTCAAGTCTAACCATGTTGGTTTCCTTGTTTGTAGAAAATGGACCGGCAATGGCGGGATGGACAATTTATCCTCCGTTCTCAGTTTTGGAGGAATCGGTTCCGGGATCAGGTTTTGGGATGACCTTGTGGTTGGTATCAATGGCAATTTTCATTGCTTCTTCGCTGTTGGGTTCATTGAACTATATCGTTACTATTCTGAATTTGAGAACCAAAGGAATGAAAATGACCAGAATGCCGTTGACGATTTGGGCGTTTTTTATAACAGCAGTATTAGGTGTACTTTCCTTCCCCGTTCTTCTTTCAGCTGCAGTATTGATGATAATGGATCGTGGATTTGGAACAAGCTTTTACTTGTCTGATATTTTTATCGACGGGCATGCTTTGGATCAAACCGGTGGATCTCCGATACTCTTTCAACATTTGTTCTGGTTCTTAGGGCATCCGGAAGTGTATATCGTCCTCTTACCCGCTCTAGGAATTACATCAGAGATTATCTCGACAAATTCAAGAAAGCCCATATTTGGTTATCGTGCAATGATCGGTTCGATAATGGCCATTGGTTTTCTTTCGTTCATTGTTTGGGGACACCACATGTTTATTACTGGAATGAACCCGTTCCTGGGAGGTGTGTTTGTCTTTACAACACTGCTAATTGCAATACCTTCTGCAGTAAAAGTGTTCAATTATATTACTACGATTTGGAAAGGAAATATTGTGTTTACTCCTGCCATGCTGTTCAGTATTGCTTTGGTTTCCACTTTCATTACCGGAGGAGTAACGGGAATTATTCTTGCTGATTCGGCACTGGATATCGACGTTCACGACACCTATTTTGTTGTCGGACATTTTCATATTGTAATGGGACTATCTGCGATATTTGGAATGTTTGCTGGTGTTTACCACTGGTTCCCTAAACTCTACGGGAAAATGATGAACAAAAAGATGGGATACTTCCATTTCTGGACGACTTTAGTTTGTGGATATGGGGTTTTCTTCCCAATGCACTTTACGGGATTGGCGGGAGCACCAAGAAGATATTATGAGTATTCAGAATTTCCAATGTTCGATCATGTGATTGATCTGAATGTAGTAATAACGGTGTTTGCTTTAGTTGGTGCAGCGGTACAATTGGTTTTCTTGTTCAACTTCTTCTACAGTGCTATTAGAGGACAGAAAGCCATTCAGAACCCTTGGAGGGGAAATACGCTGGAATGGACAACTCCGGTTGAGCACGTTCACGGAAACTGGCCTGGAGAGATTCCTGAAGTACACAGGTGGCCATATGATTACAGCAAGCCTGGTAAAGAAGAAGATTTTTGTCCTCAAACGGTTCCTCTTGAAGAAGGAGAAGAAGAGCATTAGATTGAAGGATAATAGAACATTGCATGAAAATGTCCGTAGTACAGCTACGGACATTTTTTGTATGAAGTACTTTGTTACAGCCGCAATCTTATTAGCTCCGTTATTTTCAATGTCTCAGCTCTTTGATGAGATGTTGCAGAGCTTCAATACGAAGCCCATATTAACGGCAAAAATTAGCACCAGAAACTCATTTATTACAAATTCCTTTATGCGCATGAGGGATGTGGGTGTGGGTTTGAATTTTGATAATGTCACGAAAGTAGGCTTGGGTTACAATTGGCTTGCTACGGACGTTATAAGACCCTTGGAATTAACTGATCAAGAAGTTCAAAACAATGAAGGGGAGCTCAAAATGAGATACCTTACCGCATTTATCGAGTACACCTTTCTTAAAAAGAAAAGATATAATTTTTCGATTCCTGTCCAGGTAGGAATCGGACGCGCGTTTTTCAGATATCAAACCATTTCTGGGAATAACCAAAATACAAAACCAGTGACGGTTGCGTTCTATGAACCGGCATTTACAGCGGAATATACGGGAATAAAATACATAGGTATCGGGCTGGGTGCTGGTTACAGACTGATGCTTCTTGGCAGCCAGAAATTGGACGACAATTATAATGCGCCGGTGTATCTGTTTAAGTTCAAAGTGTATTTTGGTGATATTATTAATGACGTTCACAATTGATTCTTCCAAACTCTAGCAGTGGTTAATCAACTTCAACAACCTTATTTCTTACATTTGTTTTGTGAGTGACGAATTAGAATCATATGATTTTCACGATGAAGAGCTGACCGGTTCGGAGGGAGAAATTGATAAGGTCTTACGACCAAAATCTTTTGATGATTTTGCCGGCCAACCAAAAGTTACCGATAACCTGATTGTTTTTGTTGAAGCAGCAAAAAAAAGGGATGAATCTCTGGATCATGTCTTGTTGCATGGTCCTCCGGGTTTGGGGAAAACAACGTTGGCGAATATTATTGCCAATGAACTGGGCGTTGGATTTAAGGTAACATCAGGTCCTGTTCTGGATAAGCCCGGAGATTTAGCGGGGTTGCTTACAAATCTTGAAGAGGGCGATGTCCTGTTTATAGATGAAATTCACAGGTTGAGTGCGGTTATTGAGGAGTACCTGTACTCGGCTATGGAAGACTATAAAATCGATATCGTTATCGACACGGGTCCAAATGCAAGAACAGTTCAGATCGCTTTGGAGAACTTCACATTGATAGGTGCTACTACTCGATCTGGCCTATTAACGGCACCGTTGAGAGCTCGTTTTGGAATCAATAGCAGATTAGAATATTACGATACGAAAACCCTAACCGATATTGTTGAACGGTCGGCAGGATTACTTAAGATACCAATCAAATACGATGCGGCCTTTGAAATTGCTTCTAGAAGCAGGGGTACTCCAAGAATTGCTAATGCGCTGTTAAGAAGGGTGCGTGACTTTGCGCAGATAAAAGGCGACGGAACAATTGATATGGCGATTTCTGAATTGGCATTGTCAGCTCTGAATGTTGACAAGAGTGGGTTAGACGAAATGGACAATAAAATACTTTCGGCAATTATTGAAAAATTTTCGGGTGGTCCGGTGGGTCTGTCCAATATTGCAACAGCAGTTGGAGAGCAAGCCGGCACGATTGAAGAAGTGTATGAACCCTTTTTAATACAGCAAGGGTATTTGCTTCGAACGAGAACGGGCCGTAAAGCAACCGAAAAGGCATATAAACATTTAGGACGTGACTTTCGGTATTCTCAGGAAGGACTCTTTTAGTTTATCAAGTCGAAGAGTTCTCTTGTGTAGATAGTAAATTTTTCAAAAGCATTGTAAAGTGGATTAATAACAATCTGTATTTCCGCAATAAGAAAACATACCGAATTCATTAAACAAAAGGCCAGAGAGCTCGGGTTTCAGCAGTGTGGTATTGCAAAAGCCAGACAACTGGAAGACGATGCCAAACATCTCGAAAATTGGCTGAACCTTGGTCAGCATGGTGAAATGGGCTACATGGAAAACTATTTCGACAAGAGAATTGATCCCCGTGTATTGGTCCCCGGTGCAAAGAGTGTGGTGAGCTTACTGTTGAACTACTATCCAGAGAGCCAATCCTTGTCCGAGGGCAAAAACAAGATTTCAAAATATGCCTACGGAAAAGACTACCACTTTGTCATAAAAGACAAGCTAAAGTCATTCATGAGAAGTATACATGAAGAGATAGGCGAAGTAGGTGGGCGAGTATTCGTTGATTCAGCCCCTGTGTTGGATAAAGCATGGGCGCGA
Source organism: uncultured Flavobacteriales bacterium (assembly GCA_913030835.1). Classification (GTDB taxonomy): domain Bacteria; phylum Bacteroidota; class Bacteroidia; order Flavobacteriales_D; family Parvicellaceae; genus UBA10066. The sequence goes on along the minus strand of CAJWDP010000010.1, from coordinate 20,140 downwards.
GAAAGCGGTATTGGATGGATGGGAAAGCACAGCAATTTGATCAATCGGGAATTGGGCTCTTTCTTTTTTATAGCAGAGCTCATCATCGATCTGGAATTAGAGTATGATGCGCCAATAAAAGACTATTGCGGAAGCTGTACTGCTTGCATTGATGCCTGCCCTACAGATGCCATTGTTGAGCCATATAAGGTAGATGGCAGTAAATGCATCAGCTATTTTACAATTGAACTGAAAAATAACATTCCGACCGATTTCAAAGGTAAATTTGACGATTGGATATTTGGGTGTGACATTTGTCAGGATGTGTGCCCTTGGAATCGATTTTCTCAAACGCACAATGAACCTCTTTTTAGTCCAAACGAAGAGTTGCTTGCTATGAGGGATTCAGATTGGGAGGAAATGACGGAGGAAGTATTCAACCATTTATTTGAGGTGTCAGCAATAAAACGAACTAAAATTGAAGGCTTAAAACGAAATATAAAATTTGTAAAAGGCTAAAATTAAAAAGAGGTCATAGGAGCTATGACATGGGCAAAGAGTCAAAAGCTTCTGAAATCACATCTTGATACACATGGCCAAATGTTGCAACACACCAGACTCTTAGTGCTAACAATTCATCCTTTTTAATCCATCGGATTGATTTATACAATTCTTTGCGAAAAAGTGATTTGTCGAAGCTAACTTTTTCCAGAATTTCCTTACACATTTCAAACATAATTCAGCGCCGTTAGAAATTGAACAGTACAGTAAGTGTGGTAGTATAAGTTAATAAAATAAACAGGCGATCCTTCTTTTAAAGAAATGACTTACTAACAAAAAACATTGAGTATCGCCGAATACAATCAACTACAATCACTAACGAGGATTAGGATAGTATAGTATACTTAAGAATAAAACTAACCACCTGGTTGTACTGACCTCTATTCAAACGAAAAGTAACCCCATTTGCATGTTTTCTTACAGGAATTAGAGAATGAGTGCCAAGAACTCCGATACCGAATTTGTCAGAAAGTGGGAACAGTATGCCCAATGCACCTGTGATTTCCATCTTTGAAAAATCTCCATTGCCAACTATAACTTGATTGTTCTCATCGGTCTCTTCAGCCCTGATCAGAACCCCCATCCCTAAACCCCCAAGGTAATGAATCCCTTTTCTTTGATATCTACAATACAACTCCGAGGAGATATAATCAAGCTTCATCAGGTATTTGGTGTAATCACCGTTTTTCGGAACAGGCGGTTTTAGCGTCCCTTTTTGCGAATAGGACAAATTAAGGTCTAAATTGATGTTCTCTTTAATTTTTTTAGATATGCAAATGCTGGATAATAGACCAACTTTGTTGATCCCTTGAAAAGACGTTCCGGTCACGGTTGAAGCATTTAACCCGACTTGAAAACCAACGCTCAATCTTTGAACAGTTGTGTCTTCCTGAGAATAAATGATAGGATAGAAGGCGATGGTTAGTATCGAAAGCAGAAAAAATGTGGACTTATTCACGATTATTAAGATCCGATTTTGGTTTCAATCACCTGTAGTATTTCTTTCGTAGCATTATCAAATACGTAGGATAAAATGTACATGTGATTTTCATCCCATTCTGCAGGGATTGGAGTTGATGATATTACAAACTGTTTTATGTCACCCGCATTGGTTGAGCCGACGATAGGGTCACCCCATATACTTCCTGACAAGGGAGCGCCACCTTCAACCGCTCCATAATGCCCAAAAATATCCCTGAGCACATGACGATGAACATAATTTGAATAAGTGTCGTCTGATGCACCGGTATAGTCTGGATGTTGACCGGGATAAACGGTTTGATAGTCAACAATGGAATCTTCAACTAAACAGTTTACAACATTGTAGGTGCTGCTTACTGTATTCAGAACTTCTACTTCCACTTTTGCACAGATAGTTCGATCAGCCAGCATATTTCCGCTGCACTTAATAGCAAAGTCGGCCAATTGCCCCATGCGGCTAGGAACTTCAGTAGACAACTGATTGGAGTTGAAAAAATAAAATGGCGGGGTTGACTCTTCTCGATTGATCATCAACCTCGGAAGGCTGGATGGCATATAAAACTCATTGAAAATTTGTTCGGCTTCTTCAATCCTCCAATCGGTTTCATATTTTCCCGTTCCGGTTTGTACTTCGTTAAATGAGGTATTCGGATGTATGGAAAGCAAAATCAATGTATCTCCGTAAACCCCATGTAGCTGTTCTAATTCATATGCTGCTTCCGGACAATTGCCACACAAATGGCCTGTAAAATCTTCAACCAAAACATTTCTTACGTTTGATGTTGCGGCGGAAAAACTAAAAACTGTGTCACAACTTTCATTTACAATTACGGTTCCAACATTGGGGTATTCAACCTTGTCACAGGAAAGGACGAATAGAATTGCCAGCGTAAAAAATGAAATCAGTGCTTTATTCATGTTCAATATTTCTAAAAACTTGTTGTAAACGTAAGTGTTAATCCATTGGAGGCAGGTACCTGTCTGCATACACCCCCTACACAAAATAATCCAGCTCGTTGCTTCCCGTATCCGACAGCAAACCGATGAGCTCCGCTCACATAACCTATTGTTCCATACAGATAATGTACTCGTTTATCCATGTCTGGATTTCCATAATTGTATTGATCCAGCAATCCAACAAACCAATGGGGTGAGTACGTATATTCAATAAGTGCTGTTGCCCAATTTCCCAAATGTTCTTGTGTAGAAAGGTGTTGCAGCTCTACTCGAATGTTGTGCTTCTTTTTGAATCGCTTTGACAGGTCTAAAACATGGATTTGAGAAAGAATATTGCCTCGAACAGCCTTATTATCATTGTCGAAAGCTCCTTGGTTGATGTCATTGTTGTAAAAAAAGTTGAAGTAGGTGTAAACCGCCTTGAACGTCTTGCTGAACTTCTTCTTAATTTCAAAATTGAAATCCTGAAAATATTTTTCTTTTCCGGGTAAGAAGAAACGATTGGTCACGTAACCTTGCCTTGTACTTGAAACGTCGTCAATGTCCTCCATAATATTCGTGGTGTCAAGCCCGAAAACAGTGGAGAAATTTGCCGTAAGCAAGATCCCGTATTTCCCGCCGATTTTACTTCGTTTCGGCACCTTATAGCTCACTTCAGCTTGGTAAGCGACTTCTCCCCAAGGCCTTGATCCATAGGGGTAAAGCGTTGCCGCTAGATTGTATGAATGTTGCTTGGTTAAAGCAGGTGAGAAATTGATCAACAGATCCTGAAGCTCCGCAGTTCGATCAGATCGAATATTGAAGTTGTCCGTTGTTTTCGCATCCAGTAATAAAGAAAAGCCCTTGGTCGCATAGGTGAAATTGAGTAGTGCAGCATGACCATCCTTGTAAACAAAACCATTGTCCCCCGAAGGATCGTTGATTTTGTAACCATACTCACCGCTTAGACTGACTTTGCCATAATTCATTCGAATCCGTCCGGCATAGGTACCTACATTTTCCGGTAGAATAAGCGTTGTACTATTGTCGGGTTGGTATTTACTCAAAAAGCTTCCACCAACAATAACGTTCAGCTTTCTGTACGGCAAAGAATCGATGGATTTCCCCGAGATGGAATCCAATAGCTCATTCACTACCAGCTCCCCATCAAAACCGCGAACTAAACCCGGGCCATTCACTAAACCATCAGTAAACTGAAACCGCTGTTTTCCATAAATTCCTTTGAGATAAATTCCGGGCAACGGGTGAGCCTTAATTCGCATACCATCCATCGCGTTATCAATTCCCAACAATCTTTCTTCATACGATCTGAAGACCAGACCACTTCCAAATTGCTCGTAGAAATTACCGACCGTTACGCTGATCGGATCAGTATCGTAGGAGGCAAATCTGTAACCGAGACCCGTACCATCAAAACGATCTGGATAACCAAGCTGTGCAGGAAGGTACGATTCATAACGAACTCCGGCACTTACATTTCCACGCGTGTAAATTAGGTTGGTAAATGCCGTCAGAGTGGATTTTTCATCCGGAACAGCAGCATTGATCGTGCTGTCTTCCTGATATTGCTGGTAAGCAACGGAAACATTTCCCTTTATTTCTCCCAGATCAATTTGTCGCTTATCATTTTCCTGAGCGAAAATCATCGAAGAGAAAAGGACCAACATGCAATAACCTGCTGCAAGTTTTTTCATTTGAAAAAGTGAATTTTTCTTTGTGTTTCTAGTTGCAAATATAAGCTGAACGGTTACTTTTTAGCCGCTGATTTAACTTTTTCGTACAGCTTTTCTTCGTCGCCTGGAGAGTAGCTGTTGTGCTGGTATACAATGTTTCCATTGCCATCGAGGAGGAATGTGTGTGGCACATTTTGTACACCCATGGCCCGCTTAAAATCCGAGTTTTTATCCAACAAGATATCGTATTCCCAACCAACGGAGTTAACATAGGGCTTTACTCTTGTAGCTGAACGCTGATCATCGATAGAAACAGCGACCAACTTCACGCCTGTTTCATCGATCCAGTCTTCGTATTCGTCAGCAATGGTATTCAGTTCTTCCTTACAAGGCTTGCACCATGTTGCCCAAAAACTGATAATTGTTGGGTTGCCATCATTACTGATAGAACTAGTATTAAACGACTTCCCATCCAGTGTTTCTAATTTAACACTTGGGATTGATTTTTTTTGCGCTAGTGCACCACCTGTTATACAAAGGGTCATTAGCAATACAAGTAATTTGTTTTTCATCCTTAGATTTTGTTTGTCATCTTCTTACCATAAATCACGCCAAATAGGATTGGCGGAACTTGAACGTAAAGATAGCTATAAGAGAAAAATCTCCAAAGGTATGCTTCAGGTTCAATATTGAATTCCTATACGATCAATATGGAGCAAAAATAAGGGGTGGAATCAACTCTTCCACCCCTTATCAAATAGATCGAAATATGTTCTTATTCTACAACGAATCTTTTCGTTGCAGTTCCATTGTTGGAAATAACATTGAAAAAGTAAATTCCTGCAGGGAAATCGCTCGTGTTAATTCGCACAGAATTCATTCCTGCTGTACCACTTACAGGTACATTTTTCACTTGCTGTCCAAGAGAATTTACGATCGTAATAAAAGGAACTACGTTTTCATTCACAGTGAAATTAGCAACCATGTATTCGTTTGCCGGGTTAGGCATGATTGAAATTTCCAGATTTTCTACTTCGTTCTCAATTACACTTGTTGCTTGACTAACATTGATGTCATCCAAATACAAGTTGTTACCGTATGCTGAAGTTCCTCTGAATCGAATCACTACATCAGACTGACCATCGTATGCAGAAAGGTCGATCAGGTTAAGCTCCCAATCACTGGCACTTGAAGGTGTGTACTGAGCGGTTGCCGGAGGTAACGTCATCAAATCGGAACCTGCCTTATCGAATACGTTGGTCCAAGTAGCGCCACAATCTGTGGATACGTCAACTTGAAGGCGATCATTTTCACTTATATATTGTCTGTAGGCATGACTGAACTTAAGCTGTGAACCGGAAGAAGGCATCGTAAGCTTTTCAAAAACTAAGTCGAGCTCCTCGCTACCGCTTAGGTTGTAGAACCTAAACCTTACACTTCTGTCTGAAGCAGCGAATCCGCCTATTGCTCCGTAGCTGTACGTCGGACCATCTAGGATTGAAAACAGAGACTCGGTCACATCATCCGGAGTAGTTGAAAAGATTGCTGTGGTAAGATCTCTTGAGTAACCTGTACCGGTAATCAAAGGGGCACTTTCCATTCCTTCAGTCATCGGCGTTGCAGAGCTGGCAGAATTCAACCTTCTGTAGGTTTCACTTGCAATTTCAATACCGCCCGGGTTTTGAAACATAGTACTTCCATTCGCGCTCGTGACCCGGTAATTTACAACCGACGTGCCTGGCACCAATGTGGTAGCCGGGAAAGAAATCGCTTGAGAAGCTCCTGCAGCGATTGATCCTGTGAATGTCTCACTGACAGCTGTTCCTCCGTTGATGTCATATTCTACGATAACTTCTGTTACTGTGACAGCATCTTCATTGGTGTAAGTAATTCCCGGAGTAAACGAATAGTCACACAAACCAGAACCTGCTGTTGACGAAGCTGTAGCTGATGCCGCAAGTCTATCTGTCGGAGTCGATCCAGCAGCAGATTTTGCAGCTTGATGTATCGCCTTAGAGGAATTGTTTTGCAAGTAAACTGCAAAGCTGATTTCCCTGTAATCTCTAATGTAGTTAGGGACATTCGCAGCCGCAATCGTGAAATTAAATGACTCGGTCGCACCAGCAGCGATTGCTCCGAGCGCAGCACCTGTGCTTGCACCAGCAGCACCTGTCGATGCATTGTACATTTCTCTCATCACGTATTCAAATTCAGTTTCTCCATTTGATCCCGGAGCACTTGGATAAGTAACGTGATTCTCGATCATTGCAACGTAAATTTTGTCTGCATCTGATACAGAAGCACCTGACGTATTGGTTACATCGATGTCCAGGGTTATCGACCAATCTGCATTCCAAGTTTGGGTTGCAGTTATTTGGTAAGGAGTGGTCATTGCAGCAACATTTGCTAAAGTTGCAGCAGTTACCACGGTTCCTGAAGATCCTGGCGCTCCACCCTGAAGAGAAGTGTTAGGTACACCGGTAATTCCATAGTAGCTAACTCGATCATCTGGACCGGCAGGAAATGAATTGTACATGGGATCAAAACCTGGCCAAGAAACCTGGTGCGAGATTCGCACATAGTTTGCAGTACCAAATGTATTTAGTGTGGATGCAAGAACAGGGTTGGCAGACGCACATGGTCCGCAAGACGCTTGAGTGAAATGCTCAATAACGGGCATCATCGCTACCTGCGAAATCATAGTGCTGGCAGCAAACAATGTTAATCCTGAAAGTATAAGTTTTTTCATAATTCGATTGTTACGTTAATTCAGTATTGATTTTTAATGGAGACGAATATCGTAAAAAATAAGGTAAAGACAAGTGAATTAATGGGCTAAAGATTGGATGCCCAAACAAACTTACTACATCTTGCAATATGGGATTCTTATGTTGGTTTCGTAGTTGAACGTTTAAAGAATGGGAGGTCTATTTAGAGTTGCAAATTTGGCGGCACAGGAAGCTAACTAGATTTATTAATGACGCCTGACGTGCTTAAAATCCTTGGAATCCTATTTTTGCAAAACTTAGGTTGTGGGATTAAACTCTTCCAATTGGTAGGTCAAAATGGCTATATTTGTCATGTATTAAACAAGTAAACAATGAAGAATATTCTACTCTCAATATCGTTAAGTGCAATTATTATCTCCGGATTTTCACAAGGATCTTTTCAGATACTTAATGATCATGGTGGTGATTTGACAGGTGCGTTATATACGTTTTCTGGACAAAATGCACCAACTGATCCATTTTTTAAGCACGATGTGGACATCGTGGTAAAGAATACTACTGGTGCGGCAATTGATGCCAAAGTGAAAAGAATTGAATTATCTGAATTGTCGGGAACATTTAACTATTTCTGCTTCGGTGTGTGCTATGGTCAAATGGCAGCGGGTGCGAATTATATCTTTCCTGCGCCATCGGATCCCGAGTCCTTGGATTATGTAAGCGTTGCGGGCGGAGCAACCAGTACGGTAAATACGTATTTGGTGCCAAATGCTGCCGTGGGAACAACAAAATTTAGATATGTCGTGTATGATGGAGCAAATCCGAGCGATTCAGCTTATGTCGACATTGAATTCGATATAACTCCTGCAAGTAGTGTAGATGAACGAACTAACTTGAATGTTTCACTTTTTCCAAATCCGTGCGATGACCGAGCCATTTTGACATTAGATGGTGATTTTTCCGGTAATGACTTAGAGGTGAATCTGGTGGACATTTTAGGAAAGAAACACCTTTCGTTCACAAATGTGATCTCACCGAACAGAATGACGATCAATACCAGCAATTTAGCTGAAGGAGTTTACTTTGTTACCGTTCGGCAGGGTCCGAATTCAGTGAATACGAGTAGGCTGATCGTAAAGCACTAAATTGAATTGAATTTGATTCACAGGGCGGATCGATAGATTCGCCTTTTTTGTTTCCATTAAAGGCCACCCAAAATCGATTCGATAGCCATCGGAACCCCAACCGTTGCATTTTCCTTTATTACCTCAAGATTGTCAACATCAGTTAAATGAATGTACTTGGGGTCGATCAAAAATTTTCGAACCCTGAAATCCGCAAAATGCACTAACCCGGCAGCAGGGTATACATTCAAAGATGTGCCAACTATAATAAGTATTTCGGCTTGAGTAACAATCTCTTGAGCTTTTACAATGTTCGGCACGGCTTCACCAAACCAAACGATATCCGGCCGGAGCTGTGACCCTTTTTCACAAAGATCACCCATATTTATCGAGTCCCCTTCAATTCCATACACCAGCGACTGATCAATCGTGCTTCTAGCGTCGGTGATTTTACCGTGCAAATGCAACACATTTTTCGACCCTGCTCGTTCATGTAAGGTGTCGATGTTCTGCGTGACAACGGTTACATCAAAATGTTCTTCTAATTCGGCAATCGCCTCGTGAGCTCGATTTGGTAATGCCTCTAATGCCTGAATTCTTCGCTTATTGTAAAATTCCAATACCAGCTGTGGATTTGCATCCCAGGCTTCCGGAGTCGCAACTTCCATTACGTTATACTCCTCCCAAAGACCATCGCTGTCGCGGAAAGTTTTGAGACCGCTTTCTGCGCTGATTCCAGCTCCGCTAAGTACAACTAATTTCTTCATGTAATTTTTCAGAAATGAAAATACATAAATATTCTGTCGTATGACAGATGAACGTCGACTTACGTTATACAGATTTTTTACCTTTACGCATCCTAAAAAACAGGCATTTGGAAAAGAAGAAGCAGGACGCACTGGATTATCACTCCAACGGTAGGAAGGGAAAGATCGAAATTGCACCAACAAAACCGTATAGCTCTCAAAGAGATTTGTCGTTGGCATATTCCCCTGGAGTTGCTGAGCCGTGCAAAGAAATTGACCGGGATAAGTCTTTGGTATACGATTATACAGCGAAAGGTAATTTGGTTGCTGTAATTTCTAATGGAACTGCAGTACTAGGGTTAGGTAATATTGGTCCAGAGGCTTCAAAGCCGGTTATGGAAGGAAAAGCATTGCTGTTTAAGATCTTTGCAGACATAGATGTTTTTGACATTGAAATTGATGCTGAAGATGTGGACAAGTTTGTTGAGACGGTAAAAGCCATATCGCCAACTTTTGGAGGAATAAATTTGGAAGACATTAAAGCACCCGAAGCATTTGAAATCGAGAATAGACTCAAGAATGAATTGAATATCCCGATCATGCACGATGATCAGCATGGTACTGCAATAATTTCTTCAGCGGCTTTGATTAATGCCTTGGAAATTGCCAATAAAAAGATCAACCAGGTGAAAATTGTTGTGAATGGTGCCGGTGCTGCGGCGATCTCCTGCGTCCGGCTCTACCTTGCACTGGGAGCAAAAAAATCAAACATTTTAATGCTTGATAGTCAAGGGGTAATTAGTTCCGACAGAAAAGACTTGTCAGCTCAAAAGAAAGAATTTGCGGTAAAAACGGAAATACAGTCCCTTCAGGAAGCACTCAAAGGGGCAGATGTTTTTCTTGGTTTAAGTACAGGAAATATCGTAACAAAGAAGATGATTCAATCCATGGCGCGTGAACCGATTGTATTTGCGCTTGCCAATCCGGATCCGGAAATTTCATATAGCGATGCAATGGATGCCCGGGATGATGTGATTATGGCTACGGGAAGGTCGGACCATCCCAATCAGGTCAATAATGTACTTGGATTTCCTTTTATTTTTAGAGGAGCCTTGGACGTGAGGGCCACAGGGATCAATGAAGAAATGAAACTGGCGGCTGTCAAAGCAATTGCGAACCTTGCAAAAGAGACAGTACCGGAAGAAGTAAATGAAGCTTACGGTGAGCGAAATATTGCATTCGGAAGAGACCAAATTATTCCCAAACCACTCGACCCTAGATTGATCTCGGAAGTTGCGCCTGCTGTAGCCAAAGCCGCAATGGAATCTGGAATTGCCCAGAAGCCAATCGAGAATTGGGAAGAATACGAAAATGAATTGATCGAAAGAATGGGCTTGGACGACAAGCTCATGAAAAAAATCACTCAGAGAGCAAAGCGTAAACAGCAACAAATGGTGTTTGCTGAAGCGGACGATTATAAGGTGCTGAAGGCGGCTCAAATTGTCAGTGAGGAGGGGATTACGAAACCGATATTGCTCGGTCAGAAGGAAAAGATTGAGTCGATGATGGAAAAAAACGGGCTTGAACTGGACTGTGCCATTATTGACCCTCGTTCGAAAGATCAGCTTGCGAATCGTGAGCGATATGCTGAGGCACTTTATCAAAAAAGGAAACGAAGAGGAATCACTTATTCTGATGCGCTAAAATTGATGCGTGAAAGAAATTATTTTGGTGCAGCCATGGTGGAGTTGGGTGACGCAGATGCAATGATTTCAGGGCTTACAAGAAATTATGGAGATACGATCCGACCTGCTCTTCAGGTAATTGGAATTGACGATGGGGTCAATAAAATAGCGGGGATGTACATCGTGGTAACAAAACGAGGACCATTTTTCTTTGCTGACACTACAGTGAATTACAATCCTAGCGCCCAGGAATTGGTGGACATAACGCTGTTGGTGAATAAAATTGTGAATCGTTTTCAGGTTAAACCAAGAATAGCGTTTTTATCCTATTCTAACTTTGGTTCTTCGGAAGGAGATGATGCCGTTAAGATGCGTGAGGCAGTGCGGGTTTTGCATGAACAACATCCGGAAATTATTGTCGACGGGGAAGTTCAGGCGAATTTTGCACTAAACAGATCTTTAATGAGAGAGCGATTTCCATTTTCAGAACTGGCAAAGAAGAAAACCAACACATTGATTTTCCCCAATTTGTCCTCGGGGAATATAGGGTACAAGCTGATGCAGGAGCTAGGAGGAGCTGAGGTAATTGGACCGATTCTTCTAGGAATGAAAAAACCGGTGCATGTCCTTCAAATGGGCAGTACAGTAAGAGAGATAGTTAACATGGTCACAATTGCGGCAGCTGATGTCCAAACTAGGAAGTAGATGATTGAACATTTAAAAGGAAGGTTAGTAGAATTTTCCCCGGCACACGCCATTATTGAATGCAACGGCGTAGGGTATTATTGTCACATTACGTTAAATACGTTTTCCAAACTAGGTAATTCGGAACAGGTTACACTAAAAACGCATTTGGTCATACGAGAAGATGCGCATTCGTTGTATGGTTTCTATGATGAAAATGAGCGAACGATGTTTCGGTTATTGATCTCCGTTTCCGGGGTTGGGGCCAGCACGGGCAGAATGATCTTGTCTGCCTTATCGCCAGGGGAATTGGCAGCGGCAATCGATAGTGAAAATGTTGGTATTCTCAAAAGTATAAAGGGTATTGGAACCAAATCAGCCCAAAGGATTATCATTGATTTGAAGGATAAAGTTCAAAACGCCGGAGATTCGGTAGATATTTCTCAGGCATCGGGCAATACAATTAAGATTGAGGCGTTATCTGCATTAGTCGTTTTAGGGTTCGATAAAAAATCAGGTGAAAAGGCCCTGGATAAGGTGTTGGAAGAAAATCCGGAAACAAGCCTTGATGAGCTGATAAAGCAAGCACTAAAGCGACTATAGATTAACACCCTTTTGAGCAGTTTGCAAAAATATTTGGTGAGACTAACCGCATGCGCTATTGCCTTTATGGCGATATGCACTGCTTTTGCCAAAACGAACCACAATTTCACGCGTTCTGAAGGGTTTTTGTCCAACGAAATTTTTCTCGAGGAGGAAGAGCAAAACTTTCCTTTTGACAACCACCAAATAGAGGTTGATTCTCCTGAGATTGACCTGATCTACCCAATTGAAGAGGCCCTTGACCCGTCCAACGACATATTTAACATCATTGACTTTTCAGATCCGGACAACATCAACAACGAAATCATTTACGATCCGGAAACTGGAAATTACCTTTTCAATTCAAGTGTAGGAAACGATTTTGACTACAGAAATCCTAGCTACATGACGCAGGACGAATACTTTGAATACGACCTTAGAAAGTCATTGAGTGATTACTGGAAAGATCAGGTGGCAGGCGAATCGGCATCAGAAGAATCATCATTGATCCCGGATTTGAAAGTCGGAGGAAAAAAATTCCAGGATATTTTTGGAAGCAACAAAATAAACATTCAGCCCCAAGGTTCTGCAGAATTGCGATTTGGAGTAAACATTTCCAAAACAGAAAACCCTCAGTTACCAGAAAAGCAACGAAGAATTACAACATTTGATTTTGACGAAAAAATTCAGCTCAATGTAACAGGTCAGATTGGTGAAAAACTAAAACTACAAACAAGCTACAATACGGAGGCAACGTTCGATTTCGAAAATCAAATGAAATTGGAATACACCGGGTTCGAAGATGAGATCATTAAAAAGATTGAAGCGGGAAATGTTAGCTTACCGCTAAGCGGTTCATTGATTCAAGGCGGTAGCTCTTTGTTCGGTGTTAAAACAGAGCTTCAATTTGGAAGAGCTACAGTAACCTCCATTTTTTCCCAGCAGAAAGGTGAAAGAAAAGAAATCAGTGTTGCCGGCGGTGCGCAGATCAGTGAATTTGAGCTGAGTGCAGATAAATATGAGGTGAACAAACATTATTTCTTGAATTACTACCACAGGAATAACTATGACCGCGCGATGAAATCATTGCCATTGGTCAATTCAGGAGTGCAAATTACCCGTATTGAAGTATGGGTGACCAACAGAACAAACGATTTTACGGACACGAGAAATATTATTGGATTTACGGATCTTGGTGAAAACTCTGTAATTGAACTGAATTCCGACTATGGGTTTGCCGCTTCAGATGACTTGCCCAGGAACAGTTCTAATGGCCTGTATGACTATGTTAACGGCAATCCAAATGTGAGAGGATTTATTAACTCCTCCGCAGCTTTAAATTCTGGATTATATCCCATGCAGCAGGCGGTCCATTATGAAAAGCTGGAAAATGCACGAATGCTCCTGCCAACGGAATACAGCTACAATGCTCAGCTGGGATTTATTTCCTTGAATCAGGCCTTGAACAATGATGAAGTACTTGCAGTAGCTTACCAATACACGTATCAAGGGAATACATATCAGGTGGGTGAATTTTCTACGGATGGGATAACGGGAACAGACGCGCTTTATCTAAAACTGCTCAAGTCGACTGTGACCAATCCAAGAAAGAATCTATGGGATTTGATGATGAAAAACGTGTATTCAATCGGTGCGTACCAGGTAAGTCAAAAAAACTTCCGATTGGATGTGTGGTACAACAATCCTACAACTTCTGTTGATTTGAATTTTATTCCGAAGCCCGGGGTCGACGCAATCCCACTGGTTCGAATGGTGGGGCTGGATCGATATAATGCTCAGCAACTGGACAACCCAGACGGTGTTTTTGATTTTATGCCTTTGACAGTTCAGAACGGCAGGGTTGAAAATGGGGGAACCATCAATACCCGAAACGGTAGAATTTATTTCACAACAGTAGAACCATTTGGGTCTCAGCTCAACTCTGAACTGATCAGATATGGTATCGATACGAGTACACGAAGTCAGATTGTCTATCAGGCGCTGTACGATTCTACTCAAACCGCCGCAAGGCAGATCCCCGAGCTCAACAGGTTTAAACTAAAAGGAACGTATGAGTCTTCTTCAAGCTCTGAAATATCGCTGAATGCATTTAACATTCCGAGGGGGTCGGTCCAGGTTACTGCAGGAGGCGCACCACTTACAGAAGGACAGGATTACACAGTGGATTACAATTTAGGTCGAGTGAAAATATTGAATGATGGAATTCTTAGCTCGGGTACGCCAATTAAAATTTCTTTAGAGAGTAATTCGTTGTTTAGCATCCAATCCAAAACCCTTCTTGGTTCGCATTTGGATTATCGGGTCAATAAAGACTTCAATTTAGGAGCAACGGTGATGAATCTTACGGAAAGACCACTAACGCAAAAAGTGAATCAGGGGGACGAGCCGATTTCAAATACCATATTCGGAATCAACGGTGACTTCAGAAAAGAAGTGCCGTTTCTCACCAAGTTGGTGGATATGATACCCGGGATTAATACAAAAGAGAAATCAACAGTATCTATAAATGGAGAAGCAGCCTATTTGATGCCGGGATTTAACCGTGCAATTGGTGATGAGGGGATTTCCTATATAGATGATTTTGAAGGTTCGCAAAGCGCCATTGACATTCGTTCGTTCACCACTTGGGTACCCGCATCCATTCCGCAAGGTCAACCGAGTATGTTCCCGGAAGCTTCCTTTACCGATGATCTAAGGTGTGGAATGAACAGAGCCCGTTTGGCCTGGTATGTTATTGATCCGCTATTTCATAATAACAATGCGCTGACACCGGACAACATTGCCGACAACCCGCTCATTCAGGACGATCACAGACAAAGAAGGGTCATGGTTGCGGAACTGTTTCCGAATAAAGATCTTGGAACCGGACAGCCCACATTTATAGGGATGTTTGATATGTCATATTACCCAGACGAACGAGGAATTTACAACTACGATGACGGTTCGTATGCCGCCGGACTTGACCCTGCTAATGGTAATCTGAACGATCCGACCACTCGATGGGGAGGGATCATGAGGTCTCTTACAACGAATGACTTTGAAGCGGCAAACATTCAGTATATACAGTTCTGGTTGATGGATCCGTTTACACCGGATGGCTCAGGTCATCCCAACGCATCAAATACGGATTCGGAAAATCATCAAGGTGGAGATTTCTATATCAATATTGGAAACATCTCCGAAGACATCATCAAAGATGGTGCGAAATCGTTTGAAAACGGTAATAGTACAGATGGTTCGTTGGATACCACAATAGCTCGAGAAACAAATTTAGCCAGGGTACCCACGATTCAGGCAATCGTTAATGCGTTTGATAACGATCTTTCAGCAAGACCCAACCAGGATATTGGTTTGGACGGAATGAAAGACGAAGACGAAATAGCATTCTATACTTCGTTTGTGAATTATGTTACAACACTGGGGCTTCCATTTGCTGTTGAAAGTGAGTTGGCAGGTGATCCTTCAGGTGACAATTACAACTACTATCGGGATGACGATTATGATGCGCTTGGATATGATATCCTAGAGCGATATAAAAAATACAACGGCCAAGATGGAAATTCGCCTACCACAGATCAATCAGCTGCTCAAAATCCGGTAGGCGGAGGTTATCCTACTTCAGCAACCACGTTGCCAAATGTTGAAGACATCAACCAGGACAATAATTTGAGTGAGGCGGAAGCTTATTTTCAATACCACATCGATCTTCGACCTCAAAACATGGTTGTGGGTCAAAACTTTATTACGGATAAAGTTGTAGGCACGCATACCAATGGTTCTACTACCAAACAGGTGAACTGGTATCAGTTCAAGATCCCAATTGCAAGTCCTACGAGTAAAGTGAATGGAATTCAGGATTTCAGATCGATACGATTCATTCGAATGTTCATGAACAATTTTAGTGAGGAAGTTACATTACGATTTGCTCGACTAGAGCTAATCAGAGGGGAGTGGAGACCGTATTTAAGAGAAATGTGGACCCCTGGTGATTATATCCAGGATGAAGAGAGCGGAACGATCTTTAACATAGGGGCAGTAAATATTGAAGAGAATGACAATTATATGGTCCCCCCGGGAATCAACAGGCAGGTCAATATTCAGACGCAGAATCTCGCAAGGCTAAATGAGCAATCGATGGTGCTTGAAGTTTGTAATCTGAAGGATGGTGATGCAAGAGCTGCCTTCAGAAACACCTCGTTTGACGTTCTCTCGTACAAAAAATTGAGAATGTTTGTCCATGCCCATGAAACAGACCCATCGAAACCTCTCAATGATAATGACCTGACCTGCTTTGTTCGGTTAGGAACGGATTTTGAAAACAACTATTACGAATATGAGGTGCCGATCAAAGTTTCGCCATTTGGATCAGGTGCGGCAGACGACGTATGGCCTGAAGCAAATAACGTTATAATTGATTTTGATAAAATACGCTCGCTCAAAGTAACTCGACCGGGCGGATTGGCGACAGGAGGAACAACCCCATATACAGTGCCGGATCCTGATGATCCATCAAGGCGAATAACCATCGTAGGTAACCCTTCACTTTCTGATATAAAAACCATCATGATCGGGGTGAGAAATCCTTGGAAAGATGATCCTACCCATCAATGGCAACCAGATGACGGATTGGAAAAATGCGCAGAGGTCTGGGTAAATGAGTTAAGACTAACTGACTTCGATGATTTTGGAGGATGGGCAGCTCAGGGAAGAGTAACGGCTCAGCTAGCAGACTTTGCGAATGTAGCAATGTCGGGAGGAATAAGCACCCCCGGTTTTGGAAGCATTGAAAAGAGAATTTCTGACCGTCAAAGAGAAACCATAAAATCGTTTGATGCGTCGGCTACAGTGCAGCTAGGGAAATTTTTTGGCAGCAATTCAGGAGTTACTTTACCCATGTATGTTGGATACGGTGATATGATAATTGATCCAATGTTTGATCCTCTAAATCCGGACATATTAATGAAAAACCTGAAGGCGGAAGATCTGGAACGAGCACGAAATATATCCCGAGATTATACGCAACGTAAGAGCATCAATTTCACGAATGTTCGGATCAACAAAAAACGTGAAGGAGCTAAGCCCCATTTTTGGGATATTGGAAACTGGAGCTATACTTTTAGCTACAGTCAAACCTATAAAAGAGATATCAATACGGAGTTCAATACGTTCAAAGATTACAGAACGAACTTAAATTATGCGTACAGTCCAAATTCAAAGCCTTGGAAACCGTTTTCAAAAATTAAATTCATTAGAAAGTCAAAATGGTTAAAGCTAGTTAAGGATTTCAATTTGTATACAAAGCCAAAATCAATCAGTATAAGAACCAATATTGACAGAACGTACAATGAATCTCAGATCAGAGGGAATTACAATGCATTAACATTGCCACAGTTTTACAAAACGTTTAACTGGAACAGGGGATATGATATTAAGTACGATATTACAAAGGCCCTTAAAGTTGATTTCAGCGCATCCAATAATGCGATCATAGCAGAAAATGAAAAATGGGTGAATCAAGACTGGTATCCGGATCAGTACCAGAATTTTAAAGATACGGTATCACAGAGTATCAGGAATTGGGGAACAACTATGCAGTATGGACATGGTTTGAATGTAAGCTATCAATTGCCATTGAATAAATTTCCATTAACGGACTGGATCAATGTGTCAACTAAATATTCAGTAGCATACGATTGGACCAGAGCGCCTCTAGCCCAAGCGGAGCTGGGTAATACGGTGCAAAATAGTAGAAAAGTGAACTGGAATGGTCAGGCCAACTTGGTAAATCTGTACAATAAAATACCTTACTTCAAGAAAGTCAACAGGAAATACGGTAGAGGCCGTTCCAACTCTGCAAGAAGACAGATCAAAAAGCCATCATTGAAAAAGCCGTCAGGTTCTGATGAACCAGAAGAAGAGGAGGAAAAAGAGTTTAAGGTTTTTGAGCAATTGGCCAGAGTAATTATGATGCTGAAAAATGTAAATATGACCTATAGCACTACTGATGGAGTGCTTCTCCCGGGTTATACACCTTCCACCAACATAGTAGGAATGAGCCCCGGATTCAACGCTCCCGGGCTTGAATTCATTTTAGGTGGCTATCAGCGATATGATTTGCTTGGGGATACAACAGGTAATGATTTTGCGCAATACGTTGCGGATAACAACTGGATGATACGAGACAGCAATAGTCAAAGGCTGAATACACAGTACACAAATAATCATGCTCAGAACATGACGGGGAAAGCAACGATAGAACCAATTGGAGGAATCCGTATCGATCTGAATCTGAATCGAAATATGTCTGTGAATAGAACGGATAATTTTAGATGGAACGATTCTCTATCGATGTATCAACATCAGAACCCCATGGAAACAGGGACATTTAGTACCACGATTTTAACATGGCAGACTGCGTTTGAGAGTGACACCTCCAATTCCAGTGTGATTTTTACTAATCTAAGGGATTTTAGACCACTAGTATCTCAAATCCTTTCTGATGAAAATGAGAATTCTTCCGGAGCACATCTGGAAGATCAGGGTTATGCAGATGGTTACGGCGCTGCTCAACAGGACGTTATACTTGGTTCCTTCATTGCAGCGTATACAGGAAAGAATCCGGACAAAAACAACATCAACCCATTTAGCATTATTCCTTTACCGAACTGGAGAATTACAATAGATGGAATCGCTAGAATTCCATTTATGAAGAAAATTTTTAAATCGATCACTTTCAGTCATTCGTATAAATCCAACTTTACCATTGGCTCATTTACAACAAATCTGAATGCGACGACCGACCCTTCAAATGGTCAGATTACCTCGAGAGATGCTTCCGGGAATTTTATTTCCGAAAGGCAAATCATGACCGCATCTATTATGGAGCAATTTTCACCATTAATTAATTTTGACGCAACTCTTCATAATAGCCTAATTCTTAAAGCAGAATTCAAAAAGGATCGAAATGTTTCGTTGTCACTTGCGAACAATCAAATTACTGAAATTAAGGGGAATGAATTTGTAATTGGAACGGGATATCGATTTGATAATGTAGAGCTGCCTTTTAAAATTGCAGGCAAAAAACCGGTGAGTAATTTGAATACAAGAGTTGACATCTCGATCAGAAGCAACAAGACGATCACCAGAAAGATCATAGAAAATCAGAATCAGGTTACTGCAGGACAGCAGCTTATTTCGATTAAGTGTACAGCAGATTATAAACTTGGTAAAGCACTAACCGTTCGTGCATATTTCGATCGAATTGTGACGAAACCATTCATCTCAACTTCGTTCCCAACTGCCAATACAAACGCAGGTCTGGCCCTTAGATTTACTTTGCAGTAGAAATAGCATTCGACTCTAAACAAAACAACAATCGTGTTTTTTCGATTGTGTTTTTGCTATTTTTACGGGTCAAAATACACGATTAAATTTTATATCATGAATGTACCGGCAGATTTGAAATACACAAATGACCATGAGTGGTTAAGGGTTGATGGAGATGTTGCAACAATAGGAATAACTGAGTTTGCTCAAGGTGAGTTGGGTGATATTGTTTATGTCGAAATTGAAACAGAAGGAGAAACTCTTGATCGAGAAGAAGTGTTTGGTACGGTGGAAGCGGTTAAAACAGTTTCCGATCTTTTTATGCCTGTAAGTGGTGAAATTTTAGAATTCAATTCAGCTCTTGAAGCAAAACCTGAAACGGTAAACGAAGATGCGTATGGAGAGGGTTGGATGATCAAGGTGAAAATGAGTGACCCCTCTGAGCTTGATGCACTGCTTGACGCAACTGCATACGGAGAGCTGATCGGCTAAAATGAGGCACTTTTATTTCCCGGTTTTTTGGGCCGTTAGCATTTTGTTTCTTTGCCTGATCGATACGAAAGAGCTCCCTTCGGTTACCTATTTGGAATTGATGGAGTTTGACAAGTTGGTCCACATTGTTTTGTTTGGCTTATTGATGTTAAGCTGCACAGTAGCGCTTAGAAAACAAACCAGGATTGCTTGGGCTCAAAAAAATGCAATGGTAATTGCGTTGTTGTTCTCGATTGTATACGGAAGTGTGATTGAAGTAGTTCAATTTTTTATGGTACAGGATAGAACGGGCGAGCTCTACGACGTGCTTGCAAATGGTATCGGAGCATTGTTAGGAATTCTTTTTTTTCGAATTATTTATGGAAAGGAATTGTTTCGCGCATCTTAAGTTACAGGTTCAGAATAAAATCAGCTCTGGACCGTTATTTGAAAGTAAATTATTTGTGTTAATTTAGCCTAAGAAAGGAATCTAAAATGGAAGTAAAGAAAAATCCCGATGCAGATACGGACAATTATGGAACCCGACTTGGATTTGTTGGTATTGGATTGCTTGTAGCCCTTTCGGTAGTGCTTTTATCTTTTGAGTTAAGATCTGGAATAGTT
>CAJWDP010000009.1 GCA_913030835.1 uncultured Flavobacteriales bacterium | reverse complement strand
GAGGATTGTTAGTTATTACAAGTGCAGGAAACATGGGGAGCCAGCCTTGGCACTACATTTCTGCCCCAGCTGATGCGGATAGTTCAATTGCTGTTGCAGCAGTGGATTCTTTTCTGATTCGTGCACCGTTCAGCAGTTTTGGACCATCAAGTGATGGCGATCTTAAACCAAATGTATCGGCCATGGGATACAAAGCCGCTTGTGTCAACGCGAGTGGAGTTGTTCGACAAGCAAATGGGACTTCATTCAGTGCTCCAATAGTATCCGGTATGGCGGCATGCTTGTGGCAGGCTATGCCATCAAAAACAAATATGGAAATGAAAAGTTTAATCGAATCTAGTGGCCACCAGTATAGCCATCCGGATTTTTCTTTAGGTTATGGCGTTCCTAATTTTTACACTGCATACCTAACTGGCCGGATGGACGTGTTTAGTAATTCAGATGAAATCATTTCCGTATTTCCTACACAGTTTTCGGATCGGTTAACAGTCCATTATTATTCGAAATCTATGGGTTCTTGGAATTTACGAATGTTAAATTCCCTTGGACAACAAGTTTTTGCAAATGAAATCGTAGTTGGGGCAGGGGAGTACGTTCAAACTGTTTTTACCGATGAGCTGGTTTCGTTGAATGCAGGTATATACTACATTCAATTGATAAAGGACGGGGTTGAAATTGATGCTAAGAAAGTAATGAAGGTAAAATTGTAATCGTATAGATTATTTTATGTTTACCTCAAGCAGTTTTTCACCTTCTATAAACCCTTCGAGCTTGTCGTTGATAGCAACGGGGCCAACACCGGAAGGGGTGCCGGTAAAAATCAGATCTCCGATTTTAAGTGTGAAAAATTTAGAGGCATACTCGATCAACTGATCAAAGTGAAACAACATATCTTTTGTGTTCCCCGTTTGTATTACATCCCCATTCTTTTTCAGGTGAAATTGAATGTTTAGAAGATCCTTAAAATTTTCTTTTGGAATGAATTTTTTTCCGATCACTGCGGAGTTGTCAAAGGCTTTTGCTATTTCCCAAGGATGTCCTTTTTCTTTGCACACGGTTTGTAGATCACGAGCAGTAAAATCAATGCCTAGTCCAATTTCATTATAATATTTATTGGCAAACTTCTTTTGTATGTTTTTGCCCAGTTTGCAAATTTTAATTACGATTTCGACTTCATGCTGTAAATCAGCGGTGAAATCAGGATAATACAAGGGGTTTCTTTTTGGTAAAATTGCTGTTTCGGGCTTAACAAATAGAATTGGCTCAGAAGGAATTGGATTATTTAATTCTTTGGCATGTTCAAAATAATTTCTGCCGATACAAACTATTTTCATTGGCTGATTCTATTCTTAATTCTGGTAATTACTTGTTTTGTGTATCCCGGAAAATCACCTTTCATCATCCATGAATAGTAACCCGGTTCTCTTCTGAAAACTTCTTCAACGCTGGAACCTTTATTTTTTCCAAAATTGAATATTTCTACACCATTTTCATCAATTCCAATTCGTCTTGCAAAATCCGCTGTTTTTGGTCCCATTGTCGAATAGTCCATCAAAAAGTCCACCTCTCCTTCAATATCAGGGTAGCGATCAAGCTGTGCTTCAAGAATCTCATAAGTAGCTATAGTATCCGCTTCTGCACTGTGTGCATTATCAAGCTCTTTGGAGCAATAAAATTGGTAAGCCGCCACCAATGTTCTTTGTTCCTTTTTATGGAAAATGTTTTGCACGTCAACAAATTTTCTCGATTCCATATCAAAGTGGACATCCGTTCTTAGAAATTCTTCAACTAATAAAGGGACATCAAATTTATTGCTATTGTACCCGGCTAGATCCGCATCGCCAATAAAATCTTTGATCTTTTGGGCAACTGCTGAAAAAACAGGTGCATCAGCAATGTCAATGTCGTAAATCCCATGAATCTCAGAGGTTTCAATCGGAATTGGAATTTCAGGATTGATTCTCATGCTAATCGTTTCCTTGGATGCATCTGGATTTACCTTAAGGATGCAAATCTCGACGATTCGATCTGTTGCTACATTTGTTCCTGTGGTCTCAAGGTCAAAAAAGGCTAGGGGTCGGGTAAGTTTTAGGTTCATTGCTTAATAATCGAATTTAACGTGTACAATCCATTGTTTAGTGAGTCACGAATATCTCAAAAATTTTAAGATAATTGCAGATGAATTACTCCTGAGACATTGGAATTTTAATGGTTTTCTTGATCAGTTCCTCCTTGTAGTCGAATTCGGATACCGTCCAGCTGATGTTCTTAATGGGATAGCCGACCATTTCAATATCTACAGAGTAGGTGCCCGGATCTAAGGTGATGGT
The DNA here is from genome assembly GCA_913030835.1 of uncultured Flavobacteriales bacterium. Taxonomy (GTDB): domain Bacteria; phylum Bacteroidota; class Bacteroidia; order Flavobacteriales_D; family Parvicellaceae; genus UBA10066. The sequence goes on along the minus strand of CAJWDP010000009.1, from coordinate 90,910 downwards.
GAATACACCATTATTCTTATTTGGTTTGAATACGCCGATTCGATCATACTGATCATTAAAAACGGTGATTTGTCCGGTCATAATTTTTTTCGAAGATAATTCGTCAACGATTGTGGTTTGGAACAATGCCGGATTCAAAAGCACATCGTTGAATGTAATTCTGTAGATGTCAAGATCTCCAAAACCGCCTTCTCTGCAAGCTGAAACGTACGCATGCTTGTAATCAGCTGGGAAGCAGATCGTATTTTCATCATCAGGTGTGTTTAGCGGGTATCCAAGGTTTTCCGGGTCGCCCCAAGTATTGTCTTCCGGATTCCAAATTACTTTGTAGAGATCCATTCCTCCCATGCCATAGTGGCCATTAGAAGAGAAATAAAGTGTTTTTCCATCCGGCGCTAAAGAAGGGTACTCTTCATTTCCCGCGGTATTGAGAGATTCAACATTTTGTGTATTGCCCCACTCGCCATTGGGCAGCTTTCTTGTCATGTAGATATCGTAACCACCTTTTCCACCCGGTCGATTGCTTGAAAAAATAAGCGTTTCACCATCCGCAGATTGTGAACAGGAAATTTCCATATGAGAAGTGTTAACTCCCTCTTCAATTAATCTTCTTCTTTGCCAAGCACTTCCTTTTTTGGTACTCATGTAAATATCGCCATATGGATCATCTTTCCTGCCCAAGTTGTGATCCAGATAAACAAACATTTTGGAACCATCGTCTAAAATGCCTACAATTTCCTCATCCAATGAGGTGTTAACCGAACCGATATTCTTTGCTCCTGAAAAATTTCTCCCGTTAAACCGAACCTCGTAAATGTCTGAAGGGTAATACCCATCGAATTCAATATTCCCTTTTCCGGTTTCTCTTCTTGATGTAAAAAGGAATACTCGCTCATCCTTAGTTACGAATGGGTTGTAATCTGGATATTCTCCATTGATTCTTTTTCCCATATTCTCAAAGCTGATGTTAATCGGGTTTTTCATGATTTCGATGGCCTGATCACAATTTGCTCGTAATAAAGCAGCCTCTACAAGGTATTTTCCGGGCTTTTCAAGATATTGATCGAGATATAGTTTGGCACTGTCAAATTCAAGATTAAGCATATATGCTTTACCCAAAAAGTAAGTTAATTCTGCATTGCTTTTTGGATTGTCATATGCCTTTTGGAGATGATGTACAGCAGCTTTTTTATCTACATTGGTTCGCAGATAGCAAATTCCAATTTTAAAGTTATAGTCAAATTTATTCGGATCTATTTTTAAGCCATTTTTGTATTCTTCAATGGCCATAAGGTAATTGGTCCTTTTGAAAAATTCTTTTGCTGTTCGCTCATCCCACTGCGAATATGCTTGTCCGAAAAAAACGGTAAAAAGCGCTATTGTAATTGAAAGCCTCACTGCTGATTTACTTAAACAATGCAATAAATGTTTCAGTGTCAATAACAATTTTTTTACCAAATTGAATTACAGAAGAAGATTTATGGAATCATCTCAAACCGTCTATAATGCCAATTGAAGCAGATTTGTAGCTTATTTTGCAGTGGCTTTTACATATTGGTAAGGACCATATTTGTCTTCGTTTGAAGCATCTCCTCCATACGAAGGCCCCTGCACTTTATGATCGACATTGAAGTTGACTTTTGAAAGGTCAATATTAGCTCGTTTCAATGCTTTGGAAATTTTCTTTTCTGCTTTATTCGCCCTTTTTCTTGCAAGATTTTTATTGTTTTGGTGTTTTTTCGTAGGCACTGTAGATGCGCTTCCAAGAATATCAATAGTGCAAGATCCTTTTTGACCAATGATATCAACACAAATAGTAACAAAATCGCTCAATTTTTTATCAATCGCATCTGCACCTTCTATGTTGTATCCAAAGAATTCCTGGTAATTCGCTTGTAAGTTTGAAGCGGTAAATTGTTTACAGCGCCTATCTATAGTTGTTGTGCGCACAAGTTCATTGTTCCCATCCAATACGAGTATTTCCATTTCGTCACAAAGTGATGGGTCATCCATCCATACTTCAAAAGCATAGGCATCTTCACCGGGGATTTCTCGAAATGTAAATTTCCCTCCTTTTCCTATGGATTCCTGAAACAATTTGCCTCCAGTAAGGTCCATATAGTTCACGTAGTGTCCACTTGTAAGCGGTTCTCCTTTTACTAGGATCTGATACTTAAAGCTTGGTTTCGTATCGAATGGCAGTTTTGTTCCAATAACGCATGACTTGTCTTTCCGAACTTCGCAACCATCGTTTATTGTTAATTTCCGAATGACTTTATCAGAGTCGTCCAATAATGCAAGTTCAAGCTTATCGCAGCTGACGGGCTTATTCAATTTCAATTCGAATATTTCTTTTTCAACAGCATGAAATTTAAAAGACCCTGTTTCACTGAGTGGTTCCGTGTATAAAATATCGCCATATTGATTCATGTAATTAACAGATGAGCCATCTCCAGCTACAGATACACCATTCCTGTAGATCTGCCAATGATATCTGGAGTCCATACCTGTTTTACCAAGATCAAGTGTTCCACCAAATTCGTGATATCCACTACCTTCACATGGAACTAAAAATTGTGTTTCCGAATATTTACTATTATCAGCAAAGTATTCAACCAAATATTCATTACACGGTTTCAGAGTCATCACATATCCCCCGTCTCTTTTTCTTACGCTAAAATTGTCGGGGTCACCACCTTCTGTTAGATTGGTTACCAAAATGTAGGTGTTGGGTGGAATTGGTTCTCCCGCTGAGTTGACAACATAACCTTTTAAAATGGCTACAGGATCATCAATTACAGTTTCCATTTCTACTGTATATATATCCTGACCACCAAATCCTCCTTCTTCTTTCGCGGAAGCAAAATATCCGATATTGCCCTCAGTATTTGTCACAAAAAATATGTCGTCATCAACGGAGTTTAGGGGGTGTCCCATGTTTATTGGCGCAGTCCATTTTCCATCTCCATCCATTTTTGTAAAGAAAATATCAAAACCACCCATGCTGTTTTCACCGTTGGAGCTAAAGAATAAGGTTTTACCATCCGGATGAAAGAAAGGTGCATCTTCGTCGTATTTGGTATTTATAGGAGGTCCTATATTCAATGCTTTTGACCAATTCCCATTCGGTAATCGAACTGCTCTATAGATGTCTCTACCACCTAATCCTCCATCTCTGTCTGAGACAAAATACATGGTATTACCATCCGCCGATAGTGCGGCATGAGTTTCCCAAGCGTCCGTATTGATGTCAGTGTTCATGTCTTTTCCAACCTTCTGTAGTCTACCATATTGTTCTCCGTCATATTCAGAGAAGTATAAATCTTCGTCTTTATAGATGAAAAGGATTTGACCATCTCCTGACACCGAAATTGTTGCTTCATTGCTCCTTGGTCGCGAAATGTATTCCAACAACTGAGGTTTACCCCATTCATTGGTGTTTGGATTTTTATACGAGACATATACATCGTCGTAATGTTTACCATTGTCTGGTGAAAATAAATTGGCATTGCTCGAGTCTTCACGCACTCTCCTTGATGTGAAGAATAAGGCTGAGGCATCCAATGTTAACACTGGGCTAAATTCAGCGAAATGAGTGTTAATGCTATCACTCAAATGAGTTATGCTGAATGATTTTGGACTAGCCATTTCGACTTTTGCATTGTTGCATTGGACGATGTGTAGGTCGATCAGGTCGGAAAGTACATGTTTGCCTTTCTTTATTTTTGTTCCAAAACTAGTGAAGGACTCAATCGCTTTATCCAATTCGTAATTGTGATGATATGCCTTACCCAAGTAAAATTCCGTTTCAAGAGGTGCATTGGTTTCATTGAAATCAAACGGGTCGTAGTTTTTTGCTATTGAGTTACTTGCCTTTAACAAGTAGGGTAGCGCGTCTTTCCGATTCTCATTGGATCTGAGTAAGCAGAATCCATATTTATAATTCAAATTGCCATTATCCGGTTGGTCTTCAAGCAAGCTCTTCCACAATGGCAAACTCAATTCGTACAACTGGTCGTCCATGAGGCTACTAGCTGCCTCGAATTTTTCTCTAAATGATGAGCTTTTTAGGCTCTCCTGAAATTTTTCTTTGTCAAAAGTATTTTGAGAAAAACCAACAGATACGACCAGGAGTAAAGCTGAGATAAGCGCTATTAGACGGTTCATGGATGCTAATGTAATCATATATGTATAATTTCTATCTAAGGTGTTCAATTTTCAAATGGTTTGATTGATGTCAAAGGCTTCGAGATAATCCGCCACTTTTTTCACAAAACTTCCTCCAAGAGCACCGTCAATGTTTCTATGATCGTAAGAGTGGGATAAAAACATCATGTGTCTCACGCCAATTGTATCGCCAAACTCCGTTTCAATAACTGCAGGTTTTTTTCTTATGGCACCAAGTGCAAGCACTGCGCTCTGAGGCTGATTTATAATGGGTGTTCCCATTACATTTCCAAATGTTCCAACGTTAGATACGGTGTAGGTACCCCCACCAATTTCATCCGGGGATAGATTTCCTGAGCGAGCTCGATTCGCGAGGTCGTTCACCTGTTTGGTTAAACCAATCAAATTGAACTGATCAGCATTTTTGATTACCGGAACGATCAAATTACCTTCAGGTGTAGCCGCGGCCATTCCAATGTTGATGTTTTTCTTAACGATGATTTTGTCACCATCGATGGATGAATTCACTAATGGGAAATCTCTTAGTGCCTGTGCAACTGCCTGAATAAAAATTGGTGTAAACGTAATTTTTTCGCCTACTTTTTCCAAGAATTGATTTTTGATCTTATTTCTCCAAAGAACAATGTTGGTTACATCGGCTTCAACAAATGACGTAACATGCGGCGCCGTTTGCACCGAGTTGACCATATGATCTGCAATTAGCTTGCGCATGCGGTCCATTTCAATGATTTCATCATTCCCTGTGGATTGAACCGCTTGAGGGGGAGGCGTTTTTACAACCTTCTCTACTGTTGTTTCAGTAGGTTCTATAACGGGATGTTCAATTGCATTACCCCGATTCGGTAGGTAGGCTAAAATGTCCTTTTTGGTTACCCGCCCATTCTTGCCAGTGCCTGGAATTTTTTCTAGTTCTTCGGATAGAATTCCTTCTGCTTTCGCTATGCTTCGGACCAATGGCGAATAAAATCGACCGGATCCACCAAATTTTGATAGTTCAGGGCTACCGTTACTTGGGATAGGGGCCATTAGAGCCTCTTCGATTTGTTCAGTTACTCCATTGTTATCTTGCTTTACTTCCAATGGAGCAGAATCAGAGATTTTAGTTTCGCTAGGAGTCACTTGACTCTCTCCATTATCGGCTTCGCTCCCGATTATTGCAATAACTTGACCAACCTGAACAACATCCCCTTCATTGAATAACTTCTTTATTAGGATGCCTTCTGAAGAAGAAGGAACTTCTGAATCTACTTTGTCCGTGGCAATTTCAACAATCGACTCATCCAATTCGATAGCATCGCCCTCATTTTTAAGCCATTTTACTATCGTAGCTTCCGCCACACTTTCACCCATTTTGGGGAGTAGTATTTCAATTTCAGCCATGAACCTATCTTATTTAACCCAGACAAAGGTAAAGCAAAATTAGCAGTAAATAAGAGGAAGAAGTAAAGATTTCAACAACCAAATAATGAAGAATTAGTCCCCAAGCAACCGAATGGACTTTAGAATGATTGAAAGATCCGTTGAAATGCGGTAGTCTTTTGCATAGATCAGGTTGATCTTTTCCAGCTTTTCTGATACCAACTGATTGTCAAAAATTGATGCCGGTGAAAGCACCCCTCGTTTCAGACGTGGCAGATTAATTTTCAAATCTTTCATTTCAGGTGAATAGCTCACCCAAGTTTTGACACCCAGGGTTACCGCCAGTGTATTGATTAAAAATCCCCACTTATTCTTTGCGAACCAAATCAATAAGGGAAAAAGAGCAATTATTGAAAGGGAAACAATGAGGTCTAAAACCCTTTTGGATCTCCTGTTCTGAGGTAAGTTGACCGAATTGATATCAATCATATACAAATCTCCGGAAGTATCTATGGAATTACTACCGATCAAATAGAGGCTTTCTGGTTGGGCAATTTTGTACTCCAAATTCTTAATATCCAAAGTGGACATGAGTTCTATTATACGCCGGGAGGGAAGGTCTCTAGCACAAAAAATAACTTCATCTATATCATTAATTTGAATGATTTGATTGATCTGGTCTAGATTGCCCGTGTAACCGGGTGGTTTTTCTGTATTATTCGGATAAACCAATGATAACTCTTCAATATTTCCGGTTATTTGATTGAGGAGATTAGAAACACGATCTGCTTCTTCCGGTCCTCCTACTATTGCAAATTTAGAGTTGATGTTTTTGGCAAAAGAATAACCACTTAATTGTAAAACGTGATAGATGGTTCTCGTTATTGCAAAACTGATCATCGTGGAAGCAGCCCCAAGAAGAATGATCATTCTTGAGAATTGTACCGATTTTGGCAACAGGGCATAAATGATAAGTATACAAGCTGTCCCTGCTAGCACCCCTTGCATAATTTTAAGGAACTTTATTGGCTTGTCGTATCCTCCAAATAAAAAGGTCCAAAGAATCCACGTCACACTATACGCTGGGATTGCCCATTTTAGAATGGTCCATTCATAATCGATTCCTTTAATTACCTGATAGTTCTGAACTAAAAAAAATAGCGCAGTAGCAATTGCCGCAAAGTCAATGATTGGTATTACTGCCCTTTTGAAGAATCGAACAGTTAGCGCAAGGCCTGCTCTAAAATAGATGGCCAAATGAATTAAAAAGCTGAAATAAGATGCATTTTTTTCTGAAAAGTGCTTTTTGGCAAATATGATCATTGCCTTGTAAAAAACGAATACGTAGTTAACACTGCTTTTTTTAGTGCTCTCTCCCTTGTAATGTATAATACTGGTTTCGGAAAAGTAATAGTTCAAATACCCCGCTTGGGTCAACCGATACGACAGATCGATATCCTCTCCGTACATGAAAAAATTATCATCCAATAATCCAACCTTATCCAAGGCGGTTTTTCGCAGCATCATAAAAGCGCCGGATAAGATTTCTACCTCGTGATTTTTGTCTTTGCTGAGATAGCTCAAATGATACCTTCCCAGTTTCCTACTGTTTTTAAAGATTGAGCTTAGACCAAATATTTTGTAGAAAGCGACCCAAGGGGTTGGAAGCCCTCTTTTGGATTCGGGTAAAAACTCTCCTTTTCCATCGATCATCTTTACGCCTAGGCCTCCGACCTTTTGATTAGCATCCATGCATTCAATACACTTGGCAAAGGTATCTTCCTCGACAACGGTATCTGGATTTAAAAGCAGCACATATTCGCCTTTAGCTAGAGAAATTGCTTGATTGTTCGCTTTAGCAAAACCTGTATTATCCTTGTTTTCAACTAATTGTATCTGTGGAAACTTGTTTTTCACCATTTCCACTGAACCATCAATAGAGCAATTGTCAACCACAATAACTTCTCCCGAGGTTTTTGCAAGTGCTTTTAACACGGAGTTGATGCATTGCTCCAAAAAGTACTCTACATTGTAGTTAACTATGACAACCGATAGCTTCAAGTCTGTTTTCTGATCGAATTTTCAAATGGAGTCCTGTTCAAAATACTTCTTCCTAATGTGAGTTCATCGGCATAATGCAATTCATCTCCAATGGAAATTCCTCGGCTGAGTGTCGAAATATTTACATCTTGAGAACCCAGCTTTCGATACAGGTAAAAATTGGTGGTGTCTCCTTCTAAGGTTGTGCTCAAGGCAAAAATAATCTCCTTTACCTCTTCACTAGCTGATTTTTCGATCAGCGATTCTACAAATAAATGACTTGGTCCTATTCCGTCCATTGGTGATATAACCCCTCCTAATACGTGGTATAACCCATTATATTGTTGAGTGTTTTCGATTGCGAGTACGTCACGCATGTCTTCAACAACACAAATCACAGAGTGATCCCGCTTTGGATTACTACAGATCGAGCAGATCTCTTCATCTGAGATATTGTGACATACCTTACAGGAATTCACATGTTCTTTTAGATTTGAAATTGCCTGAGCAAAAGATTTTACTTCTTCTTTATCTCTTTTCAACAAGGCTAAGGCAAGACGCAATGCTGTTCTTTTACCGATACCGGGCAAGGAAGAAAGTTGGGCCACCGCCTGTTCCACATATTTTGAAGAAAAGTTCACAATCCAAAATTAACTAAATATTAACTGTTGATCGTCATGGCTTCCAGCTTAGTTTTAATTTCATTTATTGCAAGGTCTATCTCGAAAAGATGCGTTCTGAAAGACAAGATTGCAATCCGCAAGCACACTTCTCCTTCTATTGTAGTTGATGAAAGAAAAACTTTGCCATCTCTGTGTATTTCTTCAACAAGCCTTTTATTAATTGAATTGTTTTCTTTTTTTGATTTAGATGGGTCTTCGTATCGATATGCAAAAATACTAAGTTCAGGTTCATTCACTATTCTGATATTATTGATCTTTCGCAATTCGTCGCAATAATATTTCGTTAGCAAGAGTTTTTCCCTCATTGCTGATTTAAATGGAGCAACACCATGAATTTGCAAAGGCAACCACATTCTGAGACCTCGAAAGTGCTTTGTCAATTCTGGAGACAGTTCGGCAGGACTAATCTCATTTCTATTTTCAATTGCGTCTTGCATGTAATCTGCTTCGTAGAACTGCGATTTCAGCAGGTGCTCTACATTTTTGACTAATGCAACGCCCAATCCGTAGGGTAGAAATAAAGCTTTGTGTGGATCCACTACAATAGAATCAGCGCGTTCAATTCCCTTAAACTTTGCTTTTTCCTCTTCTAATAAGCAAAACAATCCTCCATAAGCAGCATCAACATGAAGCCATAGTTTGAACTTTTCACACACATTGGCAATTTCGTTTACCGGATCGATTACGCCGCAATTGGTAGTCCCTGCTGATGCTATAACCATAAATGGAGCTAGACCAACACTTAAATCTGTTTTAATTTGCTTAGATAGAATTCCTACGTCCATTCTGAATTTATCGTCCAGCGGTATGTCTCGATAAATACATTCTTTAAGCCCTGTAATTCGAATCGATTTATCAACACAATGATGCATGTGCTTTGATCCATAGATGACCGTTTTGTGGTAATTGGCGCCTTTTATCTTGTGCGCATCTCGACCTGCCGCAATTGCAATCAGGTTGGCTACAGATCCACCGCTGGCAAGATTCCCTCCATAATTGCCGGTGTATCCAATTGCATTAGCACAGAATTGGATCATTTGATTTTCAATACGAACTGCTCCTGGACCTGCAAAAAAGACCCCTGCATACTTGTTTGTTATTGCCGCCAAATAATCACCGGATGCCGCGGTCGGCACACCACCTCCGGGGACATAAGCCAAATGCCTACCCGATGCTGCATTCAGTCCGGGCTTGTCTACACTGCGGTCAAATAAATCCAATACCTCATCTAGAGAATAACCATTTTCACAGATCGGATAATCGTAGAATCCGCAAGCATCTTCATGAATGGCATTGAACGCTATCCCTTCTTTTAAATTTTGAATAAAATTTTCACAATAAGCTTGAATTTTGCCTTGAATCATTTTACGGGTCGTAGGAGTTCCCTCAAGGGCGAGCACATGCTTTTCCAGCTTTTTGATTTTATCGATTATTGAATCACTTTGCATAAATCGATGTTAATACTATTCAAATTCAAGGCATTTTCAAAATGATTTAATCCTTTTATTTGCGGTATGTCACAAGGTGTAATCATCTCTATTGTTTTAGGATACTTCGTGGTTTTAGTTGCTATTAGCTTGTTGACCTCACGTGGAGCGAATAACGATACGTTTTTTGTCGGAAATAGAAGGTCTCCATGGTATGTAGTTGCATTCGGCATGATAGGGGCATCTCTTTCTGGAATCACTTTTATTTCGGTCCCTGGTGGGGTAGCAAGCGGTCAAATGGGATACATGCAAGTAGTCTTTGGTTATCTGATAGGATACTTCATAATAGCTTTTGTGCTTATGCCGGTTTACTACAAAATGAACCTAACTTCCATTTACAGCTATTTGGGAACAAGATTTGGTGTGATGAGCCATAAAACTGGAGCAGCATTTTTCTTGCTTTCGCGAATAATTGGTGCATCAATTCGACTTTTATTGGTGGCAATCGTTTTGCAAGAAATATTGCTCGATTCCTGGAACGTTCCATTCTATGTTACCGTGCTTATTTCAGTTGCGTTGATCTGGTTGTATACCATGAGAGGAGGGATTAAAACGATTATTTGGACGGATACGCTTCAAACTGCATTTATGCTTTTGGCTGTTGGCCTAACCATTTACGCATTAAGTGACGGTATTCCTGCAATTCGAGAAAGTGGAATAATATCCGGAATTAAAGATTCGGATTTCTCTAAGATTTTCTTTTTTGATGATGTAAATTCTGGCGGTTATTTCTGGAAAAGCTTCATTGGTGGCATATTCATAGCCGTCGGGATGACGGGTTTGGATCAAGATATGATGCAAAAGAACCTCAGCTGTAAGAATTTAAAACAAGCACAAACAAATATGGTGAGTTTTGCTGTTGTTTTGGTGTTAGTAAACTTGATCTTTCTTGGACTAGGTGCGATGCTGTATATGTATAATACAGAGGCTGGTATAGCTGATCAGGTGATTTCCGAAGGTAGAACAGATCTACTTTTTTCTGCCATCGCAATGGACCCGACAACAGGTACCTTAATTGGAGTCTTATTTTTACTAGGGTTAATTGCTGCTGCTTATAGTAGTGCAGATTCAGCGTTGACATCGTTGACAACCTCTTTCTCTATAGACTTTTTGGATATTGAGAAGAAAGAAGCAAAGAAGCAATTGAAAATTAGAAGGTGGGTTCATGCCGTAATGAGTATTGTGTTGGTATTAATGGTTCTGGTTTTAAATCAAACCATGGACGAGTCGGCGATCTGGACCTTAATAAAATTGGCTGGGTTTACATATGGTCCTCTAATCGGAATTTTCTTTTTTGGAATTTTAACGAAACGACAGCTTAGAAATGGATGGGTTCTTCCAATATGTATTTTCAGCTCTTTGATGATGGCGATTTTCTGGGGGCTTTCGAAAGGTGGCTTTCTGATTGAGAAAGGAGCTACTGGTATTCTTGGAGAATATAGTTTTGGAGCAGAATTAATCTTTTTTAATTCAATTCTCTCATTCCTTTTATTGTTTGCAATCTCAAAAAGGCAGCTGGACTAATTTGAAACTCTAGCTTCAAGCCTGCTTCTCTGCTCCGAGAATTCAATTTTCATCAGACCATCTCGATCCAGCTGGGTCATTTTCACATCGGCCATCTGGTTGACCATCATTGGGTTATAGGCAGTTTTAACCTTTACGTAATTGGATGTGAAACCAAACATAAGACCGTTTTCCTCTGTTCCTTCAAATAGAACGACTTCATCTTTTTGCTGATTTTGCTCGTAGAATGCGCGCTTCAGTTTGGCAGAAAGGAGTCTAAGTATTTTACTTCTTTCTTTTCGAACCTCCTGCGGAACTGCCTTACCCATTCTAACCGCAGTAGTGTTGTTCCGTTCCGAATAAGTAAAAACATGTAAATAAGAGGGTTCAATTTCTTTTATAAACTCTACTGTTTTCAGGAATTCCTCTTCGGTTTCACCAGGATACCCGACTATAACATCAATTCCAATACAGCAATCAGGAATGAGCTCTTTAATTTTGGCAATTCTATTCCTGTATAGCTCAGTTCCATACCTTCTTCGCATGGATTGAAGAAGAATATCTGAACCACTTTGCAGTGGAATGTGGAAGTGAGGCACAAACTTTTTTGATTTTGCGGCAAACTCAATAATGTCATCACTCAAAAGGTTGGGTTCTATTGATGAAATTCTGAACCTGTCTATCCCTTCAATTTTGTCGAGCTCGGTTACCAGACCAAAGAAATTCTCATTATGATCCTTACCAAAGTCGCCGATATTAACACCTGTAAGTACAACTTCTTTAACATCCTCTTTAGCAACTTTTTCAGCCTCTAAAAGCGTGGTTTGAATATCAGCACTTCTACTTCTTCCTCTAGCGAGAGGAATTGTGCAGAATGAACAGAAATAGTCGCAACCATCCTGAACTTTGAGGAATGTTCTTGTTCTGTCCCCAAGACTAAATGAGGGAACAAAATCTTTGGTGCTCTTTATTGGTTCGTAAATCGCTTTGCCTTTCCCTTCTTTTTCTAAAGATTCTATGTGATCTAGAACGTTGAATTTTTCATTTGCTCCCAAAACAAGATCCACGCCTGGAATGCGGACAATCTCATCCGGTTTGAGCTGCGCATAACAACCGATAATAATGACAAAAGCCTCTGGGTTCACCTTTAGAGCTCGTTTAACCAATTGCCTACATTTCTTATCCGCATTATCTGTAACCGAGCATGTGTTGATGACATAAATGTCGGGTGTATGTTCAAACTCCACGCGAGCATATCCGGCTTTTTCGAATTCTCTGGCAATCGTTGAGGTTTCTGAAAAATTCAGTTTACAACCCAAGGTGTAGAACGATACTTTTTTATACTGGCTCATTTACCCGGCAAAAATAGAGTATTTGTGGGGTTTTTCCGGTTGTTGCTGTAATTGTCTTGTGGAAAATTCTGTGAGTAAGATGAATTGCGTTGTGCAAAACGTAGTCGATAAAGAAGTTATTTTATTGCAAATATGAGATTTATGAGGCCATTTTTCGTTGTTGTTGCCCTTTCGCTTGTCATATCCTGTGGAACCGGGATAGAAGAAGATTCTAACTCTGATAAAACTGTTTTTCGATACAATGAGGCGGTTGGGATTTCAAAGCTGGATCCCTCAAGAACTACGAGTTTTGAAGACATTATAGCTATAGGACATCTGTTCGAAGGATTGGTGACATTGGATGAAAATTTGGAAGTGGTTCCGGCCATTGCTTCCAGTTGGGAAATATCTGAAGACGGAAAAGAATACACGTTTTACATCAGAAGAGATGTTTATTTTCACGACAATCCTTGCTTCGCTGCATCTGAGGGAAGACGAGTTCTTGCAAGTGATTTTGAATATAGCTTTTTTCGAATTGTAGATCCGAATGAACCTTCCCCCGGTAAATACATTTTTGAAAATGTTGCTAAAACAGAAGAGAGCAATTTTATTGGGTTTAAAGCAATTGACGATCGGACATTTAAAATATATCTGTCTAAACCACAGCCTTCTTTTTTGCAAATGCTAACGCTAAAGCATTGTTCGGTTGTTCCTCATGAGGCCATAGATATGTATGGAGAAGATTTTCGAACGAACCCCGTGGGAACCGGTCCATTTAAGTTTTCGTTCTGGAATGAAGATGTAAAACTGGTTTTATTGAAAAATGATGAATATTGGAGGCGAGATGAAGTTGGTGACACGCTTCCTTATTTGGATGCGATTACCATTACATTCCTTCCCGACAGGCATCAGGAGTATATGCAGTTTAAAAAAGGCAAGTATGAAATGATGTCGGGATTGGATCAGAGCTTTCAGGAAACCCTATTGACGGATCTTGGCGAATTGAAACCAAAGTTTGATTCCAGTATGATCTTTTCGAAAATCCCTTGGCTAAAAACGGATTATTTAGGCTTTTTGGTAGATGATGCTAAACCAATTAATGAGAATAGTCCACTGACCAATAAATTAGTGAGAAAGGCGGTGAATTATGCGCTCGATCGTGATGAACTGGTCACCTATATGCGCAAGAACATTGGTAAAGGTGCTGCAAAAGGGTTCTTGCCAAAAGGAATGCCTGGATATGATCAGCTTAATGTGACCGGATTCGATTACAATCCGGATACAGCTCGTACTTTGCTTAAGAAAGCGGGTTACAATGGAGAACTGGTAAAATTGGTTGTTGCAAACAACTACAAGCAGATGTGCAATTATATTCAGCGAAAGCTACGCGAAGTGGGGTTAAACGTGCAAGTAGATGCTGTGTCTAAATCCGTTCATAGAAAGGATATGGCGACATTCCAAACCAATTTTTTTCTCAAGAACTGGACAGCTGACTTCCCTGATCCTACTAACTTTTATCAGCTTTTCTACAGTAAGAATTTTGCTCCTGATCATGGTCCGAATTACACCCATTTTGTTAATTCCGAGTACGATCGTTTGTTTGAGGAGCTTTTAGCGGAAAGCAGGGATACGGTGAAATGGGAGATATATGATCGGTTAGAGTCGATCTTATTGGATGACGCACCCGTAGTACCGCTATTCTACGATGAAACGGTTCGGTTTTTTTCCAACAATGTTTCTGGGATAAAAGCAAATTCAATGAATCAATTGGATTTATCGGAAGTGAGGTTGGCAGACTAAAATTCTATGGTTGTACTGATTGCTTTATGATCCGATAACTTTTGTTGATGGGTGGTAAATCCGAATGAGTTGAAAAAATCCGAGTGCAAAATGTAGTCTATTCTAAGCAGGGGAATAGGGCAGTATGTGCCACCTGTGCCGTTTGCACTTTGGGTAAACGCATCGATATAGTGCTGGGTGAGGCAGTTGTAGTTATAGGATACAGGTGTGTCGTTAAAATCTCCACCGATAATAACCGGAAAGGGTGATTGCGTTGAATGAGAGAGCAGCTGCTGTGTCTGGATTGAACGTTTCACGTAAGCGTTGGCAAGTCTGGCCACTATTTGAGAGTTTTCATTGGTTTCCTGATGCGGCCAGGTTTTAAAGTTGCCTTCCGTCCCGATTGCGCCATAATCCGCTTGCGAAAAACGAGCAGAGCCAATATGTGCGTTGTACACGCGAATGGTATCCTCATCGACCTTTATATCGGAAAATAAAAAACTGTTGTTGTGGTCATTTTCAAAGCGCAAGTGCTCGCTATTTACAATTGGATATTTACTGAATGTGGCAAGCCCAAAAAATTGTGAATGACTTACGTTCACAGTGTAGCCTTCAGCATAGTATTTCGCTTGTAAGATTTTTGTTAACGTATCACGTGTAGGAAAATTCCAAGGTCTTGAAGGATGTTGGTGATAAAACTCTTGAAAGCAGATGATATCAGGGTCTTCTTCCTCGAGAAATTTAAAAATTTCATTGCGAGTGTATTTATTCTGCGTCCAGTTATAAAGATCAAATAATCGGACATTATAACTCATCACATTGAGCTCTTTTTCTTTGGATTCAATCCCGTGACCAATGAAACTAAATTGTACAAAATGGCTAAGGTGGGAAAACCCAATCAAGATCGCTACGAACGAAATCAGGAAGTACTTTCTTCTTCCCAATAGCCAGAAAACGACAAAAAATAGGTTTGAGAATAATGAAACGGGGTAGAAAAGACCGAAAAAGGGCAGATATGAAAATGAAACAGGGTCGATATAAGTTGCCATGTAGGCCAGAAGCAACGCCGCAACAAAAAACCAGTTGACCACCAATGCAACTTTGCCAAACCAGGATAAAGGTTTATAGTCTTTTCCCTTCATTAAACAGATAATCCTTTTCTACCTTAGAAAGCGATTCATATCCAGAACTTTTGATCTTGTCTAAGATGGCATCGATCTTTGCCTGCCGTTCTGCTTTTTCTACATTGTAATCTGCGTCGGTTTTCGTTTTTCCTTGAGTGGAGGTAGCTTTCTTTTTTTTGCCTACGTTTCTTTTGCTGTATTTCACTTTCATCTTCGGTGACTTATTCCTCGAAGCGGTGAATATCCTGGCGATGCTTTCAAGTAATTTGGTGAACCATCCCAGAATGTCTGTTCCATTCTGTCTAAGCTTTACAGATGCATAGCCAAATGCAAGTCCCGATACATGAGCAATGCTACCACCAAAATTTCCACCAAAGTTCGCGATTGTCGAGAGGTCAAACAGTATGTATAATCCTGCGATCAGAATGAGGGGTGGCTGAACAATGATCAGATTGAATCGCATCATTGGAGCGTATCCTACTGATGCACCTAATATTCCCATTACGCAACCTGATGCACCTACTATGCTGCTATTTTCTGCGAAGCCGAGTAAGTTGTAGATGATGACAAACATGAAAAATCCGAAAATACCGCTCAATACGAGTGTTGCGGTAAAATCCTTATCTGTAACAAATTGAGAAAGTACCCTTCCGAAAAAATAAATTCCGATCATATTTCCTAGAAAGTGCCCCGCTCCTCCATGAATAAATAAGTTGGTAACTATCGTCCATGGTTTTGTGATAAGACTCGGTAAATGGGCTGTTCCGGAAAGCCAATAGAGGTTTTGCTGCATCGATGCTCCGTCTCTGTTTATACTTCCAACTAAGAAAGTAATTAGGAGTGTGCATACAAACACAGCAGCGAAAATCATGATGAACTTGACAGAGATTCCGCCGGTTCGATACACCCTTTTTATGTCATCATTAAACGCCATTTTTCAATAGAACTTATTCCTTTTCCTTTGCCAGATTAGAAGCATGATCAGCCCAAATAGGGCGCCTCCAATATGGGCAAAATGCGCTACGCTGTCTCCGGCCGAATTTTTAAATCCAAGATAGACTTCCAGTCCTGCGTATATTAACACAAACCACTTTGCTTTAATGGGTATAGGAGGAAACAACAACATAAGCTCTGTGTTCGGGAACAAGTAGGCAAAAGCAGCTAATAGTCCGAAAATTGCTCCAGAAGCTCCCACCATCGGAATATTATAGGCGAAATACAAGCCCAGTTGGGTGCTTTCCGGCATGTGCGTGTAAATTTTATTTTCTTCGATCAGGTCAAAACCTTCACGCATAAACAACTCGGATTGATCTGCGCTGAGATTTGCAAGGAGGTTGTGTATCTCAATTGCGTTCACCATATTATGCAAAAGATAGGAGCCTAAGCCGCAAATCAAATAATAGATCAAGAATCGTTTTGGACCCCACACCCGCTCAATTTGTCCGCCAAACATAACCAAAGCAAACATGTTGAATAAAATATGCATGAAGCCTTTGTTGTCGTGCATGAACATGTGAGTGATGATCTGATACGGTTCAAATTGATCCGATCCCCAGTAGTATGCCCCTAAAATTTTATTGAGATCAGTACCCCAGCTCAAAAAGAGAAAGTTGGCCAAAAGAAGAACTACATTTATCAGGAGTAGGTTCTTTACAACCGGCGGCATATTTCGAAATAAGTTCTGAAGCATCACGAATCAAATTTCTTTTCAAATTCCTCTAAAGAAATCGTAACGGTTGTTGGTTTACCGGTGGCAGTGTAAAAAGGTTGCTCGCAAGCAAATAATTCATCTACCAAATTTTGCATTTCTTCCACGTTGAGCAATTGACCGCTTTTGATACTTTGAGCTTTGGAAATACTTTTTGCCAATTTCTCTTCAAATCTCGTACTGGCTTGCTCCTCATCATTCAAGCTGCAGAGTATTTGCTCAATTGTATCTCGAACACTCGATTCTTTCAATACAGATGGTATTCCGTTAATAATTATGGATCCTTGTCCAAACTCAGAGATATCAAATCCCATTCCATTCAGCTCCGGACTGACAGATTGTAATAGAGTTGTGTCTTCCGTGCTCAGTTCTATCGTTAATGGAAAAAGCATTTGCTGTCGAGCCATTTTGTTATTGGCTATCGCCTGAATCATTTTTTCAAATAAGATCCTTTCGTGTGCTTTTTGCTGATCAACCACGATAATCCCTGATTTGATGTGGTTGATAATGTACTTTCGATGCATTTGATAGGGGAGTCTTTCCTCTTCAACTTCTAGCAATTCCTCCTGATTACCAGAGTCTTTATTTTCCTCCAGATTTTTAGAATCAGCTTGCTTATACATTTCTTCAAGAGCCAAAATGTCAGAGCTGCTGACTTTTTTTGCAGTAAAGTCAGATTGGGAAGAAGAAAGGTCAAACGGGTTATAGTTCGGATCATTTTTAATTGCAGGTGCAGAAACCGTTTTGTGTTTTGGAAGAGGATTGACCGTAAAGCTGGTTTCTTGCTCGAAATCCAAAGTTGGAGCAATGTTGTATTTTCCCAAAGACTGTTTGACGGCTGATCGCAGAATTGCGTATATAGCGCGTTCATCTTCGAATTTTATCTCTGTCTTGGTTGGATGAATATTTACGTCAATTGTCGAAGGGTCTACCGTAAGATAAATGAAGTAGGAGGGGTGATGATCGGCAGACACCAGCTCTTCATATGCATTTGCTACGGCATGATTCAAATAGGGACTTTTTATAAACCGATCGTTGACAAAGAAAAATTGCTCTCCTCTTTTCTTCCGCGCCGCTTCCGGTTTTCCTATGAAACCATTCAAACCGATGATTGACGTGTTCTCATCAATGGGTACCAGTTTCTCATTGTAATTCTTACCCATTATGGATACAATGCGTTGCCGAAGCGATTCACTTTTCATAATGCACACTTCATTTTCGTTGTGGTGCATTTCAAAACCTACATGAGGATGAGAAAGAGCAATACGATTGAATTCAGAGATCAGGTGTCTCAATTCTACAGCGTTGGACTTTAAAAAATTCCTTCTTGCAGGTACATTGAAGAATAGATTTTTAACTATGACATTTGTCCCGATTGGCGTAGAAATAGGTTCTTGTGATTTTACTTCGGATCCTGCGATTATAAGGTGTGTTCCAATTTCATCTTCCGGTCGACAAGATTTAAGTTCAACTTGTGCCACAGCGGCAATTGATGACATCGCTTCACCTCTGAAGCCTTTTGTTTCGATAGAAAACAGATCATCAACAGAATTGATTTTAGAGGTGGCATGTTTTTCAAAACAAAGTCTGGCATCAGTTACACTCATTCCCTTACCATCATCAATCACCTGAATCAATGATCTTCCGGCTTCTTTGAGAATTACCTGAATAGAACTCGCACCTGCATCAATAGAGTTTTCTAATAGCTCTTTAAGAACAGATGCTGGTCTTTGAACGACTTCGCCAGCAGCAATCTGATTGGCTACGTTGTCTGGAAGTAGCTTAATGATATCTGGCATAAATTACCGGCCTAAATTTTCAAAAGTAGTGGATATGGCGTCGATATTGTTGTACAAATAGATGAATACTGCAGTCAACGCTCCCAAAATGATTAGTAACCTAATGTTGCTTTTCATTCTTGCTTTTGCAACATAGTTCTTTTTCCATTTGATATCGGTTTTCGTCCTGAAGTTCATTTCTCTTTGAACTCGATCTCCGGCCAGCTTACCTTTTTCTTGTTCTATTTCTTTGACTCTTCGCATAAGGCGTTCTTTGTCAGCGTCGTAATAGCGTGTAACAAGATTGAAAGACCTTGGTTTTCTGACTTTAAATAATCCGATGCCTTCTTTAAGAATCATACTACAAATTTAAGAATCTATGAATATAACCGTGTGCCAGATTGAAATATTGTAGGCATAGTTATTGACAGATAATAAAAATACGCCAACTATTCACAATGACTTTAGGATAAGATGATAGAAAACTCAAAAATAACTTCTCGTATTGGGGTATTTTTAAACAACTATAGCTTGGGTATGAAGTACGTAATTGGATTTGTTTTGGTATGTTTTTTACTTGCGGTGCAGGCGGTTAGTCCGATTGTTACAGGCAATAATTCTGAGGAAGATCTCGCCAAATCCTGGGCAGACAGTGTTATTAAAAAAATGTCTTTGGATGAAAAGATTGGGCAGCTGTTTATGGTCGCTGCCTATTCTAATCGGGATCAGGCGCATGAGGATCATATTCAACTGCTGATTGAAAAATACCACATTGGTGGATTGATATTTTTTCAAGGAGGTCCTGGTAGGCAGATTGATTTAACCAACCGATACCAGTCTAAAAGTAAAATTCCGCTATTAATTGGTATTGATGCGGAATGGGGCCTTAATATGCGACTGGATTCCACGTTTAAATTTCCAAAACAAATGACAATGGGTGCAATGCAAACGGATACATTGGTCTATCAATTGGGAAAACAAATTGCAGGTCATTGCAAACGTATTGGCGTTCACGTGAATTTCGCACCGGTACTTGACGTTAATAATAACCCCAACAATCCAGTGATTAATTATCGCTCTTTCGGTGAGAATCGTGAAAATGTCACTAGAAAAGGAATCCAGTACATCCATGGCCTTCAGAACAACGGTGTACTCGCCAATGGGAAACATTTCCCGGGTCATGGAGATACCGATAAAGACTCGCACAAGGCGCTCCCTATTGTTTCTCATGACCGGTCAAGGTTGGATACTTTAGAATTGTACCCGTTTGGTCAGGCATTTCAAATTGGACTGGGTAGTGTAATGGTTGCGCATCTTCACGTTCCGAGTATTGAAAATCGCAAGAATGTAGCCACTACGTTGTCTGAAAATGTGGTTCAGGGTCTGCTGAAAAATGAGATGGGTTTTGAGGGCCTGGTCTTTACTGATGCCTTAAATATGAAGGGGGTAAGTGCTTTTTACGAGCCGGGAGAGGTCGATGTCAAGGCGCTTCTTGCGGGCAATGATGTTTTGCTGTTTTCTCAAGATGTCCCGTTGGCGATTAAAAAAATCAAGGCTGCGATCAAGAGCAAACAAATTTCAGTCAAGGAAATAAACAAACGGGTTCGGAAAATCCTTCGATACAAAAAGGAGTATGGAGCTTCTAGTTTCAGCAAGATTGATAAAGTCGATTTATATAAGGATTTGAATAACATTGAATCACAGTTGGTGAAAAGGAGAATATACGAGCAGGCTCTTACTGTAATCAAGAACGAGAACAGCATTTTGCCCATGGACTCATTGAATAAAAAGAAGATTCTAAGCATTTCGATTGGTTCGACGGAGAGCAACCCGTTTAGCAATGGCATGAACAGGTATTGCAACATGAATACGCTTTCTTTTGATAAGGATGGAAACCATACGCAGGTATTGGATCATATGGAATCTATTGCTTCACATGACGTTATTGTGGTTTCCACTCATGATCTTAGCCAGCGAGTAAGAACAAATTATGGTCTGACACCAAGTGCGTTGAAAATGATTCAGGAATTGGCAATACTCAGACCGACAGTCTTGGTTCATTTTGGAAATCCTTATGCGCTGGCGGCGCTCGATTCTATGGTTGATTTGAAGGGAATTGTAGTTTGCTATGAAGAAGAAGATCAAGCGTTGGACCTCGCTTCCCAATTACTGTTCAATGGAATTCCGGCCAAAGGGAAGCTTCCTGTTTCGTTAAATGATCAATACCCTGCTGGGACGGGTATTACATGGAACACTGCAACGCGCTTGAAATATACGATGCCTGAGGATTTGGGTATCCAGTCCAGTCAGTTGTTTTCGATCGACAGCACCGTCCAAGATGCTATTGACCAAGGGGTTTTTCCTGGTTGTCAGATCATGGCGATAAAAGAGGGGAAAGTGTTTTATCATCGCGCATTTGGAAAGCATACGTACGAAGGCGACAAAAAAGTGAGTTTGGATGACGTCTATGATATTGCATCTATTACAAAGATTGCTTCGTCTGCCACGGCATTAATGAAAATGGAAGATGAAGGTTTGTTTGATATTGAAAAGACATTGGGACATTATCTACCTGAGCTAACAGATTCTACGGATTATGATTCAGTTTGCTTAAAAGACATGTTAGCGCATCAGGCTGGATTTGTATCGTGGATACCATTTTACGTCAAAACCCTCCATAAAGGTCAACCCAGCTTTAAGCTGTATAGTCCGCACAAGACAGAATACAACACGGTTCAAGTTGCAAAAGGATTATGGTTGGACCCAAGTTATCAGGACACCATTTTTGAAAGAATTATCGGCACCTCCGTTGGATCAAGGAAGAAGTACAAGTATTCCGATTTGGGCTATTACTTCGTAAACAAAATAATCCAAAAACAAACCAGCTTCAGCCAGAATAAGTACTTGGATAGCTGTTTTTACAGTCCGCTTGGTTTGAATAGGATAGGTTATCTGCCTAGAAAAATGGTTGATGTAGAAAGTATAGTGCCCACAGAGAATGACACCTATTTTAGACACCAGTTGATACATGGCTTTGTTCATGATCAGGGCTCGGCTATGTTTGGTGGCGTGCAAGGACATGCAGGGTTGTTTGCCAATGCGAATGACCTGGGAGTAATGATGCAGATGTTGTGTAATTATGGAACGTATGGAGGACGGAGATACTTGTCTGATTCCATTGTTCGCAAATACACGTCTTCTCCGTTTCTTGATAACGGTAATAGAAGAGGAATTGCTTTTGATAAACCGGTGCGGGAAGGGGGTAGTGGACCAACATGTAGCAAATGCGCATCTGACGCTAGCTTCGGTCACTCTGGTTTTACAGGAACGTTAACGTGGGCAGATCCTGAAAATAATTTAGTCTATGTTTTTCTATCCAATAGGGTCTATCCAGATGCTGGCAATCGGAAGATTATTTCCTTAAGTGTCAGAACTAAGATACAGCGCATGTTGTATAATGCTGTAAATTCGGCTAACGAATCGAAGTTGGATCTATGAGAATTGGTATTGTTTTGTACCCGACCTACGGTGGGAGTGGAATTGTTGCAACGGAACTGGGAAAAGAATTGGCAAGAATTGGTCATGAAGTGCATTTCATCACGTACAGTCAACCGGTTAAGCTGGGTGGATTCAAAAAGAACATTCATTATCACGAAGTTCGAGTATCCGATTATCCATTATTTACCTATACCCCATACGAGCTGGTGCTAACGAGCAAGCTGGTAAACGTTGTGAAATACGAGAATTTAGATCTATTGCATGCACATTACGCTGTTCCACATGCGTCGGCAGCTTATATGGCAAAACAGATACTCGCAGAACAAGGAATTCAAATTCCGTTAATTACTACGCTGCATGGCACTGATATTACATTGGTTGGTAAGGATTCTTCATTTCAGCCGGTTATTGAGTTCGCAATCAATAATTCAGACGTAATTACAGCAGTTTCTGAAAGTTTAAAGGAAGACACCTTAACCTATTTTGAAGTAGAAAAATCCATAAACGTCATACCCAATTTCATCCATCTAAAAAACTACTTGAAAAATCCGAACCTCGCAGTAAAGACGAAATACGCCCCAAATGGAGAGAAGATTATCACCCACATTTCGAATTTTAGAAAGGTCAAGCGAATTCCTGACTTGGTTTACGCATTCGATGAAATAAATAAAGAAATTCCATCGGTTTTGCTTTTGATAGGTGATGGACCGGAAAGGAACAATGTAGAAGAACTATGCAGAGAGCTGAATACGTGTGAGAGTATCCACTTCCTTGGAAATATCAAGTACCCTCAGGATGTATTACAGATTTCTGATCTTTTTATGCTGCCATCCGAAACGGAAAGTTTTGGTTTAGCTGCTCTGGAAGCTATGGCTTCCGGTACTCCTGTGGTTGCGTCAAAAACAGGTGGAATTCCGGAGGTAGTGGAAGACGGTGTTTCGGGCCTTCTTCACGAAGTAGGAAATATTGATGGAATCGTAAAAAACGGAATCACTGTTTTAAACAATAACGAAAAGTTCAAAGAAGGAGCATTGAGAAAGTCTCAGGAATTTGACCTCCAAAGTGTTCTTCCTAAATACCTGGAAGTTTATGAATCTTTACTATCTGAACAGAGATAAATGAAATTGATCATCAACAACGTTTGGAATTCTTAAACCGGTAGCCGGATCATATTGCGAACCATATGTTCCTTTCAAGAGCACGAAAAATACACCTTCTGCACATTCTTGTCCACGTTTATTCTTGCCGTCCCATTTGAATTCAGGGTCATTTGATTCAAACACGAGAATACCCCATCTGTTGTATATTTCTATCTGAATAGTGTCATAACAAGGATCCGCAATTCCTTCCAGTTCAAAATAATCGTTCTTTCCGTCGTCATTTGGTGTGAAAACATTGGCTACGGGATTGACATACCCTTGAGGAGGGTCAATATGTATGGCAGAACCATTGTAGGTCGTGTCTGAATTGCATTTGGTGGAATAGGCCATAAACTGCAGGTCAATATCTTCAATAAAGACATCCCCGCAACCTACTTTCCAGCAATATTTTAGAGGTACATCCTGGACTGCACCTACTGCAAGATTGGTAGTGTACAGATAGTTGTACATCCACATAGTGTCCTGCCCCATAAAATTTAGATAATAGGCACTGTCACCACCGGCGCTGATTGGAGCAATGTAATTCCCAGCAAAATTGAATAGCGTGCTGGTTGGTTCGATGAAAAGAGTGTCCTCGGTATTGATGGTGTCTCTTGCGTAAACTTCGAAACATATGCTGTCGTCGAAAGTTACGTTCATAGTATCCGGTATAGATAGCAAAATTGGAGGAACGATATTGATAACAGCAATTTCCACATGCTTCACAGTAGTGTCTGAACCGGAGCAACCCAAAGAATAAGTAGTTAAGTCAAGTCCAAAAACCGAATCTACCGTTTCGCACGGTGGCTCCCAGCAATAACGCAGCGGTATCATGCCAATTCCCTCATAAACGCCGGCACCAATATCAAGAAAATGAGGGATCCAAAGCGTATCATTACCCATATAATCCAGATAATAGTAATCACCTGAGGGCGATCCTATAGCAGGATTAGGTGCTACAAAATTTCCAATAAGATCGAATTCGCTGGAAACCGGCGTTAAATAGATCGTGTCTGATCCATCATCATCGTAGGACATAATATCGAAACAGATTTCATCTTCAACGATTACGGTGATGGTATCTTCTAAAGCAGTAAAAAGAGGTGGTGAATCTACAGTACAATTCAAGCCTTCATATTGAATATCCAACGTGGTTTCGCCTATTTTCACTCCTCCACGCCACTCGTGAACTTTAAGTGCAAAGGCATATTTCCCTATGTTCGCAGGACTAGCGTTAACGATTCCCGTAACCGGATCAACAGCCATGGGAGGTGCTCCCCCGCAAATATTTGCTAAACTGTAGGTAGATCCTGAAATGAGTCGCCAAGTAATGGGTGGATAAGGTTTCGGATAAGTTCCGTTTGACATGGAAGCTGCGCTTGCACACGCCAAAGGATCCACAAGCTCATAGGAGAGGGAATCACCGTCAGGATCCGTCACGCCAAAATCAAAATATTTTGTAAAGCCAACACACAAGTAAGCATCGGCCGGATAAGGTCCAAATTCAGGGGAACTGTTGATTCCTAAAGCAGGGTCTGGCATTTCAGTGTAAAAAGACATCCCCGTATCTCCCGGGTTGAGAATATTGGTAATTGAATTGTTTCGAGCATAAAGCTGGGTCTGGATATAATAACCCGCAGCATGATCAGGAATGGTGATAGTAGCAGATGTGAATATTCCGCGATCCACACACAATCCGGTTGGCGTGTAGCAACTATCTCCAAAGGGTAGGTTGGTTGTAATAGCAGGAGAACTCAAAGTGTGACTTGATAATAGCACATCGGTATCCAGTCTGTAGATTCCCACTGTAAGTGTTGTTGGCATAGCAGCAGATGAAGCCTCACATGACCTGTAAACCTTGACAACTATCTGGTATTGATTTGTGCCAACATATTTCACTTCAATGTTTCCACCCGCAATATGAGTAGCCAGTAGCTGAAAAGCAAATAGTACAAAAGCCAATGAGATCAGTATCTTTTTCATGTGTTAAATTAGTTTCTGCTGCTAAGACGACTTTTCTTCATAAAAAGTTGCCAAGTTCATTTTCTTTGCAAAACTAGGAATAAATTGAGTGTAATCTTAATGGCTAAAGCTATTAAAAACAATACTTTTGTTGGAAAGCAATTCTAAATTTATGAATGTATTGGAAAAGGCGTCGATCAAATATAGTACAAAATCATTGACAAAGAAGAAGCAAAAGGAGTTGTACTACCATGTGCTGAGACCAAGAATGATAGAAGAGAAGATGCTAATTCTCCTAAGGCAGGGCAGGATATCCAAATGGTTTTCAGGTATTGGGCAGGAGGCGATATCTGTTGGATGTGCAATGGCAATGGAAGAAGACGAATACTTGTTACCTATGCACAGAAATTTAGGCGTATTCACAACCAGAAATGTACCGCTTAAAAAATTATTTGCACAATTTCAGGGAAAGGCGTTAGGATTTACACAGGGACGGGATCGATCCTTCCATTTTGGCTCTAAAGAACACCATATTGTTGGAATGATATCCCATTTAGGACCGCAGCTTAGCCTGGCAGATGGCATTGCCCTGGCACATAAATTAACCGGTACTGGTAAAGCTACTTTGGTATTTACCGGAGATGGAGGGGCAAGCCAAGGAGAATTTCATGAAGCGCTTAACGTCGCAGCCGTTTGGGATTTACCCGTAATTTTTGTGGTAGAAAACAATCAATGGGGATTATCCACTCCATCAGAGGAACAATTCAAATGCAAACAATTCATCGATAAGGGTATTGGTTACGGTATCGAAAGTATACAAGTCGATGGTAACAATATTGTGGAGGTGTATGAGACGGTTAAATCTTTGAAAAGCAAGATATCAAAAGGGTCGGGACCATTCTTGCTGGAATGTATGTCATTCAGAATGCGGGGTCACGAGGAAGCTTCGGGAACGAAATACTACCCCGAGGGCATACAAGATGAGTGGGCCAAGAAAGACCCGCTTGCCAATTTCGAAATGCACTTGCTTGAACAAGGTGTTCTGTCCGAAGGTGAAGTTGAATCTTACAAATCGGAAATTAAGAACGAAATCAACGAAGCTCTTGAAATCGCTTATTCTGAACCTGAAATCGAAGCAGATCCAGTCAAAGAAAATACAGACACTTATGCTGTTCACGAATTTGTTGAGACCAAACCATCAACCGATAAAAAGACGGACAAACGATTGATCGATGCTATATCAGATTCCTTAAGACAATCTATGGAAAATCATGAGAATTTGATTTTAATGGGACAAGACATTGCTGAGTATGGCGGGGTTTTTAAAGTGACGGAAGGCTTCGTGGACCAATTTGGTAAAGAACGTGTTAGAAATACCCCTCTTTGTGAATCTGCCATAGTAGGAGCTGCACTGGGGGCCTCTATTAATGGATATAAATCCGTTATGGAAATGCAGTTTGCGGATTTTGTCACTTGTGGATTCAATCAAATTGTAAACAACCTTGCGAAATTGAATTACAGATGGGGAGAAAATGCAGATGTGGTCATTCGCATGCCTACCGGCGCGGGTGTGGGTGCAGGACCTTTTCATTCACAATCCAATGAAGCATGGTTTACACACACACCCGGACTAAAAGTTGTGTATCCGGCTTTTCCCGGTGAGGCGAAAGGATTACTTGCCGCTTCTATTGAAGATCCAAATCCGATTCTGTTTTTTGAGCAAAAGGCCTTGTATAGAAGCATCTCTGAGGAAGTACATGATGATTACTACACCACGAAAATTGGTAAGGCAGCTTTGGTTCGAGAGGGCGAAGACATTTCCATTATTACATATGGAATGGGTGTGCATTGGGCACTGGATGCATTGAATAACCAGCCGGATGTCTCGGCAGATTTAGTGAACTTAAGAACTTTATTGCCTTTAGATAAAGAGACTATATTCAACTCAGTTAGAAAAACAGGTAAGGCAATTATATTACATGAAGATTGTCTAACCGGTGGAATAGGGGGTGAGCTGTCGGCATTGATCAATGAACACTGTTTTGAGTATCTGGATGCTCCGGTTGTTCGTTCTGCAAGTTTGGATACTCCCGTTCCATTTGCAGCCAATCTGGAGAATAACTTTTTACCGAAAGATCGATTCGTTGATCAACTCATCGAATTGCTCAATTATTAGCGTATGAAAAGAATTGCTACTGTCTTTTGCGTCTTGTCTATTGTAATTTCTCATTCGCAAGAATTGGGGAAATCATCATTGGAATTGAAGAAGTTCTTCATAGGAGTTAATGCGGGAGGATACCTAGGAAATAAGAAAACTGCCAACTTTTACAATGGTGCAGATGCAAATGGGTTATCTCGAGTGTTGAATACTACCGTATACAGGGATCAGATAGACCAGGAACTGGCATACGATTGGTATTTTGGTGAATTTCCAGAGCAAATGAGGTATAGTGTAGCATTGCAGCTTGGTGTGCATCTAGGCTACCATCTCAGCGATGGGTTTGCATTGATTGGTGATGTTGATATCATAAATTTAAAAGCCCAGGATTTTGTTACTTTTTTAATTGATGACCCGAACAATGGTTTGCCGGAGCCTACGATTGAGACCATGCCGATTTTAGGGGAAGAAAAGCGGTTGAACTTTAATTTTGGCTTTCAGAATTATTTGAGCCAGGAAAACAACACGTTTGTGTATTGGTCGATGGCGTTTAATGCTACATCTACCCGATTTGTTGGTAATACTTTGAAGGTAAGAAACCTGCCCGACTACTATGTGGGTGATCCCCTATGGATTGGATCTGTGAATCCGAACAACGGAACGGTGATCAATGATCGCGGTAGAACCAGGCCGGGAGGAACGGGTTATGGTGGATTGATCGGAGGTGGAGTTAAATTTAAATTCAATGAGCAATTTGTTTTTGATCTCGGCTATAACTTGATCTATACGACCATCAAGCTAACGGATTACGATTCTGTTTTTAAGGAGCGAGGAGTTCAGCATAGTTTGTTTTTACGACTCATCTGGGGTTGAAAGCAGAATCTTGTATCACTTCATTCCTTTGCTGATGTGCTGATCAGTCCGATTGTTGCTTTATTTCTATGAATATTCCAACCCGGTGCGATGAACCCATCCTTCAGTGCCTTTATATTTTTAAGATCAATTCCCATTGGTTGTTCTTTCAATAAGAAAATGTCAGATAGTTCTATCGTTTGAACTGATTTATCCTTCGAAATCGTGGTTTGTTTCAACACTATTTTTCCATTGACTTTATGGTTGGTTAATACGGAAAGCGTATCGCCCAAAACCAACATTTTATTCTGATTCCAAAACCCATAATCTCCTGTTGATTCCTGATTAAGAGTAATCGTTTTGTAGAACGATGGTTCGCCATTTTTTTTCAGACAGATCACAACCATTTTGTTTTTTACATATTGCATGGTTTCACCTTTGCCTTCATCCAATTTTATTCTTTTCTGATGGTTTGCCGTGAAGTAAACATGATCATCAAGTAGCAACATTTCATTGATTTTGAAATTCATTAGCCCCCCATACTTTTTATAGTTCTTTTTACCCTCCGCTTCAATTAAAAATGAACCATCAAAACTATTTT
Organism: uncultured Flavobacteriales bacterium; assembly: GCA_913030835.1. Classification (GTDB taxonomy): domain Bacteria; phylum Bacteroidota; class Bacteroidia; order Flavobacteriales_D; family Parvicellaceae; genus UBA10066. The sequence continues at coordinate 61,720 of CAJWDP010000009.1, read as the reverse complement.
GCTGAAATTGAACCGCTTTGGTTGTATTGTCCAGCTCAAAATAGAAGTCTCCTTCATAAACGTTATAACTATGAGAAGAATAGAACCCTGCAATGCGAAGATGATTGGAATAGTCGAGTGCATAGACCAGATCGGCAATCCTTTTACCCATTAGAGTTAGCGTCTTTCGTTGATGTCTCTCCGAGGCTTCATTTATGGAAAAAACATAATAATTGTTATCAGATCCGTTTTTATATCGTTTAATGATGTATAGATCTCCTGAATTCGACATAACGGGGACATTGATTTTGACTTTCATATTTTTGTTGGTCAAGGCCAGCTTATAAAACCGCTTTTCGTTCAATTGGTCATCCAATATCCAGGTAAGTATTTCCTCATTTTTGCCTTTTAAATAAGGAGCATCCGAGATAATACCTAAGTATTTGCCATTAGGTGCAGCTGAAAAATGAAATTTGCTACCCTTTATGCTGTTTTTAATAATTACCCTCGGTTCGCTAAGATTATTCCCTTCTGCAAAGCGCGCGTAAATAGTTTTGTAATTGCCTTCTGTTTTGGAAGTGAAAACGACAACTCGCCCATGCAAAATGAAGGAGGCTTCGGTAGTTTCTTCCTCAAAATCAAGTTTAATTTTGATGTTATTGTTCAAATCTGAATCGATTTTAACCAATTCAGTAATTGTTCCTTTTGAATTTGAAATGGTTCCTACAAAAGATTCTTCATCGGACTGCCCTAAGGGAATAAAATGCTGACTTTTTCCCACTCCGGGCTCCACTAATGTAGACCAACGCACATCCAGTTTCTGTGCGAACATCCCGATAGAAATAAGCGTGAAAACGGAAAAGAGTATTTTTTTCATAAACACAGGTCTGTATCAAAAGTATTGATATTTCCATAAAGTGGTCCATGCCAGGACAGTTCGCTACAATTATTTATGGTTATGACGGATTAATTGTAAATTTAAATCGCATCAAGTTTAGATTTACAAATGAAACATTTACTAATACTATTTTCTTCAATCCTCTATGTACTGCACATCAATGCTCAGGAGATAACTCCAATCCACTCCACTGAAGCAGAGCAGGATAAGGAAGCAATTATAGAATACAGAAATTCATATGCGCACAGTCAGAAGACTGTAATTACAACACAGCCCACAGGTAATTTGCGAACAATGGCAGAGTGGGAAGAAGTACAGTCTATTTGTATCACATGGACCAGCTACAAGAGTATTCTTGCGCAAATTGTGGAGGAAGCGCAGACGGAGTGTGAAGTGCTGATCCTGTGTGATAATGCTGCTACTGCACAGAGCGAGTTATTGGGATATGGGGTTTCATTAACGAATGTTACGTTCGTTGCTGATGATTACAATTCAATTTGGATGAGGGATTACGGGGGAAATACGGTTTACAAAGATTACGTGGATTCTCTTATACTGGTTGATTGGATTTACAACAGGAGCCGTCCGGATGACAATACCGCACCAGAAGCAATCGGAAATTACAAAGGAATTCCGGTCTATGAAATGTCGCAGTCAGGTACTGATCTGGTGCATACCGGGGGCAATTTTATGGCCGATGGATTTGGTACCGGTTTTTCTTCGCTATTAGTAGATGAAGAAAATGGAAGTGGAGGAGCATACAATCTGACCATTAAAACGCCAGCTGAGGTGGATCAGTTGATGTCTGATTGGATGGGAATTGACACGTATGTAAAGATGACTACTTTGCCATTTGATGATATTCACCACATTGATATGCACATGAAGTTGTTGGATGAAGAAACGCTACTAGTAGGAGAATTTCCAATAGGTGTTTCGGACGGACCGCAAATTGAAATGAACATTCAATATATCCAGGACAATTATGTCTCTGTTTTCGGTACTCCTTACAAGATTGTTCGAATTCCGATGGTTCCCAGCACCTCCGGTGGATATCCAAATGGAACCTGGAGTGGCGCATATTATCGAACGTATGCGAACAACTTAATAGTGAATAACAAAGTGTTGGTTCCTACTTACAGAGAGGAATATGATTCCATTGGACTAAGAATTTTACGGGAATCTATGCCTGGATATGAGGTGATTGGAATTGATTGTGACAATTCCGGTGCTAACATCATTGGATCGGGAGGAGCAATTCATTGTATAACTAAAGCAATTGGGGTAGAGGATCCACTGCTCATATCACATCAGGAATTACCCAACACGGCAAATACGACTGTACCTTATTCGGTAGAGGCCTTGATTATGCATCGGTCGGGTATTTCTGATGCTACTCTTTACTATAAAACTGACTTTGCAGGCACCTACACCGCAGTTTCAATGGCCAATTCTTCTACTGATACTTGGACCGCAGACATTCCTGCTCAGCCGGCGGGTACTAGAGTGTATTATTACATCCAGGCAAATGCGAACTCCGGAAAGTCACAGGTTAGGCCCATGCCTGCGCCGGAAGGGTATTTTCATTTCCTTGTTGACGGAGCTGCGGAGGTAATTGATGATGATATTGAATTGGGTCGTGTATTTCCAAATCCATCTTCGGGCTTGACGTGCATCGAGATAAATAACTCGAATGAATTTAATGGACAATTAAAAGTATACGATGTTTTAGGAAAGGAAATAGAGACAATCCACACAGGAAAGTTCATAGGTAATTCACGGAAATATTTCTTAGATGTGACCGATTATAGCTCTGGTGCATATCAGATTGTATTAGTGACCGAGGATAGCGTCCGTTCAGCCGGTTTAATGGTAAAGTAGTAATGAGCCGATCAATAAGAAATGCTGTATTCAGCGGTATCTCCAGTAGCACAATAGAGTGAATCTTCAAACTGATTCGGGAACCCAAACTTGGTCACCGTCCATGACAAGTGCAGCACATCATTTCCTGCGGCCATGCACTTCAGTGTGGTGTCAATAAATTCTCCGGGGAACGGAAGTACAAGATTGTTGCAGCATCCAGAGCAAGAAGGTTGAGGAGATGTAATTTGAAAAAGAAGAAAATCATTCGAATCAACGGGGCTTGTATTTTGCAAGTTCACCTTAAACCATGCTTGCGGATCGAGATAGAAATTATAGGTGTTCACCTGATTAATGTCTAAGTCATCTGGATCAATAGTCAATGATTGATCGAATCTGTTTTCGGATATCACATCAATTTTATATTCAATAGCGTTATACGTGTCGAACGTATGGCTAAAAAATCCGTCGGAACCGGTTGTGCCAGAATAAAACGTTTCGAATGAATTGGAATACGTTCCATTTTTTATCTCGTTTACAGACAACTGCACATTTGCTGCCGCAATTGTTCCCGCAGAATCTGAGATTGTACCTGAAATAGTGATGGTTGCCTGATTGTTCTTTTTACAAGAATTTACTAATAACAAAAAGGGAAGTACGGTAATAATAAAACGTAAAGGGCATCTTCGCATAGGAAATGAATCATTTCAGATTGCAGATATCCGTGGTATTATCATAGCTAAGGTAATATTCTGCTTTCTCTAAGTTGGACACGCTGACAACATCACCGTATCCTCTCTTCACCAACCTTCCATAAACGTCGTGAACTTCGAATTGAGTTGGGAGCGAGAAGACAACTTCTTTTGTTCGCTTGTTGTAAACAAAGGTAAGTTTTGGTATTTCTGATTCTAGAGTGACCGATACACTCTTTTTTATTTTCCCTTCGTAGTTACGTTGAATAACTCTGAACTTGTTATTTCCAGAAATTAACTGAACCTTAAACAAGTAATCGTGAATCTGAGGATTACCAATTCCTGCAATTTGCCCTACATCCACCCATTTGTTCCATTTAAATTGCTGGACAATGTAGTCAAGCGCGCCTGATTCGTTAGAGGTTTTCCATGTCAATACTCCTGTGGAATCTAGGTTTATGCTTTCAATGTTAAAGGTTGGCTTCGGCTTTAATCCTGCAGGGTTCAGCACTTTGGGTGCACATCCATTCTTATGTTTTATTTCAATAACGACCTTTTCTCCAGTCTTAAATTTGAATTGTTTGAGGTCAATTTCAAACGCTTTACCATGGACTTCATCCGGAATGATCTCTCCGTTTACTCTAACTTCATAAGTGCAATAACCCACGCCGTTTTCCGGGTATGGATTAGCCACGTAAATATTCCTGTTTTGATACTTGCCTTCCAATATGATTACTCCCTCTCTATCACCAGTATCATTGATGGGAGGACTGAATGACATAAATAGGCACACAGCGAACAAGATAATTATTTGAAAAAGTGGTTTCACTGACAACAAATTTACAAGGTATGGTTCAAAAAGCCATAAAAGTGTCTAAAAATATTACTATTTAACTGATTTATACGATTAATGCCTGAAATGAATAAACAAGCGTCCCCAGTTTTTGGAATCTTTTTCCAATCTGTGGTATTTCCGCTTAATTTCTTTCTTTTCTAAGAAACGCAATACCCTCTTTTTTAATTGTCCTGAACCCTTACCAGGTATTATTTCTACAAGCTTAATTTTTTTGTCAATTGCCTCTTCTATAATTTGTTCGAGAGATTCATCAATTAAATTCCCTTTGTTGTAGATGTCGTGAAGATCGAGTTTAAGCTTGGCCATGTTCGGATAAAAATAGTGCACAGAAATCGATTACCTGTGGAAAATAAATATTGAATTCCTGACTGAATTGCTGCTCTTGTTGTTCAAGTAAAGTAGCGGCGCTCGACATATTATTCTTGTATGGAGTTCGCCTGGACAGCCCTGTCAATGCACGTTCAATTCCAGCTATCTTTTGATAGTTTCCAAGCCAATCGCCCTCAACCATTTTCTCTATGATTAGCTGAGAAAAGCGGGGCATTAGATCTTTTTGCTGACGAAGCTGAGAATAGATGTCTTCAATAAAGTCACCGAATTCTTGATCGATATACCTATTCCAGTTTTTGCACAATAAATAATCATAGAAGACATCAAGAACAACTCCCGAAAATTTTCCCTGCGACGGCCTGATTCTGGTTTTACTCTCTTTTACAACCGGATGAGAATCCATAAAATTGTCTATTGCCCTGTGCATCTTAATCCCTAAAGCTATGTCATTAGGATAGTTTTGGTAGGCCTTACCTTTTACTTCATCCCCAATAAAATTGCCCAATAAACATTTCGGATCGTGACGACTTAATACCAGGTGTGCAAGATAATTCATATGGTATATGGTGAATATAAACCGTTTGTGTAATTCGTATACAATCTAGTCTCAATATATTTAAATTAACGAGTGAATCGAACTTATTTATTTACGGATGTAGGATTTCTAGACAAAAGTATAGGGTGATATTTTGAATATCACGTACATTGTTATTTGGAACTCTGCCTAGAGCAAAAGACAAAAGGTTGAACAAGATTATTTCATATTGGATTGCGCAGAGTGTAGGCTGGGGAGCGCTGATTACTATGGGGTTGCTTTTCCAACAGGAGGAAGTGAGCTGGATTACAATTGCAGAGGCTGCCGGATTTTTTATTACGGGAATAGGATTGTCACAGATTCTACGGTTCATAATTCTAAAGTTGAATTGGCTGAAGTTGAAAGTTTTACCTTTAATTCCATTAGTGCTTTTGTCCAGTATATTGATGGGAGCTCTATTTTTGACTGTTGAATTGACAATTGATTTTTTCCGTGGTCAAAGCGATCTATTCGGTGGCGTATTGTCGGTCAATTTGAAACAGTTATTTAGTTTCAGTATTTATTTTTTCTTTTGGTCGGTCATTTATTTTGGATTCCATTTTTTCGAGAGGGCTCGGGATCAGGAGATCAAGAATATAAAGTTAAGTTCTTCAAAAAACGAAATTGAATTGCTCAATCTTCGGGCACAATTAAATCCCCATTTCATGTTTAATTCAATGAACAGCATCAGAGCACTTATAGATGAGGATCCCGACCGAGCTAAATCGGCCATAACGAAATTGTCGAAATTGCTAAGGAGCACACTTCTGTCGGGTAAAAAGCACCTGCAAACTTTTGGTGAGGAAGTAGAAATTGTAAGGGATTATCTCGATTTGGAGAAAATTAGGTTCGAAGAACGGTTGAATTATGACATAAAAATAACGCCTGAATTATTGACAAAACAATTCCCTCCTTTATTACTTCAAACTCTTGCTGAAAATGCTGTGAAGCACGGAATTTCAAATCTCAGTGAGGGAGGACAAATCATTATTTCAGGGGATGTTCGAAGTGAAAAACTGGTAATAGAGGTACTCAATTCGGGAACGTATCGCCCAGATAAGCAAAAAAGATCAACGGGGATTGGACTTGAAAATTCCAAAAAAAGATTGAATATAATTTTTGGTAGCCATGCGACGATGACCATTGGAAATGAAAATGGCTTCGTAAAAACGCAAATTGAAATACCTTTGGATAAAATGAACTGATATGAAAACAATCATTATAGATGATGAACGCTTGGCCAGAAAAGAGCTGAATAAATTGCTTGAGGGGTTCAATGAAATAGAAGTAGTTGACATGTGTTCAAACGTTGATGAAGCGTTGATCAGCATTGAGAAGAATAATCCGGACCTGTTGTTTTTGGACATCAATATGCCTGAAAAATCAGGGTTTGATTTGCTTGAAGAATTGGAAACCGCTCCTAAAGTAATTTTTGTTACAGCCTACGATGAATATGCCATTAAAGCGTTTGAAGTTAATGCGTTGGATTATCTTCTTAAACCGGTGGAATTGGATAGACTTGAGTCAGCAATTGAGAAACTTGGAGAGTCTTCAGAACCCCCGGAGGACATACAAATCAATGCACCTGAACAAAATGGTAAATTATTGAGGATCACTGATCAGATATTTTTAAAGGATGGGGAGAAATGTTGGTTTGTAAAATTAGCTGATGTACGGCTGTTCGAGTCTCACGGTAATTATGTCCGTGTGTTTTTTGATGATTGTAAACCTCTAATTCTTAAGTCTTTAAATAAGCTGAATGATCGTCTCGATCCGGATTATTTCTTTAGAGCTAATCGAAAATACATTGTTAATTTAAACTGTATTGAAAAAATAGAGAATTGGTTCAATGGTGGGCTGCAGTTGACATTGGACGATGGTCGAAAAATAGAAGTATCAAGAAGACAAGCCTCTAAGTTTAAAGAGGTTAAGAGTTTGTAGGTTAATCGGATATTTAATTCGATTTATCTTCTACATTTTTTGGTTTGTAGAATTTTTGTAAAACTTATAACTATTATTGAGATATTGGAGTATCAAACGTAGAGCATGCACCAATTATATATACAGGGAACTGAAAATACACCTGAAGTAAACTTCTCTCCGGAATCTGGAATTTTTAATATTGTTGGTAAATCTATTCCTGAGGATGCAGATGCCTTTTACAAGCCAATACTTGAATGGTTTGATGAATTTGCTAAACTTAAGGTTGGCGCAATACATATGCGCATCGAGCTGGAGTTTTTTAATATTTCTTCTTCAAAAAGAATTCTCTTTTTGATGTATAAACTGAATGACCTGGTTGAAAGAGGGGAAAATGTTAAAGTAACGTGGGTATATAAAGAAAGCGACGATGATATGTTTGAAGTCGGTCAGGATTATTCTTTTATGGTAAGTATACCTTTTGAATTCAGTGCCATTCGGACAAAGGCGATAGCCTGATAATTGACATCTGTTAATTTCATTCACACGCACTAATTCATGGAAGTGTTAAGGTTGAATCAATCTGCTGCTGTTCATTGATCCCATTGTTATTACTAAGTAGTTTGGATACTATTTTTGCGCCATCACTATAACATGAATCTTTGTTCGGTTTTTGTTCTATTTTTACCGAAGTTTATGAGAATAGTTAAGCAGATACCACATGATCAATTTAAAATCACCATTTTTTCCTGGAACGATAAGTATTTGTTAAAATTGGAAATAGGTCAGTTTGAACAAGTATATAAGGTTCGACATACGGATGTAGATGGGCTTGATGATTTGGTAGAGTGTATCGACACATGTTTCCTCCAAGAGGCAATGGAGCAATTCAAAGGTATGCGAAGCAGTTTTTCTGACGCATTCAAAAGGGTAAATCAAACAAAATGAAAAACAAGTTAGCTACAACGATCAATATCATTCTTCTTTTGGCAGTGACCATACTTTTTGTCCTTCATTTCACTGAAGGAGAATCGGAAGTTGACGTGAATGAAACAAAGCCGGCAGCAACGGTTGAAGAGTCCGATACTCTGGATGATGCTGATAGTAAACTAGAATTGGATCCGGATACAGCCAAAATTGAATTGCCGACTTTCAGTGAAGGCTTAAAAATCGCATTTGTGAATTCGGATAGTTTAAATAAAAACTATAAATACTTCGAGGATGCGAAGTCTGAAATTGGTCTTGAATTGGCTAAAGCGGAGGGTAGGATAAAAGGGAAACAAAATTCCTTGATAAAGAAATATGCGGAATTGGAGAAGAAAGCTCAATCTGGTCAGATGTGGAACGATGAAATCCAAGCTGAGGCCGCCAAGTTGCAGGAAGAAGAAATGAAACTAGGTCAGGAGGCTCAGGAGTTACAGGCCAAACTGGCAAATGTTGAGTACGAAGTAACACTGAAAGTTATTAACGAGACAGCAGAATACTTAAATGAGATCGGTAAAGAACTGGGTTATGATTATGTGATGACCTATTCAAAATCGAATCAAATCGTTCTATTTGCAAATCCTGACCTTGACATTACAGATTATGTGACCATCAAACTGAACGAAGCTTACGCATCAAAAACGGAATAATGTTAATCGCACAGGCCAAGCAAGAAGAAAATATTGTTGAATACATTTTGTATATGTTTCAGTTGCATGACATGCTTCGGGGTTTAAATTTTGAAGAAAATGCTATACGGGAAAAATTAGCGAGCCCTATGGCCACTTCTAAAGACCAGGAAGAACAAATTATGACCTGGTACAACGATTTGATCGGTCAAATGGACAAAGAGGGATTGCGGGTGAAAGGAATAGTTAGCGATGTGCTGTCAAAAGTGCAAGAATTAACGTTGCTGCATGGTATGTTGTTGCAGCAATTGAACGACGATAAATACAAAAAGCTTTACGAGGAGGTAAATCCGTTCATTGAGGAGTATAGAATGAAGTCAAAAGATGAGGGCGTTTCCGATATATTGATCTGTCTGAATGCGCTCTATGCAAAACTTTTGCTCAAGTTAAAGAAGGTAGGAATTTCTGATTCTTCCGAAGAAGCTTTCACATCATTTTCAAATTTGCTTTCGCATATTGCCCTTCGATATAAAGAGATGTACCAAGGTAGGTTAAACTTTTCTGCGAATTAATTATTTCATAAGTTCAAAGCCTGTATTAATCAGATTAAATCGGCCATTTAAATAAGGCTTGTGTATATTTGTTATAAGTACACGTAATAAATTGTATCCCTTTACAACTTAAACTTTGTCGAATTATATGAATATTTCATTGAAGAAGAATTGGATTAAATCAAGTATTTCCTGTTTGCTCGTTTGTATTCTTGCGGGATGTTCGGAAGAGTTACAAGTTGACATTCCAATTGATAATCCAATAACTGAATCCATGCCGGAGGTTGTAAACGACGAAGTAGAACTTGTTCTGATACCAACACCGGTTCAAACGCCAACGATTCTCATTCATTCTAATTGTTCGTATAATCCTGAACACATATCCTATGATAAGTTGTTGGAAAAATCTACTACCAGTAATTTGAAAGCAATCGGTTTAGGAATAAGCATTGTTGACTTTTCTTATGCTGGTGTTAACAAGGACCACATATTGGCGCAGGAAAAGCTCGAAAATTGCCTCAAGCTTATGGACGAGCTAGGAATTGATATTCCAAAAGATGAGGATTTTCTGCAGCGATTGGAGAGAAATATGGAAGATCCGGATTCTTTATCATATTATGTTTTGAGTGCGTTTGAAAAGAGTACTCAGTATTTCAAAGATTCGGATAAGGAAGAGTTGGGTATTTCAATTCTTTCTGGAACGGCATTAGAAAGCTCAATCCTTTTGTCCAAGGACCTGGAACCGTTTCACGATAATGTTTATTTCACGTATTTCAGTCAGCAAAAAAAATATGCTCGTGGCCTTGAAGTAATCATGAAACGGTATGAAGATCAAGAATCAATGAAGCTAAATATGGAAATTGCAAATTCATTAAAATTGGCTTTTACAAGTTACGAGGAGTGGGCAACATCTGCGGATAGCTCTGTCAATTTTGAAGAAAATAAAGATAAACTGGTCAATGAATTACTAGCGGTGAAAGAAAATTGTTTTCACTGATTGCTAATTCAAAGATTTAAAACAGACGAATATGAATAAGTTACTAATAACATTGGCACTAATGCTTGTTGGAGTTTTCGGAATGCAGGCCTCAACAACCATAACTTCAGTTAAAAGTGGGGATTGGGAAGATGCTACAGTTTGGGATCTTGGTAGATTGCCAACCAATGGTGACATAGTTGTAATTACAGCGTCTCATACGGTGACGGTTACCACAAATAATGAAACATGCAACGGCGCACCGGATACGCATTTGTACATAGAAGGGACGATGACATTTACAAATGGGTCAAAATTGCGGTTGGGCTGTTCTTCTTCAGTAACAGTCGAAATCGGTGGACTGATCTCAGGTGGATCGGGCGGTGGAGCCAGTAAGAAATTGTATCTCTGTGAATCAGAGGTCTGGAATTCGCACGATCCGGATGTCCCTGGGTTCTTTGTTTTTGGAACTACTTTACCGGTTGAATTAACTGATTTTTCAGCGGAGGTTCAGGATGAATCAATTGTTCTTCAATGGGAAACAGCTGCAGAAGAAAATAACGACTACTTCGAGATTTTAAGAAGTACCAATGGTTTAACGTATGAAGTGGTAGGGCAGTTATCCGGCGCAGGAACAACGAACAATACGATGGTGTATGAATTCGAAGATTATAACCCTTTAGAAGGATTGTCTTATTACAAGTTGAGACAAACGGATTTCGATGGTGAATCAGAAACGTTTGATCCCATCGCTGTTGAAATGTTAAAAATGTCAGATGGTAGCTGTGTTTTGACTGTTTACCCCAATCCTTGTCCGGGCAATTGCAGAGCGAAATTGAGCGACTGCCCAAAAGGAGATCCTCAGGTTAGATTGATGATGACGGATGCCTCTGGTCACATGGTTAGTGAGCTATATGATACTAGAAATTTTGATGGATCATTTGATTTATTGCTTGACAAATCCAACAATTTAAAACCAGGAGTGTATGTAATTTCGGCGATAAGTGGAGATGAGAATTTCACGCAAAAGATTATTCGTCAGTAGTTTTGATTAAAAAGACCAGGTTTAATGAGAATCTTTAATCTTGGTTATAATGAGTTCCATCCATATAATCAGACTACTTATCATAACGGGGGAACAAGGATTCTATTTTTGAGTATAATTTTGCATCTAACAATAGAAGAATAAAAAGAAAATCAATATCAATGAGGACTTTTATTTACACCCTTTTTCTGCTCGTTATAAGTAATCTTGTTTTAGGTGCGACCATAACTTCCACAACAGACGGAGACTGGGAAGATCCGACAACTTGGGATTTAGGAAGGGTTCCAACTAATGGAGATATTATCATAATACAAAGCTCGCATCGTGTTGAGGTAACAACAAACAATGTTACCTGCAATGATGCGCCTGCAACCCATTTATATATCGAAGGTGAGCTTCGTTTTGACAATGGCGCTAAATTATGGCTGGGCTGTGGTTCTTCAATAACAGTTGAAGTTGGTGGGATAATTGAAGATGCAGGTGGGGGAGGATCGAGTAAAAAGATTTATATCTGCAATGCGGAAGTATGGAATTCAGGAGATGGCGAGGTAGAAGGATATTTTGTTTTCGGAACTCCATTGCCCGTTCAGCTTACAGATTTTACTGCGGAAATTTATAATGAAAATGTCACCTTACAATGGACAACCAGCTCTGAAGAAAACAACGACTACTTTGAAATACTTAGGAGTCAAAATGGACTTACTTACGAAGTGGTTGGCCGAGTAGACGGATCAGGCACAACAAGTGTCACTTCAGTGTACAGATTTGAGGACAAAAATCCACTGGAAAACATATCTTACTATAAACTGAAGCAGACTGACTTTGATGGGAAATCTGAAATGTTTTCTCCTATCGCTGTTGATCGTTACTTTCTTGATGATGGTACGTGTGTACTCACGGTGTACCCAAATCCTTGTCCTGGAAATTGTTCGGCCAAGCTTACAGAATGTAAATTAGGTGAAGCACAAATTCAAATTATGCTCACTGACGCTACCGGTAATATTGTACACGAGATGTATGACACTAGAAATTTCGATGGTTCTTTTGACATCAAAATAGACAAGACAAACAATCTTACCCCCGGAATTTATGTAGTGCTTGCAAAATCCGGACAAGAATCTTTCACAGAAAAAGTTCTGGTCACCGATTAACAAAGGAATCAACTTAGATATCTAAAGTCTTCATTCTTTTCAATACTGAGCAGCACCTCGTAGATTAGTCGAATTACATTTTCAACATCTGATTTATGAACGGTTTCGACAGTGGTGTGCATATATCGTAGTGGAAGTGAAATCAAACAGCTGGCAACTCCTTCATTAGAATATGCGAAAGCGTCTGTATCTGTTCCTGTTGCACGAGAGGCGGCAAGTCGCTGAAACGGAATCTCATTTTTTTGTGCAACATCAATTACCTTATTTAATAGATTGTTTTGAACTGCAGGTCCGTAACTCAATACAGGGCCATCTCCCATTTTTAGGTCGCCTTGAACAATTTTATTGATCATTGGAGTTTGCGTATCATGGCACACATCTGTGATAATTGCAACGTCTGGCTTTATTCTCTCAGCGATCATCTGTGCACCTCTTAACCCTACTTCTTCTTGTACCGCATTAACAATGTATAATCCAAATGGCAACTTAATAGAATTTTCTTTTAATTTCCGTACAACCTCCGCAATCATAAACCCTCCCATTCTGTTGTCTAGTGCTCTCCCAACATATTTGTCTTTATTTAAAACCATGAATTGGTCTTCATAGGTTACCACACAACCAACATGTATTCCAAGCTGTTCAACTTCCTTTTTTGTCGTGCAACCGCAGTCAAGAAAGATATTCTTTAGCGTAGGACTCTCTTCTTTCGGTCTCCGGGTATGGATAGCGGGCCAACCAAATACTGCCTTTACCATTCCGGAAGCCGTATGAATATTAACACGTTTTGATGGTGCGATCTGATGGTCAGAACCTCCATTTTTTCTCAAATAGATAAACCCATCTTTGGTAATGTAGTGAACAAAGTAAGAGATTTCATCTGCATGTGCCTCAATGACCACTTTATACGGTGCCTTTGGATTAATTACCCCAACTACTGTTCCATAGGTGTCGACAAAATAATCATCGATGTAGTTTTTTATGTAATCGAGCCAAATTTTCTGACCTGCAGACTCAAATCCTGTGGGGGAAGGGTTATTCAGGTATTTCTCTAAAAAGCCCTCTGATTTCTTAGTAATTATTTTCTTTTTCGCCATAAAATGGGTTCAATTAACGGGTATAATTTTTGTACATTCGTTTTCCGCGTAAATTAAGTAAAATGAAGGTATTATTATCATTCTTTTCCATTCTATTCGTTTTCACTAATGCATTTGCTCAAGATGAAGAGCTCCAAGCTAAAAAGGACTCATTGATACAGAATGATAGTCTATATCAGGTAGCTGAGGCAGAACGCCATTACAATAAGGGAGTGACCTTGATGGAACAAGATAAATTCTCACAGGCCATTTCTGAATTTGATTTGGCGTTGAATGTATTACAGGATTTTTCTAAAGCGGTTTTCAACCGTGGAATGTGCTTTATGTCAATGAAACAATACGATAAAGCAATCGGAGATTTTAAAGGCACGCTGAAGAGGGATTCAACTTATCATGAGGCACATTTTCAAATCGGCAGGGCCAAATTGGAAAAAGCTGATCCGAATGCTGCATATGAGTCATTTTCAATGGCAATTCAAATGGAGCCAAAGGAAGCCAAGTATTATTACTATCGAGGTATGCTGTATTTTCAGAAAACTGATTACAAATCAGCTATTAAGGATTACGATGAAGCCATACGGTTAAAACATAATTATGCATACGCTTACAACGATCGAGGCAGTGCTAAACGCAAGTTGGATGATTTAACTGGTGCTATAGCGGATTATACGATGGCGGTTAAAAGTGATCCAGGTTTGTCTTTTGCCTACAATAACCTTGGTTCAGCAAAACGTCAGAATAAGGATTACAAAGGGGCTATCTCTGAATACAATCAAGCCATTCGTTTGAAGGATGATTATTACATAGCGTATAACAATCGCGGTATGGCAAAATATGAGCTAGAGGATTATGAAGGTGCTGTTTCCGATTTCAGCAAGGCAATAAAAATTAAACCGGATTACGCTTATGCACTGAACAATAGAGCATCGGCATTGATCAGATTGGAAAAGTACAAGGAAGCTGTGGAGGATTGCAATTTGGCTATCGGGAAAAATTCTGATTATGCTTATGCCTATTACAACAGAGGAATTGCAAAAGAAATGCTCAGAGAATTGGATGATGCGTGTGCCGATTGGCAGAAAGCGGAAATCCTTGGAGTAGAAGTAGCAGCAGAATACAGAAGAGTGACTTGTGTCAAGTAAAGATTTGATATGAAAATGAAAAACTTAACAACACTGATGTTGGTCCTTATCGTTTCGATTGTTTCTGCATTCGGACAAAAAGGAGGAGATATACCTTTTGAGAAAGAGTACTTCAAAGAAAATAAAGCGGAGTTCAAAGAGGCTAAAAAATGGTTGCAGGATGGATTAGCGCTTATCGATGTTCCTGAAGGCTATTACCCCAACTATCAAGGAGCAATTCCTTTGCTGAAAAAGGCGTACGACTTTAACCCTAAAAGCGCCGATTTATGCTTTAAAATAGGTATCTGTGAAATCAATAGTCCATATAAATTTGATGCGCTGCATTTTTTTCAGGAGGCATATGAATTAAAGCCGAACGTAGACCGCATGATTCACTATTATTTAGGCTATTCAAAACAGCTTCAATATGCTTTTGAAGAGGCGCTTTATGAGTATAAATTGTTCAGAAACGCACTTAGTCCAAAAGAACAGAGTGATCAATTTGCTATGGTGAATAAGAGGATAAAGGAGTGCGAGAGTGGGATCGAGTTACTGGAAGAACCAGTAAGAGTATGGATTGACAACTTGGGAAACAACATCAATGGAAAATATCCTGAGTATGCTGCTGTGATATCTGCAGACGAATCCGTAATTATTTACACTTCCAGAAGGGAGGGGAGTACCGGGGAGCAGGAAGTAAATGGTCAATACATGGAAGATATTTATATCTCGGAAAAGGTCGGTGAGAGCTGGAGTCCTGCGAATGGCATTTCAGAACGAATTAACACCAAAAATCATGATGCGACCGTCGGTCTTTCCAATGATGGTCAAATGCTTTTTACCTATTACGACAGCGGAAAAAACAAAGGAGATCTATTTTATTCCACCAAAGAAGCTGACGGATGGTCCAAATTGGAGGATTTGGGTAAGAACATCAACAATAAGGACACTTGGGAAACAGGAGCGTCGATCAGCTTTGATAAAAAAACGCTGTATTTCGTTTCCAACCGTGATGGGGGAAAGGGAGACCGGGATATTTGGATGAGTCGTTGGGATGAGGTGAAGAAACGCTGGGGAGAAGCAACCAACTTGAGCTCCGTAATCAATACAGAATACGATGAAGTTGGAATCTTTGTTCATCCGGATGGAAAAACATTTTATTTCTCTTCAAAAGGACATAATTCCATGGGAGGTTTTGATATTTTCAAAACAATCAAGAATGATGATGGGACATTCTCGACCCCTGAGAACATTGGATTCCCCGTGAATACTCCTGATGATGACGTTCACTTTGTAATGGCAGGAAATGGCCGTCATGGCTATTATTCATCTTTTAAACAAGATGGTTTTGGTGAAAAAGACATTTATCTGATCACATTTTTGGGTGAAGAAAAGATTCCACTGATGAATGCCGAAGATAACCTGCTGGCTATGGTTGCCAAGCCTGTTACAGAGAAGGTAGTTATGCCAAAGGTGCAGGTTCAACAATCAGATCTGGCGATTCTTAAAGGAGTTGTAAAAGATGAAAAAACTCAAAAACCATTGATGGCGTCTATTGAGCTGGTGGATAATCTTAGTGGTTTGGTAATTCAAACATTTCAGTCGGATCCTGCCTCTGGAAGGTATCTGGTTTCATTACCATCAGGCAAAAATTATGGGATTGCGGTAAAATCCACTGGTTATCTCTTCCACTCTGAAAATTTTGACATTCCAAAAGCTTCAGGATATAGAGAGTATGAAAAAAACGTGGATTTGAAAAAGATAGAAGTAGGTAAAGCAATCGTGCTGAGAAATATCTTTTTTGATCTGGACAAGTACGACCTGCGTCCTGAATCGAAAACGGAATTGGAGAGATTAAATAAACTGATGGTTGAAAACCCTACGTTGAAAATTGAGCTTTCGGGCCATACAGATACCCGCGGTTCCTCTTCTCACAACAAAACATTATCGGAAAACAGAGCGAAAGCCGTTGTTGAGTATTTGAAGAAAAAAGGAATAGCCGGTAGTCGTCTGGTGTATGCAGGTTATGGGGAAGAAAAACCCATTATTTCAGATGAGGAAATAGCCAAAATGGAAACCAAAGAAGACAAAGAAGAAGGTCACCAACAGAATAGACGCACAGAATTCAAGATATTAAGCAAGTAATTTTTATTGTTTGCTCAGCCTTATAACTTGAGATTGCCCCTCTATTATTATTTTCAAAAGGTACACTCCTGAATTGTGGTTGATTAGATTCAGCTCTTCTTTGTTGGACTCAATAATCAATCTTCCTGTAATGTCATATACCTCATAATAGATGCCTTTCGGTAATCCTGAGATCGTAAAAATACCTGAGCTTGGGTTCGGAAAAACTGAAACTTCAGGGATATTCACATCCTGAATCGTTGTCGCAGGTTGATAGTTGGTTATGTTGATGTTGTCCAGGTACAACCAATTGCCTTGCTTGCCTATGTTCGAAAAGAGAACTTTTACGCTACTATCGCCTGCAACATGACTAATGTCAAGTGTAACTGTGGTCCAGTGAGATGATGTAGGATAAAAAGGTCCGGTAAACAGACCACTTGCAGTAGATAAATTATATCCCCCTTCTTGCCAAATGTGGGTATTGCTTATTCCACAATTTGACGTAGTGTAGATGGCCAGTGAATCTTTTTTAATTCCGCTGTTTCTGCCATAAGCGTAATCAAATTGCAACCATACTTCTGTTTCGCTGCTTGCATCGAAGGCTTCACTAAACAATTCATCGTTACTTAGAGTTATCTGATCAATGTTGTTGATAGCGACACAGGAATCACTGAGGCCGTATGCTCCATAAGGCACAATAGCCCAGGTTTGAGCAGCATCGTAATTGTTGATTACCCATTGTGGATTGATTCCGGATTCAAAGTCCTCCTCAATATTTAACAGATTCACCGATGGCGATTCCACCGAAATGTGATTCGTGCGTATAACCGAATCGCTACCGGCGGCATTTGAGACAACCAATTGAACATCATATGTCCCGACTGACGGATAGGTAACGACTGGATTTTGATCGGTGCTTGTTGATGGTATTCCTCCGGGAAAGCTCCATGACCAATAAGGTCCATGATTGTAGCACTCATCCAAGAAGTGAATTTCCTGTCCTGGACATACGGTTGTAAAGTTGGATGAAAAATCGGCAGTGGGGGGAGCGAGAGGTCCTCTAACCGGTGATTCCCAAATACCTCTTCCATATGTTGCCGCTCTTATGGTCCCGGTTGTATTGTGAATGTTTAGCTCATTTACAATAACGTTTGGCAAACCATTATCAAAGGCCTGCCAATTTACAAGGTTACTGTCTTTGTAGTAAATACCGTTGTCGGTACCTACATAAATTCCGGCATAGCTTCCTTCTTCATATACCACACAATTTACCGGTACGTTGGGTAGGTTGCCAGAAAGGTTTTCCCACGATGCGCCAGAATTACCGGTTACAAAAACTTTGCTTCCAATGGAATATCCGGATAAGGTGAGATATACAATGGTCGGGTCAGTAGGGCTGATAGCAAAAGAGGATATGGATGCTCCTACTGGAAGATTGGACGTGCAATTGATCCACGTCACTCCGGCATCATCGGTTCTCCATATTTCGTCGTAGCTGGAATAGTAAACAACATCAGGATTGGACTTTGAAATGTCAATATAACGTATCGTCGATCCGGGAGTAGAGATGCGTTCCCAGTCCAAACCGCCATCGTAGGTTTTCCAGATAGATGAGTATCCTGAGTACAGCACATCCGTGTTACTTGGATTGATTACATATGGAGTTACCCATCCGCCGCTGTCATCAATACTATCTGATATGCCGAAGTATGATGCCCCTCCATCGGTAGTTTTGTTTAGAGATCCGTTTTGATACGACGTATACCAGACGTCTTGGTTCGTAGGATCAATAATCGCTTCCATTCCATCGCCACCTCTGATGTGTTCCCAACCGGTGGTTTTATGGATAAACGTCCCGTTGTCTTGCAATCCGCCGATTATCAGATCGTAATTTTGTTCGGTAATACCCATCTTGTAAAATTGACTCACTTCAAGGCCTTCGGAAAGGTCCGTCCACGAGCTGCCGCTGTTGAAGGATCTAAAAATACCGCCATCGCTTCCGCAATATAAAGTTGAACCAATAAAATCAAGAGAATGAATATCGGCATGAGTGTAACCCACAGAAGACGGATGTACCCAATGCGATACGATAGAAAATGTGTTTCCTCCATCCAGTGATCTCCAGACGTTGATGCCACCCACCAATATTCTGTTTCTATTGGTTGGGCTGCAAGCGATTGCCAGATCGTACCAACCTTGACCGCCAGTACTGGTTCCATCTTCAGAGTATCCCAAAAGATTGGTCGTGTCGTGCTTTAAAGTAAATGAGGCTCCTCCATCGGTGGATTGATAGATGCCGAGTAACCCATTATCGCTTTCACTTGCAGCAACGGCATAGATATAATTTGAGTCAGCCTCGGTTACCGCAATAGCAATCCTTCCAACCAATGATGTACTAGGTAATCCTGTGCTAGAAGTAAACGTATCGCCTCCGTCGTGCGAATAAAATATGGCTTTTCCACTTGCATAAATGGTATTGGGATTTTGTGGGTTCAGCTCAATGTCTCGAATAACGTAGTTATTTTTCTTTACCCAGGAATCTCCTCCATCTTCAGTT
Organism: uncultured Flavobacteriales bacterium; assembly: GCA_913030835.1. Classification (GTDB taxonomy): domain Bacteria; phylum Bacteroidota; class Bacteroidia; order Flavobacteriales_D; family Parvicellaceae; genus UBA10066. The sequence continues at coordinate 42,379 of CAJWDP010000009.1, read as the reverse complement.
TTATAAAATCCATTGTTGGTTGCTGCCCATAAGATATCATCGTTGGCTGGGTGGATCAGGAGCTTATGAATCTTCTTTGATTCAGTTACCAGGTAATTCAACCCGGTTGTATTCCAGTTGATACCGCCATCAACGGACTTTACTACCCCAATACTGTAGGTATCACTGCCGTCCGCATCCCCTGTCGCGGCGTACAACAAATTCGGATTGGTCTGGCTGATCACGATGGAAGAAATACCCATGGAAACAAAATCGTCGGACAGCGGAGACCAGCTATTTCCGGAATCCGTAGTTTTCCAGATTCCTCCTGATGGTGATCCTACATACAAGGTATTCGGGTCTGTTGGGTCTTCCGCAACGCAATTTATCCGTCCATTACCGGGGTTCCATCCTGTTGGATTGGTCCATGAACTCGGTCCAAGTGGTATCCAGTTGCCTGATTTGGCTTGTGACGTGGCATACTTTGCGTCGAACTTCAATCGCTCTTGATAATTAGTGAAAGGAGATGGTCTGTTTCCTGAAGGAAATACTCTAGGTTCCATAAAATATTCCCATCGCTTGAATTGCTTGTAACCTCTTCCTCGATCAATCGTGCGCCCTTGCCAATACGAATTGAAGGCTTCTTGTACCTCGTAGAAGTTTACATTCGGATCCTGCATTTTTGAAACCCATTCCTGCGATTGATGGGCAATAGGAATTACGAATAATGAGAGCAATAAAATATATTTCATAACAACTAGATTACGGCAAATGTACACGCTGAAATTTAAATGGGCAATATCCTATTCCAAGTAGAATTGGGATGCTACGTAACCAAAGCTTTCTATCTTAGTTATACGACTAAAAATCTTTTGAAACGAATCATTTTATTTTCGGTAACACTTCTACAATTATTGGATTGTATAGGTGCTGAACGACTACTTGTTCCAAATTGTAAGCCGGTTAAGGGTAATTATCTATTTGCAGCTGAAACTGAAGTTACCAATGGTCAATATCTTTTGTTTTTGGCCGATGAGTATAAGAATTACGGTTACGAACGGTATTTAACCTTACTTCCTGATACAGCTCAATGGAATACCCCGGGTAGATTCAACGAGCCATATCAAGAACACTATTTCAGACATCCGGCATATCGAAACTATCCGGTGGTGAATCTGACCAAAAAACAAGTGGAAGCATATTGCAATTGGTTAGAGAGCAAGTTGAATGTACAGTATGCGAAATCAACCGATCAGTCTATTGTATCGATTGACGTACGATTGCCTTCGGATAGAGAATGGCAGGAGGCCGCCAGAGGTGGCGACGAAAATGCAATTTTTCCCTGGCCGGGTTTGGGATTGAGAAATACAACCGATAAATTCAAAGGTCAGTTTATGGCCAATTTCACTCGCGGCGGAGGAGATTACATGGGTGTTGCAGGAAGCTTAAATGATGGTGCGGATATAACTGCTCCGGTGCAATCCTATTGGCCAAATGGATTTGGGTTGTACAATATGGCTGGTAATGTCGCAGAAATGGTGCAAGAGGAGGGGAGAACAAGGGGAGGAAGTTGGGCGAGCAGGGCTCCATATCTTGAAATTTCTGGAATCGATCCGTATTATGGATTTTCTAAACCATCTCCTGAAATTGGATTTCGCTATTTCGTTGAGGTCATTGATCGGAGAGACTGCAAGGAACAGCGGACGAAAAGGATTACGGCGAAACGGATTGAAAAAATGCTGGTGGATGTAGTTAAGGATTCACTTCTAGTTTGGAAATTTGAAATTTCCAATGAATGGTATTCAGAGTTTGTTCGTGAAACTACGAGTGAAAATAAACCGAACGATGATATGTGGATCGGAACCATAGCATATGCCCGTCGCTTAAAGAATGACTACAGCACACACAGTGATTATAAAAAACACCCGGTGGTTAACATTGACATCGAACAAGCGCTACTTTTTTGTAAGTGGTTGACTGATAAGTACAATGAGCTCCCAAGAAGAAAATATCCAGCCTTGAAATTTAATCTACCTACGGAAAGGGAATGGGAACATATGGCTTCTGGGGGAATAAATCAACACAGATTTCCATGGGGCGGCGCATACGCAAGGAATGCGACAGGTGCATGGCTTTGTAATATTAATACGGTTCAGGAAAGGTGGGTATTGGATTTTAAAGACAGTTCATATCTAGTGAGTGGACTAACAAAAGAACAGATTCAGGCCGCCGGAGGTCAGGATGGAGCATTGATTACAGCACCTGTGGATTCGTACTATCCAAATGCTTTTGGGGTCAAAAATGCTTGTGGCAATGTTGCTGAAATAGTTGTAGATAAGAAAATTGCGAAAGGCGGATCTTGGGGAAGTTTGATCTATTCCGTCGGGATAAAAACTGGAGAAGAGATGGTTCAGCCTAGTCCTTATATAGGATTTCGGGTTATAGCCAAACCTTTCTAGTAAACTTTACTGGTCATTAATTATCGGAAGTTCAATTCATTTCCTGTAATTTAGAATTTAGTCTAATGAAGCAGGATCAGAAGAAATATTCGCGAGAAATTGTCACAACGAAAGATGGTTCAAAGTCTGTTTTTGTAGCAGAGCTGGATGAGCATTATCATTCGGTTCATGGTGCGATTCTCGAAGCTCGCCATGTATTTATTGAAAATGGATTGAACTTTTGCACGGCAGATCCAATTCGAGTATTGGAAATGGGATTGGGTACAGGATTAAATGCAATGCTCAGCTGTATGACGGATAAAAATATCAAGTACCACGGGATAGAAGCATTCCCTGTTCAAAATGAAATACTTGCTGAATTGAATTACTCTGAAGAGACAGAAGATAAAGAAAATGTGTTCCGGAAAATTCACGAGTGCCCGTGGCAGAAGCTGGTTCAAATTACACCCAACTTTGAATTGTACAAAGACAGGATGTTGATTCAGGATTTGAACGTGTCAGAAACGTACGATATCATCTATTTTGATGCATTTGGGCCAAGAGCGCAAGGAGAGCTGTGGGATGCGATTCTATTCGAAAAAATGTATGCAGCTTTGGATCTAAACGGCATATTTGTAACGTATTGTGCGAAAGGTCAGGTGCGCAGAGATCTTGAACATGTTGGTTTCCAAGTAGAAAGGCTTCCGGGACCACCTGGCAAGCGAGAGATGTTGAGAGGTAAAAAGATATGACAAACAAAAGGTTCAACATAAGGGTTTATGGAATTTGTGAGTATCAAAAGTCTTTTTTGGTTACCGATGAAATAGTGAAGGGGGTTCGTATGACCAAATTTGTTGGTGGTGGTCTCGAGTGGGGAGAGGGTATTTCTGATGCATTAGCACGAGAGTTTATAGAGGAGTGCAATGCCGAGATCATCAACTTTTCTCATTTCTATACAACGGAACACTTTCAAAGGTCTGCGTTTAATTCCAGTGATCAGTTAATTAGTGTCTACTATTCAATTGAGCTGAAGGAACCGGAAAAAATAAACACAGTCGAAATCCCTTTTGAAGGAGTAGGGAACAATCAACAATGTTTTCGTTGGATTAAAATTGAAGATCTAAATTCTGAACTGTTCACCTTTCCAATTGATAAATTGGTTGTGAATAGGTTGTTGGATGAAAGAAATTAACGGCGATTGAATGAAATGTGATGGCTGACTGAGGTATGGTATTGTCATGAAATTCTCCTGATCGGTTCTAATTTCTTTGTTACACGCTGCTCGATGATCTGGAATAGAGGTAGTGGGCGATAGGTTCTCCAGTCGAGTTGATCGAGGTCGCCACCTTGAACAAAGTAATTTGTAATGCTTGCTTGTTGCATCTCGTTTAGAACGTGCTCTCGAAAATTTAATAGCGCGATCCATCCGTTTGGGATGTCTTCTGCCCACTCTTCGTAATAGCAGTCATCACCCGCATGAAAGTTCAATACATTCTCACCAATTAAAATGAACTTGTCGATTCCATTTTCGATTAAGCTGTCCACAATATCACGCTTCAAGAACATGATGTCGTTGTATAAAATGTCATTCCATTCGCCGAGTAATTCAATAAATGCATAGCCATCGTCGTAATCGGCAAAAATAATTTTGAGAAAAAGGGTGGATGATCCCATGTTGTCCCATTGGGGATGAATGTAATGGTCGTAAATTTTATCTTGAAAGAAAAACTCGCTGTGCTCGCTGCCATAAAAGGATGAAAGGGGATCTTCTTCACTTAGATAAAGATCACGCCATCCGTAATATGGTTCGATGTTGTGCATATATAAATTTACCCCGATTTTGATAATATTGTCAGGATTAATTAAAAAATCTAAAATTTAGTCGGGCTTGTACAATCGGTCGGTTTATTAGTGTAATTTAGGAGCACAAATGAAACTTCAAGTAGCAATAGCCACTACAGTAGCCTTGGCAACCATTTTTCTTGTTGGTTGTAATCAAAACAGTGGTGATCAGCTGTTAAATAGTCCGGAATACAATATGCTTCTTGCTGATAACAATACGTCAGCAATTTGGTCTGTTGATATTTTAGAAGTAATTGACAAATCAGGAGTTCAACAATTGGATCTCGGAATGGCAGGTTTGGTTGTAGATGGTTTGGTTCAAAAAATATCAGATACAGCATTAGGTGGTGTCGACTTTTCCAACAATTCATACTTTGCGATAAAGCATGACGAACAATTTAACTTTGATTATTCGTTTACTTTTTATCCGGTGGTCGATCGAAGCAAGGTATATGCAACATTGAAATCAACTTTGGGTTTCATCACCTCTGGAAAGCACGGATCGGAAGGGCAATACGATACCTACTTGTCTGCTAGCGGGACAGTGGCCGCTTGGGACGACCGCCATCTGGTAATTTTGTTTAGTGATCGTGAAAACAAACAGAATGAATTGATTACTCTGGCTACCACTGTTTTAGACAATAGGTATATAGATGCCGAAGAAAATGAATCTGTTCGCAAATACCTAGGTTCGGAAGATGATTTTAATTGTTTTATAGATCTTGAAAAATCAATTAAAATGAGTAAGGAAATGGGGCAGCTTTCGGTGAATGAAAATTTAATTACTGCTTATCACGGAGGGCACGCCATCGGACGTGCGAATTTTACCAATGGGGAAATCAATTTCACTATGGAGCTGAATGCAGATAAGTTGGTAGAAAGTCAGTTCAATGTATTTGCAGACCAATCGGTTTCGAAAGAGATGATTGAGTTTGTAACGACGGACGAGTCGATCAATGTTGGTGTGGCTTATTTAAAAGTGGATCACTTAATTGATTTGATGAAGAATATCGAGTTTGAAAACGGGAATCTGCTGAATTCAATAATTGAGAGTGGTATTAGCATTGGTGATTTTGAAGAAATGCTGTCGGGTGAGGTTGGAATTTCAGTTGTCAATTTGAAGTCTGCAACAGTTCCGGAGGAAATTGATTTTTTTCAGGAGGACAGCTACTATGGTTTGATAGAAAGTATCAATATTGATCCGGAATTGATCATAGGGTTAGGAGTTTCCGATGGAAAGGGACTTGCTGATTTGCTGGAAGGAGTTCCTGGTTTAAGTAACAAGGAGGGGGTAGTTGAGATTTCTGGCTGGTACCTCATTGAACAATCAGGAAAAATCATGCTGACGGAAAATTTTGAATTGGCAAAAAAAGTTGCACTTGGAGAGCAGCTTTTTGATGGAGAACTGGATGTGACTGAAGAAGAGGTTAAGGGTCCTCTTTATGGTAATTTTAACACGAATTACGGCTCATATTCAAACGATGTATTAATGTTGCTCAATGATCGTCTCACGGAAAGTGGAATTGGAAAATTGTGGATGGCTGAAAAAATTACACTTTCAGGTGACCCGAATCGCATGAACTTGAGAATTGTTATGAAGGAGAAAGCTAAAAACTCGTTAGGAACTTTTGTGGATTCCATGTTTGAAGCCATCTTTAGCTATTGATTTTGTTGTGATTGTATAGCTCCTCTGACTGATCCGTGATTCATCAAAAGCTCCTGTGCTTCTTTATGGTTTATGGATAGAGCATTCATAACCATCCTTGTTCCTCGTTCAACTAATTTATTGTTTGACAGCTGCATGTCCACCATTTTATTTCCCTTTACCCGTCCGAGCTTGATCATCAAAGCGGTTGTGATCATGTTGAGAATTAATTTCTGAGCTGTACCCGATTTCAGTCTTGTGCTGCCCGTAACAAACTCGGGTCCAACAATAGGTATTAGAGGATGGTCGCATTTCAGAGCTACAGGACTGCCCGGATTACATGTTATTCCTGCAGTTAAAATTCCGCTTGCCATAGACTTTTCAAGTGCTCCAACCACATATGGAGTAGTTCCGCTAGCAGCTATACCAATTACACAGTCCTTATTGTCGATCTGATGTTCGTTTAGGTCTTGCCACCCACGATTGGTATCATCTTCAGCAAATTCTACCGCTTTTCTTATGGCTGAGTCTCCTCCTGCGATCATTCCAATAACCAATCCGTGAGGAACACCGAATGTTGGCGGGCATTCTGATGCATCGACAATGCCCAGCCTTCCGCTTGTTCCTGCACCTACGTAAAATAATCTTCCACCCTCCCTTATTTTTAGTGTTAGCTGGTCGACAAATGCCTCAATTTCAGGTATAATTTTTTCCACAGCAACGGCAACTTTTTGATCTTCCTTGTTCATGCTGGTAAGAATTTCACCTGTCGACATTAGCTCAAGGTCATCATAATTCGAAGTAGACTCTGTTATTTTTTCCATTGTGAAACCATTTTATGTAAAAATACAATGCGTGATTAACATTGGATTTGATTAAAGAAGTTTTTCCAACCATTCGGGTGTTTACATTGCATTACTTGTAGATTTGCAATAATGAAAGTTTTCGTTCTGGATAATTACGATTCATTCACCTATAATCTTGTGCATTATTTGAATGGAGAAGGTGCGGAGGTAATTGTAAACAGAAACAATGAGGTAGATATCGAGTCTGTTCATTCTTGTGACAAAATTGTATTGTCTCCCGGACCGGGCTTACCTTCAGATTCGAACTCGTTAATGGATGTAATTGCCAATTTTGTTGGTGTTAAGCCAATTCTTGGGGTTTGTCTTGGGCTGCAAGCAATTGGAGTTCATTACGGCATGGAACTGCTTAATTTAAGTGAAGTGCATCACGGCGTGGAGCACACAATTATAAAAACCGGAAGACATTATTTGTTCCAAGGTATACCGGTTCAATTTTCAGCCGGAATGTATCATTCTTGGTACCTGCAGCATCAATCAAATTCAATTTTGGATACGATAGCGGTAGATGAAGCCGGAAGAATAATGGCCTTAGCACACCCGGAAATTGATGTCTGTGGCGTACAGTTCCATCCTGAATCAATTATGACAAACCAGGGCAGGACAATCATCCACAACTGGATTTCAAAGACATAAAAAAAGGGGCACGAGCCCCTTTTTCTTTCGGAATTCTAAATTACTTTTTAGAAAATGTTCTTTTCTCTTTAATTCTTGCTGCTTTACCGCTACGCTCTCTTAAATAGAAGATCCTTGCTCTGCGAACGGATCCTAACTTATTTATATCAATGCGGTCGATAAATGGTGAGTTAATAGGAATGATACGCTCAACACCGTGGCTTCCCGACATCTTTCTTATCGTGAAGGTCTCTGTACTTCCCGTTCCTCTTCTTTGCAATACAACTCCTTGGAATTGCTGAATTCTTTCTTTGTTCCCCTCCTTAATTTTGTAGTGAACGGTAATGGTATCCCCAGATTTGAATTCCGGTAGATCTCTCTTTTCCACTAGACTATCTGCAATTTCTCTAACTACATCCATAACTTTCGTTGTTAAATGACCCTAAAATTGGGGTGCAATATTACGAATATTATTTTAAAAAATGGTAGTGAACGTCGTATAAGTTTTATTTTTATTCAATCGATACCAAAAGATTTGTTTTGCCTCGTATGAAATTATTGATTGTCGGATTTATATGCATTTTTTCTTTTTGTGCTCCTATTTGGTCTCAGGGTAGGTATGAACGCGTAGAATTACTGTGGGAAGATCACTTTGATGGAGAAAATCCTCATTTTATTTCAAGCGAAAGTGATGATTTGATTGGTGTAGTTGCAAATGGCTCTTACATGCTAAGTCACAAAACGCACAAATATTACCATACTAAGTACCATCAAGTTAATATCAATCCTGGCCAGGATTTTTTAATTAGGTCAAAAATCAGATTTACAGAGGGGGAAGATGATGCATATTATGGATTGGTATGGGGATATAAAGATGTGGACAATCACTTTGATTTTGTGATTGGCAAAGATGGATTTTTTAGAATTTTAAAAGAAAAAAACGGTGTACAGCTGATACCTAAGAACTGGTCCAGATCCAATGCAATTCGACCGAATGGACAATGGAATGAAATTGAAATCAGAAAAACAGGATTCAAATACGAGTTTACAATTAATAATGAACAAGTGTATGTGAGCTCGTACTGGCCTTTGTATGGAAATAACATTGGTTACAAAATAAAGAACGTATGTACGATAGAATCCGATTACCTTGTTGTTGAGCAACCCAGATCGGTTCATGTAGCTTCTAAAACCATCTCCCCTTACAAAAAACAAAATCTGGGCAAACCGGTCAATACGAAATATTCAGAAGTTTCTTGCTTGGTGGCTCACGATGGAAAATTACTTGTATTGAATCGTGATAATCATCCAGGCAACCGCTATCCTTCGAGTGAAAATGATGATGTGTGGTTTTCGGAATGGAAGAATAGTGAGTGGGGCACGCCCGTTAATATTGGGAGCCCGATCAATAATGCAGGGAACAACTACATTGTATCCATTTCTCCTGATCGTAACACACTTGTTATTTCGAATATCTACAATGATGATGGGACCTCTGGTGGTAATGGTTATTCCATTTCGCACTGGACAGGTTCGAAATGGCAATTGCCCAAATCGATTCAAATAGAAGAATATGTGAATGATGGAGAATATGGCGGTGCCGCTTTATCTCCGGATGGGAATGTAGTGATCTTGACATTGCAGGATAAAGACAGTAAAGGAGTAAATGACTTATATGTCAGCTTTGTTCAAAGCGATGAAAGCTGGTCTAAACCGGTGAATCTTGGGGGTGTTGTCAATGGATTCGATCATGAGTATTCACCTTTTCTAGCAGCAGATGGAACATCTTTGTATTTTGCTTCTCAAAGTCATCCCGGATACGGAGGAGCAGATATTTTTGTGTCGAAGAGGTTGGATGATACATGGTTGAAATGGTCTGAGCCGCTTAATCTCGGACGATCAGTAAATACAGTAGGATGGGATGGTAATTTTTCGGTGGAGGCTTCGGGAGAGAGGGCATTTTTAACTTCGTATTCAAATTCTCTGGGTAGCGGTGATATTTTCAGTATCCGTTTAAAAGAAGAAATGAAGCCTGACCCTGTTGTTATCTTGAGTGGTAGGGTGCTGGATAGTAAGTCGGGTCGTCCAGTGGAAGCCTCAATAACGTATCGGGAATTGGAGTCTGATCGGGATTTGGGACATGCTCTGTCAGATCCAAAAACAGGAAAGTACAGAATTGTGTTAACTGAGGGTAGAGAATATGGTTTTTATGCAAAAAACGACAAGTATATCTCGTTGAGGTATCACATGGATTTTAATGAGATTGGAGCATACAAAGAAATAGAGCAAGACCTTTTTCTAACACCTGTAGAATTGAATGCAAAAGTGGTTTTGAACAACGTATTTTTTGAGCCGAATAAATCAAATTTGCTAGGTAAGAGTGAACCGGAACTAGACAAACTGGTGGCTTTAATGGCAGGCAGTAAAACAATGGAAATAGAAATTTTGGGTCATACCAACCCAAGCAAGGCAACTGAAAAATTTCATCGTGAGTTGTCGCAGCGAAGGGCGGACCGGGTCCGAGATTATATACTCCAAAAAGGTATTGATGAAAATCGAGTTACAGCAACGGGTTGCGGATACAACAACCCGATAAATTTGGGAGTTGCGGATTCACACAAGATGCAAAATATGAGGGTGGAATTCAGGATTACAAAAAAATGAATCGCGGTATTTAATCCTTAAGGAGGTCTGGTCGTTTTAGTTTGGTTCGTTCGAATGCCTGATCCATTCTCCAATCCTCAATGGCTTTTAGGTTGCCGGAAGTCAAAATTTCAGGAACTTTCATTCCCTTATATTCCGAAGGTCTTGTGTACACCGGAGGAGCAAGTAAATTGTCTTGAAAAGAATCCGTCAATGCAGATGTTTCATCGTTGAGCACTCCCGGTAGTAAACGAATTACACTGTCTGCGAGAACTGCGGCACCAAGCTCTCCACCGGATAGTACGTAGTCACCAATGCTTATTTCTCGTGTAATGAGGTGATCCCTCACTCGTTGGTCCACTCCTTTGTAATGACCACAAAGCAGTATCAGATTCTTTAAAGTTGAAATTTGATTTGAGATTTGCTGATTGAGCAGATCACCATCCGGCGTTAGGTAGATGATTTCATCGTAATCTCTTTCTGACTGCAGCTGAGAAATACACTTGTCTATTGGCTGAATGGTCAGAACCATTCCTGCGCCTCCACCAAAAGCATAGTCGTCAATACTTTTTTGTTTGTTTTCAGAATACTTTCTAAGATCATGTACATGAATCTCAACCAGACCTCTGTCTTGCGCACGTTTTAAAATTGAGTCGTTAAATGGGCTTTCCAATAGCGATGGAAGCGCTGTTATGATGTCAATTCTCATTCGGTAAAGATAATTCCTTTATCCAAATACCCATTATTGTACTGATTTTAGACGAAACATCGGAAAAATATGACGAATCCTTTTGTTAAACCGATAAAAGCAGGTAAATTATGTTGTTCTTTATGGTGAATGATAAACATATGACCCGATCTGTAAGAGATGAAATGTTTGAACGCATTCTTGTCGAAGATGACTTGAAAAACAGGAAGCAGGGAATTTTCGGGCTTTTCTTCTTGAGCAAAGCGGATCAGTTTAAACCCAAATCGAAAGGGTGGATTCACCTCTGCTTGTAAATTGTGTAAAAAATAAGCGCTATTAACTTCGCCGTATTTATGCTCTGATTATCTTTGACACCGATTAAAACAATTTGGTTTGGAGAAGATCTGGAAACTCGAAGAAATTCGCAACATATACAATAAACCGCTTATTGAGCTGGTATTTGAAGCAGCAACGGTTCACCGCGAATATCACGACCCACGGGAAGTGCAAGTAAGCACTTTATTGTCTATAAAAACTGGTGGATGCCCTGAAGATTGTGGGTACTGCCCACAAGCGGCCCGCTACCATACGGATATAGAGGCAAATGATTTGATGTCTTTGGAGCAAGTGAAGACAGCAGCAAAAGATGCTCAGGAATCTGGTTCTTCGAGGTTGTGTATGGGTGCTGCTTGGAGAAACGTAAAAGATGATGATGATTTTGACCATGTACTTGAACTGGTTAGAGCAGTTAACGAATTGGGTTTGGAGGTTTGTGCAACACTTGGTATGGTTACTGAAAATCAGGCGAAAAGGCTAGCCAAAGCAGGACTCTATGCCTACAATCATAATCTTGATTCTTCAGAGGAATATTACAAAGAGGTGATTTCAACCCGTGGATATCAAGATCGTCTGGATACGCTGGAAAATGCAAGGAATGCAAAGCTTACGCTGTGTTCTGGTGGCATCATTGGTATGGGTGAGAATGCGGAAGATCGTATAGGTTTACTTGCTGCATTAGCCTCCATTCATCCTCAGCCTGAATCTGTTCCTATCAATGCGTTGGTTGCTGTAGAAGGAACCCCGCTTGAAGATCAGAAAAGCGCAAGTATTTGGGAAATGGTCAGAATGGTGGCAACAACCAGAATTGTTATGCCTAAAACCACGGTGAGATTGTCGGCGGGAAGAACAGAAATGAGCCCTGAAGGACAAGCACTCTGCTTTATGGCTGGCGCAAGTTCAATTTTTGCTGGAGATAAATTGTTGACAACGCCAAATCCGGACTGCAAAACGGATCAGGATTTATTTGATACGTTAGGGTTAATTCCTCAAAAGGCATATAAAAAAGGAGATAAGCCAAGTATTGACGAATCGTATAAAGAGCGGCCCGAAAATTCCGAAAAGACCAAATGGAGTAGGCCGGGACATACCATAGAGAGGAATGAAGAGGCGAAAAACAAAGCCAAAGAAGCCAGAAAGAAAGATGGTTTTGAACCGAGAAAGGTATCTTCAGTTTCTTCAGTAGATGAATCATGACAAGACTCTTCGTGAAAAGCTCCTTCAGCGATCAGAAGGGAATTTGCTCAGGGAGCTGCAAGTTGCCGATGGGCTAATCGACTTTTGTTCTAACGACTATCTGGGTTTTGCACGGTCTGAAAAACTAGCCGAACAGATTGTTTCAGCCAAGGTTGATGGAGTGATTAATTTGGTTGGTTCAGGCGCCTCTCGATTAATTAGCGGAAATAATCACCTTATTGAGCGTATTGAATCAGAAGTTGCTGAATTTGTAGCTGCAGAGGATGCATTAATTTTTAACTCAGGATATTCTGCTAACTTAAGTTTCTTCGGTTGCGTTCCACAAAGAGGCGACGTGGTATTTTATGATGAATTGATACATGCATCTATTCGGGATGGAATTAAATTAGGGTTGGCGCGATCGTATTCGTTCAACCACAATAGTATTGAAGATTTAAAGAGTAAAATAGCTACAATAAGCCCTTCCGGGTCTGTTTTTGTTGTGGTCGAATCCATCTATTCAATGGATGGTGATTCTCCCGATCTGATTCGTTTTGCGAATTACTGTTTCGATAATGGCTTGCATCTAGTTGTAGATGAGGCGCACAGTTTTGGATTGATAGGAGAGAATGGCAGAGGCATGGTTTCGGATTTGAAGCTAGAGCATAAAACGTATGCACGCATTATCACTTTCGGAAAAGCTCTGGGTTGTCACGGTGCAGTCATTGTGGGAAGTCGAGATTTAAGGTCGTACATGATCAATTTTGCCCGTCCCTTCATATACACTACTGCCTTATCAATACATGATCAGAAAGCAGTGCATCTCGGATTGAAAAAATTAAGAGCCCTTAACTTTAAGCAGTTGAATTTATTTAGACTGTTACAAGTATTTAATGATGGGGCAGGGAACGCAGGTTTGCAGGCGATTCCTTCAGCTGGGGCGATTCGTTCCATTCTGATTCCGGGAAACTCCAGGGCGAAAATGATGGAGCAAAAACTGTTCTCAAAGGGATTTTGGGTGAAGGCAATACTAAGTCCAACCGTTCCGGAAGGTAAGGAGCGCATCAGGATTTGTTTGCATGAATTCAATACGAGAAGTGAAGTAGAAAAATTAATTAAATGCATTTGTGATGAGTGAAAAAATATTTGTAACTGGAATTGATACGGAAATTGGGAAAACAATCGTGTCAGCCATATTAGTTGAAGCACTGGAAGCCGATTACTGGAAGCCGATCCAGTCAGGCGATCTGCATTATTCTGACACCATGAAAGTGAAGGAGCTGGTTTCCAATTCGAATTCTAGATTTTTTGAAGAATCGTATCGCTTGAAAACACCGGCGTCTCCTCATTACTCTGCATTGCTAGACGGTATTGAAATTAGTATGGATGGTATCCATGCTCCACAAACCTCAAATCTTTTAGTCATTGAAGGTGCTGGAGGATTGATGGTGCCAATAAATGAGGGTGGAGATATGATTCTTGATGTCGTTAAAAAGACGGCTACCAAGGTTGTGTTGGTTTCCAAGAATTATCTAGGTAGTATCAATCACACCCTTTCGGCTTTTGAGGTGCTAAAAAGTCGTGGAATTGAAATCGATTTACTTGTTTTTAACGGAGAGTCAAATGAAGCAACGGAAAAGATTATTATCGATGTCGCTAAACCCGGAGCGGTAGTGCGAATTCCTTTGTTAGAAGAGGTGAGTTCTCAGCAAGTAAGAGAACTTTCTATCAATCATAAAAAACAGTTAACCAATGAGTTTAGCTAGCTTAGATAAACAATACGTTTGGCATCCTTTCACGCAAATGAAAGGGGCTAAAATCACCCCTATAGTTAGAGGTGAAGGTGTGTTTCTTATCGATGAAGAAGGTAAAAAGTACATCGATGCTGTTTCCAGTTGGTGGGTTAAAATTCATGGTCATTCCAATCCTTATATCGGTGAAGTACTTCAACGCCAATTCAACGATTTGGATCACATCATTTTTGCGGGATTAACTCATCCAAAGGCAGTTGAGCTGGCCAACAGATTGACCAGTAAACTTCCGCAGGAAATCAATAAAGTATTTTATTCCGACAATGGGTCAACTGCTAACGAAATTGCCTTGAAAATGGCACTTCAATTTTGGCACAATCAAGGAATAGAAAAAAATAGATTGATTGCTTTTGAAGGATCTTATCATGGCGATACATTCGGTGGTATGAGTGTTAGTGCACGTTCCACTTTTTCAAAGCCATTTTCGGAACACTTATTTGAAACAGATTATATTCCGGTTCCTTCTGTTGAGAATTTAAACTCAGTTTGCGAATCTTTTGAAAATATGGTGGCAGGTGGGCAGGTGGCTGCATTTATATATGAGCCACTGGTTCAGGGAGTTAGGGGAATGGTGATGCACAGTTCGGAGCACTTGAATGCGCTACTCTGCATTGCCAAAAAATACAATGTGCTGTGCATTGCCGATGAGGTTATGACCGGATTCGGAAGAACAGGGACTTTATTTGCATCTGATCAGATTGATGCTAAACCAGATATTGTTACTTTATCAAAGGCGTTAACAGCCGGAGTTATGCCATTGGCAATTACGGCTTGTACCGATGAAATTTACGATGGCTTCTACTCTGACGATCGGTCGAAGGCTTTTCTTCATGGTCATTCGTTTACGGGGAACGCACTTGCTTGTTCCGTAGCATGTGCGAATTTAGATTTACTGGAATCCGATGATGTAAAATCAGATTTGGAAAGATTGATCAGCTGTCAGACTAAGTTTCGTATTGAATTGGAAGGCAACCCGAAGGTGCTGGATGCCAGGCAGCAGGGAGCAATATTAGCAATTGAGCTAAAGACAGTTGAAACTGCGGGATATTACAGCGAACTAGGTAGTAGAGCTTATGAGTATTTTCTGGAGCGTGGAATCATCATGCGTCCGTTAGGAAATGTGTTGATTGTAATGCCTCCGTATTGCATTTGTGAAGAAGACTTGCACTACGTGTACGAACAGATTCGATCGTTTATCACCGACCTTTAGTGTGTCAACTGTGTAATTCGTCGTAAAGCTCCTTGTAGTCTTCGGTATATTCTTTCTCGTAATCTTCGTTTTCCCCGTAAAAATACTGGTGGCCAAAAGCGATAATGTTTTGTGCTTTGACGATGTCGCTCCTCTTTGCATAGTTTGCATAGAGCATCAAAGCAAATCTCAAATTGTATTGTGTTTGCTCCGTCATTTCTTCAAACTTCAAATTGTCGCTGCCAATTTCTTGAACTCTTTTCCATGCTGTAGCAAGCATTTTACGCCCTTCAGATTTGTTTCCTGAAAGGATTTCCAGCAAGGATCGGGATAGCTCCACACCTCTGTCTTCAGGACTGAAACCCGCCATTTTCTTCATTAGACCTAAGGCTTTTTTTATCCCTTTTTCGGAGTCTTCAGCGAGATAATTTTCCACTTCTTCAGCCATGACTAGCCTAAGCTCCTCAAAATATTCTAATGCGTCTTCAGCATATGCATTTTCCTTGTCTTTCTTTCTGAATTTGATGGCATAGCTTATAGCTGATTTGTACGATTTTGGATAGAGCTCTTGGTATTTATGATCCATCGACATTTTATACGATGCCTCAGAATAATAGAGGTAGGGCAAAGGGTCTTTTTTTGTGTTGTCATTGCCGTGGTATTTGCTGGCTTTTCTAAGCACTTTCTCGTATTCTTCACTTACAAGTAATGAAAGGAGGTCAGCATATTCCTGACTAATTATTTGTAAAGGCAGCAGGGTAGCAAACAAAAAGACAAATGCGGTAGTTTTTTTCATTTCCAAACGTTTAGTTGAATCAACATTTTGCAAAATACATGCCTAAAGTTAAGCAAAACTCGGTTTAAAGCTATCGTTCTTCATAATCCTGGCTTCAAAATACGCTGGAATCCTTAGAACATTTTACTTTTGTAGGGCAAATGAAAAACGAAAAGTACATTTCGGATCGGATTAGTTTTTTTGATCATGGAACCAGCACCTCCATTGTCATTTCGTCTAAAATTAACCGTTTAAAAGAAACGATGCTTCTGTTTTGGATATTGTGCTGGTCGGCATGTGGTATTTATCTGGTTTATGAATTGGTAACAGGGAATCACGATGACAAAATGCAGATTGGACTGTTTATTTTCATTTCTTTTTGGGTGTATTTTGAGTACAGAATAACAAGAGTTTTTCTTTGGCGAAAGTGGGGTATGGAATTCATGCGGGTAGACGATGAAGAGTTTAGTTATAAAAGATCAGTTGGACGATTCGGTAAAGCCAGCAGGTTTTATTTTGATTCCATGGGACCATTCCGTACAGACAAGGATGTAAGTAAATCTTTTGCGGTCAATATTGAAGATTCATTTTGGTTTGTTGGGGGAGAAAAGATTCAGTTTGAGTATAGAAATAAGCAATATAAAATAGGTCGTCAGCTAAGTGAGAAGGAATGTAAAGATTTGATTCGCTTGATTCAAAAACAGCAGACAAAACATCAAAATCAGGTGGAAAAGGCTAAGCTAAAAACCGAAAACCAATCGAGCTGAGTCGTGCGGTCTCATCGCCATCAATTCGCTCCATGAGAGTCATGCTTTGAGCAACTTCACTTTCTAAAACATCCTTTACATTTTTCACCTTTCCGAAAGGTACTCCTGCTGTTTTCAATTGGGTGCATATTGAATTGCTATCTTGCTGAGCGAAAGAATTGCTCAATAGTTCGGCTAACTGTTTTCTATGCATCACTCGTTGTTCGTTGGTGCAGTAATTCGGATGAGTAATCATCTCTTGTAAGTTCAACAAGCTCATCATTTCCTTGAATTGTCGATCCGTTCCGACCGCCAGAACCACCCAAATCCCATCTTTGCACTGAAAAGTTTCACCATACGGGGCAATGCTAGGATGAATAGAGCCAATCCGTCCAGGGATCGCGCGATTCATCAACCAATTGGTAGCTTGATTCGCTAGTGAAGCCAGCCCCGCCTTTTCCAATGAAACTTCTATATAGCTACCCAGTCCTGTTCTTGCTTTTTTCAGCAGGGCGATTAGAATCGCTTCTTTCATTTGGTGCGCTGCAAAAAGATCGATAAGGGCTACAGGGAATTTTGTTGGGGGCGAATTCGGGTGACCATTCATGGACATAAATCCGGTTTCTGCTTGCAATACAGCGTCGAAGGCTGGTCTGCTTTTGTCTGATTCAAATCCATATAGCTGGCATTGGATAATGTCATTTTTTATCGACTTGAAGAATTCATAGGTAATCCCTAGCTTTTTGTCATCTCCCAACTTTAAATTGGTGAGTATTACGTCCGCTGAGCTGACGTATTCCTGCAACCGCTTTTTATCATCAGATTGCAGTAAATTAAGCTGAACATATTTTTTACCGTAATTGACTGAAGCGAAATACGATGAAATTTTTCTGTGGTCGCTCTTGGTTCGCCATTTTCGGGTTACGTCCCCATCCGTTCTCTCATTTTCAATTTTGGTTACGTTTGCACCCATTTCTGCGAAAAACATACCTACCGAGGGTCCTGCTAGTACACTTGACAATTCAACTACATTCAGGTCATTGAAAAAATGCGTAAGATCTTCTTGCATACTGTTAACTTTGAATACGAATCTGACCATCGTGGGATGGTAGTGGATTAAATGTATAACCTTTTCCGCTAGATTGCGTCTAAAGAAGTTGATTTTGTTATGAACGAATCGATCAGGAAGTTTGGGACTTTTGCAGGGGTGTATACGCCTTCTGTACTGACCATTTTAGGTGTAATCATGTACCTCAGAATGGGTTACGTGGTTGGAAATGCCGGTATGTGGAGTACTATAGGTATAGTTCTCACAGCGCACGTTATTTCAATCACGACCGGATTGGGTGTATCTTCAATTGCCACGGATAGGAAAATAGAGGCCGGAGGGATCTATTATATTCTTTCAAGAAGTCTTGGATTACCTATCGGGGGAGCGATTGGTGTAACTCTTTTTGTGGGGACTGCACTCGCAATCTCGTTATATCTGGTGGGTTTTTCCGAATCGTTTATTGATGTAATTGGTGGTTCAAGTGGTGCTTCGAATTACGGTATGTCCATGCTCAACTTGATTCGTCTTGTTGCTACCTGTGCATTGATTCTGATTACCCTCGTTGCCTATATCAGTACGAATATTGCCTTAAAAGTTCAATTTTTCATTTTGGCGGCGATTGCTCTGTCCTTGGTATCCATCTTTGCCGGAGATTGGTCAAATACGGCTCCTGTAGATCCAGTCTTGCTATCAGAAAAAACGGAAAGCGGGTGGTTCAACCTATTTGCGATATTTTTTCCCGCTGTGACCGGATTTACGGCAGGTGTGGCAATGTCGGGTGACCTAAAAGATCCGAAGAAATCCATTCCTAACGGTACGATATTGTCCATTGCAACTGGTTTGATAGTATACCTTTCGCTTGCCATATTCATTGCTTTTAGTATTCCGGAAGATGTTTTGATTACCGATGAAAATGTGTTGAAAAAATACGCGTGGATACCAGTATTGGTTGTTGCGGGTATTTGGGGTGCGACTTTGTCCTCAGCTATAGGGAGCTTACTTGGAGCCCCCAGAATTCTCCAAGCCATGTCAATGGATAAGATCGGACCACGAGTTTTTGCAAAAGGTGTGGGGCCGGAAAATGAACCTAGGAATGCTCTGATTCTCACATTTTTACTAGCAGAAGTTGGGATTCTCATCGGAGAGCTAAATACCATAGCAGAAATTGTTTCTATGTTTTTCCTGGCGGCTTACGGCTTTATCAATTTGGCACAATTCCTTGAATCGTGGGCAAGCTCAGATTATCTCCCATCGTTCAAAATATCGAAATGGTTTGGGCTGATTGGTTTTATTGCAACCGGCTACGTTATGGTAATGTTGAATGTTGCTGCCATGGTTGTAGCTCTGATCGTTATTGGAGGAATTTTTGTCTTTCTAACCCGGAAGCAGCTAACATTGGGGTCGGGCGACGTTTGGCAATCTGTTTGGTCTTCTGTGGTTAAAGCTGGTCTAAAGCGAATGGACCAGAAAGAGATGCACAAAAGGAGCTGGGAACCCAATATTCTTTTGTTCTCAGGAGAAACCGATGATCGTCCTCATCTAATTGAGTTTTCAAAAGTTTTGGCGGGTCGCTTGGGTATGATATCAAATTTTGATTTGGTGGAAACCCCCGACTCTAAAGTCCTTTTCCCCAAACATTTGCAATCCATTCGAGACAATGAAATTGCTGAACAGGGCATTTTTGCCAGACGTCAGGAATGCAGAAATATATTTCAAGGAGTTGAAATGATTGCTTCAACCTATGGATTCTCGGGAATTGATCCGAATACGGTTTTAATGGGGTGGGGACGAAACACAAAAGATCCGAAATCATTCTATGAGATGACAACAAGGCTGTCAGATCTGGATTACAATGTCCTCTACCTTGATTATGATCAGAAAAGAGGATTCGGAAATTACAATAAGGTGGACCTGTGGTGGAGCAGTTTATCAAAAGAATGTGAGTTTATGCTCAGTCTGATTAAGCTCATTCAGACTTCAAATGATTGGCGAAATGCGGAGTTTAGAATATTGCTGATCAACGATGAAAATGAGCAGAGATTGGCCGTAGAAGAGCAGATTGATGAATTATTGAGTGAGCTTAGAATTCAGGCTACCACTAAAGTGATCAACAATTCTGTTAACAAGAAGTCGGAATATGAAATAGTTAAAACGCATTCATTTGATGCTGATTTGGTCTTTCTTCCAATTCCCGAATTAGGTAAAGGGAAGGAAAGTGATTTCGTTCGATCAACAGACGAATTGGTTGGAATAATTGGTACTGCATTACTTGTTAGAGCCTCCTCGCATTTTGATGATCTAACGATTGATCTTAAGAAAATTGAAGTCTTCAATCAGGAAAAAAGAAGCGATAATGAATTTGCGCCGTCAAAGCATATAGAAATAACTGGATCAGAAATTCCTCAGGTACAAAATCAGGTGAATCTTATCGTTACACAATTCAGTGATATTAATACGAATTTTGCCCATAAGGGATTTAAAGGAATACAATCCGTTTATTCAGGTAAACTGACGTATTTACAAGATCAAATTAAAGGAGTTACATCCGGATTTAAAGGGTCTAAATCACAACTTAAAAAGGAAACAGGAAAGCTGTTTAAAGAATCAATTGACGGGCTAGCGCGTGAACAATTGATTACAGCGGCTCGAGCATTATCTCAAAGTTTAGAAAATTTGATTGTCGAGCACAAAGCCGTAATCGATTCGCTAGACAGCAGAATCTTGCGAAGATTGGAGCTGGAGGATTTGGCTATTGTTGAGGAGGAGGATTATAAAATTTCGAGAGCAAAAAAAGCAAAGAGGAGGTTACTCAAAATAGGCCTAAAACCCAGAATTAATATCAGATTTAAGGAGTTAAGTGTGTATCGATATGATTATGGGTTTATACCAGAATTGAGAAATGTGATAAGTCAATACGCTTCGTCGGGGTACCATATAATTGACGATCTAAGTTCACTTTACAATGAATTTAATCAGGCAATTGAGGAATTACCAGACCGGGTAACGCAGGATAATATTGATCCGTTGCTTCAAAAATTTGATCAACGGTTGGCACTATTTATTTCGGATTTGGAGAAGCACCCGAAGCTTATGGCTGAAAGCGTTAATACGCTCACCGCTAAGTATGTGAACACATTGATTCAAGATGCCGATCGTGTAGACGTGAATTTGCGTCTGGATGAGCGAGTAGAAAATCGGTCAACAAGAAAACTGAAGTCTGATTTACTTGCTATAAGCCGATTTCCTGGGAAATGGCTCGATTTTCAGAACTTGATGCACAACAATCTGTTGTTGGACTATTACCTGCAAAGAGTTAAGTCGGGAATTAAGCCCATTATTGAAAGGAGCATTGCACGAATGGATTTAGGAATTTTCATGAAGGTGAAATTTGAATTGAATTCATATCAGGAAAAGTTAGAAGGCATACAAAGTGCTAATGATCTACAACAGATTGGTGGATTAGAGTTCAATGCTTCAAGCAGCTTTTCTTACGATGATATCATCAGTTCTAACATTAATTTAATTGAGAAGATTTCAACTGAAATTCCGGACATTTTGGAAGTTGTTGATATTGAAGGATTGGATCCCAACGGTAGAAACTTCGGAAGTAGTAAAAAGTCTGCGATTAAATTGAATGAACTGGTAGGATATCTGCTGGAATCCAAACTGTCGGAAGAAATTGAATTGACAGTTTCTTCAATAGTTTCGGAAACGCAAAAGGTAAAACAGCAACTCGAAAATGGTGCGAAGTTGGTAACATATACCTGTCAGAACCCGGATGTAACCAATGCTCAGGTAAACGAAGTATTGCAAAAATCCAAGAAAGAGCTAGAATCTGCTATTGTTAAAGTTGATTCTTTACAGGAAAAACTCAAATCAGATATCAGGGAGAATCTCACTCAGGTTGATGAGCTTTTGGACTTTAAATCGCTTATTACTCGGGCAGGCAAGTTGGATCGGTATATCAAAAGAGAATCTTCAAGACGAGGGTGGAAAAATTCTACGAAACAATTGTCGCGTTTGGTTCAAGGGATTTACACTCAAATTGCACAAGGATATATTAACAAAAGGGATGAGCTGTCAAATGCTCAGTTTTCTATTAAACATGAATCTGACCAAAATTTACATGGAATTGTAAAGGACTTTGTAGATCAGATCACCATTAAGCCTCAAGTAGAAGAATTGCTTCCTTTCTATTATAAACAGCTGTTCCTTGGTCGGTATGGACTTATGACTTCCGACCGAGAAAATAATAACGGTAAGGTTCAATTTGATAAAGCAATTCAAAGGAATGAGTCTGGTATGGATGGAGCTATTCTAATTACGGGTAACGAAGGCTCGTGTTACTTAGCTGAGGCCGAAGCTTTGGTTTCCGGTCTGGAGGGAGGAAGTTTTTACAAAGTTGAGTGTCCCGATCGGACTGCTGATCTTAGCAATGAAATATGGGAGAATGCTTTGTTTTCGAGTGCAGAAGTGCAGAATTGGCCTGAGTACAAAACAAAAATGAACCCTGGAGACCGAGTTTATTTTAAGAACATTGAATTGTGGTTTTTAAAAGGTGGGGAAAACGAAGCCTTCGACCAATTAATTTCGTTTATCAGAACCTATAGTGGCAAATTAAAAATCTGCTTATCCTGTAACATTGAATTCTACAAGTTTATAAAACAGCTAATTTCTTTTGATGGTGTTTTGCAATCGACCATCATAATTGCCCCGATCTCATTAAATACAGCTATTCGAGAGGTTGAGCATAGACATCAGTCTGGTGGAATGAAAACAGTCATAGCGGGTAAAAGCTTTGAACAATTAGGAAGGAGAAACACCAATCGTTTGTTTAGAAAATATCACAGTATTTCTAACGGGAATTTAGGAGCGATTCAGCATTTGTGGTTGGCAAACATTAGCGATGTAAAGAAGGAAACTATAATTATGGGAAGTCCAACAGCATTGAACCTCCCGATCATTAGTAATTCGGATTGGTTAGTAGCTTTGAATGAATTACTAATTCATAAGGTGTTAACAATTGAAACGGCTCAGGTCATATTTAGGTCGGAAACAGGCATAGAGATCTATCAAGTGTTCCAGAGTTTGAAAAGGTGTGGTCTGGTTATTGAATCAAGCAATACGTTCGTGATCAATCCTTTCGCTGAAATGTACGTACAGCAAATACTAATAGAAAATGGACTAATACGATGATGGAAGATGTGGCGATATCAGCAGATTCTCTAGATACTTTTGAGATGTTTTCGGCTCCTTTAATTAAGGATGTAGATCAAGTTTCTTACGATTTATCCTTTTGGTCTGTATTTTGGTTGATAGCAACTGCTGTTTTTCTTTATATCGGGTTTTATCTTATTCAAAAATATGTCATTGATGTAATTCAGAGTAGAAAGGCGAGAATTTCAGCAAAAAGGTATTTTCCCATTGTTACTTCCGCATTTTGGTTGCTTTATTTCATTCGCGTCGCCTATATTTTCATTAAACCATATCCTCTCGTTGGTATTGTGGTAGTGCTAATTGTATTACTAGGATTTTGGCGTTTTCTCAAGGACTTTATTGCCGGATTGGTTTTCAAGGTTCAGAACAATTATGGGGTGAACCAGCGGGTGCAATTGAATGCCAATTCTGGAGTGATCAATGAACTATTGAATACTCACGTAAAGTTGGAAGCAGATAATGGCGAGCTAATCTATATTCCATATTCTGAGTTTGCCAATCAGATCATACGAAAGCCATCTACGCAGGAACGCTTGAAACAATTTTCTTTTACGTTGATAAAAGAAAAAACGGACATTGAGCATGTAAAGCATATTGCGCTGTCCTGTCCGTGGATCATTTCCGATCAAACACCCCGAGTTTCGTATAACGAATTATCAAAAGAATTGACCATATCCGGTTACACACTTGATTTAAATTATATCCCAAAAATTAAGAAGTATTTTGAATAATTGTAGATGGAATTTCATGACTAACAAGAGCAGTCGATTTTCAAAATTGAATTTGAATTCTCTATTGTATTGCAATTGTATAGTGATACTTTCTTTCATTCTTTGTTCACCTGATTGCTATGCTCAATCCATTGATAAATTGAGGTACGAGCTAGGCGAATTGGAAAATTCCAAAGGGCGGGTAGCATCGACAATGGTTGAAATAGATAAAAAAATAGAGCAGGTTAAGTTAAACATCTTGAGCGCAGAACTAGAAGAAATTGGCTTTCCTTCAAATGACCATGTGATTCGTCACAAGGCCTTTTCATTGGCTTATGGTGAAGAGGTCGAACAAGCAATCTGGGTGATGCATATTATTTCATCGGAAATTAAAGACGGGACTGTAGGAAGGACCAATGATTTTCGAATTGATACTCTTATTCAATCCGGTTCTGCAGAGGAAGAGGATTATTTTATTAAAACTCGAAATTCTGACGGAGATGTTGAGTACGATGGTTTTGGTTACGATCGCGGTCATCTTGCTCCATCGGCCGATTTCAGGTGGTCAAGGTCTGCGCTTTCTGAATCGTATTATTATTCAAATATGTCTCCACAACTTCCTGGTTTCAATCGTGAAAAATGGGCAGATCTAGAGAATTATTTACGAAACTATATTGTGTCGAATGATGAAAGCAGCTTAATCGTAGTAACCGGCCCAATATTCGATGGAGATACCAATTACATAAGCAGGAGTAAAAACAAAGTCGCTATACCCACCCGATTTTTTAAAGTTGCGCTGGACCCTAAAATGAGAAGAGCTGTCGGATTTATTTTGCCGCATAAAGAACACCTTCAGTATCCTATTGAGTCTTATATGATGAGTGTTGAATCAGTCGAAAAAGAAACTGGATTTACATTTTTCCCAAACTATCCTGTTGATTCGGTCAAGAATGGCTATGAACCGCTTCATTGGTCAAATTCAATTCAACAAGGAGATGTCATTCCGAAATCAGCACCCGACCTACCCAAAGGTCACTTCAACACAATAGACGCAAAGAACTTTATGCAAGATGGAAGTACGGTTCAAGTTGTGGGTACTGTTGTCAGTGCAAGGAAAAGTAGGAAGGGAAACGCTTTGATCAATCTGGATCGCAAATACCCCAATCAGATATTTACCATTTTTATAAGGAAAGAGCATCTTGTAAATTTTCCATATGATCCTGTAACTTACTTTGATGGAAAAGAAATAGTTGTGAAAGGGAAAGTTGCTAAGATGGGATCAACACCAACTATCTACCTGGAAAGCGAAAAGCGTATCAGTTTGTTCGATTAGCCAAAGGAAATTGAAAACTACCTGAATCGAAAAGGGTGTGCTAAAGTGCCCAAGGAGGGAGTCGAACCCTCACGCCCGTACGGACACATGGCCCTCAACCATGCCTGTCTACCAATTCCAGCACTTGGGCAGCGCTTGTTTCGGATGGCAAATATAGAATTAATTATCAGGAACTTCGACCAATTGAAAATCAAGATCAAATCTAGATTTGAATACTTTGCCTTCGTCGAGAATTTCTTCATCATCTTCGTCGTATTTCCACAATACGATAAGCTCACTTTTTGAGTTGACTTCGACCATTTGCTCTAAAATATCATAGATGATCTTTTGGGAAATCGAGTTCAAATAGTCTAAATGAAAAGAGAGCTGAGTTTTGCTGTTTGGTTCTTTCTTGTAGGAATTGATCCAATCTAGTAATGGTTTATAAAAACCTGTTGCGTTCTCGGGAATGGATCGACCAATAATTTGAATTTGGCCGGATTCCGGATCACCGGAAATTTCCGGAGTGATTTTGGACCCTTGAATAAACAACTTTTGCATAATCGAATATAGAAAAAATGACGTAACCTTGAGTTAATCTGTTTTATATTCTAACAATGTGCGCATTTTTACTTCACCCGAACAATGGTTTCGATAAAAATATTATTTTGCATACAACATTGCCGATTGACAACCATTACAAAATTTCTTCGTCCTGTAAATTAAGTGATACACTGATTTATTCTGCCTATGAAACATCTTATATCTTTTAGCTTTTGCTTCTTATTTTTCACGAATATGTCCTTTGGACAGGAATTGTCTTGGGTTGCCTCCAATCAATTGGGGAAAGAATTGGTAGCGCATACACTTCGTGTCAAAACTAACGTTTCAGATAATCCTCAAATTAAGGATACGCAACCTATAAAACAGACTGATCAAATTGACAAAGTTTTGCATCAACTAAGAAATCAAGGAGGAGTAACAAGAGCTACTTATGACGCTGCTACTGAAACCATTACGCTATTGTCAGATCAATTTTTTGACGCGAAATGGTATGTAACAACAGTTAGAAATACAAAAACGGAAGGGAAGGTGAAGCGATGAAAAATGGTTTTACACTTTTACTTTTTCTTCTAGTACAATTTGGCGTTATGGCACAGTGTGGACCTCTGTCTACGCCTCAATTTACCAACAATGGACAGAGCGGTATCATGTTCGATATTGTTGCGATCACCTCTGTAAATATTACACAGCTGGCGATGGACTATGACAATGGCACCTACGATATGGAAATCTATTCGATTGGCGGCACACATGTAGGTAACGAAACGAATGCGGCGGCATGGACACTTCTGGGAACAGCGAACAGCGTTACATTTACTGCAGGAACGAATACCGTTATTCCTATCACCTTTTCCGAATTTCTATGTGCAGGTGATGTTGCCGGTTTCTACATAACCGCAAGCAATACCACAGGAGGTAATTATTCGAATGGTACTGCAGTTGGAAATGTAATTGTTGCGGATGCCAACATTCAAATATTGGAGGGTACAGGAAAAGCCTATCCTTTTGGAATGAGCTTTACTCCGAGGGTGCCAAATGTTACCGTATGGTACTCCTGTGCGACTAGCTGTTGTTTGCCACCAACAATGAGCATGGCGATTGAATCATGCTCAGGTGCATGTGATGGAACCGCGACTGCTACGGTTGGAGCAGGTGGTGTTGCGCCATATTCTTATTTATGGGATGCTGCTGCGGGGAGTCAAACAACACAAACCGCAGTTGGGCTTTGTGCCGGAACATACTCGGTGCAGGTTACAGATAATACGGGTTGCGTGTCAACAGCAACTGTTACCGTTACTAGCGGAGGGGCTTTGGCAGACGCTACTATTTCAGCGGCAGGGCCATATTGTGAATCGTCGTCCCCTACAACACTTACTGCTGTGGATCCAGGTGGAACCTGGTCCGGAACAGGAATAATTGATCCTGCTGCAGGAACATTTGATCCTGTAACTGCAGGTGTGGGTTCTCATGTTATCACATACACCATTTCTGGGCCCTGTGGGGCAACAGATACCGAAACGATTGACGTCATAGCAAATTCCGATGCTACAATTACTCCCGTCGGACCTTTTTGCACAGGAGATCCTGCAGTTACACTGGTAGCGGTTGATCCGGGAGGGACGTGGTCAGGAACCGGCATATCGAATGCCACGGCTGGCACATTTGATCCTGCTATTGCAGGCCCAGGATCGCACACGATTACGTATTCTATATCCGGATTATGTCCTGATGTGCAAACAACCTCAATTACTGTAAATAGCACGTTAGACGCGACGATAACCCCGGTTGGACCGTTTTGTGAAAGTGACCCAAGTATTGGTCTTGTGGGAGCAGATCCCGGAGGTGTATGGTCGGGCACGGGTATAACTGATCCCGCTGCAGGCACCTTTGATCCTGCGACTGCTGGTTCAGGTGTTCATACAATTACGTATTCCATTTCGGGGGCGTGTGGAGATGTAGGAACAACATCGATTACCATTAATTCTGATGCTGATGCGTCAATTACGCCAATTGGACCTTTTTGCCCAGGGGATCCTATGGTCACGATGGTAGGAGCAGATCCTGGTGGAACCTGGAGTGGAACGGGTATCACAGATCCCGCGACTGGCTCATTTGACCCATCTACGGCTGGATCTGGCACACACACGATTACATACAGTGTAGGAGGTGCTTGCCCGGATATTCAAACATTTGATGTGCAGATTAATTCCAGTTTTGATGCCACTATTGCACCGGCCGGACCATTTTGCGAGAGTAATATACCCGTAACGTTGACTGCAGTCGATCCTGGTGGCACTTGGTCGGGCGCAGGAATTACGGATCCTTTTGCAGGTACTTTTGACCCGTCTTCTGCGGGCGCAGGAACCTTTGTAATCACTTACACGATTCCCGGTTCTTGCGGTAGCTCTGACACGGAAAGCATAACGGTAAATGCAGATGCGGATGCGACCATTACACCTGTAGGACCTTATTGTACGATTGACCCGGCTGTTATTATGGTAGGAGCAGATCCGGGAGGTACCTGGAGTGGAACTGGGATTACAGATCCTTTATTGGGGTCGTTTGATCCTGCATCGGCGGGCTCAGGAACCCACACGATTACCTATAGCGTTGGAGGTGTATGTCCTGATGTTCAAACCATAGATGTAATTGTCAATTCAATGGCAGATGCTACAATTTCTGCTGCCGGACCATTTTGCGAAAGTGATCCAGCGATCAATGCGATGTCGGTCGATCCGGGCGGAGTTTGGAGCGGAATGGGTATTATAGATCCAGCTTTAGGTACTTTCGATCCATCTACAGCAGGTCCTGGAACTCATACCGTAACGTATACGATTTCGGGTGCTTGCGGATCAACGGATACAGAAGATTTTTTAGTAAATTCTGATGCAGATGCAACAATTCTGCCGGCAGGACCATTTTGTTCAAATGATGCTGCGGTTAATCTTTCAGGAGCAGACCCGGGTGGAACCTGGAGTGGAGTAGGGATTACAGATCCGATTGCTGGGTTATTTGATCCTATTGTTGCCGGTTCGGGTACACATACAATTACCTATAGTATAGGTGGCAGTTGTCCTGATGTCAGCACGTATGATGTTGTTGTAAATGCTTTTCTCGATGCCACTATATCTGCGGTACCTCCATTTTGTGAGAGTAACATAGCTGTCAATCTTACAGCAACTGATCCCGGTGGTACTTGGTCGGGTGCAGGAATAACAGATCCTGCCTTGGGTACTTTTGACCCTTCGGTTGCAGGTGCAGGCACATGGACAATTACGTACTCAATTCCTGGCTCTTGTGGAAGCACGGATTCAGAGGATATTATGGTGATTGCTGATGGAGATGCTACAATTACACCTGCTGGACCATATTGCGATGATGCGGTTGCTACCACACTAGTAGCTGCCGAAGCCGGTGGTACATGGTCTGGAACAGGCATAACAGATCCGGCACTCGGAATTTTCGACCCTTTGGTTGCAGGTCCTGGAACACATACGTTGACGTATACAATTTCAGGTGCATGTGGCGATACGGATACTGAAGACATTTTGGTATTGCCTCAACAGGATGCCACTATTGCTCCAGTAGGGCCATTCTGTGAGCTGGATCCAATCTTGAACTTGACGGCTGTTGATCCGGGTGGCCTATGGAGTGGAAATGGAATAACAGATCCTGGTTTAGGAACCTTTGATCCTTTAACAGCAGGCACGGGTACACATACGATAACGTATGATATTTCCGGAACCTGTGGAGATACTAAAACGTTTGATATTACCATAAATCCCAACATGGATGCCACGATTGCTCCTGTTGGTCCATATTGTGTTGGTGAGCCGGTGGTTTACCTGAGTGCTGTCGACGGAGGCGGTTCTTGGGGTGGGAATGGAATTCTAGATCCTGTTTTGGGTACATTTGATCCTGGAACAGCCGGAGTAGGAAACTGGACGGTTACCTACGAGATTTCAGGTATGTGCGGTGACACAGGGACAACAGAGATCACTGTAATTCCCAATACCTCGTCGGCTATTGACCCTGTTGGACCATTTTGTGTGGATGCAACAGCAATCACTATGTCTGCCGCTAATCCTGGAGGATCATGGTCAGGAACAGGAATTACAGATCCTGCTACAGGAACATTTGATCCTTCCGTGGCCGGTTCAGGAACTACCGTTGTTATTTATACTATTCCTGGTGGATGTGGATCTTCTGACACGACAAACGTGATCATTAATCCTCTGCCTGATGTTTCTTTTTCTGTTGATCAAGCTTCCGGATGTGAGCCCGTAACCGCCAACTTTAGCAATACCTCCGCTGGTTCAGTGAGCTGCTTTTGGGACTTTGGAATTGGTGGAACATCAACCGATTGCACAGGGCCAACGGTTACATACAATTTAGGCAGCTATGATGTGTCATTAACCATCACGGATGCGAATGGATGCATGAATACACTTGACTCGATGAACGTGATCAATGCTTTTGCATATCCGACAGCCGATTTTAGTTTCGGCCCCCAACCGACGACGATACTGAACTCTACGATCGAATTCACAAATATGAGTGCAGGTGGGACACAATTCTTATGGGATTATGCAGGATTGGATCAAAGCAGTGATTACGATGGTTTATATACTTTTCCTGATACTGGGGTTTATGTAGTTGAATTGTTAGCTATCTCTGATGAAGGTTGCGCTGATTCTATATCCTATCCTTTGGTTATAGGTCCAGAGCTCATTGTATATACTCCAAATGCTTTTACGCCGGATGGTGACAATGTGAATGATGTATTCATGCCTAGTATTTTAGGCCATATTGATACCTCCTACGAATTATTGATTTTTAATCGTTGGGGTGAAATTATTTTTCAGTCTCAACACACTAGTTTGGGTTGGGATGGAACTGTGGATGGTACATTAGCCCCGTCAGAGGTATATGTTTGGAAAATAACGATGCGTGCTGAAGCAACGAATATGGACCATACCTTCCAAGGTCACGTAACTTTGGTTCGCTGATTTAATGGAAACAATCTTAAGTAACTAAACCAAAAAAGCCATTACATATGTAATGGCTTTTATGTGATTCGTCTGGGGCTCGAACCCAGGACCACCTCCTTAAAAGGGAGGTGCTCTACCAACTGAGCTAACGAATCATTCCCGCTTCAAAGCGAGTGCAAATATATATTCATTTTACAGATTTGCAAAAGGTTGAAGATAAAATTGGATGAAAGGTTATTTGCCTCAATTTTTTTGTCTATTCGACAATAGGGCAACGCTCGAATTTGGCTTCCCGATCAAACAAGAATCTGTACGTTGCAAGAGTTCTGAATTTTTCTGCACCTAGATTTTCACATACTCTTATCATCTTGGGATTAAAGTCTCCGATCCAGGTCATAATTGTTTCGTCGTATCGATTTAGAGTAACAATGTTTTCCTCTGTCCATTTAATCATGGCACCTTCTATTCCCTTGCCTTGAAATTCTTGCACTACACCGAATACAATTCCAACCATGGTTTTAGGCGTTTTCCTTTTCAAATGATACCAAACTTTTAACTTATTCCAAAGATTAAGCTTACCGTTTACATATTTGAATATTTCATTGAGCTCCGGTATATTGATGTAAAATGCAATCGGCTCATCATTGTAATAGACAAACACTACAATGTCTGGATCCATGATTGGCTTCAATGATTTAGCTACCTTTTTTGCAGTGGATTCAGCCATTTCCTTGAAATTATCGTGTTTGCCCCATGCTCCATTGTATACCGTTCTGAAATCTGCCGCAATTTGGTCAGTGGTCATTTTTCTCGCATTGCTGATTCTGTAGTTCGGATCGCTGTTCATTTGATTGTATTTTCTAACAAAAACAGGCTGTGCAGGAACATAAAGATCTCGTTTGAAAATGTATTGAAAGTAGTATACCTGAAATCCGTAATTTTCGAATAGATCCTTATAGTATTCTAGATTATAATTCATCATATAGCTGCTTGGTGATGTGAAATTATCTACAAGCAGTCCCCAGAATTCTTGCTTTTCTCCAAAGTTAATGGGTCCATCCATGGCTGCCATACCGTTATCCTGCAACCACGTCTTAGCTGTATCAAAAAGTAAATTAGCAACGGATTGATTATTAATGGACTCAAAAAATCCAACACCGCCGGTTGGCTGTTGGAAGGTGTTCGATGTTTTCGGGTTAACAAAAGCAGCAATTCTTCCAACAATCTCACCCTGTGTATTCACTGCAACCCATCTAATGGCCTTTCCGTTAACAAAAAGTTTGTTTCTTTCCGGATCGAAAATCTTTTCGATATCCGATTCAATATGAGGAATCCAATTCGAATCCGACCGGTAAATTACGCGTGGAACTTTATGAAATAATTTAACTTCGTTTTGTGACGTTACTTCAATCAGCTTCATGGAAGAATTTTTTACGAATTTAATAGTTTGAAAGAGGAGCACAAATACAATACGATCTATCTTTTAGGTTTTATGGGAGCAGGTAAAACATCAATGGGTGCTGCTGTTGCAAAAAGATTAGGAATTCGATTCATCGATACGGATGACTATATTGCTTTGATGCAAGGATCATCTGTCAAACAACTGATTGAAAACCAAGGTGAAGGACACTTTAGAAAACTGGAGAAAAATGCACTTCTTTCAATCATGAAGGACAATGATCGAAAGATAATAGCAACGGGAGGGGGTATGCCATGTTATGAAGATAATATGGAACGAATGATGAGTAGCGGTTATACTATTTATCTTGAATGGCCTTTAGATGTTTTGCACGACAGGATTAAGAATTCGATTGAACGGCCATTGATTCAACTAAATAAAGATCGTCTCAAATCCTTTTTAAAGGAAGAGCTTAACAAACGGGAATCGATCTATAAATGCGCTGATTTGACTTTAGAAATGCCTTCTGTTGAAAGCCTTTACAATTCTATTTTAAGTATACCTTGACGTTTGAGTCATCGATCTCAACGGAGATGTGTTCCTGCAGCGTAGTGGACAAGGTGAGGCCTACATAATCTGCTCTTACCGGGTATCTTCTATGTCTTCTATCTACCAATGTCGTGGTCTTGAGTAATTTGATATTGGCTTTAAGAATGTGGGATAATGCGTAAATGAGGGTTTTACCCGAATTAAGCACATCATCTACAAGAACGACAGATTGTTCATGCAGGTCCTGCAAAGGAACACCAAGCTTTGCTTCGTTCGTATGAGGATGATCTTTATCCAGCTCAATTTTAACCAATATAGTTTCGAAAGAACAAATTTCTTCTAAGACCTTGTTGATCAGCTCTGCAATTTTGTAGCCTCTTTTAGCAATTCCAACAACAAATAATTTCTCTGCTTCTGAAAAATTTTCATTGATCTCGTGAGCAATACGATCAATTTTTTGTCTGCACTGCAATTCATCTAAAATGAGTGTTTTTTCACCTTTCATAATTTGTAAAAATAACCCATCAGGAGAAGATAACAAATAACTCTCTGCCTATTCTTGGCTCTATTGAATTGTAGCAACTCTTCATATATAAATGTTGAAAATGTGGCTGAAAGTGGCCAAGGTATTCGAGGGAATTCCCCCCAAATGGTGGCTTGTCCTCATTGAGTTCATCGTTAAAAAGAACACCCACCAATTTACCTTCGGGTTTCAGCAATTCCTTTACCTTACGAACATAATTCTGCCTAAGTACGGGTTGTATTGCACAAAAAAATGTTTGTTCCAATATCAGGTCATAGCTGCCTTGGTGTGTGAAAAAATCACCAACATGAATTTGATTCTCGGGAAATTCAGGCACACGAATTTTGAATTCGGTTAGGGCAGTATCACTATAATCTAAAATATGGACGTTTTTGTGTCCGGTCTTCCAAAGATATTCTGCCTCGTATCCGTTCCCACAACCAGGAATTAAAATCGACAGGTCTTTCCGTTCCAATTGATCCGCATATTCAGCTATTGGCGGAGACGGATATCCAATGTCCCAACCAATGTCGTTGTTGTTGTATTTTGAATTCCAAAAAGAGGCATCCAGCTTTGAAGACATTGGTTTTTTATTTTAGGAAAATTGCAGTTCGATTATTGTTATATCTAATGATGTACTGTCCTGAACTATGGCCGGACAGATATATGGGTTCTTTTCTATTAAAAACAACCTTGGATTTCACCAGCTTTCCTCGCATGTCGAACACTTCTATCCTTCTTTCTTTTTGGTTAGGAAATTCAACATAGAAAGTGCCGTTGGATGGATTTGGGTATACAACCCATCCATTTATATCTGTTGTAGCCAGGCTTACTGGATCTTGGGAATCGTAAACCCTCACATTGTCGATGTACAGATTTTGTCCCTTTCTATTGATTGCCTGAAATTTGATCATTACCGTAGGACTTGATGCGAATCCCGATATGTCAATGGAATCGGTTTGCCAATGATGACTTGCCGTTGGAGTAAATGAAAGATTGACCGTATCGATTGTTGCCAAATTTGATCCCCATTTCTCGAAGACCTTGTGCGGCCAGGTTTGACCACAATCTGTTGAAAGGTAAATAGCGAGCGTATCTTGTTTAGGGGTACTGTTTATGTCTTCATACGCTCGATCAAATTTGAGAAACAAATTGGTCCCTGTTCCGGTTGATAGGTTAGGGCTAAGTAGTTCGTCTACCTGATTTCCGATTGGATTGTACCAGAAATGTTGCATAGTAGCCGAAATGGTGTTCCAATTCAGTCCTTCGGTTGAGTCGGTTTCCCACCCATATTGGTCGTCTTCATTTAGAACCAGCCAATCAGCTGTAATTCCATTTTCGAACTTTTCAAGAAATGGTAAAGAAAGTTCGGGTCGGACGTTAAAACGAACCATGCGACGGTTATTATAGAGATCAATATCTTGTGATGCGCTATCTGCTATTGACACAATTACTTGATAGACATTCGGGCCTGAATTCGAGACATTTATTGTTGGTAGATTGATTGTGGTTTGTTCTCCGGATAGAAGTGTTCCACTCCAGCTAGTGGTGTTTCCACTCCCTAATATACTATCCAATATGATTAAATCGGTAATCGTGCTGTCTCCAAGATTTAGTATGGTTACTGACGGAGTGAACGAATTGGCACATGTTACTTGTTGATCAGAAGGGTTGTTCACTTCTATTATTGCAATGTCGTAAGCTATATTATTCGGATTAACCGGAGTATGCGTTAGAGCCAAATGATCGAACGCGGCCAAACAATCAATAATTCCCATCCCAAACGTATTGTCTTCACCGACTGTGCCGAGGTCTGTCGCTGTTTGATAAAGAGCTCTCAGTATTTCTTCTCCTGAAACCATGGGAAATGCTTCCTTTAACAATAAACAAGCTCCGGATACATGGGGAGCTGCCATACTTGTTCCGGAGATGCTATTGTACCCATCCTTTCCCCATGCCGATCTCACGTTTTGTCCCGGAGCTACAACCTCAGGATGAATGGCCAATGATCCGGAGCCCGGACATTGCTTGGGACCTCTGCTAGAAAATGATGAGATCGGGTAGGGGAATGACGTATTCCCATTGACGCTTCCGACACTAAATGTATTTACATCTGACGTATTGATTCGTTGAGGTGAAGAAATAGTTGTATTAGACGGCCCGAAATTTCCACCGGAAAAGACATTTGCAATTCCCGCAGCTTCAATTGTGTTCATCAGGTTTACTACAAATCCTCCACAATATGCTGTATCCCCATTGTCGTACCATCTCCATGAATTGTTGATGACATCAGGAATGTCGTGAGTGGTTGAAGGGTCTCCATCTGGATTCAAGGCCCACTCGAAGGCCAATACCATATCGGTGATTGGAGGCAATTCCGGAACGGTGCCTCGTATGTGATCGCAAGCAATCCAATATGCATTAAAAGCACAACCAATGGTGTCGTTTGTAGATGTATCCAACCCAGCCATAGTGCCAAGTGTATGTGTTCCATGGCTGCTGTAAATACCGGTTGGTTCTTCTCTATAATAACCCAACCAAGATTGTTCTAAAGGATAAAAATTACCCATGAAACGAGCTGCGAATGCAGGATGCTGAGGCCATACGCCGGTATCGTAATCGTAAACTACTTGCCCTTTTCCTGTATATCCCATTGCCCATAGAGCCGGTGCATTAATTGCGATTAAACCAGGTTCTGAGCCTCCAACAGACTTGGGGGAATTTGATTCTGATATTTGGATATACTCGTTCATCTGAATTCGGCTTTCTTCAAGATCAACAATAGCAACACCAGGATACTCCGAAATAAACTCTATCGCATTTCGTTTGGCCTGCAACACAATCATATTCACAATCCAAAACGGTTGTACATCATCTATCTCATTAAAAAAGGTTTCCCTTAATTCATTGAGCAAATTTTGTTGAGAAGCTTTGGCCTGATCAGTCAATTTTCTAATAATTAATCTAGGCCTGTCTTCTAGTGGAACCTGATTTTGTTTGAACTGTTGGTTCCAATAGAAACTATTGACATTATCGACAAATTCTACGCGAATTCTGTGATAGTCATTTTTGCGGGACAAATCCATTCTTTCCGACAAGCGTGTCGATATCTTCTGAGAATACGAATTGAAGATTGTGACAGTCGCTAGGAGGAAAAAACAAAATCTCATTCAGTAAATTGCTTCATTGGATTAGTAAAGATCCGGATAGGTTACGGGGTCTGCCTCATTCATAATGGAATACACGGCCTCGAAAATATCTTCTTCGTTTGGCTTACTGAAATAGTCTCCATCTGAACCATACGCCGGACGATGGTCTTTTGCGGTCAATGATTTTGGTTCTGAATCCAGGTACTGGTAACCGCCTTGTCCTTCCAGTACTTTCTGCATCATGTAGGCAGTGGTTCCACCCGGCACATCTTCGTCCACAAATAAAACGCGATTGGTTTTTTTCAATGATTCGACAATACTATGATTGATATCGAATGGCAATAACGTCTGGATATCAATTAATTCCACTGAAATGTTGTGTGCTTCGAGCTCTGTTGCCACTTTTGTGCACAGGTTAAATGTTGAACCGTAGGATACAATCGTTATGTCTTCACCTTCTTTCGTTATTTCTGGGATGCCAAATGGAGTCGTAAACTCTCCTAAATTTTCTGGTTCAGGTTCTTTCGTTCTATATCCATTTAGGCACTCAACGACAAGAGCCGGATCATCTCCTTGTAATAACGCATTGTAAAATCCGGCTGCTTTTGTCATATTTCGCGGCACGCAAACATGGATTCCCCTCAACAAATTAATTACTCCAGCCATTGGAGAACCCGCATGCCAAATTCCTTCAAGACGATGACCTCTTGTTCTAATAATTAGTGGTGCTTTTTGTCCGCCTTTAGTTCTGTATTGTACAGTTGCCAGATCATCGCTTAGGATTTGGAGACAATACAATAAGTAATCTAAATATTGGATTTCAGCTATTGGTCTCAAACCACGCATGGACATCCCAATTCCTTGGCCGATAATTGTAGCCTCCCTTATACCCGTGTCAGACACTCTAATGGAACCGAATTTTTCTTGCATTCCTTCCATTGTCTGATTCACACCGCCTATTTTTCCTACATCCTCTCCGAAGGTCAGGATCAATGGATTGGATTCAAATAATTTTTCAAAATTGTCCCTCAGTATAATCCTTCCATCCACCATTTTATGCTCACTAGGATAGCTTACAGGAACCTGTTTGACAGCAAGCACACTTTCGTTCGATTCGGAAAATAAATGTGAGGAATACCTCATATTATTTTCATTGGCGGAATGGTTAAGCCAGTCGACCAATGCCTTTTTCGCAGCAGATTCTTCTTTGATTACCAGCCTCAGTGACTTTTTTGCTGCAGCAATAATTTCTTTTCTGATGGGTTCTGTATTAACCTGAAGGTCTTCCTTGATTTTGTTTAAAAAAGAAGCATTGGGACTACCGCCCGCTAGATTTCCAATCAAGTCAGCTACCAATTTGGATTCTTCCTTAAGTGGACTTATAAACTCTTTCCATGCACTATTCTTTTCCTCCTTTACCAGCTTTTTTGCACTTGCTTGTATTTCGTCCAGTTCACTTTCGGTAGCAATTGTCTTTCCTGTTTTTTTATCGAAGTCTAGG
Source organism: uncultured Flavobacteriales bacterium (assembly GCA_913030835.1). GTDB lineage: Bacteria > Bacteroidota > Bacteroidia > Flavobacteriales_D > Parvicellaceae > UBA10066. Next base: position 4,667 of record CAJWDP010000009.1, on the reverse strand, counting down.
ATCCATTCTTTGAATTTCGCGATACAGTCGAACTCTTTTGCCCATGCTAGTCGCTCTGCTGATTTGTACCGTTCATGTGATCCCGAAGTAGAATGTCCTTGTGGTTGTGTTACCTCTTCAACATGTATCAAAGATGGAATATGATTGGTTCGTGTAAATGAAACAGCTTTTTCATAGGTGTTGCACAATGCCTGATAGTCCCATCCTTTAACGTTGAACATTTTATACCCATTGGTGTCGCCTTCCTTCATTGCCATTCCGGAAAGCGCTTCAGAAATTGAGCCTTTCGTAGTTTGGTATTCTTTTGGGACCGAAATTCCGTATCCATCATCCCAAACGGACATAACCAATGGAACTTGCATTACTCCGGCAGCATTTATGGTTTCCCAAAAAAGCCCTTCTGAAGTAGAGGCGTCTCCAATTGTGCCAAATGCAACTTCATTGCCCGAGTTGGAATAATTTGAAAAATCCTTTAATGCTTCATTTTCCCTGAACACTTTTGAAGCTTGTGCCAGCCCTAGTAAACGTGGCATTTGACCCGCTGTTGGTGAAATGTCGGAGGAAGAATTCTTCTGTTCCATCAAATTCATCCAGTTGCCGTTTTCATCCAAACTTCGTGTTGAATAATGACCGCCCATTTGCCTTCCTGCCGACGACGGTTCATGTTTCAAGTCTGTGTGTGCGTATAAAGCGGCGAAGTATTGTTTTACGGAAAGTTTGTCTATGGCCATCATGAATGTCTGATCCCTATAGTAACCTGATCTCCAATCTCCGTTTTTAAATTGCTTGGCCATGGCCAGCTGAGCGATCTCTTTGCCATCACCAAATATTCCAAATTTTGCTTTTCCTGTTAGAACTTCCTTTCGGCCCAGAATGGAAGCTTCCCTGCTTATGTTGGCAATTCGAAAATCGTTTAAGATCTCCGACTTAAATTCCTCAAAACTCATCTCATTTTCAACAGCAACAATTGGATTTTCTTTTGGCATATACCTTACTTTTCGAGTTGCGAAGATACCGATTTCAGGTCGAAAATGCCAATAAATTCAGCAATCAAAAAGAGCATTAATCAGGATCAACTCAGACAGAAACCGTCTGTTTTTGCTATTGTATTTTGCGTTGAGCTTATTTTCGGATGAACGATTTTACTGCTATTTCCTCTTCATCAGTAACTATGGTTAGTTGGTATGAACCAGCAGAGAGATGATTAACGGAAAACGTAAGTAGGTTTTCACCTTTCTTCACGTTACCATTAAACAACTGTTCAATTTGCCTTCCACTAATATCATAGATGCATATGGACGCATCGCCTGTTTTTTCCATTACAAATTTCAGATCTATCAGGTCTGCTGATGGATTGGGATACAATTTAAATTCACTAAACGTTGATGGCTTTTCATCTATTCCAATACTGGAGGAGCAGTCAGCGGATTGTGTTCTTATTTCACTGACCCAGGACGCATAGCTGTTGTCGCTTTTAGCAAAAGTGCCGCAGGACCAAACAGAACATGGCTGATTGTACTTTTTGTGAATCCCGGTATAGTCTCCCCATCTCTCCTGCGTGCCGGAAAGGGCGTTTAAAACACCTTCTCCCTTACGAATCATGTTAAAATTGGAGTAATCTACACCATCATAGAAAACACATGCAGTACCAGCGCTATCCACAGGGGAAACGTATTCGAACGATAAAATGTATTTATCGTCGGAAGCAGTTTCGCCAATATGAGCAATGTTTGGATACCCGTAATCTTTCACGGCGTCACGTACGTAATCTCCACTACAAACGTAAGACCCACTCGAAATTCCTGATATAATACCATGATAAACCGCTGAATTGCCTGATGCGGTATCCATGCAGTTTTGAACGAAATGAATTTCATCGTTTTCCCAAATTCCTCCAAGCACTCTTGAATCATTGGTTTGGAGGCTGTCTGATATGGATTGTCGGGCACTAGGAGCAAGATAATAGTTGTTTCCGGAGTGTAAAAGTGTAATGTTTCTCGTTGCTGTGCCGCTGGCAATTGTATTCGTAATTTCAACCAGATATATAGAATCACTCTCCAGGGCAAAATTTCTATTGGACAAAAAGAATTGATTAGGACCTTTTGGATATATACCTCCTCTAACGGGGTGCATATTCCTGATTTTGATTCCACCCTCCGTATTGTCCTCCCATATTACAGAATTGAGAGTTGGGTTTCCGCTATAGCCGTCCATTTTGTCAATTTGCCAAATCAGCGTCTGGTGGAAAGAAGTTTGCCAGGATCCCCCGGGGACCAACAAATTGATTGTAATGAACAGCTCTTCTTCTGATAATGCAATTGCCGGATAATCCGACCAGTGTCCTGTACTGAAAGGGTCACCATCTAAAAAGTAAACGTTCCAGTCTCCGGTTGGATCTGAAGTTTCCGGAAAACAGGTTACGATATAGGTTGAAGGCGGGGCATTTCCCAATAGAAAGATCAAAACAAACCGATCTTCCATAGGGTCATAAATTACCTTTGGGTCATAGTCATTTAATGATCCGGGTATTCCTGGGATAAAATCTCTAAGTGGTCCGACCACCAAAGCGGAATCTGCCTGGGTATCGTAAATCATGTACGATGAGTTTCGTGCTGTCATTACCAACCCTGAGTTGCTTATGGCCAGCGTGTTGTCGCAAGGAACACTGCCTGTTGGATAGCTTCCTTCATATCCGTTTTGAATGATTGGGTCGGGAGCCGCTGAAGAGGACTTTTGATTGATTAAATGACTTTTCCTTCCATACTTACTGGAGATCTGCTGTTTTAGCTTCAATAAATGATCTCTTTCAGAATCGCCTCCGGGAACCGGTGATTCCAAATGTTGTATTTCAAAATAGCGCTTATCCTTTTGGGTAATGCTTTTGAGATTGACTGTATGCGATTTGCCTACTAGGGGCTGATGTTGCGAAAGGCAAGTGATTGTGAGAAAAAATAATGGTATAAATAGAGTTGCTCTCATGAGAATTTCAGTTGAAAACTAAAGGTACAAAATCCAAGTCGGAACCCATCTGAAGAAGCCATTTTCTCTATTTATTTAGTAGATAAGGAGCGATGAAATAAAAGAGGGTAAATCCGATCAGAAATAGTATACCCATGTAGCTCAGAACTTTAAGCCATTTTGGTGGACTATTTTCTCCAATGTGACTTTTTCCTACTAATACAAGGTTTGCAATTGCAATTAATGGAGCAATAACAAATGAAATCGTTGTGGCAATATCTACTAATTTCTTGAATCCTGCTTTGCCCATCTCCGGATCAATCGACTGCAGGTAAACCAGATAGTAATAGATCAAAGCCAATCCTCCTGAAGAACTTAAGATGAGCCAGATTATGTATGTGTGCTTTTTCTCCCCCGTTTTAAAAAGAAGTAGTGATGTTCTATTGATCGCTCTGGAATAACCATCTAAAACAGCAATGCAAGTCCCAAACATGATAGCAAAAGCAGCAATAGAAATGATATAGTAGCTCCAATTTCCAATTGATTCGGTGTAGAGGTGAACCACCTGATTGGCAAATTTATCAGAACTCTGCTCCAATGCAGTACCCGTGCCATACAATAGGTAAGCTCCCAGTGTTACAAAACACAAAGAAAGCAGCGCTGATGCAATGTATCCGAAATTAAAATCAAATAACGTTTCTTTTAATTTCGGTCTATACCCGGTTTGCTTCATTCGTTCAACTGTCCATAGGCTATTCCAGGTGCTTAAGTCTACAGCAGTTGGCATCCAGCCCATGAGGGCAATTAGAAAGGCCACATTGTCTTTTGTCCATATGTTTTTAGGCACAACGGAGGGGTCTTGAATAGCCGGTCCTTTAGAAAGCGTCAGAAAAAAAGCCGACAATGTAGAGAACAACAATACAGCACCAATTAGCTTGATCAGGCTATCGAGCACTTTGTATTTCCCTAAAATTAAAATCAGGGCACTGAGTGAAAAAACCAGAATTGCTGTGCTGAAAAAAGGATTAAAACCGAATAGTTTGAGCTGTATTCCAAATAAATTTTGAAGAAAACCTACAGTAACAGCTCCAACAGCAGCTATTACGAAGAACATGGAGCCGACTGTAATCAAGGCGTATAGAGAAAGCATCCACTTTCCTAGGTTTTTGTATCCGTCTATTATGGACTTTCCTGTTGCATTGGCATATCGGGATCCGAACTCAAAGAATGGGTATTTGAACAAATTGGCCAGCAAGATCGCCCAAACTAGTGCAAACCCGTAATCAGCACCTGCTCTAGTTGATTGTACTAAATGGGACACCCCTATGGCAGTACTTGCAAATAGAATCCCGGGTCCAATCGCTTTAAATAAATTTCGTGTCACACTCTCAAAAGTAATAAATGAAGTAATTCCCACATTGCGTAGGCTATTTGTGATGGAAAACAATGGGAAGTGATGCAATTAAATGGTACTGGTTTCGTCGTATTGTTGAAAATTCATCATATATTTTCATTGTTAACGATACACTTCTTTATACATTCGAAATCCAATAATCAATCGAATTACGATGAAAAAAATATTGTTTATCGGAGCGGGCAGATCGGCTTCCAGTGCGGTTAAGTATCTTTTGGAACATGCGGAAGCCAATGACTGGGTCTTGCGATTAGGCGATATGGATCTTACGCTTGCGATAGAGAGAATTGGGAAT
>CAJWDP010000008.1 GCA_913030835.1 uncultured Flavobacteriales bacterium | reverse complement strand
CTTATACGTTGGAATACCTCACCTCGGGCACATGTCCAGATAGCAGTACGCAAACAGTTACAGCTTTGGCTATAGATGATCCTTCTTTTTCCTATTCGGGAACTACATTTTGTTTGAGTGGCGGAAGCCAGGTTCCTGTTACGATCGCAACAGCCGGCGGTACATTCTCAGGTTCAGCAGGGCTATCGATTAATCCGGTTACCGGTGAGATTGATGTTTCTACAACAGGGATAGGAAGCTTTGATGTTACTTATACTACTTCGGGAGTTTGTCCAGATGACCTGACCATTACTGTAGATATAACAGCTTCACCCGATGCTAGTTTCAGCTATGTTGCTTCTCCTTATTGTCAGAGTGGTACCGCTTCAGTCACATTTGGAGTTGGGGCAAGTGGAGGTGTTTTTTCTGAGGCCACGGGAGATCTGGTGATCAATACGTCAACAGGAGAGGTTGATCTTGCTGCTAGTTTGGCCGGAACATATACCGTTCTAAATGATATTGCTGCTGGAGGAGGATGTGCTGCTGCAAGTTCAAGTGCTTCGATCGAGATTTTATCGATTGATGACCCAGCTTTTACACTAACAGATTACTGTTTCAATGGCTCGAACAGTGCTACTGGAATAGCGACGGCTGGTGGAACGTTCAGTTTTGATCCTGATTTGGGAGATGGTTCCAGTGTAGATGGTTCAACCGGCGAGATCACCTCAGGAGTAGCCGGCACAACCTACACGATCGAGTACTTGACCTCCGGTGTTTGTCCGGATAGTAGTACACAAACGGTAACTGTACTAGCATCAGATGATCCGGCATTTTCATTAACAGATTATTGTGATGGTTCAATCAACAGTGCTACCGGCATAGCAACAGTGGGTGGAACGTTCAGTTTTGATCCTGATTTGGGAGATGGTTCCAGTGTTGATCCATCAACCGGTGAGATCACCTCAGGAGTAAGTGGGACGACCTATACGATCGAGTATTTGACCTCAGGTGTTTGTCCGGATAGCAGCACACAAACAGTAACTGTATTGGCATCCGATGATCCGACATTTGCATTAACGGACTACTGTGCTGGTTCAATCAACAGTGCTACTGGCATAGCAACAGCAGGAGGAACGTTCAGTTTTGATCCTGATCTTGGGGATGGTTCCAGTGTTGATCCTTCAACGGGGGAGATTACAGGCGGAGTAGCTGGTACGACTTATACGTTGGAATACCTCACCTCGGGCACATGTCCAGATAGCAGTACGCAAACGATAACTGTATTAGCTAATGATGACCCCTCCTTCCTGCTTGTGGATTTCTGTGTTGGGTCAGTAAATAGTGCTACGGGAATTGCAACTTCAGGGGGTACGTTTAGTTTTAACCCGGATCCAATGGATGGATCGACCGTTGACCCGCTTACCGGGTCGATTGCATCTGGCGTGGGAGGAACTACCTATTTTGTACAGTACCTGACTGCTGGAGTATGTGTGGATGATACTACCATTAGCGTGACCGTTGATGATTCTGTTTATGCGGGAGTTGATGATACACTTTCATTCTGCAGTAATTCACCAGCTGATTCGCTATTTAATTTAATAGGAACATCCGACTTTTCAGGAAGCTGGGACGGCCCTTCGCTGCTGGGAGATGGATACTTCGGAACATTTGATCCAACTGCAAATGTTGGAGGTCAATACACATATATTGTGACAAGTAATGGGGCATGTCCTTCCGACACGGCATACATTAACGTTGATGTTTTTGATCCAATGGCTGACTTTTTAGTTTCTGTTGCTTCCGGGGCTGCTCCATTGACTGTTGAATTCACCAACACATCAACCAATGCTACCTCCTATTTTTGGGATTTGGTTGTTTCGGTTTCTACTGACGAATCACCTGAGGAAATCTACACTGTACCTGGAGAATATACGATTATGTTAATTGCATCAGACGCTGGTTGTTCTGATACGGCGTTCCAAAATGTTGTTGTTTTTAGTGATCCTGAACTAATTATACCAAATGTTTTTTCTCCTAACGGGGATGGTATGAATGACCTGTTCAAACCAATCACCCAAGGGATGGAATCCGTGGAAGTGTTAATTTTTAATCGATGGGGAGAACTAATCATGAATTTATCACAGCTAAACCAAGGTTGGGACGGAAGAAATACTGCGGGTGAGCTGGTGCCTGAAGGCACCTACTATTATACTGTTTCCGCGAGAGGGTTTGACGGTTCAGAAAACAATGCATCCGGTTTTGTAGTGCTCAAAAGGTAGCAGTGTATTTCTCTATGTGTAATTCGGCTTGATCTTTGTTGTATCAAGGTCATGAAAACATTTTTCGCCATTTTAATCCTACTGGTTTCTTTTTCCTGCATTAAGGTAGATTCAATTCATACCAGTTCTTCTCAAAATTTATCCGTTGGAGCAAATAGTAATACAGGTTCTTTAAGAACCACCTGGACCGAGGATTGGGATCGATGGACATTTGACTGGGGAAGTGAAACGGGAATATTCAGAACCAACTTTACAGAGGATTGGGACAATTGGCAATTTACCTATGAAGGTATTAATGGTGACGTTCGAACAAGTTTTACAGAAGATTGGGACCAGTGGGTGCTTACAAGCTCGGATGGATACAATGTAAAAATCAGAACAACTTTTCATGAAGATTATGACTCATGGGAGTTAACAGACGGAACAAATGGAATTTCAATTCGCGTTCGGACCTCATTCACCAATGATTTTGACAATTGGGACGCAATTTACGAAGGATCGAATGTGATTGACCTCAAGACTACCTATCGAGAGGATTGGGACCGATGGACAATCAATGGAGAAATAGATGTTCCGAATGCACATAAAGCGGCAATACTTTTTATTGGTGTTTTTACAGGAGCTCTTAAACAGCAAGGAATAGTGGACTAATTACTATTTTTTCCAACAGCTTTCCATATGGTCGTTAACTAAACCTGCGGCTTGCATATACGCATAGGTTGTGGTAGTTCCAATGAACTTGAACCCCCTAGATTTTAGATCCTTACTTATTTTGTCTGAAAGAGGAGTGGAAGAGACATAATCACTGATCTCCTTTATTTTATTGATTATGGGCTGGTTGTTGACAAAACGCCAAATGTAATGGTCGAAACTACCGAATTCTCTTTGTATTTGTTTGAAGGGTTTCACATTGTGTATTACAGCTTCAATTTTTTTTCGATTCCGAATGATCCCTTCGAATTGCAGTAATTCCTGGATTTTTTCCTCATCGTATCTTTCAATTACATCGAGGTTCCAATCGGCAAATGCCTTCTTGTACCCATCTTTTCTTAGGAGGATTGTATGCCAGCTTAAGCCCGCTTGTGCTGCTTCAAGTGCTAAATATTCGAAGTGAACTTGGTCGTCATGCACTGGTACTCCCCAAACATCGTCATGGTAGTTCATATATGCCTGATCTTTCAAGCACCAAGAACAACGAGTCAAACCATCTTTCATTAAAATCGAAAATTAAATCCTATGAACTGGTCCCAATCAATTGAAGACCGCCCTACGGCAGCCTCAATATTGAATTTTGGTGAAAGAGCAAAAGATACACCGGCATACCCTGCCCAAACCAATGATAGTTCATTACCGGAAACAAAATTTCTAACCAAAAATAGTTTGCTCCTCCCTTCAAAAAAGGGCCGAAATCGTTTGCTGAGGGGTTGAAATCGGTAATAAAATCCCCCCGAAGGATAGACTTGTCGAGTATCTCGGTACACCCCCAGCTCTAACCCGGCTTGATGATAGTCGTGAAACCAATAACCCAGCCTAATGTTTTCATTCGATAAATATTTCGGAGCAAAAAAACCAAGCTTATGAACGTTAAAACCTGCGGTCCAACGTCGGTCTTGTCCAAATGCATGAATACTGATCAAGACTAAAACGGTAATCAATAAACCCCGAACCAACTTAAAGACTAGGGCCATATATTTAAGATTACAAATTTCATATAACGAGTTTTCTTAAGGTTACACGTAGCAAAGGGATTATTACATTCTAAGACAAATGATAGAATTAAATCCTTTGTTAAATCGAATCCAAATTATAGGTTTCCTGATTTTCACATGCAATAACTCCCTACAATTTATAACTTCAAAACAAGAATAACAATCTCTGTGAAGAACCTATTAAATACTCCAATAGAATACCTTAAAGGGGTCGGTCCCAAGAGAGCAGTGGTGCTGAAAGAAGGGGCTGGGATTTATACATACTGGGATTTGTTGAACTATTTTCCATTCCGATATATAGATCGATCTCAATTTCATAAAATAGGTGAAGTAAATGAAGAAATTGGGTTGGTTCAAATAAAAGGTAGGCTGAGAACTTTTCAAGAGATTGGAATAAATCGATCCAAAAGATTAGTCGCTTCCATTGAGGATGAAACGGGTCAGATCGAGCTGGTATGGTTTAAAGGAATTAAATGGGTCAAGCCATCGCTTCAAGTAGGAACAGAATATATTGTTTTTGGCAAAGCAAGTAGATTCGGAGCCAAGTACAATATTGCCCACCCCGAGCTGACTCTATTGGATGGTAAAGCATCAAAAATAGGCGGGTTTCAACCCGTGTATCATTCAGGTGATAAACTCACTGGAAAGGGATTGAACAGCAAAGGCTTTGAAGGGATAATAAAAAATTTGATTCCTCAGATCAAAGGATTTGTTCATGAGAATTTACCAAATCATATTTTGTCAAAGTTCAATTTAATTTCCAGAGAACAGGCGATGTTATTAATTCATCAGCCTTCGAATATGAAGGAAGCGCAGTCAGCTCAGCTGAGATTGAAGTTTGAGGAGCTCTTTTTCTTACAATTACTATTGGTAAAACAGAAACAAGTGGTACGTTCGAAATCACGAGGTCACGTATTTGAAAAGGTAGGTCCATTGTTCAATTCCTTATACAAAGAACATTTGCCGTTTGATCTAACCGGTGCTCAAAAGAAAGTATTGAAAGAAATTCGTTACGACCTAGGCTCAGGGTCGCAAATGAATCGTTTGTTGCAAGGGGATGTTGGATCAGGGAAAACGCTCGTTGCTTTGTTTAGTATGCTCATAGCAATTGATTGCGGATTTCAGGCATCTCTGATGGCACCCACTGAAATTTTGGCTATACAGCATTTTGAAACGTTGAAAGAATTTTTACAAGACCTGCCGATCACTGTTGCTTTGCTCACGGGGAGCACAAAAGCTACAGATAGAAAGTTGATCCACGAGCAACTCGAAAACGGTAGTCTTCACATTTTGGTAGGCACACATGCACTGCTTGAGGACAAAGTAAAATTTAAAAACGTTGGATTATCGGTAATTGATGAACAGCATCGGTTTGGGGTGGCGCAAAGAGCAAGAGTATGGAAAAAGAACAAAATACCTCCCCACATTTTGGTGATGACGGCAACACCAATCCCTAGGACACTAGCAATGACATTTTATGGAGATTTAGATGTTTCTGTTATTGACGAAATGCCTCCGGGAAGAAAACCTGTGTCAACTCAGCATCGATTTGATTCGGCCCGTAACACGGTATTTGGCTTCATTGAAAAAGAAATTCGAAAAGGACGTCAGGTATATATCGTGTATCCTCTAATTGAAGAATCTGAAAAATTAGACTACAAGGATTTGATGGATGGGTATGAAAGCATAGTCAGAAGGTTTCCTCAGCCTGCCTATCAGGTGAGTATTGTTCATGGAAGAATGAAGTCAGCGGATAAGGATCATGAAATGAGTCGATTCGTAGCTGGAGAAACTCAAATAATGGTAGCAACAACAGTAATTGAAGTCGGTGTAAATGTCCCAAATGCATCCATCATGGTGGTAGAGAGTGCTGAGAAGTTTGGATTATCCCAGCTGCACCAGCTCAGAGGAAGGGTAGGCAGGGGAGCAGAACAATCATACTGCATTTTGATGACAAGCTATAAATTGACGGATGATGCGAAGAAAAGATTAGAGACCATGGTGCGCACGAATGACGGATTTGAAATTGCAGAAGTTGATCTGAAACTCCGTGGCCCCGGAGACATTATGGGAACCCAGCAAAGCGGCTTGCTTGATTTAAAAATTGCAGATTTAGCTAGGGACGGTCAACTGTTGAAATATGCCAGAGATACAGCTTTTGATCTGATTTCTGATGATCCCGAATTGACAAAACCGGAACATGCTACGGTACGGAGACAATTGGTAGAAATGATCAAAGAACGACCCAACTGGAGCCGAATCAGCTAAATTGACGAGAGCCTCAATAAATTTTGCAATTGACCGTAAAACAGTTACTTTGGCGAAACCAAAAATACGTAACGATGGCAACAACGTCAGATATCAAAAATGGACTTTGTATCAACTTCAACGGAAAGCTGGTAACAATTGTTGAATTCCAACATGTGAAGCCTGGAAAAGGACCGGCTTTCGTTAGGACGAAACTGAAAAGCATTGAAACCGGTAAAGTCGTGGATAATACGTTTTCAGCGGGTCACAAAATTGACATTGTTCGAATTGAGAATAGATCCTACCAATATTTGTATGCGGAGGCTGAAGGATTTCATTTTATGAACCAGGAAACCTATGAGCAGGTCTTTATAGAAAAGCATATGGTGGAAAAACCGGACCTCTTGAAAGAAGGGGATGTGTGTACAATTATTTTTCATGCAGAAGAGGAAGCACCGTTGGTAGTGGAGCTTCCCCATTTTATTGAAGTGGAAATAACTTATACAGAGCCCGGAGTGAAAGGAGACACAGCGACTAACGCAACCAAGCCTGCCACGATTGAAACCGGAGCAGAGATCAGAGTGCCGCTATTCATCAATGAAGGGGACCGAATTAAAGTAGATACGAAATCCGGTTCATACGTTGAGCGGCTGAAAAAATAATGAGCACTTTAGTTCGCGGAATACAGCATTTGGGAATTGGTGTGGATGATCATGCAAAATCTTGGGCATGGTATCGAAAGTTCTTTGGGTTTGATGTGCCTTTCTTTAATTCGGAGGCACCTGCTCCACTGATGAAGATCTATACAAATGGAGAAGTCATCAATAAGCGGGCGGCCATGGTGTTGAACTTAAAAGGAGGTTGTGCCATGGAAATTGTTCAGCCTATTTCGTTTACTGCATCTCATTCTAGCATTGAAATGCAATTGGGTGATTTGGGAATATTTATCGGGACATACAAAACTCCGGACATAAAGGCTGCACTAGATCATTTTAATTTACATAACGAAAAGTTGATTAACACTGGTGTTAAAACACCGGAGGGAAAAGAGACTTTTTATGTCATGGATCCAAATGGTTTGTTACTGCAAGTAATAGAATCTGATGAATGGTACACGTCTTCAGGTCATCCTATGGGTGGAAATCTTGGTTGTACGATAGGTTGTTCAAATATTGAAAAATCAAAAGAACTGTATGCTGATATTTTGGGCTATGACGAAGTCGTTTATGATGAGTCGGGTGTCTTTGCTGACTGGAAAAACCTACCTGGAGGAGAAGGGAGATATCGTCGCGTATTACTAAGGAGAAAAAATCCTAGCCGAGGGGGGTTCAATCAGCTTGCCGGAAAATCACAAATAGAGCTGATTCAGGATTTGTCTGATAGGAAGAAAAATAAAATTTACGAAGGAAGAAGGTGGGGAGATATCGGATTTGTGCATTTGGGCTTTGATGTGTTGAATATGGCTGCCCTTGGCGCCAAATTGGATAGAGCGGGGTTTGGATTTACGTGTGATAGTAATGAAGCGCTTACCATGGGTGATTCTACCAAAGTTCATTGCACCTATTGTGAAGATCCTGATGGCACATTGATCGAATTGATTGAGGTGTATAAGATTCCTATAGTAGAAAAGTGGGGCATCTACTTAAATGTGGCCAAACGAGATCCTGAAAAACCTTTGCCAAACTACATGTTGAAATCTCTTAAGTTTGCGCGGGTCAAAGATTGATTCAAGATGTGTAAGCCTATTTTAGGTAGGCTTTTGTTTCTTGATTACTTTGTGAAAAGTGTTTGGCGCAAATCGCTTCAACTTTGCAGCTTTGACTTCTCGTCCTCCGGGGAATACTTCTAATTTATCTTTAAGTAGGGCATTTATGATCTTCTCTGCACATTCACCGGGAGAAATTCCGTTCGCTTGGTTTTCATCGTGATTTCCATGAGTAGTTCCATCTGACCGAAGTGCATTTTGAGAGATATTGGTGTTAACGAATCCCGGGTAGGCCAGCAAAACCTTAATGTTGTTCTTTTCCTCCTCAAGTCGTAAGGATTCAAAAAAACCTTGCAATGCATGTTTACTGGCTGCATATGCAGATCGCTGAAAGAATCCGAATTTTCCGGATAAGCTGCTGATGGTAACGATGTGTGATTCCTTTTGGGTCTGCATAAAAGGAAGAACAGCCTTAGTTAGACCAATGTGACCAAAATAATTGACCTCCATAATTGCTCTGTCAATGTCAATTGGTGTTTCTGATGCAAAAGAACGCTGGCTGATTCCTCCATTGTTGATCAGTATGTCGATGTCTTTGAATCGGTCAATGACTTTTTTTGTCGCGGGGACAAATTCTTCCTGTTTAGTAAGGTCAAGTGGAAGTACCATGGATTTGTCCGGATTAGGAAGGTTATTTTGAACAACTTCCAAAAGTGTTTCATTTCTGCTGGACAAAACCACTGTGCAACCCAGTGCATTCAGCTGTCGCGCTAACGCTTGTCCGATACCGGACGAAGCTCCGGTGATCCATACTGTTTTATCCTCAAGCTTCTTCATGATCATATAAACCTCCGGCTTTTATTGCCGATGTAGTAATTCCTTTTATAAATGCCGAGCTGAATCCATTGTGCTCCATCTGATTCAGGCCTGCGATGGTGCACCCCTTTGGCGATGTAACTTTATCGATTTCGTCTTCCGGATGTGAGTCGTTAGATAGCAACAGTGCCGCAGCGCCTTTTGCTGTTTGAGCGGCCATTTTGAGCGCTTCTGAAGAGTGAAATTCAATTTCCGTTCCTCCTTGCGATGCTGCTCGGATTGCTCTTAAAAAAAAGGCTACACCACAGGCGCAAAGAGCCGTTGCTGAGGTCATTTGCGATTCGTTGATCACCATGGTCAATCCCACCGTGTCAAATAGTTTTCGTGTTTCCTCAATCTTGTCTTGGCTGTTTTTGTGTGCAGCAATACATGTCATGGACTCCCCAATCGATATAGCTGTATTCGGCATCGCCCGAACCAAATGAACCGGTTTGCAGATACGATCCAATAGATTTTGTGTGGAAACCCCTGAAACAACGGAAACAATCAAATGCCTATCGGTTAAACCATCATTTATCTCATCAAGTACTGTATTGATCTGCTGAGGCAGAACGGCTAATACAAGTGTTGGTGCATTGGCAACTGCAATTGTATTGTTGTCAGTGACCTGAAAACCTTCTGGTTTTAAAAAGTTTAGTTTCGATTCTCTACGCCTTGTGACAATCACTTCGGAAGCACAATAATCTCCTGAATTAACTAAACCTCTAGCTAATGCTACCCCAATGTTTCCTCCGCCAATTATAGCAACTTTGGCTGGTTTCAATTCGTTGTTGCTCATTGTGCAAAGGTATGCAGTTCATTTATCATTTGGCAACAATACGAAAGGAGAATACTGGAAAAAGCCAATTTGCATAGGCTTCATAATCGAACCGACTGTCGTTCATTCATGCGAGATACCCTACTCCCAATTATCAAGTAAGCCATCTTCTACCATATTTGGAAGAGTCACAATTAGTCCCGGCGTTCTTTTCATTTCTCTTTTAATGGCAAAAATAGCTTCTTCATTTCGTGCCCAGCTCCTTCTTGCAATGCCGTTATTTACGTCCCAGTGCAACATCATTTTTAGCCTTCGATCTGCTTCCGGTGTGCCATCCAATAGCATTCCAAAACCGCCGTTGACAACTTCACCCCAGCCAACTCCACCACCATTGTGCAGCGAAATCCAGGTAGCGCCCCTAAATCCGTCACCAACGAAATTTTGTACTGCCATATCTGCAGTGAATTGCGAGCCATCATAAATATTAGAGGTTTCTCTGTACGGCGAATCAGTTCCGGAAACGTCATGATGGTCTCGGCCTAAAACAACCGGTCCTATCGCGCCGTTTGCTATGGCTTCGTTAAATGCACTGGCAATTTTCGCGCGTCCTTCGGCATCTGCATAAAGAATTCTAGCCTTCGAACCAACTACCAGCTTATTTTCCTGAGCCCCTTTGATCCATCTTATGTTGTCGGCCATTTGCTGCTGAATTTCAGTGGGGGAGCTGCTCATAATCTCTTCTAAAACTGCACACGCAATTTCATCTGTTTTTTGAAGATCTTCTGATTTTCCGGAAGCACAAACCCACCTGAAAGGACCAAATCCGTAATCAAAGCACATAGGTCCCATGATGTCTTGAACATAGGAGGGATAACGAAAGCTAGTACCGTCTTCCGACATGACTTCTGCTCCGGCACGGGATGCTTCTAATAGAAAGGCATTGCCATAATCAAAGAAATAGGTTCCTTTCGATGTGTGATTGTTGATGGCATTCGCTTGTCTTACCAATGATTGCTGAACTTTTTCCTTAAAAAGAACCGGATTATTGGCCATCATATCATTTGCCTCTTCAAAAGAAAGTCCTACGGGATAATATCCGCCGGCCCATGGATTATGGAGAGAGGTTTGGTCCGATCCAAGGTCAACATAGATGCCTTTTTCAAAGAATTTTTCCCATACCTCTACTACATTTCCGTCGTAGGCCAGAGAAACAACTTCTTTGTTCTTTTTTGCTTCAAGTACTCTCTCGCACAATTCATCCAGGTCTTGGAATACTTCATCTACCCATCCTTGTTCATGTCTTTTATAGGTAGCCGCAGGATTTACTTCGGCACATACCGTAACACATCCTGCAATATTACCGGCTTTTGGCTGAGCTCCGCTCATTCCACCTAGTCCGGAAGTAAGAAAAAGCTTACCCTCCAGCCCCTCTCCATTTTTAGAGACTTTCCTCCCGCCATTGAGCACTGTAATTGTGGTGCCGTGCACAATGCCTTGTGGACCAATGTACATATAGGAGCCTGCCGTCATTTGACCATATTGGGTAACTCCGAGGGCATTGAATTTTTCCCAATCATCCGGTTTTGAGTAATTCGGGATCATCATTCCATTGGTTACAACTACCCTTGGTGCTCCACTGTGCGAAGGGAAAAGCCCAAGAGGATGACCAGAATACATAACAAGCGTTTGCTCGTCAGTCATTTCCGAAAGGTATTTCATGGTGATCCTGTATTGAGCCCAATTCTGAAATACGGCTCCATTTCCTCCATAGGTGATCAATTCGTGCGGATGTTGTGCAACGGCATAGTCAAGATTATTCTGAATCATCATCATGATGGCTCTGGCTTGCAGCGACTTTCCTGGGTATTCATCGATCGGCCGGGCGTACATTTTGTAATCCGGACGGTATCTATACATGTAGATTCTTCCATAATCGTTCAGCTCAGCTGCAAATTCCGTAGCAAGCTCCGAATGCTGATCGGCTGGAAAATACCTCAGCGCATTTTTTAAAGCGAGCTTTTTTTCTGCATCAGAAAGGATGTCTTTTCTCTTTGGGGCGTGGCTAACCGTTGTGTCTAATTCTTTCTTTTCGGGAATGAAAGATGGAATTCCTTCTTTGATGGCATCATGAAAAACCGTTGATGAGCTCATGGTTGTAATTTTGTTCGAATAACAAATCTATGCTTTTGAATACGATTTGGCAACCTGAATGCATGTTTCGAAACGAAACGGGATTCATTTTTTTCTTTCAATTTTACCCGTTTTTTTATTGTATCCGTAAGGACAATGTTGGCAACCACTCTGACAGCAATGACCCCTCTTCAAATGGTACTTTTCGGTAAAGATCAGGTATCCGTCCGGGCTCAAATAAAAGTCCTCTTCTTCAAGGTCTATTTGCTTTTGGAATCCCGTTTTTATGCCTTTCATATCGCAAAAGTATACAATGGCTATGTTAATGTCATGAATTAAGACAACCAAATAATCACTTTTTTATATTTATCCCGTGTTTATCGAAAACAGCCCCATCCAGCAAATTGTTCATCCTGATATTACGGAGTATGGTGTAGAATTGTGGATGAAGCGGGATGATCTGATTCACCCCGAGGTATCGGGCAATAAGTGGAGAAAGCTGAAACATTATGTCGAAAAAGCCAAAGGGCGCGATGGGATTGTAACATTCGGTGGGGCGTATTCCAACCATATTGCGGCAACAGCGGCCGTTGGTAAACTGTTAGGCATTGAGACCATTGGAATTATTAGAGGCGATGAGCTTGAACCATCTTCAAATCCTACATTAAGCAAAGCGCATGCAGATGGAATGAAGCTGTTGTTTGTCACTAGAGAAGAATACGGCTTCAGAGACCAGCTGGCCTATCACAAACAAATCAAACAAGAATATGGTAATGTCGTGGTAATGCCTGAGGGTGGTGCAGGATATGAGGGTATTGTAGGTGCTACTGAAATAATTAAGGAGCAAGATGATTTTGATTTGGTGGCGGTCTCCTGTGGAACAGGAACAACTCTGACCGGAATCTTGATTTCCTTGGGAACACATCAACATGTGATGGGTTTTTCTGCGCTTAAGGGGGTGCGCATAGAAGAAGAGGTGCGTCGAATGATTGGCGATTATTTTTTGGACAAAAGTATCGAAGACGATTATCAGGACGGATATTCAATTTTTGACGAATATCATTTTGGGGGCTACGCTAAAGTTGATGCAGAATTGATTGATTTTATGCGTTCATTTTACAAGCATACAAACATAAAATTGGACCCTGTGTATACTGGAAAAATGATGTTTGGTTTGATCGATCAAATAAAAAAGAACAAAGAACTTCGAGGTAAAAAGATTCTTGCAATCCATACTGGTGGAATACAAGGCATACAGGGGGTTGAAGCAAAATTAGGTCAGCTTATCTATTGAAAATAATAGGTTCAAACAGAAACTTTATTAACAATTCTCGAAACAATTGTTGATAACCTCACGTAAGTTGGTGTTCTCAACGGATAATTTATGTTTTTACAGAAATTCATATCGTTTTTACTCGCATTGTGCTTTGTTTTTTCGGGGTTTGCTCAGCCGTCTGAGAGAAGAACAAGTAAGAGTCAGTACATTTCCAAGTGGAAAGAGGAAGCCATATATCAGATGCACAAATATGGCATTCCTGCCAGCATTACACTAGCCCAGGGAATTCTTGAAAGTGCGCACGGAAATTCAGAGCTGGCCAAATATGGGAACAATCATTTTGGAATAAAGTGTCACAAGTGGGATGGTCCGACCATGTTCAAGGACGATGATCATACAGACGATTGTTTCAGAGTGTACAATTCTGCATCGGAGTCGTTTAAAGATCATTCAGAATTTCTGAGTAAACGAGGTAGATACGAGTTCTTATTCGATCTCAAGTCTGACGACTATAAGGCATGGGCCAAAGGGTTAAAGAAAGCAGGCTATGCAACCAATCCTCGATATGCTCATTTATTGATTGATTTAATAGAAAAACACGAATTGCATCAATACGATAAAGTGCAGGGACTTCCAACAGTTGCGCCGGTATTGTTGACCATCAACGGTCAAGTGAAAAAAGAACCCAATAAACATCGTATAGGAATTCACGAAAACAATATCAAATACATTGTTGTGAGCACGGGGGATACATTTTGGAAAATTGCCAAAGAATTTGACATGGGTCTATGGCAATTATATAAGTACAATGATTTGAAGAAAACAGATTTACTGAAAGATGGTGATATCATTTTTCTTCAGCCAAAGAAAAGAAGGGCGAAATCTAAAAAATGCCGAATCAGAAACGGGGATACGTTGCAAAGTCTATCGCAGGAATACGGTGTCAAGTTAAAATCCCTGTGTAAGAAAAATAATTTAGATCATGACTCAGATTTGAAGGTGGGGACCTTTTTGAGTCTTAAATAGCAAGCGATAGCTTGTTGTTGTTTGTTTACAAAAGACGAGCCTTCCGATTCATCGGAAGGCTTTTCTTTTTAGTATTTGACTATTTATACGATTCTAACTCAAAAATTTCTAGAACTCATTGAAGAATTTTTGCAATCACGTTCTGACCGGAACTGAATACAATGTCTGTCTTACCGTCCTTATTCATGTCTGAAATAGCGGGAGGGTGAGACGACTGCTTTGGAAATTCGGGAAGTCGTTCACCTAAGTCATTGAAGACATTGAGCTCTCCATTTTGTACGGAAAAGAAATAGTCCTTATTGTCCGAAAATAAATGGTGGGATGGAGCGGGCCCATTGAATTGCAGGTACTTTTGTGTTGACAGATCTGGCCCCAGGATTTCTAATGTATTGTTGGTGCTGATGAGGTAATCCTGATGTCCATCATCTTCCAAATCAATTGGGATGAATCGGATAGATTGTCTGCCAGAGTCTTGTCTCAATAGGGTTGATTTGCCGTCGAATAATAGCTCTACAATAGACCCAGACGAGTCCGAATAAATGGATTTTGTGGTTCCTATACTTCGGCCCTTCACCAGATAACGATTTTTACTAGAAGAAGAAGGTATACCGGATTTCACTTCATATCGGATTCTTCCGCGTCTATCCAGCACGTAAATTTGCCCGTCTTTGTCAAAGAAACAGATGTAATCTTTGTTGCCAATAACGAATCGTTGTATTTCTGATTGTATTCCTGCACTTGCCCCTTTAAACTCCCAGCCTTTAACAAGCTTGCCTGTTTTGTCAAAATTGTAAATTTTTCCTTCATCAGACCCAATGAGAATTCGATAGTTGTGATTTTTTTGGTAGTCAAAAACACTTAGATTATTTGAGGCAAAAGCAGGCAGGTTAATAGGAAATCCTCTCACCCAATTGCCGTTGATATCCAACAAGTGGATTTTGTTTTGCGTATTGAATAGCATCTGATACTTTCCGTTACCGTAGACATCAATTTGTTTTACGTCACCTATTATAGGCCCGTCAATTTGTTTTTTCCATTTTACAAGACCAGCAGCACTGATGATATAGATGTTGTTTTTGGAATCTTGAACTAGCACTTCTTCTGTATTTGTTCTGTGATTTTTAAGTAGCTGAGGTTTGCGCGTAATTTCGTTTTCCAGCTGAACTTCCCAGAGGTCGTTATTGGCGACCAGGCGATTCTGACCGGTGTTACAGCTAACGCTTATATTGTGATAAACAAGGTTGTTTTCGTTTCCTGCCATTTGCCATCCTAGTCGGTTGAATCCTTTGTAAGCAGAGGATTTTTGATCAATGTTCTTGATTATATCGGGCATCATAAATCGATACAATCCTTGTTTGTCAAATGGTAGGTTACAGTAGTACATAAAATTGGATCTGTCACTAAATTTATCGGACAAAAATTCAGTGAATCCTGGGTCGTTAATGAGCACTTGACCTGCTACGCAAGCATTGATTATTCTCTTGCAGGATAAAACGTTGTTCGTGAAATAAACATAGTCATCATAGGAAAAGCAATACCGAAAATCAGCGGCGGTTTCTTTAAAAAGCAGCTCGGGCTTAAATTCTGGATGTAAGTAAAAAATGGAAACTCCGGAGTAGTTAACTATTGCTGAATCAACATTTGCATAGTCGTGAATTTTACCTATAGGGTCAATGCTTCCATTAGATCGGCATACAATTCCCATTTCGTTGGAATGAGTAATGAAGGATGCAAATTGGTTGTCGATCCAGCTGTTAACGTGTTCTGAGATATCTATATTCATGAGATCGCTCATAGTATGAATAGCATTGATCGTTTTGTCACTGACATGATTGGAGCTCAGGAAATTTTGATAGCTGGAAAAACCCCACCATTTGAAAGATGAAATGTAGTTCGGAATACCCTGGAAACACTCGTTGTATACCGGTTCGGAATCAGCTATGGGCCGTAAGTATGATGTGGTGTCTACATCAGTAAATCCAAAAAAATTGAATGCATTTGAATTCGAAGAGAAATCGAGTTCTGTCCAATTGCCAATTTTTGCATGTTCCAAAATCCAGGCTTTACTCATTTTACTGGAAAAGTCATGGGCAAGCTGTGCAAGTAAATTGGGCTGAACCAATAATTTTATATGCTGCTCATTGGAAGCGGTTTCATACACCTTTCTTAAAGATGAATTAACCGGTTCGGTTGAATTGCTTCGGGACAAAGAGCTTTGTAGTATGGACAACGATGTGGAAAAATGAATTGTTTCATTAGAATAGGCGCAATAATAGGAGCTCCCATTCAGCTCCCATTCGGTCAGCTCCATGCCCTGACTAAAGGAAGTTTCGTTTTCATTAAAATTTAGGTTTAAAAGCAAATCCTCCCAGTCATTTAGCAAAGCCTGATCGGAAAAATTGAAAGCAAATAGTAGATCAATATTATCTGATGTACGGCCAAATACTCCAATACAAATAGGAGTACTATTGAAACGGTTGTTAAGGTTGGGATATTCCTCTAGTTGTTCGGTAAAGTGGGTTAAAAACTCATTGGCATTTTTGAATGTAGAATCATTTTTTAGTGATTTCCATGCGATGTTCGTTTCAGAAAAATGATTCCAGAAAGAAGAAAATGCATTTGCTTCAATAATCAATGTTGCATCGGAAGGAATTGCGGTTATCGGATGTGCCGTGACGATTGCTTCTGTGTTGAATCGCTCGTAGCTCCAATACATCGCAATAGAGAATGCAACAATTAAAATCGCAAAAAATGCTTTTTTCATTGATTCAAAGTTATTTCATCTGCGGTGGGTTGCACTTGAAATGATATCAATGTTTAAACAGATTTGTGTGAATTGGTTGAGTAGATTAATCCAAATCTCTAGGCAAGAGCTGGAAGGATTTTCTATGATAACTGGAAGGACCATGCAGTTGGATGGACGCTCTGTGTTGTTTAGTAGGATAGCCCTTGTTTTTTCTCCAGGAGTAGTGGGGAAATTCTGCATCTAATTGCAGCATGTAATCATCTCGAAATGTTTTTGCGAGTACTGATGCTGCTGCAATGCATTTTATTTTACTGTCTCCTTTTATAATGCATTGGTGCGGAATTTCATGTGGATTAAACCGATTGCCGTCAATAAGAAGGATATCTGGGCGGACCTCTAACTTATCTGTGGCCAAATGCATAGCTAAGAATGATGCATTCAGTATGTTGATCTCGTCGATTTTTTCATGGTCTATGAATTCAACTGCCCAAGATACTGCTTGCTCAATTATAATTGGACGTAAGGTGTTACGTTGTCGTTCGGTCAACTGTTTGGAATCATTGAGTAACGGGTGGTGAAATGTTTCGGGTAGTATAACAGCAGCGGCTACTACCGGACCCGCAATACATCCTCTGCCTGCCTCATCGCATCCGGCTTCTATTCGGCCCGGTTCAAGATTGGATAGAAGCATCTGCAAGTGATTTTTCAATTACCGTCCAAGTTTCCTTCGCACATTTGTCCCAACCAAACAAACTCACTCTGTTTTTGCCCTTTTCGATTAGCTGTTGTCCATAAGACAAATCTGATGCGATTTTGGTCATTGCCCTGGCAATTTCATCTACATTGAACGGGTCTACTAATAAAGCAGCTTCCCCACAAACTTCAGGTATCGAGGTACAGTTGGATGTGATTACAGGTGTTTCCGTTCGCATGGCTTCCAAGATAGGCATTCCGAATCCTTCGAAATAGGAAACATAGGTTAATGCCAATGCGCTGCCCAATAATTCGATAAGGTCAGCTTCTTTTATTCTCCCGGTAAAAATAATATCGTTCTTATAGGCTGAGTTATTCAACGATTGCTCCATCTCAGATGTCCAATCGTATTTATTTCCTGCAAGGATCAGCTTAACATCGGATTCTGATGAACGTTTGAATGCGTTGAATGCTTGTATTAATCGGACGATATTTTTCCTTGGAGAAAGCGATCCAATATGAAGAAAAAATGGCCTTCCCTCTGCATAATTGAGCTGGCATTTTTCTTTCGTTTGTTGAGAAACAGGCTTGTAGTTCTCATTTACTCCATTGAAGATTGTCGTAATTTTTTCCTTGACTACAGCGTATTGTTGAACAATATCGTTTTTGGAGAAGTTGGAAACCGTAATTAAATGATTCGCTTTGTTTGCAAACAGAGGAAATTGCCTACGATAATATCGTGAGTGGGATGGTCTTAAATCATCAGGAAAGTGCTCAAAATTCAGATCGTGGATAGTGCATACCTGCGGGACATTTGTATCTAAGCATAGGAATCCGTCAGGTGAGAAAAAAAGCTGTATATCGTATTTTTTTAAGGCTTTTTTTATCGAATGGTTGAACCAATAGTTAAAGAGTATAGGGTGTCTTGCCTGAGGACGCAAAACTATAGGATTTACATTGTCCGCAAATACAAATGAATCGTCGTAATTACGATCAAAAAAGAAGTAAAACTGATGAGAAGGATTTGCTTTTACCATCCTTTTCAAAATTTCATATTGATACCAACCGATCCCGTCGAGTCGGTCTTTAATTAACAATCTGGTATTTACACCTATTCTAGACATCACTATCCTAAGTGGCGAATTTATAATATTTTAGTCGGCAAAAGGGTCTGCCTTCAACATGCAACGGAAATTCATCCTGAATCTTATCCTTCTACTGGTACTAAATTTTTTGGTAAAGCCTTTTTACATTGTTGGGGTTGATGCGGAGATATTGGATCGAGTAGGAGAGAGTGAGTATGGTCAGTACTTTGCTATTTTGGCATTTACGATCTTATTCAATATCGTTCTTGATCTGGGTATAATCAATTTCAACACCCGAAATATAGCCCGGCATTCCCAATTGGTTAGAAAACAGTTTTCAGGAATATTTACACTCAGATTACTGCTTGTTGTACCCTATGCTCTGATATGCATAATAGGTGCCTCTGTTCTTGGTTATGATCTGTATGGCCTACTTCCATGGCTCGTGCTAAATCAAATTATTATTGCATTCATACTTTACTTCCGCTCTGTTTTGAACGGAATGTTACTTTTTGCTAAAGACAGCTTTATCTCTGTTCTAGATCGAGTATTGCTCATTATTACCTGCTCCATCCTACTTTGGGGTGGTGTAACAGAACAACCATTTCAGATAGAGTGGTTTGTTTATGCCCAAACAATTTGCTACAGTTTTAGTGCTTTGGTAGCGTTCTTTTTTATTCTTCCAAATGTGAAAAGCCTGAAGCTCAAACTGAATTTGCCGTTCGCAATGGTAATCCTGAAAAAGAGTTTTCCTTTTGCACTGCTCATTATTTTGATGACCTTTTACAATCGCGCGGACAGTGTTATGCTAGAAAAGTTGATTGACGATCGGGGAGAGCAAGCGGGTCGATATGCTCAGGGTTTTCGATTGTTTGAAGCACTTAATATGGTCATTTTTATGTTCGCAGGACTATTGCTCCCCATATTTTCCAGGCTGCTAAAAGAGAAAAAAGACGTTCAAAGGATTTTTTTGTTGGCTGTTAAAATGCTATTCTCCGGTGGATTAATAATAGGAGTACCTGCCTATTTTTACAGAGCACATTTAATGGATTTTCGGTACGAAGGAACTTCTTTGGTAGCAGATAACTCTTTTGGAATGCTAATGCTCAGCTTTTTTGTAATCAGCACAACTTTTCTGTTTAGCACGCTGTTAACTGCCGGAGGAAAGCTGAAAGAGCTGAACGCAACCTCTTCTATAGGATTAGTCTTGAATATCGTGTTGAACTTTCTTCTTATTCCTGGGTATGGTGCATATGGAGCAGCCATTGCTAGCTTATGCACACAAGGTATCGCGGGATTTGCACAAATGATCATAACCAAACGTCATTTTCAACTTGAAATGAATCTGGTTTTGATTACAAAAATGATAGTGCTAACAGCATTGGCTTTTTCGATGGGGTTCTATTTTCAATCTGCATTGGATTGGTCCTGGAGCTCCGAGTTTCTCCTTATGCTAGGAGTTTTAGCTATAGGATGCTGGGTTACGGGATTGCTCAATCCATTTAAAATGTTGGAAATTGTTAAAGACAGGAACAATAAATTGTAACAAGTACTGTTTTAGCATTTTGTTACATTTGCGAGGTTAATAACAGGTAATTATGTCAACATCGGACTCAAAAGATTTCAATTCCTTCGATCTAATGGAGGTCATTTGGAAATGGAAGATTCACTTAATTTTTGTTTTTGTGCTGGCAGCGGTAGTTTCAAGTATTGTTTCACTTACAATGAAGGAGGAGTATTTGTCCAGTGTTACCATCTACCCTGCGAAATCGAATACAGTTACATTTAGCTCTAACGCGAATCAGAACCAATCGGCTACGCAGTTTGGTGAAGAGGAAGAAGCAGAGCAGGTCATCCAAATTCTTGGTTCCGCAGAGATTAGAAGTAGGATAATTGAAAAGTACGATCTGGACTCTGTGTATGAGATCAATCCAAGCTCTCCGACAAAAATGAATGATCTCTATGAAAAATACAACAACCATGTATCGGCGGATCGGACGCGTTTTGGATCGGTATTAATTAAAGTATACGATGTTGATCCTGAGCGGGCGATGCACATGGCAAATGATCTCTCGAAGCTGCTGGATACCGTGAAAAACAGAATGATCAGGGAGCGAGCAAGTTATGAGCTGGATATCACCCGGAATAAGAAGGAAGTTGTTGAAAAAGAGCTGGAAGCTATTGTTGATACGCTGAAAAAATTAAATGAGGTCGGTGTTGGCGGTAATCAAACGCAGGCTTCGTTAATGGAAGCTCTAGCTAATGCAACGGATGCTGTAACAAAAGAAGAGATAAGGAAGAAGATTTCGATGAATGACAAGTATGGGAGTTCTCTTGCTTCATTCAGCCACGAATTAAAATTGAAACACGAAAGACTTGCTGAGGTAGAAGCGGCTTTTGAACAAGCGGAGGCAAATGCGAACTTGAATTATACACATAAGTTTGTTGTAGAAGAGGCGTATACATCGGATCGGAAAGCAAGGCCTGTTCGTTGGATCATTGTTTCGGTGTCAACGTTTGTTTCAACTCTACTTGGATTAATACTCATTCTTCTTTTTGAGAAGGTTAAGGTGATTAAGCAAAAGTAATGCTTGCCCATAAGTACCGCTTTTTCTGGTTTTATTTCTCGGTATTGGGATTCGCGGGGATCTCAACAGCATTATTTAATGATTTCCCTATAGTTCTGGGAATTCCCATTGTACTGGCAATCGTATATTTTGCCATATTTCACCTTGATTACCTCTTTGAATTTGTGGTACTTGCTACGCCATTGTCAATTAATTTCGAAAATCTATCTGATTTTGGTGGTATAGGCTTTTATATGCCCACAGAACCACTGCTGTTGGGAATAACAGTTTTGGTTCTGATTCGGTCGCTTGTAAACGATCGAATTGATCGAAGTGTTTTATCACATCCTCTGAGTATGGCCATTCTATTTTATTTGGGCTGGACTTTGATAACTTGTTTTACCAGCTCGAATATTGGTGTTTCGTTAAAGTTTTTTCTATCCAAGCTCTGGTTTATAGTTCCGATCTTTTATTTCGGCGCTACCTATTTCAAATCGCGGGAAAAGATAAAACGGTTTTTGCGGTTGTATTTTTTCTCATTGACTATAGTGATTGTATACACATTGATCCGTCATTCCTTTTACGGCTTCGGAGAAGACCAGGGACATTGGGTGATGACACCTTTTTTCAAAGATCACACCTCCTATGGTGCGGTATTGGCTCTTATGTTGCCTGCTCTAATTGGCATATTTTTTCTTGCTAGAGACAATGTTCAGAAATTATTGCTTGGGTTTCTTATCCTGATGTATTTGTTTGCATTGTACTTTTCGTACACCCGTGCGGCTTATATCAGCGTGGCAGGAGCTTTGGTTTTACTGTTGCTGATCAAATACAAAATCAAATTCAGCTATGTTCTTACTGTAGTTATTTGCGTTGGTGCTTTGCTTTTTGCGAACAAAGACGCTATATGGATGTCATTGAAGAAGAATAAAAGTGAGCACGCAACTGAAGAGTTTAGTGAGCGTATTCAGTCGATTTCAAATGTATCCAGTGACGCGTCTAATTTAGAACGATTAAATCGTTGGGCATGCGCATATGAAATGTTTAAGAAAAAGCCTGTCTTTGGATATGGTCCCGGAACTTACGCTTTCGAATATGCCCCGTTTCAGCATCATGAAGATTTAACCATAATTAGCACAAATTTTGGAGATGGAGGCAACGCTCATAGTGAATACCTGGGCCCTTTGGCAGAAAGTGGACTGATGGGAATGATTTCGATGTTGCTGGTAGTTGCAGTCTTGTTTTACTCCGGCATTAAGTTGTATTTCAAATTGCAAGATCCGTGGTACAAGACGATTATACTGATTGGTATATTGGGATTATTCACGTATTTCACCCACGGCATATTGAACAATTATCTGGATACAGACAAAGCATCAATGCCGGTTTGGGGATTTGCCGCTATAATAGTGGCAACTGAATTACGACTGAAGCGAGGTGAGCTAGAAGAATCTGCAGCCTAAAATGGCCGTATCGTCCATAAAATCACGATCACCTTTATAGTCGTCGAGTGCTTCAAAAATAGTCTCAGAGAGATCTGCCATACTCAGATCATAATTCTCGTGAATGATATTGATAAGTCGCTCGGTCTCAAAAGCTTCATCGTCATCGTTCTCTAGTTCCACTAATCCGTCCGTATAACAAAAGAGTGTCATTTGTGGAGATATAGGGAGTGTCTCAACATTAATTGAAGGAATATCGTCTAACATACCCAGACCAATACATCCCTGATCCAATAGAATTGACTTCTTTCCATCGGTCAAAATAGGATGGTTATGACCGGCATTACAATACTTCAATGTTTTTTCAGTACAGTTGTAATAGGCAAAGAAAAAAGTGATGAACTTTTCACCGTCAGCAGCATTCATTACATCTGCGTTCAGCTGGTGGATCATTTCATCAATGGTTAGTTTTTGGTGATGCTTGATATGTGCTCTTAAATGTGCTTGAAAATTACTCATGATAAGCGCTGCTGACACACCTTTGCCTGACACATCAGCTATACATAAGCAATATTCTTCGTTATTTAATTTGAAAAAATCGTAATAATCACCCCCAACCATTTGCTTGGTTTCATATTTTGCTGCAACATCCAATCGATTGTTTGAAGGCAAATTTTGTGGGAATAGTAACGCCTGCATTTGGCTAGCTAGCTCAAGCTCCTTTTTGGCCACTTCCTGTTCTAAGCTCACTTTTGCCAACCTCTTATTTTCAATTGCCACGATGATGATGTTTGTGAGCGTTTGAATGAAGGGCATGTGTTTGATTGTCGGGCTTATTCGTATTTCATCCTCGTTCAGGTCACCGATTAAGAGATACGCCAAGGGATTATCCTTATGATAAACAGGGATTACAACATCAAAAGAATTCAGGGATGAAACCGAAGATGATTCGATAACGGTAATTTCTTTAATGTGCTTGAGATCTGATATTACATCCACTTTTCTTGCTTCACCTCTGACACCATATTTTAATAAGCAGATCCACTCATCTTGCTGACTGTAAAGCATCAGTTTGGTGATCCCAAGCTGCTCGCGTAAAATGTACTCGTATATATTCAGTATTCGGTCAATTGAATAATTTTCATTGATGGCTTTTGTGATTTCGAGCAACGAGGTCAGCTTAAATTCTTTAAGCTGTAATTTTTCATGCAGTTTGTTAACTTTCGCTTGAGCCATCTACAGTTTTTCTATGATTTCCGGCAGTTTCTTTAATGATGCCAGCTCCCGATATTTTATCCGTGCTTCATCAGCGGGGCTTCCAAAATAGGTCTTTCCGTCCTCCAAATCTTTCAGAACACCGGATTGCCCCATTACAACAACACCTTTGCCTATTTTTCTATTTGCCGGAACTCCGACCTGGCCCCACAGTGTGACATTGTCTTCAATCTCTACGCAACCTGCAACACCCACTTGGGCAGCAAACAGGCAATTTTTACCAATAATTGTGTCATGACCAACATGAACCTGATTGTCCAGCTTGGTACCCGCACCGATGACAGTGGTTGCGGTTACGCCAGCATCAATTGAGCACAATGCACCAATTTCAACTTCATCCTCTATCACAACAGATCCACACGTATTCAACCGATTGTACTGATCTTGGGTTTTCTTGTAATAAAAGGCGCTTGAACCGATGGTCGAATTGGCTTGAACGATGACATCATTGCCAATTACCGTTCGATCTCCTATCACAACTCCTGAATGTATGATGCAATTCTCTCCGATCTGCACATCGTGACCAATACATACATTTGGGTGTATCCAAGTCGATTCACCAATGATTGCGGTAGTACTGATCTGTTCTGTCCATTTTCGCAAAGGGCGATAGTGAGTAGTGATGGCATTAAAGTCGTTAAAGGGGGATTGAGATACGATAAGCCCTTTGTTTTCCGGACAATCGACCACTTGATCGATCAAAATTGTCGTGGCCTCGGAGTTCAAAGCCTTTTCATAGTATTTTGGATGATCGACGAAAATAACATCCCCTTTTTCCGCCCGGTGAATTTCATTGATTCCGGTAATCAGATGGTCGTCCGGCCCCACAAATTGGCACTCCAGAAATTCAGCTAATTCTTTAAGTGTTATCGGTGTATCGAATTTCATCGAATCTAAAGGTAGAGAATAAAATGCCTCAATAAATAGCACGTATTCATTTTAATGTTGTGTCGTTGCTTATTTGTCCAATTCAATGGATGAACCCAATCGTAGGACTGGTTCGCAAATAGCCCAGGAACGGCGGACAGGAAATCATCCATTAAACACTTCTTTAAAATGGGAACTGCTTATCTCAAACTGGCCCCTAGCTTTTTTTCAAGCTGTTTAAGAATGGTTGCCATTGCCTGTTCAATTCTGTTGTCATTCAAAGTCGCGTTTTCATCTTGAAGCACAAATTTGACGGCATATGATTTTTTTCCCGGAGGAAGGCCTTTGCCTTCATAAACGTCGAACAAACCGACTTCCTTCAGTAGCTGACCTTCCGCTTTATTGGCAATTTCAACTATTTCAGAAAAGGAAATTTCGCTGTTTAGCAAAAGTGAAAAATCTCTTCTCACGGAAGGATACTTTGCCATGGGTTGAAATGCGATTGAATGATTATTCATCCCTTCTAGGATGATGTCCCATTGTAGCTCCGCAAAGAAAACGGTCTGTTTGATGCCGGTCTTTTCCAGAATCTCCTTCTTCACCTTACCTATTTCCGCTATTTTCGCTCCTTCAATCAACAGTTCTGACCCTTCATCAAATACTCCATTTCGTTTTTCTTTGAGCTCGCGATTTTCAGAAACTCCGAGCCGGTTCAGCACACTGGAAACTGCACCCATAATTGAATAGTAACTTACTTCTTCCTGATTTGTGTTCCAGCTTTCATCTGCTTTGGAACCCGTGAGTAATACGGACAACAGAGATGACTCTTTGTAGGTTCCGTCTTTTTTCGCATATCCTTTTCCGAACTCATAAATTTTCAGATTCGATTCTTGACGGTTCAAATTGTGCGCAATGGATTCCAATCCGGAAAACAGAAGAGTTTGCCGAAGCACAGATAAATCAGAGCTCAATGGGTTCAGCATGGTGATACTATCTTTTGGATTCAATTCATCCGTTGGAACCATGTTGACATATTCTCCTTTTGTAAGTGAATTGGCCATTATCTCTGAATAACCGCTGTTGGAAAGCAAATCGGAGACTATATTTTGCAGTTTTTCACGGTCCGGTTTAGTGCTGTAGCTCAATGAGGCGTTGATTTTTTCCGGCAAAGGAATGTTGTTGAACCCAAAAATCCTCAACACCTCTTCAATTACGTCAATTTCCCTTTTTACATCTACACGGTAAGCAGGTACTTGCAGCTGCCAAACGGTATCTTTTTCC
The DNA here is from genome assembly GCA_913030835.1 of uncultured Flavobacteriales bacterium. Classification (GTDB taxonomy): domain Bacteria; phylum Bacteroidota; class Bacteroidia; order Flavobacteriales_D; family Parvicellaceae; genus UBA10066. The sequence goes on along the minus strand of CAJWDP010000008.1, from coordinate 67,582 downwards.
GCAGTTATTTCGATGTCGAGCCAATTCAGAATGTTTCTGACAGTTCCGGCTTCAATGGAGGTTCCCGCAACTGAGTTGAGGTTCAACAGATCAAGCTGTGTTTTAAAGGGTTCTAATTTTTTTGGATAAAGGTCGATTAGCTCGGAAGCTACTGAACCACCAGCGACTTCTTGGATCAGTAACGCTGCCCTTTTAAGCGCATAAACTACTTTGTCCGGATCAATTCCTCGCTCAAATCTGTAAGATGCATCCGTGTTCAACCCATGACGTTTAGCCGATTTTCGTATTGAAACGGGGTTGAAGTAAGCACTTTCAAGAAAAATATCCTTTGTGTTTTCGGAAACACCGTGTTCTAATCCGCCAAATACTCCCGCAATGCACATGCCTTCATTTTCATTGCAAATGATCAGGTCGTCCTGATCCAGCTCCCGCTCAACAGCGTCGAGTGAAGTAAATTTGGTCTTCCCGGGTAGGGTTTGGACCATCACTTTATTGTTTTTGATCTTGGAAAGATCGAACGCATGTAGAGGTTGTCCAATTTCGTGTAATACAAAATTGGTCGCGTCAACAACATTGTTAATCGGTTTGAGATCGATTGATCTCAGTCTATTTTGCAGCCATGTCGGAGACGGAGCCACATTCACACCTGTTATTGCAATACCCGCGTAGCGTGGACATTTTTCAGGATCTTTCACTGCGACGTTCATTTTGACGTCATGCGAGTCAATTTTAAATTCGTCCACAGACGGCCAGTTAACATATTCTCCTTGATCTGCCAGCTGCTGGTGTTTGAGTGCACAAAGAAGATCCCGAGCGACTCCGATATGGCTCATTCCATCGGCTCGGTTTGGAGTAAGTCCTATTTCATATTGCGTATCCGTCTCTATCTTGAAGTAACTATCTGCTGCCAGTCCAACCGGTGCGTCTTCTTCAAGAACCAATATTCCGTCATGGTTATCTCCTATCCCTAACTCTGACTCCGAACAGATCATCCCGTTCGATTCTATCCCTCTGATCTTTGTTGATTTGATCTCAATTGGATCTCCGGAATCCGGCGTTATCGTGGTTCCGGGCGCTACCACAACAACTTTTTGTCCTTCCGAAACATTCGGAGCTCCACAAACAATTTGTAACTCCGAATCTTTTCCAATACGAACGGAAGTAACTGCTAAACGATCAGCATTGGGATGCTTTTCTTTGGATAATACTTCGCCAATAATTCCAGGGACGGAATCTCTGGAATGGTATTTTTCAACTTCCAAACCGGTATCTGTCAATATTCTGGCAATTTCGTCAGCTGAAATGTTTAGGTTCAGATAAGCTGTCAACCAATTGTGAGATATTTTCATTTACTCCAAAATTATAGGGCAAATTTAGTTTTTTATTTGAGCTTGAAGCTGGCCTTTCCGCTGAGTTTTTCCGGTTTCGGCTGAGTAAGCATTTTATGCAAATGCAATTTGACTGCCTGCCCCATATTTTCACAGGTATTGAACTGGGTAGTTTTGTGGTGTCGATTCAACTCTTTTTTTATTTCTTCTGTTTTTTCAGGGGTAGAAATTTTTTCTTCAACGATGCAATTCATAAGTCTTTTGATTTTGACCTTGGACGCTTCGTATCTTCGTTTCATTAAGGTTCGCTCTTCGTATTGGTATTGTCTTACCGTTTCTGGATTCATTACCTCTATACAGAAGTTTACGATGGGATTGTTTTCCTTAAAATATTGGGGTAAATACATTCGAAGTCTGCCTTCATAACTCTGTTGGTCGAAATCCAGTGCCCTAACCCTGTATTGTTCTTCTTCAAAATCCGGTGTTACATCCACTACATAATTGTACGAACGCATATCTCCTAATAATCGAACAAAACATCGCTCATTGAATTTTACAAACTCCTTGGCCAATCTTACCTTGTTGAAGTTCGGTAAATTGATATAGTTATCTATAAATGCATCCCCGGGAATACCGGCAATGTGTTCTTCAATCAATGAATTTTTATCTACCAGGTAATTGATCCTGTTCGGTGACAGGATGTGTTCCAATTCCAGACCATAAACTCGAGATGCATCGGCTATTTTTACGTAAAAATAATCGTAATTGTCGTTGAATTGGTTTACAATTCTGACTCGGAAAGGTTTGGAGTTGCCAAATTGGCAATAGTCGATTCGGTCAACGACTAAATGCTCCATGACGGAAAGGTCGCCGTCAGTTTTCAATAAGGCATAAATGGCGGTTAGTCCAATGTTCAGCTCCTTTTGCGTTGCCGGATCGAAGATCACCGTTTCCCATAAGGTGTCTTTTCCACTCTTATCAAACAGTGGAAAACTATCCGTGTGCCTCAATAAATTTTCATAGGAAACCGGAATGTTTTTTTCTCTGTCGTAATCCTTTAGATACGACCTTAGCTTTCGGCTGATCGTGTAAAATTTTTTTTTCTTCGAAATGTCCATTTACGAGATTCCCCGCATTATGCCTTTATCCGAATTTCGAATGAACTTTAAGATGGTATCTTTTTCGTTGGAATTTGGAATTTCTAGATCGGCAATTTTAATTGCTTGTGAAATGTTACTGTTCATGATGTAGATAACACGATAAACATCTTCAATATTTGAAATTTGTGCATCAGTGAATCCTCTTCTTCTTAAACCGATTGCGTTAACACCACAATAGGAAAGTGGTTCTCTTGCTGCTTTAACATATGGCGGAACATTTTTTCGTACTAGTGAGCCGCCGGCTACAAAAGCTTGTTCACCTATGGTAACAAATTGTTGCACGGCTACAACTCCTTCGATGATTACCCAATCTTCGATGATGCAATGTCCGGCAATTTGGCTGGAGTTTGCAATGATCACGTGATCGCCAACAATGCAATCGTGAGCGATATGCACATACGCCATTAGCAGACAGTTGCTTCCCACTGTAGTCTTCATTTTGTCAATCGTTCCCTTGTGCACAGTGGCATATTCACGGATAACTGTATTATCGCCAATATGAGTAGTGGTTTTTTCACCGTTGTACTTTAAATCTTGTGACACAATGGAGATGATGGCGCCCGGAAAAATCTTTACGTTATTTCCGATACGTGCTCCATCCATGATGCACGCTCCGGGTCCGATCCAGCAATTTTCTCCGATTTCAACATCCCCTTGAATTGTAGCAAAAGGCTCAACTACTGTCCCTTCGCCAATTTTGGCATCAGGATGAATATTGGCTTGTACACTCATTAGTCTATTTCTTTAACGATTTGTGCCATCATTTCTGCTTCTGTGGCAGGTTCACCGTTCGCATATGCGATCCCCTTCATATGCACAATGCCTCTCCGTATGGGGGTGACCAATTCCAGATCAAAAACAACGGTGTCTCCAGGAATTACTTTTCTCTTAAATCTAACGTCATCAATTTTCATAAAGTATGTCATGTACTTTTCGGGCTCATCCACCTGACTGAGGGCAAATATTCCACCTACCTGAGCCATTGCTTCAATTTGAAGCACTCCGGGCATAACCGGATTACCTGGAAAGTGACCCTGAAAGAAGGGCTCATTCATGGTTACATTTTTGACTCCAATGATTCCATTTTCTGTGATTTCCATGATTTTATCTACCATCAAAAAAGGATATCTGTGTGGCAACATTCTTTCGATGTCGTTGATATCGTATAACGGATCTTTGTTCAGATCAAAAAGTTTTTTTCCTTTTTGGTTGGTCATGATCTGTTTTATGATCTTGGCAAATGAAACATTTCCGGAGTGCCCGGGTCGGGCAGCGAGGATATGTCCTTTAATGGGTTTGCCAACAAGAGCCAAGTCCCCAATGATATCCAGTAATTTGTGTCGAGCAGGTTCGTTGATAAATTTTAGTTCGGCATTGTTCAAAGTGCCAATTCCCTTCATATTTATTTCGAGATGCTCCTTTCCTAATAAAGCTGCCAGCTCGTCCAGCTCTTCTTTTGGAATATTCTCTCTTTCTACAAGAACAATTGCATTGTCGATGTCACCACCTTTAATCAAACCCGATCTTGCCAGTGCCTCAAGCTCTCTGAGAAATACAAATGTCCTGCAAGGAGCAATTTCTTTTTTGAAATCATCGATAGAGTAAATGTTAGCATGTTGGGTTCCGAGTACAGGAGAATCATAGTCCACCATTACAGTCAATCGAAATTCCGAATAAGGCACCGCTAGCATTTCAATTCCTTTTTCAAGATCCTCGTAGGGTTGATTCATTTGAAATTCGAAATAATCGCGCTTTGCGTCTAGAGATTTTGTGCCTGCCTTTTCAATTGCATTAACAAATAAGATGGCACTTCCATCCATAATGGGTATTTCAGGTCCATCGATCTGAATAAGTGCATTGTCTATTTGCATGCCATACAAGGCTGCTAATAGATGCTCGGTGGTATACACTCGAACTCCATTTTTTTCTAGTGTTGTTCCGCGCTCCGTGTTCACAACAAGATCAGCATCCGCCTTGATAATCGGTTGTTTGTCCAAATCCATTCTTTGGAATTTGTAACCGTGATTTGCCGGAGCAGGAAGTATATTGATATTTACTTTTTCTCCCGTGTGGAGGCCTACGCCGCTCATTTTAATCTCATTCTCAAGCGTTGTTTGATTTTCGCTCATTACATTCGTTTTTTCAGTTCTTTTAGTTCTTTTTCCAGCTCATCGATTTTTGCTTTGACTTTTGGCATTGATCGAAACAAAACATAGGATCTTTTGTACTTCCCAATAGAAAAGGCCGGTGATCCCTGAACGATTTCTCCTTCTTGTTCAATACTTGATTCAATTCCTGACTGGGCTGCAATTTTAACTCCGTTGGCAATTTTCAAATGTCCGACTATTCCAACCTGACCTCCAATCATGCAATTTGCTCCAATTTTTGTGGAACCTGCTATCCCAGTCTGACCGGCAATCACTGTGTTCTCGCCGATTTCGACATTGTGCGCAATTTGAATAAGATTATCTAGTTTGACTCCTTTCCGGATTATCGTTGATCCGAGCGTGGCTCTGTCGATACAAGTGTTGGAGCCAATTTCTACATGGTCCTCTACAATGACATTTCCGATTTGCGGTACTTTTTTATAATTATTTTCTGAGTTCGGAGCGAATCCAAAGCCATCTGAACCTATGACCACACCGGAATGAATGGTACACGATTTACCAATCACGCAATTGGAATAAATACTTGCATTTGAAAATAAGATGGAATCGTCTCCAATTTGAGAAGAATCTGCGATGCAGCAACCCGCATGTATTTTTACGTTATTCCCAATCGTTACATTTTCACCAATAGAAACATAGTCTCCAATGTAGCAATCTGAACCGATTGACGCAGAATCAGGAATCGATGCTGTTTTGGAAATGCCGGTTTTGTTGTTTGTAATCTGATTGTATTGTTCCAGCAAAATAGCAAAGCTCTGATAGGGATCTTCAACCCGAATCAGCGTGCATGTAGCTGGTAATTCATGTTCTGCCTTAAAAGAATTTGATACGATTACAATGGACGCATTCGTAGTGTAAATAAATTCTGTGTATTTCGGATTGGCAAGGAAAGATAAAGTGTTGGGTTTTCCTTCCTCAATTTTTGACAGATTGTTGACTTTTACATCACCCGATCCCTCAACTGTACCTCCAAGCAATTGGGCAATTTGTTCTGCTGAAAATTCCATCGCCTCAAAAATAGGAAAATTAGTACATCAAATGAGATTTATCACTAAGCCCTCAAAATAGCTTTTGTTCTGTCTTTGCTGTTGGAATGTTAAGACAGAATTTTCATTCCTGGCATCAAAAATCATCCATTTCTTCTTGTCGGTCGAAAACCTTTTGGTAATTATTCAGTTTCACAGTCAGTGCAAGAGACAACTGTGGATACAGTGGTGTTGACAGGCTGGAAACCGATACATTCTCAATCTGTGAATTGCTCTTTCTGCGGGATGTATTCAATACATTTCTTCCTTGAAAAGTAATTGATACTCTCTTTTTCAAAATGCTTCTTTTTATTGAAATGTCTTGAACGAAATTATCATAGCTTTCGCCTTGAGCAGTAACAGATGCGCTCGTATATCTTGAAATGAGTTGTATGATCCATTCTTTTTTTACGTTAAAGGTGTTTGTCAACCGTCCACTATAATTGAACGATTCAGTGTCGTAATCCCGATTGGAAAGCGTTCCGGTTATGGAAAAATAATAGGTATTTATTCCAGCGTTTATTTGCCACCAGTCCGTCAATTTGTGATCGATCATGCCTTCAAGACCGAAGGAGGAAGATGCTCCAATATTTTCAGGTCGGGTAATTAAAATCCCCTCATCATAAACAGAGGACAGTCGCTGAATTACTCCATTGTTTTGTCTCGCATATAATTCCAAGCTATAAAAGCTCTTACGCTTTAGTGGTTTCATGTAATTGATCTCAAAAGCATTAATGTACGTGGGTTGTAAATTTGGATTCCCGCTCCGAACGAGATAGGGGCTGGACCAAGTAACAAAGGGCTCAAAATAATAGCTTCGTGGCCGTTCAATCCTTCTTGAATAGCTGACAATGATCTGTCCTTTTCTTTTTAGGTTGTATGAAAAATGAGCTGAAGGGAACCAATCCAAGCGATTGATTTGCGTGAATTCGATAGCTTGTGTAGAGGATATGGTTCGGTAGGTGTATTCGGCCCGGAGTCCTATCTGATAGCCTAAATTCTCACGTTTCCCACCAAACATGGTATAGGCTGCATGAATGTCTCGAACGTAATCGACATCAGAGCTGAATAGTGAATCGAATTCAAACGTATGATTAGCGGTATTGTAAACATAATTTTTCCCGATGTCTCCACTTAAGCCGAACTGAGATTGGATTCCGGCTTCAAACGTATTGCCATTGATTGGCAGTTGATAATCAATTTTAAATCGGTTGGCATTAGATGGTCCCGTTTCCGTGTACAAATTTCCGGAAGCAATGCTGCCGTCTATATTATAGTTGAAGGTGGTGTCCTGCTGATTAGCACCTGAAAAGTTGGCAATGGCTTTGAAGCTGATATTGTGGTCTTTGTTTCGTTTAAAGTTATATTGGTAACTCATACTGAACGAATTATTCATAAACTGAATATACTTGTTTGGCTCAGCAGTAAACTGTTCGATAAGAAGACCATTGTCGTAATTCAGGTATTCAAGACTATTGTCGCCTCGCATCAAATTCGATTTTATTCTGGCTGAAAGCACAAGTAAGTGTGCATTGTTCGGTGTCCAGCTACAACTTCCGTTTACCGTCCAATTTGACCTTGACCAATTGCTGATCCCTTCGCTGTAAAGCTGGTTTTCAGTGCTATCGTAGTTCGTGATACGATCTTCGATTTGGTTGTTGGGTCGATTTCTGATTCTCCAACCTCCTCCGAGGTCAAATGAAAACTTTTTTCGTTTGAGGCTCAAGGCGAGATCTGAGCTATGGTTGTTAAATGTTCCTGTTTGCCCGCTGAGCAATAGACTTACACCTTCTAAATTGCTCTTCTTAGTTATGATGTTCATCACTCCACTCATACCTTCGGCGTCGTATTTTGCAGACGGATTTGTAATTACTTCTATTTCTTTTACCGCACTAGCGGGTAGAGATGCCAGGTAATCACCTGCATCGAGCACTGTTGGAACTCCGTCAATGAGTAAAGTGAAACTGGAACTTCCTCTCAGACTCACCGTTCCATCCGAACTGATCGAAATGGACGGGAGATTTTCCAATATCTCAATAGCCGTTTGGCCATCCGTATTGATTTGATCCTCAACATGAAGTACTTTTTTGTCAATTTCGTAGCTAATCATGGGCCCACTTCCGGTAACTTCAACTTCTTCCAGAAATAGAGGTTCAAGTAATACGTTTTTCAGATGAAGCGTGGAGTACATGTCACTTAAAACGACATTTTTAATTACTCGAGTTTTATAACCTGTAAAACTTAGGTCAAGATTATAGGATCCCAAAGGAATATTAGTAATGGAAAAGTGACCATTTTCCTCGGAAATGGCACCTCCAATCAGCTCATTTGATTTCGAGGAAAATACTCGAATAGTAATGTATCCAAGAGGAATGTTTTCCAGTGAGTCTATCACATTTCCATAGATTTCACCCGCAGGATTTTCAGTCCTATTATCTGAGGGGCGCTTTGATTGACAAAAAGCGGAACTAGACTGTACAAGCATAATCGCCAGTACTGGGAAAAGAAGGAGGTATCTCACAAAAGCTATTTCTTTGGTAAACGGCAATAAACGATTGATCTAGTTGGTCATGTTTGAAGCTCTGGATGACAAAGAAAATATTTCGTAACGGGAGACGCAAGAGTGTGAACGTTCAGGTTGTCGGAAGCTTCTGTAATGTCGCGTGTCCGACCATCCTTATACAACAAATTGATGGACGCACTGTCTAAATTGTAGGCATTGTTCGCGACTTCTTCATGTATGATGAAATAGTGGACTAATGATTGGTCGATCGAGAATTGAGAACTGATCTTTTCACTTACTTCATTTATTTGGTCAGTGCTGAATGGCTCTTTGCTGATTTTCACTTTAAACAAGTTTCGATCCACCATTGCCTCGCAAAGAAAAGATAATATGCGGTCGGGTGAGTTTCTCCAGACTTTTATTGCACCCATGATATCATAGTCGTCCAACTTGGCAAATTCCTGAATTGCACGTCCGGAAATGAAGTCTTCCTTGTCCAATTGATTGTATAAGAAGAAATTAAGGGCAGGAGATCCAAAAAGCTCATGTTTGTCAGCAGCTAAAGATACCGCCCTTTCCAAAATTTTCACCAACATGAATTCGGCCGAAATTACAGTTTTGTGCAGATACACTTGCCAATACATGAGCCTTCTAGCTACAATAAATTTTTCCACCGAATAGATCCCTTTTTGCTGCACCACAAGATGGTCATCAACAACGTCGAGCATATCAATAATCCGTTCACTACTCACGACTCCTTCGGAAACTCCGGAGTAGAAACTGTCCCGCGCCAAATAATCCAATCGATCCATGTCCAGCTGACTTGAAACCAGTTGATGAAGAAACTTTTTAGGATGTTCGTTGGTAAATATTTTGATTGCGGTATCGAGCCGACCGCCAAAAATGACATTGAGCGAATTCATGAAATGCAGAGAAATCTCTTCATGCGTAATACCCTGCACCAAGGAATGTTCTAATGCATGAGAAAATGGCCCGTGTCCTATATCGTGTAATAAAATTGCCAAAATCGCACCGTTTGCCTCGTCTGGAGAAATTTGATGACCCTTTTGTCTAAGTGAAGCAATAGCTTTTTGCATCAGAAATGCACAACCAAGGGCATGGTGAAATCTTGTGTGAAGAGCACCGGGGTATACAAAGTCAGTTAGTCCAAGTTGTTTTATTCGTCTAAGTCGTTGAAAATAAGGGTGGTCTATTATTTCCAGAATAAGTTGGTCTGGAATTGAAATAAAACCATAGATCGGATCGTTAAATATTTTCTTTTTGTTAACCACTTATTCGAATCGTAAATTAGTGCAACGTAAATCTATCAATTTTATACAGAACAATATGGGTAATAAGATTCTATGGGCCGATGATGAAATCGAACTTTTGAAACCACATGTTATTTTCTTAGAAAATAAAGGATATAAAATAGAAACTGTTAATAGTGGAGATGACGCTATTGATAAAATTGGTGAACAGGATTTTGACTTGGTGTTGTTGGATGAGAACATGCCTGGTTTGTCAGGTCTTGAAACGCTGGATAGAATAAAGGGGAAACACCCTTCTATTCCCATAGTTATGATCACTAAAAGTGAAGAAGAGTCCATAATGGAAGGAGCTATAGGAGGAAAAATTGCCGATTACCTGATAAAACCGGTTAACCCAAACCAGATCCTTTTGTCCCTCAAAAAAAACCTGGAATCAAAACGGTTGGTTAGTGAAAAAACAACTACGGATTACCAAAGAGAATTCCGGCAAATTGCCATGGAATTGCAAGATCGAATGGACCATCAGCAGTGGGTTGAATTCTACCAAAAATTAGTTCATTGGGAACTTGAATTGGAAAATTCCAATGAGGAAAGTATGGCGGAGGTGTTCGCGATGCAAAAAAAGGAGGCGAATCAGCTGTTTTGTCGTTTCATCTGCGATAACTATTCATTTTGGCTAAACGGTGTGGAAGAGCCTCCAACCATGTCGCATACAGTGATCAAAGATAAAGTCGCTCCTCATTTGGGTGGGCACCCGGTGATGTTATTTGTGATTGATAACCTTAGGTACGATCAATGGAGAATTCTAAGAACTGTATTAAGGGATCTATTCACTGTAGAAAAAGAAGAAATTTATTATAGCATTTTACCCACGGCAACGCAATATGCTCGAAATGCATTATTTGCAGGAATGATGCCATCACAAATTCAATCATCTTATCCAAAATGGTGGAAAAATGATCAGGATGAGGGAGGCAAGAATCTCTTTGAAATGGAATTGTTAACCGAGAATTTAAATCGATTGGGCCATCCGATAAAACATTCTTATAACAAGATTACAAATCTGGGTAAAGGAAAAAAATTAGTGGAGAACTTTCAAAATTTGACACAAAATGATCTGAATGTTGTCGTTTACAATTTTGTTGATATGCTCTCGCATGCGCGAACGGATATGGAGGTGATACGTGAACTTGCGGATGACGAGGCGGCGTATCGGTCGATTACACTAAGCTGGTTTGAACACTCGCCGTTATTTGAATTGTTTAAACTTGCTGCTGAAAATAAAATGAAAGTTTTACTCACTACGGATCATGGTACAATTCGAGTGGATGACCCGATAAAGGTAGTAGGAGATCGCAATACAAATACAAATTTGAGATACAAACAAGGTAAGAATTTGAATTACAATGCAAAAGAAGTATTTGAAGTGAAAAACCCGAGAGATTGTTTTTTGCCTCAACAAAATATGAGTAGCTCGTATATCTTTGCAAAAGAAGATAGCTTTTTTGTTTACCCAAACAATTACAATCACTACGTTAAGTTTTATAACAATACGTTTCAGCATGGGGGCATTTCATTGGAGGAAGTGCTTATACCATTTGTTGAGCTTAAGCCCAAGTAATGGAAATAGTAATAGGTGAATTGTCTGAGTTGAAGGCCAAGGTCACTCAAATTATAAAGGAATTGCCTCAAGGCTTGATAGTTGTGGATGGCGCAATGGGTGCGGGCAAAACAACATTGATTGCAGAAATATGTCGCCAGCTTGATGTCACAGATGAGCCGATGAGCCCGACTTATCCAATTATAAATGAATATTATTCTTCGTCTTATGGGTCGATCTATCACATCGATTGTTACCGCTTGGAATCTGAAGCTGAGGCACAAAATATCGGAATGGAGGATTATTTGTATAGTGGGAGCTACTGCTTTGTGGAATGGGCAGACAACATCAAGAAACTTTTGCCGGATAATTACGTAAGGGTTATCGTTCAAGCACGGGAAAATATCCGCATAATAACGATAGATAAATGAATGTATCCGGCGATACCCTGAAATCTCTTGCTCAAGAAGCAGCATTGATGCCCCAGGAAGAAATGCTAGAGGTGGGTAAGAAATCGAAGAAGCTCTTTATCGGTATTCCAAAAGAAACGGCCTTTAATGAAAACAGAGTTGCACTGGCTCCTGAAGCGGTTGGTTTATTGGCCGCCAATGGACATACAGTGGTAATTGAATCAAAAGCCGGCCTTCGAGCAAATTTTAACGATACGGACTACAGTGAGGCCGGGGCGAGAATTGTTCACGACCGGGCAGAGGTATTCAAGGCAGACCTTATTTTTAAAGTTGCTCCACCCACCAATGATGAAATAGCAATGATGCAAATGAAGCAAACGCTTTTCTCTGCATTACAATTGACTGTTCAGCCGAAGAACACACTAAAAAAGTTAATGGAGAAAAAAGTTACCGCTATTGCATGGGATTATGTGAAAGACAATTCCGGCATTTTTCCGGTGATTCGATCTATGGGTGAGATTGCAGGAAATACGGCTATTTTAACTGCGGGAAGATACCTGAGTGAGGAAATGGGACGGGGTATGATGCTTGGTGGGGTTGCGGGTATTGCGCCGGCTGAGGTGGTCATCGTAGGAGCAGGAACGGTTGCGGAGTCTGCGGCTAGAGCAGCACTTGGTTTAGGAGCAGTAGTCAAGGTTTTTGATAATTCTACCTACAAGATAAGGAGACTTCAAAATTCATTGGGCCAGAGAATTTATACCTCTGTGATCACTCCGAAAGTTCTGGCGAAAGCCTTGAGAAGAGCTGATGTCGCAATAGGCGCATTACGAGCACAAGCCGGAAGAACTCCACTGGTGGTCAGTGAAGAAATGGTAAAGGACATGAAAGAAGGGTCCGTAATTGTCGACATTAGTATTGACCAGGGTGGTTGCTTTGAAACTTCTAGGGTTACTTCGCATGAAGCTCCCACGTATAAGGAATATGGAATAATTCATTACTGTGTTCCCAATATCGCATCCAGTGTTCCTAGAACAGCTTCTTTTGCGTTGAGTAACATTTTTGCACCTTTGATCATAGATATAGGAGAAGGTGGAGGAATGGACAAAATCATACATGACAATGCCGGGTTCAGACATGGAGTTTACATGTACAAAGGAACATTAACTTCGTCTTATTTGGGTGAGACGTTCGGATTGTCCTATAAAGACCTAAATCTACTCATGGCTGCCATTTAGACCGTTGAGTACTTTCCAATAGCAATTATTTTATTGAACCCCTTTAGTGTTGCCGCTATATTGACTAATTTCGTCGCATGAAGATCGGAAGAAGGCTAAGGGTTTATCTTGTTGGTGTTTTGATGGGATTGATCGCATCCTATTTCATGCTTGGTCCAAGATCATGCGAATGGCTTCCCGGAAACCGTGTAAAGAGTTTTATTGCGGAAAATCAAATCAGAATTTCTGATAGCACCCTTTGCCGAATGGAATGTTATGGACTTGGAAAAGAAGATGTATACAATTTGCTCAACTATGGGGAGGTGTCATTTTCGGAAAGTCAAACTTCAGGTTTGCGAAAAGAGTATGTGGTTCAATACGATGAGCTCAAGGTTTCATTTTTAGTAGATATGACCGATTCACTATCTGAAGTGATTCAATTTCATGGTTACGATACCCGTTGTGCTTGTAGTGATTTCTCCAACGAATCCAAGCAAGTGTTGTACGAACCGAATGATATGATTCTTGAACGGTTGAGGAAGAATGGATTCTCTCTGACATCCAGTAATGAATGTCAATTCAATTGTGTAGGAATAGATAGTTTGTTTGCAAGCAATGTGTTGCAAAATGGAACCGTAGTTCATGAACGCAGCTTCCCCCGAAGGGATCCTAATCCAGTGTATACAATAAAATTCAATCTGAATCTTACTGATACGCTGTATTTTCTGGTTGAGGAAGGGTTTAAGACAAGAATTCTTGAAATCACGGAAAAGGACGGCACATCCTCATGTGATTGTAACTAAATCGATTTCCTTCTTTTTCGTTCTTTGATTATCAAAGAGAGCTCTCTCGTTGTTTGTCCTGCTACCGAAGTGTTTTCATCTGCCCTGCGCAAGAGGTAAGGTAAGACCTCATCTACCGGTCCGTAAGGAACGTATTTTGCCACATTATATCCTACGTTTGACAAGTTGTAGCTGATGTGGTCGCTCATGCCAAGAAGTTGAGCAAAACAAATCCTTGGATCATTTTTTTCAATTCGGTGTTTACTCATCAGCTCGGTCAGCAACAAGGAGCTTTTTTCGTTGTGTGTGCCGGCACAGATGGAAATTCGTTCAATATTGAGTACGCAGTATTCCAGAGCAAGGTCGTAATCCTTATCGGTTTGCTCTTTGCTTTCCTGTATGGGAGAGCGATAGTTGTTGAGTGTTGCCCTGTCTCTTTCTTTCTCCATATAGGCTCCTCGAACCAGCTTTAGTCCAAGGACGAAAGAGTCTTTCTCTGCACGTTCATTTAGCAGCTTAATGTATTCCAAACGATCCCACCGATAGAGCTGAATAGTGTTGTATACTACAGCAAAATCTTTGTTGTATTTCACCATCATTTCAAGGCTGAGGTCATCAATACTTTGTTGAATCCAGGATTCTTCCGCGTCAATGAACACCGGTGTCTTTGCTTCAGATGCGGCATGACAAATTCGATCCACACGGTCGTAGAGTGCTAATCGACTTACTTCTTCCTCGTCTGATAATTTGTCACCTTTGCTTATTTTCTCCAGAAGTGAGAAAGGTGCAAGCCCTGTAACTTTAAATACACTGAATGGGATGGCTTTTTCTTGATTTGACCGTTCGATGGTTTTCAAAATCTCTTTGCATGTCGCTTCAAAATTGGATTCGCCAATTTTACCCTCAACCGAGTAGTCCAAAATGGTTCCAATTCCATACTCCCAAAGCTGTTGAATAGTTTGGTTGCACTCGGCAATGGTTTCGCCTCCGCAAAATTGTTTGAAAATGGTAGCTTTTACAGCGCGTCTGATCGGGAATTTAACGGTGAGTGCAACGTTAGTCGCCCATTTCCCAAAAGAGACAATTGTTCGGTTGCTTACAATTTTGTACAGCTTATAAGCTCTGTTCAGCTCTGCATTTGTCTTGCTTCTGAATGCTATTTCTGTATTGTCAAATGACACCATGAGGGAACAAATATAATTATTCAGTCAATTGTAAATATTCTTCTCTATTTCTTCCTTTCTTACTTACTTTGCCATATGGAAGAACGCTTGGTTTTAACCTCGGTAGGTCACGATGTTGTTTTTGGTAATGCTCAATTAATATTAGCCGAATATTTTCAAAGGCATCCGGACAAAAGGCCCATTGTGATAGCGGATGAGAATACCTTCAAATACTGTTGGCCAAAAATCATCAGAGCAGATTCAAAGTTGAATTCGGCAGACATCATTCAGCTCGACAGTGGAGAAGAAAACAAAAACATTGAGGTTTGTATTCAGGTTTGGAATCGATTGAAGGAACTTCGTGTATCCAGAAATGATGTTATAATTAATCTGGGTGGTGGAGTAATAACGGATTTGGGTGGTTTTATTGCCAGTACTTTCAAGCGTGGAGTTTCATTTATCCAGGTTCCGACCTCGCTGCTGGCGATGGTTGACGCATCAATTGGGGGAAAAGTGGGAGTGGATCTTGCAGGATTAAAGAACTTAATTGGAAATTTTGCAACTCCGGATCTCGTAGTCGTGGATGTGGATTTTTTAGACAGCCTGCCGGATATTCAACTGAAATGTGGTTTTGCAGAAGTATTAAAGCATGGCGCTGCGTTGGATCGAGACTATTGGAATCAAACGATAAAAAGTACTTTTGGCGACTTGCCGCATGTAAAATCATTGGTGCAAAGATCTGTCGAACTCAAAAATCAATTGGTTCTGGCAGATTTTGAGGATAGGAACGATAGAAAAAAGCTCAATTTTGGCCATACAGTGGGTCATGCATTAGAGACGCATTTCATTAGCTCAAAAGTTCCATTATTACATGGCGAGGCCGTGGCGTTAGGCATGGTGGTGGAAGCGGATTTAGGATACTGTCTGGGGGTCACTTCTGAAAATTGTTACAACCATGTTGAAAACATGGTGTTGGGTTCGTATACAATACCTGATATTGAGCCCATGGAGTTACAGGCAATTGTGAAGAATATGAAGAACGATAAGAAGAATAGAAACGGCCAAATTAATTTTACGTTTCTTCAAGAAATTGGATCTTGTCTGATCGATCAAACAGCTTCAGAGGAACAAATTCTGGATTCGTTAAAAAAATGCCTTAGCATGGATAGGAAGTCATAGACTTTTAGTACGTGCTGTAAAACCCCGACGAGAAGACCCACACATAATAGAGTATATACAGTAAGGAGAGAGGTAAGCCTATTGCTGCACAAATACGTCCTGCTTTGAGCATTGATCCTGAGGAACGGTAGGTAACAGGATCAGATTTTACCAAAGGCATATCCCTGGCGCTGTAGCTAAAAGACATAATGGAAAAGACAATTCCCGTTACGATAAATCCTGAGCTAACAATGGAAACTATACCAAATACCATTCCTTTGATCGCGTTCGGTGTTAAAGGTTTTTTTGGCTGCGGCGTATGTTCTTGTTTAATGTGCCGATCGAGTGTTTCAAAAGAATCTTCCATATCAAAGTAGCTACTATTTATTAGTAGTCGTAATCGTCATAGTAGTCATATGAGTCATAGTCATAATCGTAGTACTCATATGAATTAGCTCCATATGAGAGCAGGGAGATGATCAATGCAAAATAGGTTATGAAAAATCCACTTAGTCCGATTCCCAACCAAGCTAGGCCAAAGCCCACTTTCATATGAATCTCCGAAGCTTTGTACATTCCGGGATTTGCCAATACGGTAGGATGGTCCTTCTTTCTTTTGGCAAATGCCAATATGGCAAATATTATTCCCGGGATGACAAAGAACGCTGTTGAAGCCGAAACAATGCCATAGATCATACAATTTAAAGCGTTTGGAGTTTTTCCAGGTCTTACGGGGGCTCCCTGGTTAGCTCCTAATTCGTTTGTTGATTCCATGCTAGTGTCTTTTTTTGTTGTTAAGGGTTGGAAATAAATAGGTGATTCCTACTCGTAAGAATCACCTAAACTAAAATATTCGATTGCAATTGTTTGTTATGAGATGGCAATAACCCACATAACCCAAAATATGAAGTAGATAAAGCTTAACGGCATTCCTATCCAGCCCGTTATGTTGCCCACTTTTGCAAGCGTATATCCTGATTTGTATTTTGCCTCATCTGTCAAGTAGACTTTCTTCGCTTTCCCATGCCAGATCACAGCTAATAGACCAAGGACTAAGCTAAGAGCCCCCAAATAGCAGAAAACGATTGAAGCAATCCCAAAAATCATTCCGATTACAGCCTTGGGCGGCTTTTCTTTAACAGTTGCAGCAGGTGCAGAAGCAGCTGCTTGAGTAGGTTCTGCAGCAGCAGGTTGGTTTTCGTTATTTTCCATGTTTTTTGTTTTTACAGTTGTATAAATATAGACGATTCAATGAACAATTATCTTTTCAGACAGAATAAATTTGCTTTGATCCATTACAGACAGAATGTATACTCCGGGTTTGATACGGCTCAAATCGAGTAATGAAATGGATGAACAGCTGGACTCCGATTGTACCATTTTTCCGTTCAAGTCGTTGATTGTGAGTGTGTAATTAGAGCTTTCGAAATCTCTAAGGTCAATCCATAAGACGTTTTTGGTAGGATTTGGATATATACGGTATTCTTTCTTATCAATCTGATCGTTTAGGCCAACAGGACCAGATATCCACCCGAATGTGTAGTCACCGGGCAAAAGCGTATCTGTATTTATGTACCCATATCCATCGAGAGGATTTCCCGCCGGTTGAACCGTGCAGTTGGGTAAAACAGTCCATTCCTCTCCAGCTCCACTTCTATAGAATAGACGAATACTGTCCTCATGAAAAATTCCTGTCCCTCCATCATTGAACAGTTCGTAATCCAATGCTCCGGGTGATTGCCCTTTGTAGAATACCCGCATTTTACCTCGAAAGTTGTTGCCGAAAATTCCATGAATGGTCCAATACCGCTCTTCGCTCAGCTTGTATTGAGCATTCCAACCACTTGGATCGATGAATCCGTCCGGAGCAACATAGTTGTGCTCCGACCGCAGAAATACAGAATCATCCAGTTGATCAACAAATAATCGTATTTCAGAGTAATTCAGGTCCAAATTGGAAACAGAATAAAAAACACTGTTTTCTCCGGTTGTGGCCTGGTTGATTTTATCGTTTTCGTTTAGAAAGGCAACGGTAGGATGAAATGGTATTGTGATCGTGACGGTATCCACTATACCACTGAGCAGGATGGACTTCGATGCTTTGGCCCAGTTGTCGTCCAGCAATGTAATTTGAAAAGGAACACTGTTATAATAGCTTGGAGCAGCGCGTAACCGTTGTTTCGTATATACGGTAACATCGAAGTCGGACCCATTTGGACTAACGGAAAATGAGTCTATTGAGAATTGTGGAAAGCCGGGATTCATGATCCAATCATTAAAAAAATCTGTGACATCGACCGTTGAAGAAGCATTCAGTTCATCTCTGAATTCTAATGAATTAATTGTTCTATGGGCTCGATTGAGCTGGATCGATTTCAATCCAGCAAAAAAGTTGGAATCTCCCATGACTGACCGTAATGTGTGCATCACATCTGCGCCCTTTTTATAGGAATGATCTCCGTATGTATGCAAATGCGGCACATTCGCCAGTGCGTAATGGCCATCATCGTTTATATGGGCATTCAGTAACACGTTTTTGTGATTGCTTTTCACATTGTTTATGTAGGTGGTATAACCATATTTCCCTTCTAGAAAAAGGTGTTCGCAGTACACTGCCATCCCCTCGTTGATCCACATTTCATTTTCAGATTCGGTGGTGACGTAGTTTCCCCACCACTGATGAGACAATTCATGAGCCATGAGTGTTTCGTAAGCAATACCTGAACCCAATACTGCCTTTGGGTAACAGATGTTCGTAGAGTGTTCCATTGCCCCGGAGCTGAAAGGGACGGCCACAAAACCCACTTTGCTCCATTTGTAGAGGCCAAATTCAGACTCATAAATGTCTATCGCGTCGTCGAGGTTTTGAAAAGCATTGGTAAATGATGAGGTGTCTGACGGAGAAGAGATCAACCAAACAGGAATGGTTAAACCTGAAAGAGCGCTGATGTGATCCATCCGGGCATGTGTATACGGTCCTACAGCGACATTTGCTAAGTAGGAGGGAATAGGCGAGGTAATTTCCCACGAGCGGATCAAAGTATCTCCTGAAACTAGGTCGCTGATTAGCTGGCCGTTACAGTACGATGTGTTTCCATTGGTAGTCAATATCTCAAAATTGTAAGTGGCTCGTTCTTTGAAATTGTCGAAGCAAGGGTGCCAAACTCTGCCATAATTGTGCGGGTCAGCAGAGAAGCCAACACCGAGATTGTATGCATAACTTCCCTGAAAATAAAACCCACCCCAACCGGATGCATCTTGTTGAGGCGACCCATGGTAGTGCACTACCACCGTTGCTGTATCGATAGTATTTAGGACTGACAGCAAGCTTGCTTGAATAAGTGTATCGTTGTAAGAGTATGTTATTAACGTGTCATTCTGTGTAATTGAGTCTATGCTCAACTCCAAAAGATCCAGATTAATATGAGAGATGTTGTTTTGTTTTGGGTGAAAAGTGATAGCACAATTTCCTTGAATCTCTTGTGCACTGGCGTTAGAAAAATCGAGGTAAACGGAGTAGTTTATTATGTTAATTGTATCACTCCGTTTATTGTCGTTTTCGCTGCTTTTTGGAGACCAAACTAAATTATTTTGAAGCTGTCCATGTTTGCAAAGGTGAGAATGTTGGCAATTTGCTACAGATGCAAATGCGACGAATAACAACAAAAAGAATTTTTTCATTACCACGGATTTGATTTCCAAAGTACTGAATTAATCGCCGCATATTCAAGAGGTCGTAACTATTGGATTGCTAAAAAGAGATTAATTTGCTAATTTAGCGTAGCACGCATCCAAGTAAATCTTGTAATCCCATGAAAGCATCAACCGAACTGTTTGACCTGGTTCAATCCCTAACGAAAAGCGAGAAGAGGTTTTTCAAGCTGACCTCGTCTTTGCAAAGTGGAGAAAAGAACTATCTGAAGATATTTGACCACATTGAAAAGCAAAAAGTATACGATGAGGATCTGCTCAAACACGAATTTCGAAACGAAACATTTGTCAAACATTTTCCTTCTGAAAAAAACCATCTGTATAAACTTATTCTTAAAAGTCTAAGGTCCTTCCATTCCGACAAAACCATCAGCTCAATTTTGAAGCAGGAAGTAAAGAATATTGAAATTCTATATAGGAAAGCTTTGTTTGCGGAGTGCAATAAATTCGTAACCCGAGCCAAGAAGCAAGCAATACTGCACGAAAAGTTTTACTACTGGTTTGAACTTTTGGGCTGGGAGAAATTATTGTTGGAAGAAGCCTATGAAGCAGGAAAATTTGATCGAAATCTAGATGAATTGATCATTGAAGAGCAGGAAGTAATTAACAAGCTCCGAAACCTTGCTGAATATCAGATGCTCTACTCCAGAATCAACTATTTGTATAGGTCGGGTGGATTTTCAAAGAATGAAAAGGAACGTGCCATGGTCGATGAGATAGCCAATCATCCATTAATAAAAGGGAAGAATACAGCTTTATCTTCTAGGGCAGCAACCATTTGTTATTACATTCAAGGGTTGTGTGCAGCGACGAACCGGGATTATCAAACCAGTTTTTTTAAGTTTCTGAGGGTAAAGACCATTTTGGACAATAACCCCCTCTTGAAAAGAGATCTCGCAAAACGGTATGTAAGGACGTTAAAAAATTTACTGTACTGCTACATTGACAATAATGAACTGGATAAAGCCACAGAAACGATTCAGATGATGCGATTACTGCCGAATGAAAAGGGTTTCGGTAGTATCGACGTAAAGGTTAAAATATTCACCAGCAGCTATATTGCTGAGCTCATGATCTGCGACCGAAAAGGAACGTATGATAAATCACTTGAAATTGCGGAAGAGATTATTGAAGGAATTGAATCGTATGGTCAAAAGATAAATAAAGAACAACAGATCGTCTTTTTCTATAACCTTACTTACGTGTACTTTGGAGCGGGCAGATACAATGATGCATTGAAATGGGTGAACAAATTGCTGAACGACAATGAGCAAACTTTACGACAGGACATTTACAATTTCGCTCGACTCTTTAATTTAATAATTCACTTCGAGCTGAACAACTTCGATTTACTTGAGTATGTGATAAAATCCACCTCTCGTTACCTGAAGAAGCAAAAGAAGGATTATCAGGTGGAGTTCCTAATCATTAAAT
The DNA here is from genome assembly GCA_913030835.1 of uncultured Flavobacteriales bacterium. GTDB lineage: Bacteria > Bacteroidota > Bacteroidia > Flavobacteriales_D > Parvicellaceae > UBA10066. The sequence continues at coordinate 46,655 of CAJWDP010000008.1, read as the reverse complement.
ACTTAAAGAAGCTCATTAAGATCGATGACGAAAGTACACGTATTCCGATTTTTGAAAAAATGACTTTGGAACTGGAAGAGACATTCAAGAATCCAAGCGAGCGTGTTGTTCTTCAGTACTTTGACTATTTATCCTGGACGAAGAGTAAGGCCCAACAAATTCCATTTGCATCTGCTGTTCAGGCGCGGCAGGCAGAACTAGGCTAGTATCGGCAAAGCACTGAGGTCTGTCTTCGCATTCCGCTGCCAGAGACAGAACCGGCAACCGTGGCGTGGATTGTGTCTTCATTGATCATCCGATAGATGATCATTTGTGGAAATGTATGTGCTAAATTTTCGAAATAAACTGAATCGATGCCGTATGATTTTAACTCGAAAATTATAGGCTCATTTTGGTTTTGATTGTCCACCATTGCTTTGAAAACAATTGGGCGTTGATTTAAGTCAATTTCAATTTCTTCAACCAAGCTAGTGTCTAAGCCATTCTTTAACTGCCAACCTTCACCGCTAAGAATATTGCCGTCCATTTTCCAATGTTCCAAAATTTGTGCACGGGTGTGCGCCCATGTTGTTGAATCTCTCCATTTGCCGGTCATCCAGCTTAGGTCCAGATCGGTAACATCAATGGATTCCGGTATAGTATTGAGCTCCGATTCGTTACTGACATCTGTTACTTTACCATCACAACTAAACAACGCCGCAAGTACAACGATCGAGTAGAGGTTATTTCTTAAACAGTTTAATTTCATAATTTCTTAGTTGTATCAGCGTGTTTTTCGGATTGTAAATGTATAGGTGAATTTCGTCATCTGCATTGAGCTCCTTTGGGAGATCAATAACGGACACACAGGAATTCCAGGATTTAGGAGTCGAAACGAAATAGGACATGTCACTTCCGGTCCAGAATGTTTCACCATTTACAGTTATTGGTGTTCCGTCTCTTCTGACTTCCACGACAATGACTACCTCATTTAGCTTGTCAAGATTGGATTCTCCGACTATTGCCAATTGGCAATTTTCAGGCTTTTCTTTGATATTAAGTGCTTTCCAGGGAAATGTGTGGTGATACATGTAGGTGGAATCTCCTCCTTTGGTTGTTTTTAGTTGTGAGCGATACAGATAGTTTTTGTTGTCTGTGCCTCTTCCGAAAAGGGTTGATTCGCAATTCTCCCCGGCAAAGCCACCGTACTCATGTGGAAATTTTGTTTTAATGAGTTGATTTACTTCATTTCGACAGGGAAGAGTTGATTTCGAGTATGAAAAATATGCTCCTTGATGTTTGTCTATCAATTGTGCCAATTCTTGCATGTCACGCTTTCCCGAATCGTCGAATTTTAGTTTTAGATTGATCACTTCTGGGGTAATGCCATGCTTGTTGAAATAATAGTTCAAATAGTTTCGATGGTTGATTGACGATACATGTATGATGTCGTCACTATTTTTCTCCCAAGATTTGATGCAAAGAGCGATTTTTTCAAATGTTCCGAATCTTGATTCAATGCGAAAATCATTCGTTATGAACGTAGAAATGATCAGTATTAAAATTAGAAACCCGGTTTGAATTGTGTGAATCTTAATTCCCGGGAAATAAATCAGATCAGCTATTGAAAGGATTAATCCAATAAATGCAAATGATAGAATGGAATATTGAAATATTGGTGCAACATAATTTGAATATGCAAGAGAAAAGCACGATGCCAATGCAAAAATAGTTACACCAAAAAGTGAAAGCTTCGATGCCTTTTGTTTTTTGAATACAAATGTCCTGATCAATAGCATGACAATTAAACTAGAAATCAAGAGCCAGGACTCATTCAATCCATAGAACAAAAAATCCAGGATTGCAGTGTTTTCAGGAATGCCGAGCCAGGCAGTGCCTCCATTACTTTGTTGGTATTGTTTTATGAAGATGCTTACATGAGGAAGGAAAAGAAAACAAGCTCCCAAACCTGAAAAAATGTATGGTTTTCGCTGATTCTTTCTCAAGAACAAAAATCCTATAAGAAATACAAATCCGGCGGTTAGTCCGGCAAAATAATGCGTGTAAGCGCAAAGTGCTAGAGAAATAGAAAAGCCAAAATAGCCTAGAAAAGGGATGTTCAATTGTTTTTTTATCAGATTGGTCCAGGTCCATAGCACAAGGACAAAAGCAAAAGTTCCCATTGCATATGGTCTCGCCAAAATAGAATAGGTAATTGTATAGCCCAATCCAGCAAAAATTGTAGCTGCAATGATTCCAAGATGTTCGTGAACCCACGTTTTCCCTATTTTGTAGATTCCGTAGGTTGATATTAAGCTGAGCGCAACAAAAGGAATTCGAATTGCTGCTTCAGAAATTCCGAACAGCTTGGTCCATAGATACAGGAACAGTTGAGTTCCAAGTGGATGTGCATCAATTGAAACACCATCTCTCAACAGATTATTGATCGAATCGAAGTTAAGACGGTTCAATGCGCTCAATTCGTCGTTGGTGAATGTCCAGGAATCAACATTCCAAAGTCGCATGCCTGCAGCGAAAATCATTACAGAAAACAACAGGAAATTCTCGGTAGAAAGCCTGATGGGTTTAACCATTTCTTTGTCGATTTACTTCATACAACGCTATTCCGCAGGAAACCGCCACGTTTAACGAAGCGATTTCTCCAAGCATGGGAATTGTAAAGTCAATGTCGCAACGTTTGTAAATCTCTTTGGATATGCCATCTTCTTCCGAACCAAAAACAATTGCTATTGGGGAAGTTAGGTCTTGGTCGTAAACGGATGATTTTGCCTTCTCAGAGCAACCGGCAATTGTAATTTTGTACTGTTGCAGCAACAAAAGCGTGTCGCGCAGATTTTCCTCTCGACAGACTTTTATTTTTGTTAAGGATCCCGCAGATGTTTTGATTGCGTCTGGAGTTACCTGAGCTGCCCCGCGTTTCGGTATAATGATTGCATCAACCCCCATGCATTCTGCACTTCTCGCAATTGAACCGAAATTTCTTACATCAGTTATGCGGTCCAAAATTAATAGTAAAGGTGCTTTTTCCTCAGCCATCAGCTCTTCAACGATTTGTTCAAGATTGAAATATTCTATGGGCGCCACAAAAGCGATAACGCCTTGATGGTTTTTGTCCGTAAGCTTATTTAACTTTTGGTAAGGTACCAGCTGAAACGGAATCTGTTTCAATTCCAGTTGGGTTTTCAGTTGGTTGAAAAGATCTCCCTGTATACCTCTTTGGATAAGTACTTTATTGATTTCTTTACCTGCATCAATGGCCTCATTCGTTGCTCGAATACCATATATAATGTCCTGATTCATGCTCCTGCTTTGTAAATTCTACCTGCCCTCCAAATATCTAAAGCCCTATACCAACCGGGTTTATACAGGTAATCCCTTTTTAATTGAAAATCATTTTCAGTGAACGGGTTTTCCTGTTTGTAAAATGTAAATGACAAGGAGGGGGACTGGTAACTTCCTCCTTGACCATATTTCCAGATTTCATAATTGCTTCTTTTTTCAATACTAACAGGTTTGCCATAAATAATCGAGATCATTCCTCTGTCTGTTTTCCACCCTTCAACATGCGACGTAAAATAGTTGTTGGCATCATTCACACGAGTATAGTATTCTCTTATGATCTCTCTTGCCCGTTCTTTGCTTTTGCACTTTTCCAACCAAAATTGTTCAACAGCGAGTTTTTGATTTTCACTTTCCATCAAACCATTGTATTCACTATTGCTGCAAATGTATCGTAACGGCTCAGCTAAGCCCGTAGCGTTTGATACCTTGGGGTAATTTACATCAAATCGAAAAAGAGATAAACCATCTTTGTCGGTGGTGTCTTTTTGTATCAACGCGAACCCTTTTGCTGGCAAGCTGATCAGAGCTTTTCCGTCCGAATCAAACGCGAATTCGTGTTGTTCGTTTGGTTCAATTTCATACGTTGAAGACAAATTAATTGCGAAGGGTGGTCTTGATATTCCAAAACCATTCTCGAACCAGTTGATCATAAATCTCTGTCCTTTGTTTCTTTCCGATCGCACTTCAATCATTTCGTTGCTGGTAACATAGGGGCGGGTCATGCTTCTTCCTTTTTCTATGGTCAGGAAGTTTTGGGCACCCGTATAGGAAGTTTTATCTACGATCATAAGTGTCTTGTGTTCCTGATTCCGATGCTGATCCACTGTTGTAATCTTAATTGCGGCAGATTTCTCTCCCTCAAAAGGAAATTTTATCGATCCATAGATCAATTTGTCTTTTTTTGTAGGGTTAATGTCGATAATTTGTTTGGTAATACTATCAACTACAAATTTGGAATCTAGAGATTCGTAAAGGGCGTAATGAATTGTAAACTTGGATTGGTACGAAGCATCGGGTGAGGGCCGGCTATAAATTAGATCTGCGCTATTGATTTTGAAAATAATTTCAGTTGTGTCCTGATTGGAGTGATAGATTTTAAATTCAGGGGAAATAATGGATTGGCGATTGTATAAATAAGAGTAATCGCCTTCGGCATTGTATGAAACCGAACACGAGACGAATAGAATGGATGCTATACAGATAATGTATCTCAATGCGTTATAACTAAGCACGATATTTGACAATCGATTACTCAGACCAAAGTTAAGGCAATAGCCCAATAGTTTTCCATTAATTATTCAGAATTACTACGGTTACACCTACAGAAACAGTATCGAACAAATCCATGATCTCTTTATTTTTCATTCGAATGCATCCGTGTGAAGCGGGTTGACCGATCAATCCCTCTTCGGGAGTTCCGTGAATATATATTTTTCGGTGGTAGGTGTCGATGTTATCTTCCCCGCAATTGATACCGGATTCAAGACCTTTTAAAGTCAGAATTCTGGATGTAATGTCATCGCTTTTTGTCCTTTTTGTCTCGGTTACGATCTCAGCTGTTTTCCCGGTAAAACGTTTCCCAACAAAAACACCTCCTAATGGAACATTTTGGCCAATTTTCGATTGAATTTTATGCAGACCCAGAGGAGTTTTTTCGCTTCCATCCTGATTTCCAACGCCATTGATCGCAGTTGATACATCGTGCACGGAGACCAGCTTGCCTTGATTAATGTAGTATAATTTCTGCCGCTTTGCTCCAACATATATCAATTCGTTAAAGTTAACTTTTGGGTATTTAACTTGCAGATAGTCGATCAAAAGGTCAACGACAATCTCCGGATTATTTTCTTTGATGTTAGTCACTGGACTGGCAGTCAGCCCAATGAAAAAACAGAATTGAAAAGTTGTGCAAAACAATAGAATAGTAGCATACATATACCACAATATAATTGCATTAAAAGTAATTCACAAACCCGAAATGAATTTTGGCAGCTCGGATCAAAATAGGGTTGTCTTTTTGGCTACCTAATGCATAGTTGATGCTAAAAATACCAGGTTTGGTTTGGAAAGAAATTCCGGCCCCAAAGGAGAAAGGTCTGTCGCTCAGATGCTCGTTGGGTATGGTGCGTTCGTAGTAAGCATAATCGCCAAACAAGTAGATGTTTGAATTTCTTTCCAAAAGAAATCGGTACTCGATGGATCCTATTGCATACATGGATGCATTAATGCTCTCTTCGTCAAACCCACGGAGGGTTCGAAGCCCGCCCAAACGAAACAATTCATTCATAAACATATTCTCGTTGATGATATAGCCAGATTTTGCTTTTAATGCTATGATACTTCTTTTCGCTATTGGAAGGAAAAGTGAGAGGTCGGCCTGGAGTTTAAATTGCAAGGACGTCAGGTTTATACTTTCATAAAGCGCCTCATCTAGCTCAGGGTTTTTTGTGATGTCCTTTTTCCCCGCAGCAGCCGAACCGCTTGCTTTGAAGCCTTTGCGAGGATTTAACCGGTAGTCTAGCTTTGACTTTAAAAAAGAAATCCCGTACTGTTTAAATTTTACGTCGGCAAACTCTGGAAGAACTGTGGCTGAAGCGTATTTCGATGCGTTGATCAGGCTGCTGCTGTAATTATTGAAATAGACCATTAGAAAATTGCCTCCGCTTAACAGGTATTGTATGCCAATTCTTTGATGCAATTCGAGATAGGAGGTGTCTTTTTTGAACACTTTTAATTGCCCACTTACACCGAACTGACTCTGGAATAGATAGGGGTAATTTACGTTTACATCTAGATCTTGGGTTAGAGATTGCAGTTTTCTCCAGTTCAATGAAATCAATTCGCCCTTTCTGAAAGCGTTTTTTAGCGCAACTTTCACATCACCAGTCACAGTAACTTTTCCGGTTGCTTTGTCAGGAAGAATACCAAGCAATCCATTGAACTGACTGGAATTTACATGATCCAAAAAAAGATACAGCTTGGTGTAATTGTTGGTAAATCCGACGATAGAGGGCTTTTTTATTTTTACAAATGGCAGTTCCTTCAATCTGTTTTCCATCATTGTAAGTTTAGATTGGTCATAGATGTCCCCCTCTTTTATATCGATATAGTTCGAAATATATAGTTCGGAAATCTTGGCGTCACCTACAATAGTTATAGAGTCAATTGTAATTAAAGGTCCTTTTTCAATATGCAATTCAGCTGAAATGGTGCTTGAATCGGTAAAATCAATTTTTCGAAGTGAGCTGGAAGCGAATGGATATCCATTGTTTTCGTAGTGTGTTACTAATGCGCTGTGCAGCATAGCCAGACCTTTGGGTGTGATGGTTTTTTTTTCCAGTATTTTCGACCGATACCCTGATTTAATAAGGGCTTCATCATCAGTATTGCCCGGTAATATTTGTGCCCAACGGTATTGTTGCCCCAGACTAATGAAAACATCAAGGGATTGCTTGTCGAATTTAAACTCATCGATATTAGCAGTTAAATATCCTCGCTGAATCAATTGAGATTCAATTTTTCTAATTTCCCTTATTGCAGATGCAGAATCAGTTACGATCGCAGGAGCGCTCAGGGACCTTAATAAGGAGTGGTCAATGCCCCGGTAGGTCACCTTTATTTGCGCGAGCCCAGAATGCACATGTAGGATTACGAGTGATATGACCACCAGATATTTCAACTTGTTTTTAACGTATTTATTCAGTTTCTGTTATGGCAACTGCCAGTTAATGGGTTCTTTTCCTGCCTTAACAAGGTGAAAGTTGGTCTTTGAAAAGTGCTTGTTTCCAAACCAGTGGCCTTTATTGGCACTTAGGGGTGAAGGATGTCCACTTTCGAGAACGATGTGCCTGGACCGATCAATAATTTTTCCTTTTCGCTTAGCAAATCCGCCCCAAAGAAGAAAAATCAGGTTTTCTTTTTTTTCAGACAAAATACGAATCACGGCATCTGTGAATAGGTTCCATCCGATATCCGCATGAGAGTTTGCCTCACCCTTTCGCACTGTGAGTGCAGAATTTAGCAGAAGTACTCCCTGGTTCGCCCAATGCTCCAGATTTCCGGATTCCGGATAGGGTAAATTAAGATCCGATTCCAGTTCCTTAAAGATGTTAGACAAGCTAGGAGGGTGCGCAATGCCTTCAGAAACAGAAAAACACAAGCCGTTCGCCTGTCCAATCCCGTGATAGGGATCCTGGCCTATGATTACTACCTTAACTTTATCCAGTGGAGTTGTGTTGAATGCGGAAAAAATTTTGATTCCAGGCGGGAAGACGACGTACTTTTGTTTCTCTTCAATCAACTGTTCTTTCAATTTCAAGAAATACGGTTGATGAAATTCGTCAGCAAGTGCTTTTAACCAAGTCGACTCAATTTTCGGTTGAATTGTGATTTTTCCTGATTGCTCAAGCGTCATGTCAAATCTAAATTAAACATTAAAACGGCTTCCATTTAGGCATCTTTTTTGTATTATGCGTCAAGAAGTTATAAATTTGCCCGACCAAAACTATTCAGAAATGAGAATTTTAAGGTTATTTTCTCTGCTCATTGTACTTACGGTTTTATTCTCGTCCTGTTTTCTGTTCAGAAAAAAGCATGAAAGGTGCCCCGCTTATGGTAGCATTGATAACGCTCAAGAGCAGCTAGATGCGCCGATCAAGGCGGATGAAGATAAGACAATTAGATTGTCATCGTAAACAAGAAAAATAAATTGCTTGGTTTTACGTTAGTAATTTTAGGCTGAATTGAATGTTAATAACTTTATTGGCTGTGAAGTAAATTTCACGAACGGTTTGGTTTAATTTCGCATCGAAATAAGAATTAATTTTAAGAAAATGAAGATTTTAAAGGTGTTGTTTCTTATTGGGGGATTAGGTGTATTATTTGCTTCTTGTGGATCTCACAAGGGAACTATGTGTCCGGCTTACGGGGACAATAGTGGTTCGCCAGCTGCTAGCGAAGAAGTTGCAATTACGGTTTCCCCTGAAACAAAAGATTTGAACTAAAATTACAATTCGGATTTCGTTACACTTTACCTTGAGGAATATTCCTCTCAACAAGTTTTGATCTAAATTTCATGAGGATTGTCCTGATTTGAATCATCGGTGTTTTACGCGCGGTGACTCCACCTACATTGTTTTTCGTGATTAACACGCAGATTTATATATTCTAATAGCAACGAATCACATTTTTTGTTGTGTTGCTCTTGCAGTATGACTACTCTTCAATTTTAAATTTGATTTTTGCTTCGATCTTAAAAAACTTTTTGATTATTTTTTACGTTATAAATATGTAAATTTGTTTGTGTTCCAAAAGAGATGAAAAGAACTCGTGTCATAACGCATTTTCCTCTGTTGCTTCTGTGTTTCAGTACAATAGTATACGGCCAAAAGCCGGCTGTAGAAAAGAGTTATGCGATGTTCAAAAAAGAGTATTACGGTGGTATTAGTTTCAACACGAATGGTTGGGGGTTGTCATTTTATTCGACTCGTCACAAGACCGCAGTGGTAAAGCGACTGATTACTGTAGATTTTAATGTCGTCAAGCACCCAAAAGAATACAAAATTTACAATCCGCTTGATGATAACAGTAAGAGCTATGTTTTTGGTAAGCTCAATGGATTTGCTACACTTGATGTTGGACTTGGAAAAAAGAAAATATTTTTTGAGAAACTCAGATCAAAAGGATTGCAGCTGAGTGCAAATTGGTCTGTTGGTCCATCTTTGGGTCTTGTAAAGCCTGTTTACCTGGAAATATTAAAATTTAATGGAATAGAGGTAGTTGGCATTGCAGAGGAAAAATACGATCCGGAGTCGCATAACTTAACCAACATTTACGGTAGAGCACCTAACCTGAGAGGTCTTGGAGAGATGAGATTTGCTCCTGGTGGATTTGCTAAATTCGGATTGAATTTCGAATTCAGTTCAGAACGAGAGGGGTTAAAAGCGCTGGAATTGGGCGCCAAGGTGAATGTCTATCCCTGGGAAATTCCAATTATGACAGCTATAGATAACAAGTTTATATTTACTGAGTTGTACATTTGTCTTCAATTTGGCAAAAAGTATATCTAAGTATGGGAGCTTCATCAAATCCTTCTACGGAAAAATCAGTCGAAAAAAATAATCAAGTGAATCCCTTACAGAAACCGAAAAAACCGAAGTGGCTTAGGGTTAAACTACCTACGGGGGAAACCTATAAGGAAGTTAGGAATATTGTTTCCGAGCACAAATTACACACCATATGTGAATCTGGAAATTGCCCCAATATGGGTGAGTGTTGGGGTGCCGGTACAGCGACATTTATGATCTTGGGAAACATTTGTACCAGATCATGTGGTTTTTGTGCCGTATCTACGGGAAGGCCGGAGGAGGTGGATGTTTTTGAACCTGCACGAGTTGCTCAGAGTGTTAAGTTGATGGGAGTTAAACATGCTGTTATTACTTCAGTCGATCGGGATGATCTGTCTGATGGAGGAGCAGAAATATGGGCTATGACCGTGAGAGCAATAAGAAGACAATCACCGGAAACTACGCTTGAAACTCTGATTCCCGATTTTATGGGTAAATGGGATAACATGCAGAAAATAATTGATGTTGCTCCGGAAATAGTTTCTCATAATCTGGAAACGGTTAGACGATTGACTAAGCAGGTTCGAATACAAGCGAAATACGACCGAAGTTTGGAGGCGCTGAGAAGGTTGAAAAAGGGAGGTATGAGAACAAAATCAGGGGTTATGCTTGGACTTGGAGAGTACGATCAGGAGGTGATCGAAACGATGGAAGACCTGCGAGCAGTCAATGTCGACATTCTAACACTTGGGCAATATCTGCAGCCAACCGAAAAGCATTTACCCGTTGCGGAGTTCATTACGCCCGATAAATTCAACGAATACAAAGAAATTGGAATGGAAATGGGGTTCAAATACGTAGAAAGTGGGCCATTGGTCAGATCCTCTTATCACGCTGAAAAACATTTATTTTAATCATTAGCTGTCGGTAGACTTGTATAAAACCATCCAATTTTTAATTGACCTGGTTTGATTTCGATAATCTTATGCCCTAATCTTGTAAAAATCGGCCGTTAGATAAGTCAATTTAGAACTATTTGCTATTTCATTGATTGTGGTAATAATCTATTTTGTAAATTCGGCACACTTATAACAAGAACGATACAAGAGTTTAAATTATGAAGAAGATATTATTTTTTGGAACGTTGGCATTGATTGCCGTTTCAGGGGGTCTTTTATTGAAGAATGAAGAAGGAACTAAGGTCAAGGATTACCAACCTAGATTAGCGCCTGAAAAACAAGCATACTCAAATCATCAGGAAAGATATAAGCATTACGAGTTGTTGCTTGCAAATTCCAAAACCGGAAAGATTGAGCCTCAGGATAGGAAGAACTCCTGGGAGGCGATGAAAAGAAATCAATTCAATTTAAACAAGTCTCTTGCGCTAGAGTTTGTTGAAAGAGGTCCGGATAATATCGGAGGAAGAACTCGAGGTATTGGCATTGATAGATCAAATGACAGCATCATGTATGCTGGTTCTGTTTCAGGTGGGTTATTCAAATCAACAGACATGGCTCAATCCTGGAATAGAGTAGATGAATGGGACGCTCAGGTGGGAATTATGTGCATCTCGTCTATTGAGACAACTGATGCAGGAATTGTTTATGTAGCGACAGGAGGAGATCAATTCGAAGGAGGAGTTACCTCTGGAGGAAGTGGAACACAATCAGGAGCGAATGGGGTTTACTATTCGGAAGACGGTGGTGCTAATTGGAGCCATTTGCCAGGAACATCAGGATCGGTGATGCAATTGTGGAGAGACCCTTCGCAGAATGATAAAATTTACATTGGTGGTACAACATGTATGGTATCACCGGACAAGTCGACCGGAGCTTCTACAATAGGAGGAGTGGTCATAGGTAATGGTTACGACATTAAAGCTTCCGGTGACGGTTCTGTCGTGTTTATTTGTTCGAGAGTAGGTGGATCTTTCCGATACTATGTCTCTGAAGACTTTGGTGCGACGTTCACACAAATTACCCTTGGATTACCAACAGCAGTGGGTAGAGCAGAAAGCAGTGTAACTGATGTTCCGAACAGTAATGGTAAGTACAACATTTACGTCTCTGCATCAACTGGTGGAGGAGCGCTTCATAGTGTAAGTATTTCTGAAGATCACGGGGCATCGTGGACAAATATTGGACCAGGTGGTTCATCTACGTTCACGCCTTTTTCCACAACGTTAAGTACTCAAGGAAATTATGACCAGATCATATCGTATGTTGCGGGACAACCTCATCAATGCTTCTTAGGAGGTATAGATCAATACCTATGGACACAAGATACAACGGTTTCTCCTGCCTGGGGTGGTTGGGAGCAAATATCGTTGTGGTCTGCTAGCCCATTCTCACCAGTTTATATTCATGCTGATAATCATGAGATGAAGTGGAACAGCCAAGGAATGTATTTTTATGGAAATGACGGTGGTGTAGGTACAAGAATAGGAACATTTAATAGTCCTTTGAACAACGGATACAATGTCACGCAATTTTACAGTGTCGCTCACGATAAGTTTGGGGCTGTAATGGCTGGAGCGCAAGACAATGGTACCCTTTACAATGACTATTCATTAAGTTCTGCCCTGCAGTTTAGAGAAGTAACCGGTGGAGACGGTTTTGACTGTGATATTTCACACTACGATCCAGATGTAATGTTCTCCACGGTCTACAATAGCTCGATATCCAGGTCTGAGGACAGAGGTAACAACTGGCAATCTGTTGAAGTGCCTTGCGCTGGCCAGATCGGTCAATCTTGTGGGGTTTTTCACACACCACTTCGTTTGTTTGAGGATCCGAATGATATGGATAGTCAGGAGTTTATTGAATATTTTCCTTCGGACTCTACGATACCTTCGGGAACAACCATTACGTATTATAGCTCTTCCTATAATTCTAGCGTACCGGAAAATGTGTTGACTTACACCACAACTTCGACGTTGTATCATACAGATACCCTCTTGTCTCAAGGGTCAGTAGGTGGTAACTTTTATGCGCTTCACCCAGGTACCAGTGATACGGTTTGGATGGGAACAGATTCGATCAAATTGGATTATCCTTATGACACGATTCAATTGCAAGATCCTGTACAATCGTTGATGGCGACCTTAGCTAATAGCGCAACGAATTATCAGGTCATGGTAACTAGGGACGCCCTAAGATTCGGGAAAACACCGGAATGGTGGTCGGTTACGGATAGCTCTTCGTTCAATAGTCCAGCATTGTGTTTTGAATTCTCATGGGATGGAAACATTATGTATGTAGGAACATACGATGGATTGTGGAGAGTGAGGGGTCTTGACAGCGTGTACCATGCTTCTGATGTTCCAAAATTGGAGGTGGATAGAATTTACAACTCATCACGCCCGGTTAACGGAATTGCGATTGATAAAAATGATCCGGAGCGCTTAATTATAGCTCGATCACAAACCGGTGGGGGCAGTTTGGTGGAGTTAGATGATTGTGCATCCGGAGCTTCAGCTACACTTGTTTCCACGTTGATTCAAGGAAATATTCCTTCCAGTATGGCAATTCTCGATGTGATCATTGATTACAGAGATCCTCAAAAATTGGTATGCGCCTCTGATTTTGGTCCGTGGGCATCAAGTGATGGGGGAGCGAATTGGACGCAATGTATTAATGAAACAGGTCCGATACCGGTATTCGCAATCCGACAGCAACAGCGAGGGTGGCAAGAGTCTCCAAAAGCAGGAGAAATTTATCTTGGAACGCACGGTAGAGGGGTTTGGACATCAGGAACTGTACTTAGTGATGGTGATGTAGATCATTTGGATTTTGCGGATGCGGAGTCAAATACGAATTTAAGCGTATACCCGAATCCTATGGATGAAGTGGGTAGTGTAACTTTTGAGTTGGATTACAGATCGGACATTGCGCTAAGCGTTTATTCTATAAACGGAAAGTTGATCAAAACGATCAACAGGTCTGATATGCCAATGGGCAAACATAGAATGGACCTAGATATGAGTGGGTCCGGAAAAGGGACGTACGTTGTCAAACTAACGGCTGGTTCACGGAACGACGTAACTAGATTCATTAAGTTGAAATAAGCTTTAAAATAATTGACATTTATGAAAGCCTCAACTAATTTAGTTGGGGCTTTTTTTTGATAATTATGAAAAAAATTAGAGTAGCAATAAATGGTTTTGGTCGAATCGGTAGAGTACTTACGAGAGCGCTGCAGGTTAGAGATGATATAGAGCTAATTGCAATCAATGATTTGATGAGTGTCAACCAAATAGGCCTCTTGCTTAGGTACGATTCGATTTACAGAGAGTTTGACGGTTCGGTACAGGCCAAAGAAAACTGCATTGAAATTGATGATCAAATTGTTTATGTGTATGGCAGTAAAGATCCAGAAGACCTTCCCTGGGGTGAATTGGATATCGATGTTGTAGTTGATTGTACGGGCGTATTCCGTACAACGGAGAAAGCATCAAGGCATATTGCAGCCGGAGCAAAAAAAGTATTGATTTCTGCTCCTGCGACTGATGATAGTACCCCGACATTTGTTTATGGCATCAATCATCATGAAATGAGCGGTAATGAGCTGGTAGTTTCAAATGCCTCTTGCACCACAAATTGCGCCGCTCCTATGGTTAAAATAATCCATGATGCTTATTCGATTAAAAGAGGGTTTTTATCTACTATTCATGCGTATACTGGGGATCAGAGATTACATGATGGTCCGCATAAAGATATGAGAAGGGCACGGTGTGCTTCTGAAAATATAGTTCCTACCACAACTGGCGCCACGGATGCTTTGGTCAAATTGTTTCCTGATCTACACGGTAGATTGATTGGTAGTGCGATCCGGGTTCCGATACCGGTAGGTAGCTTAACCGAAATGACGCTGGAATTAGAAACATCTGTTACTGTTAATGAGGTCAATAAACTATTCAAAAGTCAAGCAGAAGAAAATTATGGTTCGATTCTAGCATACACAGCTGACCCCATTGTTTCTTCTGACATTATAGGGAATCCTTATTCGTGCATTTTCGATTCGGAATTGACAAGTGTGAATGGTAATATGGTAAAGATTTCGGGTTGGTATGATAATGAATCGGGATATTCGAATCGATTGGTGGATATGATCGGTGAAATTGGGCGTTGATCCTTTCTGAAGGAAAATCAAATTTCGAAAACTTTAACGCTGAGTGAAGACCCGTCAAAAAGAGCATAGTTGCATTGAGAATACCAATCCCCTAAATTGATATACCTTGAATTTTCACCTAGGGTGTGGTCGATGAGCAGATGACGATGACCAAAGACAAAGTAGTCAAAATGCTCATCCTTTAATTTTTCCTTACAAAATTGTACTAGAAATTCTCTTTCCTCGCCCAGGAAATGATCCGGTTCCTTCTTGCTGTTCCTGTTGCTTTTTCTACTCTTTTTACTAAAGTAATTGGCAACACCAATACTGAAGTTTGGATGAAACCGTGCAAAAACCCACTGAAAAAATGAAAAGGAAAAAATGCGTTTTATGAATTTATAACCATGATCACCGGGGCCCAATCCGTCTCCATGACCTAGAAAGAATTTCTTGCCGTGGAATGTTCTGATAATAGGTCCCCGAATCACTTCTACTCCTAGTTCGTTTGGTAAATAATCAAAAATCCACATGTCATGATTCCCGGTATACAATTTAATCGAGATACCTCGATCACTCAGTTCGGCAATTTTACCCAATACTCGCACAAATCCACGCGGAACAACACGTTTGTATTCAAACCAAAAATCAAAAAGGTCTCCCATCAGATGGATTTCCAGGGCATCTTCAGAAACGGATTCGAGCCATTTGACCAGCTTTTTTTCTCGTTCTAAACTTGATTCAGCATTTGGAACACCCAAATGGAAGTCGGAGGCAAAATATATGTTTTTTCGCTCAGCGGACACGGATCAAATTTAAGGTTCTATTTGTTTAATCATCTTAAACGGATTCAACACTTTTAAGTTGAGTGTGAATCTAATTCGCTGTAAAACGGATATATCTTGAAATTCCATTTCACTTTTTAAATCGCTATGCATAAAGATAGGGATATAGATGTCGAACAAATCTTTTTTGATGGATAGCTGTAGCCCCGCATCAAATAAATATTGGTTTTCAAACTCACCTTTATTTACAATATAAACGGGCAGAATTGCACCATCGCCGTAAATACCTAGAATAGGCAATGGTAATTCGATCTTTACATTACCCGAAGCCAACCAGGTACTTGACGCACGCCTGCTGGGTATTTTAAAGTTTCCGTGATTTTCAATTAATTGCTGAGCTAACAAATCCGGATGTGTTTGTAATCTGCCAAGGAAAATTTGATCGTACAAATAATCCTGAGTACCATTTTGACCGTCAATCTGCCAATTGAAGTCGGATGAAGTTGTATTGTTCTTAAAGAAATTTCCCGCAAAAATTCTAAGATCAATTCCATCGAGTTGATAATTGTAATTGATTCTCCAATTTGCCTCCAAGCTTGCTTTCAAATAGTTTTGAAGGCTTCCGAATGGTTGAACTACATTGCTTACGCTTCCTTGTTCATAGCTCAACTGAATTGAAAACGGCTTTAGAACCTGTGAGTTGGTTAGTCTATATTGGGCCCTTAACGCTTGTATATTGGTCCAATCGGGTACCTCGTCGATTTCGGGAATGATTTCCTTCACAAAATTGTAATCCACCTTAAGCCGATGTTTCCATTTTGATCTTCTTTTTGCTTTTTGAAAATCAAATTCTATGTATGGGTTTAGTTTTTGAAAAACGCCTTGGTCAGCGTCTTCATTTGCCAGATGAAAAGAGGAGAATTCTGAACCAATTGATATTCTCTGAATAAAACTTTTTTCATGAGGATAAATGTGGTAATGGGCATCAGCAATTCCTACAGGTTGCAATGAACGGAAACCAAACATTGGATTTAAAGTATATTCAAATCTTTTTTCCGGGAACGTGTGATTGTATAGTGAAAGACCCGCCATAAATCCGTCATACTTGTTCCAACCCATAATGGGCGTGTAATAAAGTGTGTTTCGCTGAGGTGATTCTAATCCCATCAACCACTGCAGCTTTATTTTCCTGGACGTTTTGAAAAGACCCTTGGTTCGAATAGTATTATTGGTGCGGTCAATTTCAGGAATAGCCATGGCATAATCAATTCTGACCCGGTCTGCTTCGGTTAAATCCATTTCGATGAGCTGACGGTGTTGTGACAATCCAAAAGGTGCAGATTCTTCATCGATCCATGTGGTTTTGATTGTAGTTGAATCTTTGAGTAAGGTAAGGCTGTATGGAGAAGCAATTCCGCCTTTATTCTTAACTTTTAAATAGGTTTTACCGTTTTCTTTTTTGATGCCTGAAAACGCATAATCGATCTTTTTGGTAGTGCCAATTATTTCTTCAAAGAACCAAGTTAGATCCTTACCGGATGTTTTTTCAAACACATTTCTTATATCGGAAGGTCCAGGGTGCTTAAACTTCCAATCTTCGAAATATTGCTGCATGCATTGGTCAAACAGGGAATCTCCTAAGTAGGACTTGAGGTAATTAAATACAAGCGCTGTTTTTCCATAAACGATAGCCCCATAATTTGTTGATGTATAATCCTGAGATTTTTGCTCAATCGGCTGATCTAGATTTCTTCTGGCATTCAACAAATAGCCCAGCTCGTTTATTGACCTATACCGTAGATCGTTCAATCCAAATTGATTGAGAATTTTTTCATTCACACCTCCTATGAATAAATTTAAATCTGCGGAACGATATTTCGTTTCGATGTATCGGTTATCATTAAATGAATTTAACCCTTCATCCATCCAGGGATGATCCCTTTCATTGGATCCTAAGATGCCATAAAACCAATTATGCCCTACCTCATGAACAATTACTTGCTCAAGCTCGAATGCTGTGCTCGAAGACCCAATGACGGTTACATTGGGATATTCCATTCCTCCTCCGGCGGCAATGGTTCCATCCACTGCGGTAACTTGCTGGTATGGGTAGTTTCCATTCCACAATGAGTAGTAATAGATCGCGCTATCTAAATAGACGGGAGCCTCTGTCCATAGATCAAAATTTTTATCGGTAAACATTGCCCAAGTAGTAACGGAGTCGCTTGTATTCGGCAATTCTACTTTGCTTTTTAATACATTGAATCTTTTGTCTGCGAACCAGGCAAAATCGTGAATATTGTCTTGTTTGTACCTCAGTGTTTTGTATTCATTGTCTGATACAGGAAACGTGTAATCGTCTGACTCATAATCCACATCAGTAGTGTGGTTCATTTCTATTTTTTTTCTGGTGGATTTGTCCAGCTGATTGAGAAATACGATCTCCTCGTCGTTTTGCAGATCACCTGTAGCTCCTACAACATAATTTTTAGGCACTTGAATACTCACTTCATAGGATCCAAATTCAGAATAAAATTCACCTTGATTGAGATAGGGCATGGGATGCCATCCATCTCGATCGAATACCGCAGGTTTGGGAAACCATTGAGTAATCATATAGGATTCACCAACATGACCAAGTCGAGAGAATTCTGCATCGGGGATTTTAACCCGAAATGGAGTAGAAATTGTGATGCTATTTCCAGGTTGTACGGGCTTCTTTAATACAATATACCCAATGTCCTGATGGTTGTTCATGTAGTCCAGTTGGATTGTAGTACCGTTAACGGAGAATTGAAGTGAGTCAATGAAACCCTTGTCCAATGAATCTGAAAAATGCAAGCTAAGATCATTGTTCTCCACATTTTGTCTCCCTAATGCGCTAAATGTTGAGTTGTATGCATTGGGCCACAAATGAAAGTAGATCGTATCCAGTGCAATTGGAGAATTATTGTGGTATTCAATTTCTTCATACCCTGAAAGTACGTGTCTTTTGTCGTCTAGTCTTACTTGTATTTTGTGATTGACACGTTGCTGAAAATAACTCTGACCATGGAGAGTAACAGTGAAGAAAGTTAAAAGAGTCCAGGCAAAACTATGAGCCATTATGTTTGAGACTAGATGCATTTAGGGAGCGAGGTAACTTCTACTTTAGAATCCCAGGAGCTCTTCCAATTTGACCTCAAGAGCAGCCCCACGCAGATTTTTTTGAATTACTTTCCCTTCCTTATCCAGAAGAATGGTGTGAGGTATTCCTCTAAATCCATACAAGCGAACTGCTTCCGAACGCCATTGTTTCAAGTCTGAAACATGATTGGGCCACACCAATCCATCTCCTTTGATTGCCTGTAACCATCTGTTCTTGTCTTTATCCAATGAAACGCTGTATACAGTAAATCCTGCATCTTTATATTTATTGTAGGCTCGTACTACATTAGGATTTTCTCTACGACATGGTCCACACCAAGATGCCCAGAAGTCCAGTAAAACATATTTGCCTCTTAACGATTCTAATGTAATTACTCTACCCAATGGGTCTGGGAAGTTCAATTCTGGAGCTACTGATCCGATAGGAACCGGTTCTACTTGCTCAGCACGTTCCGCTGTTGCCTTTTGTTGCAATTCAATCTGTTTTACCTTTTTGACCAGCTCGGTGTAGTATTTAGAGGTAGGATGTGTTTTACCTATGCCTTCAGTTATTTGTTTGATCAATGCAAGATCTTTATTATCATCCAATTGCGACAATGTGGCAAGAACGGATAAGCTTGTGCAGTTTTCTTGTATAAACTTATTTCTTGATGAAATGTATTCATTGTTTGCAATTTGTTCCTGTTTAAAAAGTTCTTTCTTTTCTTCCATAGGAACTTTTGGGTCATTTTGTTTTTCCCTAATTGCGAGCACTTCATTATTGTATTGGTTGAAAATCCCAAGGAACTCTTGGATCTCACTTGATGCCGGACTTCCAGTAATTGAATACGATTGATTCAATTCATTGGCATCTGCAGTGATTTCGATCTTTTCATTTTTGGCTAAAACAAGTAGAATGAAATCATTTTTCACAAAACGCAGTCGATAGAAATCTGGCTCCTTTAATTCGATTGAGATTTCAAATTTTCCTTTCTTGTTGATGTTACACGAGTCGATGGTCACTAGAGCACCGTTCTCGAAATAGTCAATATAAATCGTCTTGCCTTCAGCATTCTGAATTTGACCTTTAATAAATACATTGTCCTCAGCATAAGAAAATCCGATACAAAAGATCATCATTAAAGTAGCTGCTATGTGGCTTAATTTCATCATCCTAATAAAGATTTAAGTTTATTTTCAAGTGCGGGCCCGCGCAAATTGGTCTCAAGAATCTTGCCGTCTTTGTCAATTAGAACAGTAAATGGAATCCCTTTGAATCCATATAACGGAATTGTTGCTGTGTTCCATCCTTTAAGGTCGCTCGCATGGTTAGGCCAAACTAGCCCGTCTTGTTGAATTGCATTTTTCCAGCGGGCAGGATCTTGGTCCAATGAAAAGCTATAGATGTCAAACCCCTTGTCTTTGTATTTATTATACATTCTTACCACGTTTGGGTTTTCCATTCTGCAGGGTCTGCACCAAGAAGCCCAAAAATCAAGAAGAACTAATTTGCCGCGTAATGAAGACAATTTAATGATCTCGCCATTCGGGTTGGGAAATGCAATTTCAGGTGCCATTTGTCCTACTGCTATTTGTCCGCTGGGGGTAGGAGGTGGATTTTGGCTTTGTATTCTGGCCTGCACTACGCGCTGAACCATATCATTGTAATGGGTTCCAAAAAGTGATTTCTTGGCGGATTCACCAATCTTTTTTATGTAGTCAAGCTCTGTTTTTGGATTCAAGTGATCGAGTAAAAAAGCAAGCATAGGCATTTCTTCATTGGCATCAATGAACGACCGTTTATACTGATTAAATTCAGCTCGAATCGCTTCACTTTTTGCTATCAGTTCTGTTCTTGCGTCATCTGCAGAATAGTCCAATGCGCTCATTTGGAGATTTAAATCTTGTTGCTCTTTTGCAAAACGATTGTATTCCTCGAAATATTCTTTGATCAGTTTAGAATCCTTTGTTGATTCCGTCAGACTATAGCTATCAAATAATTGATTCCCATCGGCAGTTATTACTGTCGAGGAACCGGGTTCAATAAAGAGTAAAATTGAATTTTCAGCATTGTAGGCAAGACTGTAAAAGCCGATATCATCGATAGTAAGTTCATGATTAAAATTGCCGCTTGAATCAACATCAATCGCACCCATGTTTTGCATTCCTGCAGGACCAATAAAATTAATACTAAGGGGGATGTTTTTCGGGTTGCTGATTTTTCCAGAAATAATCGTCGATCCTTCATTTCGAATTTCAGTATCCGGTTTCTCAATTGCTGATGTGAGCCCTTCATTTGCTTCATTCTGACTTTCAATCGATTCTTGTTCTTGACTGCAGCCAAAAAACAATAGGAGAATAAATATGCTGGTCAAATACTTCATTGTTCTATTAATTCGCTTATAATTTTTGTTACTTCTTTAGGATTGGCTGATCCCCTTGATGCTTTCATGATTTGCCCCATAAAAAAGCCAATGAGTTTTTTTTCTCCACTTTTTAGACGTTCCAACTCATTTGGGTTTTCGTTGAGAATGGAGTTAATTAATTCTGTCAATTCACTTGAATCCGTTTGTATCAGCCATCCATTGGCTTCCGAAAGTTCCTCAGCAGATTTTTCAGGATTTCGGATCATTTCTGGAAATAGGCGTTGCTCTGCAGTAGAGTTGACAATCTTACCGTTATCAACCAATTCTATGATTTCAACGATTTTTTTCGGTGCAATTGGAAATTCTGTAATATCAATAGCCTTTTGATTCAAATACGATTTAATAGAACCCATTACCCAATTTGCCGCTGCCTTGTAATTCTTTGTGAGCTCGGAAATCCCCTCAAAGAACAACGCAATGTCTTTCGATTCTGTTAAGTTCAACGCATCGTATTCAGACAATCCGAATTGTGTCGTGTATTTTTCAAATAATGACTTGGGTAAAGGAGGCATCTTTTTTTCAATCGAAGAAATATACTCCTGAGAAATTTCCAACGGTTGCAAGTCAGGCTCAGGAAAATAGCGATAGTCATGCGCCTCTTCCTTGCTCCGCATCAATGAAGTTGTTCCGGACACTGCATCAAAACTGCGTGTTTGCATTGAAATGCTTCCACCACTTTCAATGATGTCTATCTGTCTTTTGATTTCGTGATCAATGGCCCTTTGAACATTCCGCATAGAGTTCATGTTTTTTACTTCACACCTTTCACCAAATTCAGTTGACCCCTTTAACATAACCGAAATATTGGCGTCGCATCGCATGCTTCCTTCCTCCAGGTTGCCATCACAAATATCCAAGTACCTGACCAACTTTCTCACCTCCTGCAAATAGTTGTAAGCTTCTTTGGATGACTTGATTTCGGGTTCAGAAACGATTTCCAGCAAAGGCACGCCAGCTCTATTCAGATCAACCAACGTATCGTAAATGTCTTGGTCGTGTATGCTCTTGCCGGCATCCTCCTCCATATGAATTCTGGTTATGGCAACATCCTTCGGTGAACCATCGTCAGTTTTAATTGATACATAACCACCGGTGCAAATTGGTGTGCGGTCCTGTGTAATTTGGTATCCCTTAGGAAGGTCAGGATAAAAATAATTCTTCCGATCATAATGCATCTTGGTTGTTATCCGAGCCCCAATTGCTAGTCCTAATCGTATGGCAAAATTTATGGTGTTGGTATTGGCTTTGGGTAACGTTCCAGGTAAACCAAGAGAAACAGGACCAATATTGGTATTTGGTCTTGATCCAAATTCGTTAATGTCGGAACAATACGCTTTGCTTTTGGTAACAAGCTGCGTATGAACCTCTAATCCTATTACTGCTTCATATTTATCGTATACGGACTCCATTGCTAGAGTGATTGAATAAGTTCAGAAATAATAATTGTCATTTTTGGCTCTGCTTTGGTTGCTACATCCTGTACCATTTCGTGTGTAACTTCTACGATTTTCCCTGGCACACCAAGATCTGAAATGATGGAAACTCCAAAACATTCCATGCCCATGTGCTTTGCCGCAATAACTTCAGGAACAGTGCTCATCCCAACTGCATCGGATCCAATGTTTCTGATGTAAACGTATTCTGCGGGGGTTTCGAGTGTGGGCCCAGTTAGTCCTGCATAAATCCCTTCAGAAATTCTGATGTTGTGGTTTTCAGCAATCTCTTTTGCTTTAGCAATCATGCGCTTGGAATAGGGTTCGCTCATATCAGGAAATCGAGGTCCAAGTTCATCCATGTTGGGGCCAATCAACGGATTGGTCGGGAAAAGGTTGATATGATCATTGATGATCATGATTTCTCCAATTTCAAAATTTGGATTTACTCCACCTGAAGCATTCGAAACAAAAAGCGTATTGACCCCGAGGAATTTCATTACTCTAACGGGAAATACAACTTCGCCCATATCATATCCTTCATAGTAATGAAATCTGCCTTGCATGGCAACGATTTCTTTTCCTCCAAGTGTTCCGAAAATTAACTGTCCCGAATGCCCTTCTACAGTAGAAACAGGAAAGTTCGGTATCTCCTTATATGGAATGGCCAATTCAATATTTATTTCGTTGACCAAACCACCCAAACCGGTTCCGAGGATTATACCGATTCTAGGTTCTGAACTGATCTGACTCTTCAGGTATCGTGCTGTCAGTTTTATGTTGTCTAACATAGTCTTCTATTTCGTTGTTGAATTTCACACCATCATCCAATAAAAACACTTCAATTTCCACGTAATTGATGGGTAGGTCTGTGGTCTCTTTTAACGCCTTTAAACGCTGCGCATCTTTCTCTGTTGATAATATGAGCTTCTTATCGTCAAAAGTATCAAATAATTTTCGAATTTTTTTGATGTCCTTGCTGCTGAATCTGTGGTGGTCAGGAAAGCGAATGTGCTTAAAATTAAGTTCTTCTGAATTGAGCTTGTCAATTATGGGCTGAGGATTAGCAATTCCCGTGATTAACAGAATTTCAAAATCTCGCAATTGAGCAATTGAATCGTATAAATTCCCTTTGTTAAGAGGGATTACTCTGCCGTATCGAAACGAACTGAAATAAACCGTTTGCTCAATAGCTGGATTGATCTTCTTCAGGACTAAGGCTCGATCAGCTTTCGATAGGTTTTCAGGACATTTAGTAACCAGTATTGTAGTTGCTCTTGACCTTCCAATAGCCCACTCTCGTAAATTCCCGGTGGGCAACATCCAGTCTTTGTAATACGGACGGCTGTATTCTGTTAGTAAAATGCTGAACCCTGGAACAATACTTCGGTGCTGGAAGGCATCATCTAGAATAACACAGTCAATCTGTGGTTTGTATCGCAACAATTCGATTATGCCGTTTACTCTGTCTTTATGAACGGCTATTGTCGCATTTGGAAATTTGTGTTTGAATTGCAGAGGTTCATCGCCACAATCCTTGACCGTTGAGTTAGCCTGGACTAAATGAAAGCCGCTTTTGGATCGTCCATATCCTCGGCTTAAAGTGGCCATGTTGTATTCTTTTGAAAGTAATTTAACTAGGTATTCAACATGTGGAGATTTTCCGGTTCCTCCCGTTGAAAGATTTCCAACGGAAATGATAGGAATATCAAATTTTGCTCCCTTCATGATCTTGCAATTGTACAGCAGATTGCGCAGGCCAGTAATGAGGCCATAAAGAATGGAGAGTGGAAATAATATGTATCGAATTAACTTCAATGTTTACCTTTACTACTTACATACAAATCTGCACTTTTATTGCAGTATAACCAAGAGTAATGAAAATACAGGATGTAATAACATGTCTGGAAGAGTGGGCGCCGCCGGTTTACCAAGAGGATTATGACAATTCAGGACTAATCGTGGGCGATAGAAATGCGGAAGTCAAGGGCGTATTAGTTTGTTTGGACAGTATTGAGCCGGTGGTTGGCGAGGCAATTGCTAAAGGATGCAATTTAATCGTTGCTCACCATCCTATACTTTTTGGAGGAATTACGTCACTTACGGGAAGTACCTACGTTGAGCGTGTTTTATTGAAAGCAATTAAAAATGACATTGCCATCTATGCAATTCATACGAATCTAGACAATGTATTTTCAGGTGTCAACAATGAGATATCCAATCGGCTTGGACTAGTAAATCGATCAATTCTGTCACCGAAAAAAAATTGTTTTACCAAGCTGATTACCTTCGTTCCATCGCAGCATGCAGAAAACCTTAGAACCGCACTTTTTAAAGCGGGAGGAGGTGAAATTGGAGAGTATAGTAACTGCAGTTATAATACAGAAGGATACGGAACATTTCAGCCAAACGACAAAACGAATCCAGCAATTGGTGAGGTTGGTAAGTTGAATCAAGAGCTGGAAACTAAAGTTGAAGTGCTTGTTCGGAATTTGGCGCTGAAG
The DNA here is from genome assembly GCA_913030835.1 of uncultured Flavobacteriales bacterium. Lineage (GTDB taxonomy): Bacteria > Bacteroidota > Bacteroidia > Flavobacteriales_D > Parvicellaceae > UBA10066. The sequence continues at coordinate 21,868 of CAJWDP010000008.1, read as the reverse complement.
GATGTTTTGAGTGCTCTTTTTAACGCTCATCCTTATGAGGAGGTGGCTTATGACCTGATTCCTTTGTTGAACTCAGATGCAACGATTGGATCTGGAATGGTCGGTGATTTGGATAAAGAAATGCCGGTTGGTGATTTTCTAAGTAGATTAAAAGACATTTTCAATGTGGGCGCTTTAAAGCACACTTCTTTGGAAAACCATAGTAGAATAAGAAGAATAGCTGTTTGTGGAGGATCGGGTTCATTTTTATTGAATGAAGCGATTGCAAGGAATGCAGACGTTTTCATTTCTTCGGATTTCAAATACCATCAGTTTTTTGATGCAGATGGTAGAATTGTAATTGCGGATATAGGCCACTATGAATCCGAGCAATTTACGATTGGCCTCATTGGGCGCAGGTTAACGGAAAAATTTACTACATTTGCGGTTCATTTTACGGAGGTAAATACCAATCCAATTAATTATTTGTAACGAAAGAGATGGCTAAAAAAGCGAAAGAAGGTAGTCCAGAACAAAAGCTGAGAGCATTATACGATCTTCAGATTATTGATTCAAAGATAGACGGAATTAGAACGGTGAGGGGAGAGCTTCCTCTTGAAGTGGAAGATCTTGAAGATGAAATTGCAGGTTTGCTAACTCGAGTGGAAAAGTTGAAAGAGGAGATTGAAGCATGTAAAAAGGACGTAGCTGCGAAGAAGAATGTGATTGTTGAGTCAAAAGCGGCAATCAAGAAATACGAAGGTCAGCAAAAGAACGTAAGGAATAACAGAGAATTCGATTCATTGACTAAAGAAGTTGAGTTTCAGAATTTGGAAATCCAGCTGGCAGAAAAGCGAATCAAAGAGTACGAGGCTAAAATTGCAGATAAGACAGAAGCACTTGATGAAAACAATGCAATTGTTGAAGAAAGAAATGCTGATCTTGATCTGAAGAAAAAAGAGCTGGAAGAAATCGTTGCGGAAACACAACGAGAAGAGGAAATACTTTTAAAGAAGTCAAAGGAAACAGCAAAATTAGTAGATGAACGATTACTAACGGCTTATACTAGAATCCGAGGAGGTTCAAAAAATGGTCTAGCCGTGGTTCCTGTTGAACGAGGTGCTTCAGGTGGTTCTTTCATTCAAATACCTCCTCAACGACAATTGGATATTGTTGCGCGAAAGAAAATAATCGTTGATGAGCATTCTGGAAGAATTCTAGTAGATGCTGAATTAGCGGAGGAGCAGCGCCAAAAGATGGATGACGCGATCGAAAAACTAATGGCAAAGAAATAAACGTTAACCAATAGAATTGGAAAAAGGGAAGCTGAGGCTTCCCTTTTTTGTTATCACATATTTTGTGTTGCACTAGTATCTAAAACCTAATGTAACGACTGCTCTGCTCAGACTTTTGTTGATATCTGAGCCCTCGATAAGCACAGGATCGTAAAGGAAGTACTTTTCTGTAGTGGTGGTAAGCACGTAGGCTAGATCTAAGTAGAATTTATTTACTCTGTAACCAAAACCAAGCGAATAAGAAAGTTGATCAGACTCAGCTTCGATTAATGGATTTTGACGATACTGAGCTCCGCCTCGGATCAATAGTGGCTTGGCCACTTTTAATTCTGCTCCTATTCGAATAGATGAAGACCTGTTGTAAATCGACCCAATCGTTTCATTCTCCGTATTGAAATTATAGGGGGAAGTAGAAAACGATGTGGAACCTAGTCTTGATTTAGAATAGTCAAGTAGCTCGTAGTCGATAGAGAAAACAGCTTTTTTGAATAGCACAAATGCAGCGCTTCCCGTTACTTTCAACGGCGTTCTTAATTTGTAAACATACGACCCCGGATCACTGGTTGCTTCGTATCTGGCTCCGTCGTCAAAATTAGTCACCATAGCGTTTTGCCATCTGTCCGACATTCTGAATGCGGTAGGGGTTTGAATTGAAGCTCCAAATCGAAACCAGTCCATAGGAAGGGCAACAAACCCTAGCTTTAGATTGAATCCGGTTCCAGTCGTTTTCAATGTCTGTGTATAGGTAAAATTATCCAGTTGATTTACCGTATCGTTCGTGACGCTTTCGAAATGACTAGCTGTTTCGTCGAACCTTAGAGTTGGTATGCCCAAACTGCCTCCAATGTACAGTTTGTTCATATAATTTCCGCTCAATGCTAGTTCTGTAGAAGACATATTGCCTTTCCTTGAAATGGTTTTCAATGCGTTTGTGCCTCCTCGAATTGTTGAAACATAATCAGTGCTTCCAGATGGATTTGGGTCAATTAGCCAAGTTTCATATGCAAGGTAGCTGTCATAGTTATTTGTGCTAATTAAGTTGTCTGCTATTGTTCCTTGTGCCCAATCTGCAAATACAAGCGAATAAGAATTCGGTGTATTTCCTTGGATCGTAATGTTTTCATTGAAGTTATTCAGGCGATTATAGGATATTCCAAATTGAACGCTTTGCCATCCAATTTTATCCCGATGTTTGAAGTTATGTGTGCCAACGAAACCGACGTTTGGAATATTGATGTTGCTTCTTGATGCGGTTGAACTATTGTTATATAACATTGTTCTAGTGTCTGAAAAAGATCCTCCTAGAGAAAAAGAGAATTCATTTTTACTAAACCTACCCATTGAGGCTGGGTTTACACCTATGGCAGATAAATCGCCGCCTATTGCTCCGAAAGCTCCGCCCATGGCCATGAATCTTGCGGTTCCTTCGTAGTTGGTTAACGAATAACGCAAAGCATCTATTTCATTTTGAGCAATTCCGGTAAGAAAATTGCCCACAATAAATGGTAGTATAATCAGATACTTTTTCATTTGTTGAACTTGTTAAATTTTATCTTTTACCACCTGATCTTGAAGAGCTGGATGATCTTGAAGAGCCTCCTGACCTTGATGAACCACTCGATCTCGATGCACCACTTGATCTTGATGCTCCAGAAGATCGGTTGCTGGACCCACTTCCGTAACTTGAACCTCTTGAAGAACCTCCGGAATTGAATCCGGAATTTCTTGAAGATGAGCCTCTGTTGTATCCTGAAGTTCCTGAAGAAGATCCATTCACACGTGAGCTACCGTTGTTGTAGTTGCTGGGTTTGTAGCCGTTGGATGAATTTCGTGAATTGTAATTTTCATTTGATCTATTCGTGATCGAACCATTTGTAACAGAACTTGTATTTCTGGAGTTAGCCGGACGGTATCCACTTGAACGACTAGCCGTATTTCGATTGCTGTAACGGGTTGAAGCGCTTGTTCTTGATCCCTTATTAGCATTATCCAATGGTCTTGCAGTGCTGGCAATCCTGGAGTTGCTTGACCAAGGAGATTCGGTTTCTCTAGCTGGCTTGTTGCTCACTGCAGTTCTGCTAGGCACAGACTCTCTTACACTTATATTGTCCTGTCTAACATCCGTGTAATTGATCGCAGAAGCTCGATTGGGTCTTGAAACTTTGGAGTCTTTGATTAATAAACCGTCCTCTTTACCAGAATAATGTTGAATATTTGTTCGGTCAACGCTTGTTCCACTTGTGCCTTTTCCGCTCTCAGACAATCTTGGTGAAACAGCAGATAAGGAATTGTCGTCGTATTGTCCAGAACCATTACCTGGATAGGATGAGCCATTTTCAGAATTAGTTGAGCCTCCTCCCGGTCGATGACCAAAGTTGCTTCCGGATCCGTTATCCCATCCACTGCCGTTGCCAAAATTCCCTTGGTTCCAGCCCCAGCCCCAGTTGAACTGATTTCCATAATTAGCGTAGTAGGGAGACCCATATCCCCAACCCCATTGCCACTGGTTATAGCCAGCATAGTATGGGTTTGGATATCCATAACCTCCATAATAGGGGTAGCCGTTATTCCAAGCAGATGCACCACAACAGTTGTTAAAGCCGTATGAGTGATAATATCTAGGATTATAACCCCAGCCTAGTGGATAACGTCTGCAATTTCTGTAAGTGCCTCCGCACCAGCCTCCCCAATTGTTTCCGTAAAAAGTTGGAGAACATGACCAACAGTTCTGGTTCCATGAATTTCCATAGTAACCAACGGGTGCATTTGCATAATAGTTGTTTATGTAAGTGTTTCCTTGTTCAGCTGCTAGGTTATTGTATTCAGGATCAAAATAGTCTTCAGTGTACAGATCCTCCTCATAATTTTTTGGTGCTTCTGCAACAGGAGCATCCTTTACAGAGTTATCATATACATCGTCCTGAACCATGCTTTTTTGAGTTGAGCATGATGCAAGGAGAAAACCGCTAATTATTGCAAGAATTGTGAACTTTTTCATGATCCTACTATATTACGTTAATAGTCTTTATAAATTTACGTCGATTTATCTTGTGTGCAATACTAGAGCACATATCATTCTACGACGAATTAACATAAAATTAACAATTACCGTACCAAAAATTGAAAATGGGAAAAGGATTAACAAAAAGAAGTGAAAATTACTCTGAATGGTACAATCAGATTGTCTCAAAGGCCGATTTGGCGGAGAGTTCAGGCGTTAGGGGATGTATGGTGATTAAGCCTTATGGGTTTGCTATTTGGGAGAAAATGCAGGCTGAATTGGATCGAATGTTTAAAGAAACGGGCCACCAAAATGCATATTTCCCAATATTTATTCCGAAGTCGTATTTCAGTAAAGAGGCAAGCCATGTAGATGGTTTTGCTAAAGAGTGCGCTATTGTAACACATTACAGGTTGAAAAATTCGGAGGACGGAGAGGGTGTAGTAGTTGATCCGGATGCTAAACTGGAGGAAGAACTGATTGTGCGTCCAACGTCTGAAACAATTATTTGGGATACTTATAGAAAATGGATTCAATCGTACAGAGATTTGCCAATTCTGGTCAATCAATGGGCAAATGTGGTTCGTTGGGAAATGCGCACAAGGTTGTTTCTAAGGACAGCCGAGTTTTTGTGGCAAGAGGGCCATACTGCTCATGAAACGAAAGATGAAGCCATGGCTGAAGCAGAACAAATGCTTCATGTGTATGCCAAGTTTGTAGAAAACTTTATGGCAGTTCCTGTTCTTAAAGGAACTAAAACAGAAAGTGAGCGGTTTGCAGGTGCATTGGAAACCTTTTGCATAGAAGCATTGATGCAGGATGGAAAGGCGTTACAGGCTGGCACATCCCATTTTTTAGGACAGAATTTTGCAAAAGCATTTGATGTTAAATTTGCTACTAAGGAGGGGGCTCAGGAATACGTTTGGGCCACTTCGTGGGGAGTTTCTACTAGGTTGATGGGAGCTCTAATCATGACCCATTCAGATGATTATGGGTTGGTTTTACCACCAAAACTTGCACCGATACAAGTTGTAATTGTCCCAATTTATAAAACACCCGAAGAATTTGAGTCCATATCCAATTATGCGATTGTATTGGTGAACGAGTTAAAAGAAAAAGGAGTTTCCGTTAAGTTTGATGATGACGATAACAAACGGGCGGGCTGGAAATTTGCAGAATATGAAATGAAAGGGGTACCAATACGACTAGCTATAGGTCCAAAAGATATTGATCAAGGTACAGTTGAACTTTCACGAAGAGATACACCAGGTAAAGAAGGAAAACAGCAGGTTTCGCAAAACGGATTAGCGGATGTTCTGTGTCGAACGCTTGATGAAATTCAAGTAGGTCTTTACAGTCGTGCAAAAGAGTTTAGGGCAGCGAATACCACATCCGTTGATACGTATGAGGAGTTTAAACAGGTGCTCAAAGAAAAAGGAGGGTTTATTCTAGCTCACTGGGATGGAACTCCAGAAACGGAAAATAAAATAAAAGAAGAAACAAAAGCAACGATCAGATGCGAACTAATGGATACTGAGGACGAGGCAGGAGTCTGCATATATTCCGGAAATCCTTCAGCTCGAAGAGTTGTCTTTGCAATAGCATATTAAATGGAAAACCCGACAGCGAGAGAGCTCATTTTTAATGAGCTAAAAGAAAAAGCAATTTTAAAGCAGGACGTTTACAATAACCTGAAATTGAATTTTAAGGTGATGAAGACCGTTTTGAAGGAGATGGCCGACAACCTTCAGGATCGAATGAAAAGTCAGGATGAACGTGTAAAAATTGAATATCGGGAAAGAGGAGAGTATGAAGCACACCTCCAGTTTGCAGGAGACATTTTAATTTTTCAAATGCATTCTAATGTTTTTCAGTTTGATCCAGGTAATTCTCTGTGGAAAACCTCTTACTTGTCCGATAACGCAAATCGAGGGTTTTGTGGAATCATCAATATTTACAATTTTTTGGCAGACTCCTTCAAGTACAACCGTGTCAATGATTCAGGTTACATGATCGGTAGAATGTTTATAAATGCTGAAAATCATTTTATGGTGCAGGGGAAACGCCAATTGGGATTTATTTACAATGATTTTATAAATATGACGATGTCCAAAGAGAATATGGAAAAAGTCATAGAATCGGCTGTACTCTACGCGATCGATTTTGATCTGTTTACTCCTCCCTACGAAAGGGTACAGGAAATTTCTATTGCAGAAATTAATTCAACAGCGCTTACCACGAGAACCGGTAAAAGATTGGGCTTTACTTTTAAAGCGGATTCAGATGAGGTCTAAATCTTGAAATCAATGGGAATTGGGCTAAAAAATACCGGATAAATAATTGCCTCTCGTTTGTTGAAAATGAAATTTATTATACATTTGCACTCCAAATCGAAATAGTAAAGGCTGTTTCGATGAAATTTAGGCCCGTTCGTCTAGGGGTTAGGACGCCAGGTTTTCATCCTGGAAACAGGGGTTCGATTCCCCTACGGGCTACAAGTTTTAGAAATTATGGCGAATCATAAAAGTGCAATTAAAAGGATTAGGTCGAATGAGACGAAGAGGCTGCGTAATCGTTACCAGCATAAGTCGGCTCGGACAGCAATCAGAAATCTAAGATCGACTACCGATAAAAAGGCTGCTCAGGAGCTTTTACCGCAAGTGATTAAAATGTTAGATCGCTTAGCAAAAACGAACATAATTCACAAGAATAAGGCAGGCAACCTAAAGTCAAGTCTTATGAAGCATGTGAATAGCCTGTAAAGAGATTTAAATTCAATTTGAAGGTCTCCTCGAGCACTCGGGGAGACCTTTTTGCGTTTAAGACAAAGTAGTTTTACAAATTATCGGGAAGACGAATGAAATTAAGCGCATCACAATCAGAAACGTTAAAGATAAAACAGTGGCCTGCAGAAGACAGGCCAAGAGAAAAAATGCATGCTCAAGGAAGGAGAGCGCTGTCCAATGCAGAATTGTTAGCGATCATATTGGGTTCGGGAAACAAACACGAGACAGCAGTCGATTTGGCCAAGCGCATATTATCAGATTATAACAACCATCTTCATGAACTTTCAAGGTTAAATGAGATGGAGTTAATGAAATACAGTGGAATTGGTCAGGCAAAAGCAATTGCCATTATTGCTTCTCTTGAACTAGGTCGACGTAGAATGGGTTCCAATGACCAGACTAAAATTAAAATAACCAACAGTAAATCTGCTTTTGAGGCAATTCGTGCTTATTTCTATGACCTGGAACATGAAGAATTTTGGGTGTTGTGTCTGAACAGGGCAAATGTGGTCAAATCCAAATTCATGTTAAGTAAAGGAGGAATTGCCGGAACAGTAGCAGACATTAAGCTGATTTTTAAAAATGCCCTTGAGTACACGGCATCATCAATAATTGTATGCCACAACCATCCTTCAGGAAATTTGTCAGCCAGTCAAAATGATATGGCTATAACAGAGAAGATTCGAGAGGCGGGAAAGATATTGGATATAGGATTACTCGATCACCTCATAATTTCGGATAATAATTATTATAGTTTTGCAGACAACGGTTTACTATGATCAAGATACTTACTATAGTAGGAGCACGACCCCAGTTGATAAAAGCTTCGGCAATCAGCAGAGCAATAAACCAGAAATTTTCAGATTCAATTCATGAAATTCTTCTTCACACAGGGCAGCACTATGATGTAAATATGTCTGCGGTTTTCATCGAAGAGCTAGGTTTACCGCAGCCGACGATTAATTTAGAAGTTGGTTCGGCTAGCCATGCCACACAGACCGCAAGAATGATGGAGGGAATTGAAAAAGCGATTTTCAATTATCAACCCAATGTCGTCCTCGTATATGGCGATACCAATTCTACTTGTGCCGGAGCACTGGCGGCTGCCAAATTGCAAGTCCCCGTCGTTCATATAGAGGCAGGATTACGATCCTTTAACAAGAAGATGCCCGAGGAAGTAAATCGAATTGTTACTGATCATGTATCAACCCTACTGTTTTCCCCCACCGAAATCGGCTTCGACAATCTTGTGAAAGAAGGGTTCAATAGAAATTCTGTGTCTCCACATTCTGCAAGCAATCCAAAAATTTACCATTGCGGCGACATTATGTACGACAATAGCCTTTATTTCGCGCAGTCTGCATCGGAAAGATCGAAAATAAAAAAGAGAATAGGTCTGTCAGATGGAGGTTACATCTTGTCGACTGTTCATCGCCCTTCGAATACAGACATCGCTTCAAATCTAATTGAAATTGTCGAGGGCCTTTTGTCGATTGCGAGAAATGGAGATCCGATTGTTGCTCCTTTACACCCAAGAATGGAAAAGGCCATTCGTCAGAACTTACCAAAAGAACTTTACGACAAACTGACATCTGCGGATAACATTCATTTAATTCCCCCCGTTTCTTATCTGGAAATGGTGGAACTTGAAAAAGGTGCGAAGATGATCATTACGGATTCCGGCGGTGTACAAAAAGAAGCATTTTTCTTCCAAAAACCGTGTATTGTGCTCAGGGAGGAAACAGAATGGGTTGAGCTGGTGGAAAATGGAAATTCTAAGCTTGCAGGCCCGGATAGTAAAAAAATTGAAGATGCTTATGACGAGTTCACCCATAAAACGGAGTTCAATTATCCACCTTTTTATGGAACGGGTCAGACAGCAGAATTTATTTGTGCCGAGATCATAAAGCAATTGGGGTAATCGTGTTAAGTTCGATCGCAAAATATTCAGTTTATTTTTTGGCTTCGCCATTTATAGGTGATGCGAGAAAGATCGTTGCGGGTGATCTCATATCGTCATCAAACAAATTAAATTTCCATGAGGCGGATAAGGAGTTGGGATTAGATCGTGCAGCTGAATGGCTGTTGAATTCCCAAGATACGATGGAAGACGAGGGTTTCGGTTCGTACCATCTGATAAAAGGGTGGACGACTTCTTATCCTGAAACATCAGGTTACATTATTGAAACGTTATTGAACTATGCCAATCGAAATAGCGATCAGAAAATAGTCGAACGTTGTATTAGATGCGCAGATTGGCTTGTAAATATTCAAAAGACAAGTGGAGGATGGCAGAGCATGACTGTCGCCCACAATAAACCGGAGGTTGTGTTTAACACCGGACAGGTTATTCGAGGAGTATTTGCGGTTTATTTAGTGACTAAAGAAAGCAAATACTTGGAGGCCATTATCCGCGCAATGGATTGGTTATGTGACATTCAGGAATCAAATGGTGCGTGGCGCACTCATGCATTTATGAATGTCGAACGGGTTTACGACAGCTACGTTTCTGCTCCTATGTTAATGGTGAGTAAACAGCTGAATAACGAGCGTTACTTTGAACATGCGGTAAGAAATTTAAACTGGATAGCGACAAAGCAGAAAAAAAACGGTTGGTTTGAAGATTGTGATAATACGTTGCATAAAAATCACAAGCCGATTCTTCATACGATTGCATACACCATTGATGGGTTGCTTGATGGTGCTGAATATTCAGGTGAAGATCAATTTTTTATGGTCGGGCGTAAACCAGCAGAAGTATTGTTGGACCAATTTCTTTCTACGGGAAAACTATACGGACGGTATGATTCTGACTGGAATGGTTCCGAAGACACCATACTGACAGGTTGCGCTCAGATCAGTATTTGTTGGATGAAGATCTTCAAGAAAACAGGAGAGAAACAATTTTTTGAGGGGGCAATAAAGATGAATAATTGGTTGCTTGCTCGTCAGTATCGCACAAATAGAGGTAGTAAAAGAACTAGAGGAGCAATTACAGGGTCTTCTCCTGTTTGGGGTAGATACGAGAGCTTTTCTTGTCCAAATTGGGCAACAAAGTACTTTATGGATGCGATTATGATGGAATTGTCGCTAAAAAATGCATCGGATTGAAACAGAAACTAAATATTTTGTTCTTATCCAGTTGGTACCCGAACAAGGTTACTACAACAAAGGGAAACTTTGTTCAACGACATGCGGAAGCGGTTGCTACAAAATGCAATGTTATAGCTATTTCGGTAATCGAAGATCCGAATATAAAGAGTGAAAAGTACAACATCGAACGCTCATTGGAACGAGGTGTGGATACAATTCGTGTGTATACAAAACCGGGGATGGGCCGAGCAACAAAGTGGATCCGATTTTTTAATGGACACGATAAAGCAATTAAATTGGTTTTGGAGAAATTCAACCCCGATGTTATTCATGGAAATGTATTTTTTCCGGTTGGTATCGTTGCGAAAAAATGGGCTGCTAAATTGGGTGTTCCGCTGGTTTTTACAGAGCACCTTACTGCTTATTTGCCAGAAAACAGAGAGAACTTAAAGAACAAACATTTGAGATCGATCAAATCAACCGCTCGTTTAACGCAGAGAATTATGCCCGTATCTGAAGATTTGATGATGGCAATGAAAGAATTAAATATCGGAAAAGCATATGAGGTTGTGCCTAATGTGGTGGATACTAATCTATTCAAGCCTCAAAAAAAGAACAATCTTCGGAAAAAGATCATTCATGTTTCAACCGCAAAAGATTTTCACAAAAACGTTTCGGGAATTCTCAGGACTATTGCCCTTTTGAAGGAAAAACGATCGGATTTTGAGCTGTTAATTATAAGTGATGGAATTCTTGAGCCACATATTGATCTGGCAAAAGAATTGTGTATCGAGGATGTTGTTCATTTTGAAGGAGAGCAACCGATAGATTCAATAGGTCAAAAAATGGGTGGATCCGATTTGTTTGTGCTTTTTTCAAATTTTGAAAATTTACCTTGCGTCATAATCGAAGCGCTGAGCTGTGGATTACCTGTGGTTTCCACAGATGTTGGAGGTATACCGGAAATGATCAATGAATCAAATGGGAAATTGATTAAGCCAAAAGACGAGAATGAATTGCTTGTTCAATTAAATGAAGTACTGGATAGTGATCAATTTAAAAGTTTGGAGATTGCCCGTTCAGCCCATGAAAAATATGGGATAGAGGCAGTTTCGTCTCAGCTACTGCGTATCTATCAGGAAGTATTGTTGGAAATGGAATGAGAATTCTAGAACGGAAACATATTGATATAAAACGTTGGGATACGATGGTCTGGGAAACAAAAAATTCCCTGTTTTATAACTTATCGTGGTGCTTGGACGCGCTTTGTACAGATTGGGTGGTCGTAATGAAAAACGAGTACGAGGCTGCAATACCATTTCCTATAAAATCAAAGGCGGGGTTAAAGTATACCTATAATCCGTTTCTTTTTCATCGTGTTTCAGTAGTAGGTGAAATGTCAGAAGAGGAGGTCGATGAAGCCATTTGGAAGGTGGCCAAGTATGTTGACGTAAGGATTACTCACGAAGTGGAAGGTGCTGTTGTTTGGAACAACTGCGAATTAGCAATGGACAAGACTTACCTTGAAATTATTCAAGGTTATTCCTCAAATTCAAAACGAAATGTGAAGAAGGCAGTTAAGGAAAGCCTTGTGTTTAGCTCTGCGAATAATGCAGCATTGATCTCCTTCTTTTTTAAAGAAAACGTGTCGTTCAGCGCTTTAGGAATAAAGGAAAAGGAATACGAGAACTTTGAACAATTAATGCTTGAGGCTTTCGATTGTGAAATTGGTCATGGATTCATAGTTGAAAAAGACGATGAAATTCTTGCTGCAGGGTTTTTTGTGGAGTTTAACGGGCGACTGAATTTTGTGAAAGGGACAAGTAATGCATTAGGACGGGAAATAGGGGCAATGCACTTTTTATTTGATCGGGTTATACACAGTTTTGCAGGCAAACTCAAATTGCTTGATTTTTCAGGATCCAACGTGGATACGGTTGCACAATTTTATCGATCTTTCGGGGCAGAGAATAAGCCAATTTGGCACGTCAAAAGGAATCACTTGCCGTTCCCATTGAATCAAATTAAGAAATAGTTAAATTGAAACTTTTTGATGGAAAAGAACAAAGTAAAGTTGGAAGCCCTTGGTTTGATTTGTCGGTGACGTTAGTTCACTATATTTGGAATACAAAACTGTTTTGAGTGGAAGTAATTAATTTTAGTGAGAGCAACACAATTCTGAATTCCTTTATTCAAGAAATCAGAAGTAAGGATGTTCAAGTAGACAGGATGCGATTCCGTCGAAACTTAGAAAGGGTAGGTGAGGTGATTTCATATGAGATCAGCAAACGGTTTACCTACCAGGAGCAGCATATAAAAACACCATTGGGTATTGCCACTCAAAACATCATTTCTGAACAACCTGTATTAGCGACTATTTTACGAGCTGGATTGCCCTTTCATATCGGCTTTTTGAACTACTTTGATCATGCGGATAATGCGTTTATCAGCGCATATCGTAAACATACAAGTCAAGAGGATTTCGAAATAGAAATTGAATATTTGAGTAGTCCTAAAATTGACGACAGAATATTGATTCTGAATGATCCGATGCTGGCTACCGGTTCCTCAATGGTCCTTGGTTACAAGGCAATGCTGAGCAAAGGAACACCAAAACACATTCACATTGCATGTGTAATAGCCAGTAGGGAAGGAATTGAATATACAAAAAGAAATATGCCACCAAATACTACATTGTGGGCTGGAGCCGTGGATGATGAACTTACTGCGCAATCCTATATCGTACCTGGTTTGGGCGATGCGGGAGATCTTGCTTTTGGTAAGAAAGAGTAATTATGTGGGAAAATATCGCTAAGTATAATTTGCTTTTTTGGTTGTCTACCGTTAAGTATTTTGGTGCGCCATTAGTGGGTTGGGCCATAGACTTAACTTTTTTGGAAATTTCATTTTCTTGTTTTGCGGGGGCATATGTTTGTTTCAACGTGTTCTACTGGGCTTCTAGTTATTTTTTTAAAAGAGCCGAAAGAAAACGGCAGGAGAATCCAAACAAAAAGAAAAAGGTATTCAGTAGAAAAAACAGAATAATCGTTCGCCTTACAAGACATAAGTATGGTTACTATTGGATTTGTTTTCTCTGTCCAATGTTCTTATCCATACCGGGCGGAACCCTCGTTGTAGCCAAGTTTTACAGTGATAGAAAAGGCACATTTTTAATCACTTCTTTTTTCATTTTTCTGTGGTCGTTTATTTTAACTGCCGCCTATATGTTTGCCGGATGAAACTGAACGGCATAAAACATATATTTTGGGATTTGGATCACACACTTTGGGATTTTGATTCCAATTCGCGAGATGTATTGAAGGACTTATTCGTTTCATTTGAATTAAAAGATAAATTGAATTCGAATGCAGATGTGTTCATAGCTGCTTACAAAAGAATCAATGAACAGTGCTGGGCGCTCTATCGTACAGGCCAAATGGAGAAGGAGGAATTGAGGTCCGTTCGTTTCAGCTTAACCTTTCAGGAACTTGGCTTTGAGGATAAATCTTTGGCGAACCAACTTGGGATGGCCTATATTGAGGAATGCCCGAAGAGAACGAAACTTATGCCCGGTGCAATAGAGGTTCTAAACTATCTGGAGAAAAAGTATCATCAGCACATTATCACCAATGGTTTTAAGGAAGTTCAAGGGACAAAACAAAAGTGTTCGGGATTGGCCGACTATTTCAACGTAGTGGTGTGCTCGGAAGAAGTGGGGAAAAAGAAACCACACCCTTCCGTCTTTGAGTATGCTTTGGAAAAGTCAGGTGCAAAACCGAAAGAAAGTGTTATGATCGGAGACAATCTGGAGGTTGACGCTATAGGTGCTCAGAATATTGGAATTACAGGAATTTGGTATAACCCTGAAGGGGAAAAATGCAGTCATCGGGTAAAGGAGATCAGAAATTTATTGGATTTAATGAGTATCCTATAAAGATATGCCGAAGGTTTCTTTCAAAAGTCGGAGGTCCTCTTCAAAATAGTCTGCGCAGAATTTAGCTTCTTCTTCAAGAATTGGGCGGTATCCTTCGCCCTTTTTCGCATTAAATTGGTGCAATTTGTCGTTTACGCCTGATTTAATGATAGCACCTTTGATCCATTTTATTTTCAATGGAGCACGAACTGTTTTTCTTAGCCAATGGTTTCGATTCAATAGGAACTGCTGAATGGATTTGGAACGCACTTTTTTGGCTATGTTTTGCGCTTCAAGAATGCGAACCTTAAACCGATCAACTTCCAGAAAATCAAAGAATTTGTTCATCGTGAGCTGAGGATCGTCTTTTAGGTCCTGTGTTTTCAGAATGAGTAGTTGATCAGGCTTAAAATAATTCAACCAGAACGACAATTGCTTGAAGTACAGACTTCCCTCAAAGTGGCAAAGATTGTTTCGCAAGATGATACCCTCCTCGGAATAGTCGCTTTCGTTTTGGAACGTCTCAAGGAATGTTACATCTTTCCGTTCATATCCATTGTTTATGCTGTAGTGGTAGTTCGAATACGCACGAGAGGTTGGTTCCCTCAGTAAAACGGTTATCTTGATGTTGGGGTTATGTGCATGAATTCGCGCAGGTCCTTCTTTACTTAAAAGCAAATAGGTGTCCGCCATGGATGTAATTCCAGATCTATTATTGAAGTGCTCAGCAAGATAGGAATCGCCTCTTTCAAACAGTTCTTCAATTGAAAAGTAATGCACTTCCTTTACCGAACTACAATTTATATCTGGGTGCTGTTTGATGTATTCAGATAAGGATGTTGTTCCGCATCTGCCCATGCCTATTATGATATGATCCAGTTTCACAGTTATAAATCTTCGATTGAATCAATGTCATCAACGGATTTATCCACTTGAGTATTGTGGGGGATAGATCCATTCCTGTCTGTGTTTGTGCCTTGAGCATCTGCATTTATAGCAGATGCAATAGGTTGTAATGATGGCTTATGCTCCCGTTCAAACTTTACGACCTGAACCAAGCCAACGATACTGAACGCAATTATGTGCAATGTATACAGGATCCAAAATGGGGCTATATCGTCAAAATCCGGCTCCGCTGTCGCGATTACTACAAAATCAAAAAGTACCATAATCCCACTTAAGGATAAGGTGAAAATGGCAAACAATGTGGCTGCCATTCGTTTAACCATCTTGAGCCAAAGAATGCTTAGTGTGGAGAAAAAAAGAAAGAAAACCATTGTGACGGAACCAGCAACTGCGGTAATCCTTTCTCGATCGGTATAAATGGGCTCATCTCCGAATTCATAGGCACCGTATTCGTAATCGCTCCCGATGTACTCGTTGTAGCTGTAGTGATTTCGCCTTGAATTTTGTGCCGTTTCTGCAAAATACACGGTTACAAAAAACAATGCCAAGCTTAACACGATTCCAATTATGCTCAATGATTTAATCACCCTGCTAATTTAAATTTTCTTCAGGAATATGGATTTGCCAAATATCGGGTACCGCTAAATCAAAAAATAAAAAAAGGCGATTCAACGAATCGCCTTTCACATCTTTAAAGTGTAATATTATTCAGCAAGAACAATGACTTTATTCTTGAGTACTTCTAAAACTCCTCCAGACACGTCAAAAGACTTTCTTCCTTCAGGAGTCTCAATTTCTACCTTTCCCTCTTTCAGTGTAGTAATAAGTGGTGCGTGATTCTCCATAATTCCCAAATTTCCATCTTTTCCTGGAGCCACTACCATCGTTCCTTCACCTACGTAAAGTCGATCATCTGGTGTTAAAACTTCAATCGTCATTGCCTTACATTATTATGCTTCTGCAAGCATTTTCTTTCCTTTTTCAATCGCTTCTTCGATTGTACCAACCAGGTTAAATGCCGCTTCAGGGTACTCGTCAACCTCACCATTCAGAATCATGTTAAATCCTTTGATGGTCTCTTCAATTGGAACAAGAACTCCCTTCAGACCAGTAAACTGCTCGGCTACAAAGAATGGCTGAGATAAGAATCGCTGGATTCTTCTGGCTCTATGTACGAGTAATTTATCTTCTTCAGAAAGTTCATCCATACCAAGTATCGCAATAATGTCTTGCAATTCCTTGTACTTCTGCAGAATTTGTTGAACAGCAATCGCACAATTGTAATGCTCATCTCCCAAAATTTGCGCAGTAAGGATTCTTGAAGTTGAATCCAATGGATCCACAGCAGGATATATTCCAAGCTCTGCAATTTTTCTAGACAATACCGTGGTGGCATCCAAGTGAGCAAAAGTCGCAGCCGGAGCAGGGTCAGTTAAATCATCCGCAGGAACATATACCGCCTGAACCGAAGTAATCGATCCTCTTTTGGTTGATGTAATTCTTTCTTGCATTTCACCCATTTCCGTTGCGAGTGTGGGCTGGTAACCTACCGCTGATGGCATTCTACCCAATAGTGCCGAAACCTCAGATCCTGCCTGGGTGAATCTAAAGATGTTATCCACGAAGAATAGGATGTCTCTACCTTGATCGTCGGCATCTCCATCTCTAAAGTATTCTGCCATGGTAAGACCGGACAATGCAACTCGAGCACGCGCTCCAGGAGGTTCATTCATTTGTCCGAATACCAATGTGGCTTGTGACTCAGCGAGTTCTTTCTTATCAACCTTGGTCAGGTCCCATCCTCCTGCGGCCATTGATTCTTCAAAATCTTTTCCGTATTTGATAACGCCGGATTCGATCATCTCTCTTAGAAGATCATTTCCTTCTCTGGTTCTTTCACCAACTCCTGCGAAAACAGAAAGTCCTTCGTATCCTTTCGCAATGTTGTTGATCAATTCCATGATTAGTACAGTCTTACCAACACCTGCACCACCAAACAAACCAATCTTTCCACCTTTGGCGTAAGGCTCAATAAGGTCAATTACTTTAATCCCGGTAAACAAAACCTCGGTAGAGGTTGAAAGTTCTTCGAACTTAGGAGCTTCTCTGTGTATTGGAGCACCGCCTTCTGTTGAACATTGGCCTATACCATCGATCGCTTCTCCAACCACGTTGAATAGCCGACCTTTTACTTGATCTCCGGTAGGCATTGTGATTGGCGCACCTAAAGCAGTCGCTTCAAGACCTCTGGATAATCCATCGGTAGCATCCATAGATATGGTTCTGATGGAGTCTTCACCAATGTGCTGCTGACATTCCAAAATGATAACCTGTCCGTTGGGCTTCTCGACTTTTATTGCATCTAGAATGTTTGGAAGGTTTTCCGCCCCTTCGAAGCTGATATCAACTACCGGTCCGATAACCTGTGTAATTTTTCCTTTTAAACTCGACATAGTAAAATTCTATATTAGTTGTGTATTAATCGTTTTTCAAAAACGATGCGAAATTAGTGTTATTCTTTGAATTAAAGGCCCAATTTCTCGGTAAATTTATTTTAATATTTTTGTGACCTATCGAATTCGGGTATTTTGGAAGCTAATTGTAGTCGTTAATACCTGTTATTCAGGTGCTAATCGACAATTTGGGTTTGAAAGTTTACACGGATATTTCCGAATTTCAAGGGGTCAAAAACCCGGTACTTACCACGGGAACTTTTGATGGCGTGCACTATGGACATCAAAAGATCATCGACAGACTTCAGTCCGTTGCGTCAAAAAGCCATGGTGAAACCGTATTGCTTACCTTTCATCCTCATCCAAGAATGGTATTGTTTCCCGATGACGAAGGGTTGAAGCTGCTGTCAACCAGAGAGGAGAAAATTAAACGTTTGGAAGAAGCCGGATTGGACCATTTGATCATCTATCCATTTTCAAGAAAATTTTCCAGATTATCTGCTACAGAATATGTTAGAGATCTTTTGGTCAACAAGATTGGGGTGAAAACTTTGGTCATTGGATACGATCATCAATTCGGAAGAAACCGAGAGGGAAACTTTCAACAATTGGAAGAATTAGCAGAGGTGTACGATTTTGCTTTAGAGGAAATTCCCGCACAGGAGCTGGATGATGTTAAAATTAGCAGTACAAAAATTCGGAAAGCGCTTTTTGAAGGAGATGTAAGGACGGCTTCAAAATACCTGGGTCATCAGTACAAGGTTTCCGGAATTGTAGTAAAAGGCAGACAGATTGGCCGGGAGATCGGGTTTCCTACAGCGAATATATCGGTTCAGGACAGGTACAAATTGATACCGGGTAATGGAGTATATGCGGTGCTAGTTAAGGTGAACAAACAGCGGCATCAGGGAATGCTGAATATAGGTTTCAGACCAACGGTCGGAGGGCTGCTGAAGCCTACGATGGAGGTGAATATTTTTGATTTTAACGAAGACATCTATGGTAACTTTATTGGTATTGAATTTGTTAAACGATTACGAGACGAAATCAAGTTTGATTCCGTGGATGAGCTGAAAAGACAGCTTGAGCTTGATAAAATCCAGGCATTGAATGCATTTTAGAATATTGAGTTTATTTTTTGTGTTTTGCTCTGTAGTATGCAGTGCGCAGCATCCTGATGTTCACAAAATCGATCTGGATACATGCAGAACGTTTACGAGTATCGAATCTGCAATGATAAATCCGGATGTTGTATATAAACTGAACTTGCATAAAATGAAACTGAAAGAATTTCCTGAGGAAATTTTACACTTATCCAATTTGCTTGTTCTTGATCTAAGTAAAAACAAACTTACAGAGATCCCGGAAGAGGTAGGTGAATTGAGCCACCTGGTTGAAGTGAACCTGTCGAAGAATAAGATCGTTTCTTTTCCTGTTGGGTTGACTCAATGTCGCTTTCTCCGGAAAATCACACTGAGCCAGAATGAGCTGGATTCTTTGCCGCCTTCGATCGGAAACTTGAGTCAATTGGAATATCTGGATTTATGGAGCAACAATCTGGGATATTACCCAAATGAAATGAAAAAGCTGGTTCAACTGAAAGAGCTGGACTTACGCGTAATTAATCTCAACAAGCAAGAACAACAAAGAATTAGCAGCTTACTGCCCAACACCAAAATTCATTTCTCCCCAAGCTGCGATTGTGCGAACTAAATGATGCCCGATTTTCGGGCGATATTCAATGCCTCTTCAGAATTGATAATGGTTATTCTGTTCAATACTATTTTTCCTTGGGTTGGAGTGCGCAAAAACAGATCAATTTCATACCTTAGTATCAACTTTAGGGGTGCTTGTTTATTCAGGCTGAGAAATACCCTTATTACTTGATCCAGATAATGCTGGCGAAGGAAAAAGGAAGATCGAAAACGGTTACAATTCAGATTTCTTTGCTGCAAAACCGGTACGATGAAGATCTATTTAAACGGCAAAGAAAATCAAATCAATCATTCGTCATTAGAGGCACTGCTTGTTGAAAGAGGTTTGCTGAAAAAAAATGGGATAGCCCTAGCTGTTAACAATCAGGTAATACCGCGAGCAAACTGGACAAAAGTTGTGTTAGAAAACAACGATAAAATTTTGATAATTACTGCAACTCAGGGAGGTTAATCACCTTCCTAAAAACAACGATCAATGGCAAAAAAAGAGACGATACCTTCAGAACAATCCAAAATAACGCGGGATCCTTTTCCCGCTTCTAGAAAAGTCTATGCAAATGGAACCATCCATTCAGATGTTCATGTAGGGATGAGAGAAATTTCCCTTGCCGACTCCAAACCCATGTTTGTAGACGGAGAATTTAAAAAGCTATCCAACCCTCCCATTACAGTGTATGATACTTCTGGCCCTTACACAGATCCGGAAGTCAACATAGATGTGAAAGTAGGAATTCCCAGATTACGGGAACAATGGATTTTTGACCGGGGGGATGTGGAACGGTTGGATGAAATATCTTCAGAATATGGCAAGAACAGGTTGCACAATTCGGACCTGAATCATTTGCGCTTCGAGCACATAAAAAAGCCGCTTCGTGCTAAATCCGGATCGAATGTGAGCCAGATGCATTATGCCAAAAAAGGAATCATCACTCCTGAAATGGAATATGTAGCTATTCGGGAAAATCAAAAGTTACAAGAATACAAAGGCTTAAGTAATCAGCATCCAGGCGAAAGCTTTGGGGCCAGATTGCCGAAAGAGATCACGCCCGAGTTTGTTCGTGATGAAATTGCAGCAGGTAGGGCAATCCTCCCGAATAATATAAACCACCCGGAAAGTGAGCCCATGATCATTGGAAGAAATTTTTTGGTAAAGATCAATGCCAACATTGGGAATTCGGCAGTGACATCAACCATAGAAGAGGAAGTGGAAAAAATGGTCTGGGCAACGCGCTGGGGAGCCGATACTGTAATGGATTTATCAACAGGAAAGAACATTCATGAAACGAGAGAGTGGATCATAAGAAATTCACCGGTACCGATTGGAACCGTTCCTATCTATCAGGCATTGGAAAAAGTTAATGGAAAGGCCGAAGAGCTGACCTGGGAGCTGTTTAGAGACACATTGATTGAGCAAGCAGAGCAAGGAGTGGATTACTTTACCATACACGCTGGTGTAAGATTACGATATGTTCCCATGACTGCGAACCGAGTAACCGGAATTGTATCTCGCGGTGGTTCCATTATGGCGAAGTGGTGCCTTGCGCATCATAAAGAGAATTTCCTATATACTCATTTCGAAGAGATTTGTGAAATCATGAAGGAGTATGATGTTGCTTTTTCATTGGGTGATGGTCTTCGTCCCGGATCCATAGCAGATGCAAACGATGAAGCCCAATTTTGTGAGCTGGAAACACTGGGAGAACTAACAAAAATTGCATGGAAGCACGACGTTCAGGTGATGATCGAAGGGCCTGGTCACGTACCAATGCAAATGATCAAGGAAAATATGGACAAGGAATTACAGGATTGTTTTGAAGCACCATTCTATACATTAGGTCCATTAACAACGGATATTGCTCCGGGCTACGATCACATTACTTCAGGGATTGGCGCTGCCCAGATTGGATGGTATGGTTGTGCCATGCTTTGCTATGTTACCCCAAAGGAACACCTTGGGTTGCCTAACAGGGATGATGTGAAACGTGGGGTAATTACGTATAAAATAGCTGCTCATGCTGCTGATCTTGCGAAAGGATTTCCAGGTGCTCAGCACAGAGACGATGCCATGTCGAAGGCTCGATTCGAATTCCGATGGGAGGACCAGTTCAATTTATCACTTGATCCGGATACAGCCAGGGCGTACCACGACGAAACATTGCCTTCGGATAATGCCAAAGTAGCACATTTTTGTTCCATGTGTGGCCCTCACTTTTGTTCAATGAAGATCAGTCAGGACGTGCGGGATTATGCCAAAGAACAGGGGATCAGTGAATCGGATGCGATCGAAGAAGGATTAAAGAAAAAGTCAGAAGAGTTCATTGAAAAAGGGGGGGATGTTTACATAGAGCCAACCAGTTAATTACGTATGTCGAATAGGCCAAACATATTGAGTATTGCTGGTTTTGATCCATCCGGTGGAGCTGGAGCTATAGCTGATGTGAAAACGTTTGAACAGCACAAGCTTCAGGGACTTTCGGTAATCACAGCGAATACCATACAAACAGAGGACAAATTTGAGTCTTTGAATTGGGTAGATGAGGAGGTGTTGTTTTGTCAATTGAATCTGTTACTCGATCGTTATTCGATTCGATATGCGAAGATTGGTTTGGTCAAAGATGCGGTAGTTTTGGGCAGATTGTTGAAGCGTTTAAAGGAGCAAAAAATAGTTTGCGTCTGGGATCCGATTTTGAAGCCAACGGCGGGTAAAATCATTCACAAGGAAGCCCA
>CAJWDP010000007.1 GCA_913030835.1 uncultured Flavobacteriales bacterium | reverse complement strand
GTATATCATCTACGGAATTGTTGGAGGCCGCGTCTAGTTCAAAAACATTAAAGTCCTGACTTTCCAACGCCTTTCCATTTTCCATATTTACACTTCGAGCAAAAATTCGCGCACATGTTGTTTTGCCAACACCTCTGGGCCCACAAAACAAATAGGCATGCGCCAACTGATTCGATTGTATCGCATTGGAAAGCGTGTCCGTTATCGATTTCTGCCCAACGACACTGTCCCAAGATAAGGGTCTGTATTTTCTTGCTGATACAATAAAATCGCTCATAGTTCGCAATTGACGTTGCCTTCAGCAAAGATAGAAATCTAGTTTTCTTTTAACGTTGCGTTTTCAATTAAAAAATTAACGAAAAATGGAACTTATCAATATTGTGATCAACCATCAAGTTCTAGGCTAAAAATACAGTCAATAGTTTCTCAATTTCTGTTGAACCTTTTCTGCTGCGTATAAGTTTAGATCAGTTCGGATTTATTATGTTTTTCAATTAAGTAGAAAGAATAAGGAAAAAGCGTATATTTGCGCCCAATTTCAATTATTTAAAATTATGAATCGATACGAAACTGTTTTCATTTTAACTCCCGTTTTGTCTGAAGCACAGACAAAGGAAGCAGCTGGTAAATTCGAGAAGATTTTGAAGGATGGAAAGGCAAAGATCATTAACTCTGAGTTTTGGGGCATGAGAAAATTGGCTTATCCTATACAGAAAAAGTCTACCGGATTCTATCAACTTGTGGAATTTGAGGCTTCTGGAGACGTAATAGAAAAGCTTGAAGTAGCTTTTCGAAGGGACGAGAGAATCTTAAGGTTCTTAACTGTAAAATTAGATAAGCATGCTATAGCATATGCTGAAAAGCGGGTAAAATTACGCGCTGAAAAAGCATAATTAGAGCAATAAAAAATTAAATCATGGCAGAAAAACAATCAGAAATAAGATACTTGACACCGATCAATATCGAGATCAAAAAAGACAAGTACTGCAGATTTCAAAAGTCAGGCATTAAATACATAGATTTCAAAGACCCTGATTTTTTATTGAAATTTGTCAACGAACAAGGTAAAATTCTTCCAAGAAGAGTTACCGGTACATCATTAAAATTCCAACGAAAAGTTACTCAGGCTGTCAAAAGAGCGAGACACTTAGCGTTGATGCCATATGTTGGCGATATGTTAAAATAAGAAAGGGCTAAATCATGGACGTAATTTTAAAAACAAACGTGGAACACCTTGGAGAAAAGGATGAGTTGGTAACGGTGAAAGCCGGATACGGAAGAAATTATCTCATCCCTCAGGGTAAGGCAATTTTAGCGACTGCTTCTGCAAGAAAAATGCACGAAGAAACTCTTAGACAAAGATCGCACAAGGCAGCGAAAGTGTTGGAGGAAGCGAAAGCTTTGGCAGAGAAAATTCAGGATGCATCAATCAAAATTGGTGCAAAAGTTGGTGAAGGAGGCAAAATATTTGGATCAGTCAATACGGTTCAGATCGCTGAAGCACTGAAAGAAGCAGGATATGAAGTAGATAGAAAGGCTATTTCCATTGCAACAGATACGATAAAAGAGGTCGGATCTTATAAGGCTACTGTCAAACTACAGAAAGAAGTTAGTGTTGAGATTGACTTTGAAGTGGTTGGAGAGTAATAGTTGCATGATTACTAATCACATTAAGCATCTCGTTCACGGGATGCTTTTTTTTTGCTTTCGTTGCAAGTGAAGGCTTGTTACGGAAAAAAATAGTTGGAAATAGTATTCGTTAAAATGAAGTGAATCTCTAGTTGTTTAAGAACAGGCCAGCAAAGAAATTGACAGATTTTTTAAATAATGCAATAAGCGGTTTGTCCGATCTGACCAGAACGGATGAGTTACCCTTGTTCATGCGCTTAATGGATATGATGCATGATGGTGTAATGGTCGTAGACCTGAACGAAGTGGTTGTGTATGTTAACAATCGATTATGTGAAATAACCGGCTATACTCATAATGAGTTGGTTGGAAATGTTGCGGCCGATGTTTTATTGAAGGAGGAGGCTGCTCCAACCATGAGGAAAAAGGTCAAGGAAAGGAGCCAGAGAATTTCGGAAAATTACGAGATAAAGGTCAGAAGAAAAGATGGCCGGGAGATCTGGTTAAGGATCAGTGGATCACCAATTCTCGATGTAGACAATAAGGTAGTTGGATCGATCGGTCTTCATACAGACATCACGGAAAAAAAGGAATATGAGCAACGATTGAAAAGTACGTTAAGTGAAAAAGCTCTTTTGCTCAAGGAAACGCACCATAGAGTAAAAAACAATCTGCAGGTTATTTCAAGTTTAATGAGTTTGCAGATTAAGACAATTAACACGCGAGAAGATGCTATTGAAGCATTTGTTACTTGTCAAAAAAGGATTTATGCGATGTCGGTCATTCATGATATCGTATACGATTTTGGGGATTCTGGAATGATCAATTTTACGATGTATGGAGCGAAACTGATCAGCCATCTCTGTCGCGCTCTAGGAACTAAAGAGCAAAATATCTTAGTAGACACGAATCTGGCTGTGAATCGAATGAATGTAGATGATGCCTTGACCTGTGGATTGTTAATAAACGAGCTATTGACAAATAGTGTTGAACATGCGTTCGACGGGAATGGCGGTTCAGTTGTCCTATCAATTACGCGTGAAAAGAAAAAGATTAAGTTCAGTTTCTCTGATGATGGAAAAGGACTCCCCGACAATTTTGACCCTAACTTTGGCGATTCATTGGGGTTGAGTCTGATACAAAGTTTTGCCGATCGGCTGGACGGTCAACTGGATATAAATGGCCGGGATGGTGCCTCTTTTCAAATTGTTTTTCCTAAGAAGGAGGAACAGCAAACAGCCTGAATTTTCTTTTCCCGGAATTCAAAGGGTTGTTAGAGGGGAAATTGTACTTAATTATAATCAAAAAGTCAATTTCCTTTATCCTTTCATTTTCTTAAATTCGCCATTCAAATGATAAGAATATGGTATTTGATATTGAAATGATCAAGGAGGTGTACGCAAAGTACCCTGAAAGAATTGCTGCTGCTCGAAGTGTTGTGGGTAAACCCCTGACATTGGCTGAAAAAATCCTTTATGCGCATTTATGGGAAGGGAATGCAAGTGCTTCCTATGAGAGAGGAAATTCGTATGTAGATTTTGCTCCGGATCGGATTGCTTGTCAGGATGCAACGGCCCAGATGGCATTGCTTCAGTTTATGCAAGCCGGTAAGGCAAAAGTAGCGGTACCTACAACAGTCCACTGCGATCATTTGATTCAAGCTAGAATCGGTGCAGATAAAGACCTGCAAAATGCCATAAATCAGTCGTCTGAAGTATTTAATTTTTTAGAATCAGTTTCAAATAAATACGGAATTGGATTCTGGAAGCCCGGCGCAGGTATCATTCATCAGGTGGTACTTGAAAATTATGCGTTCCCCGGAGGAATGATGATTGGAACGGATTCTCATACGGTTAATGCCGGAGGATTGGGGATGGTAGCCATTGGTGTTGGCGGCGCGGACGCGGTTGATGTCATGGCTGGGATGCCCTGGGAATTGAAATTTCCAAAACTAATTGGTGTTAAGCTGACCGGAAGATTAAGCGGATGGACTTCGCCAAAAGATGTAATTCTTAAAGTAGCCGGCATTCTTACTGTAAAAGGCGGGACGGGAGCGATTGTAGAATATTTTGGCGATGGCGCGAAATCCATGTCTTGTACCGGTAAAGGAACAATTTGTAACATGGGTGCGGAAATTGGAGCTACAACGTCGACCTTTGGATACGATGAGTCTATGGAGCGCTATCTGCGAGCAACAGGAAGAGATGGCGTTGCCGATGCAGCAAATGAAATTGCCGAGCATTTAACCGGTGATGATGAGGTATATGCCAATCCGGAAGCTTATTTTGACCAGGTGATTGAAATTAATCTGGATGAATTAAAACCACATTTGAATGGTCCGTTTACTCCTGATCTTGCTACAAGAGCCGGCTCAGAAATGAGAGAAAAGGCCAATGCGAACGATTGGCCCCTTAATGTAGAGTGGGGATTGATCGGCTCGTGCACCAACTCCTCTTACGAAGATTTATCTAGGGCGTCGTCAATTGCCAAACAGGCTTTTGAAAAAGGAGTTGAGGCAAAAGCTGAATTTGGAATCAATCCCGGTTCAGAGCAGGTGAGATATACAGCTGAGCGCGATGGTCTTCTGCAGAACTTTGAAGATCTGGGAGCTAAAATATTTACCAATGCATGTGGTCCTTGTATTGGGCAATGGGGACGGTATAGTGATCCTAAAAATGCACCAAAAAATACCATTGTGCATTCGTTCAACAGAAATTTCGCAAAGCGTGCAGATGGAAACCCAAATACACATGCATTTGTTACCTCTCCTGAAATGGTTGCGGCCATTGCAATTTCGGGTCGTTTGGATTTTGACCCTACAACGGATACACTGACCAATACTAACGGGGAAGAGGTCATGCTCGATGAACCGACTGGTTTTGAGCTTCCGCCCAGAGGATTTGATGTGGAAGATGCAGGGTATCAGGCTCCTGAGGCTGATGGTTCCGGAGTAAATGTTGTCGTTGCTGATGATTCGGAACGATTGCAGTTACTGACGCCCTTTGTTCCGCTAGGAACGGAAATCAATAACGCTAAATTGCTCATCAAGGCGCATGGAAAATGTACAACAGACCATATTTCAATGGCAGGTCCTTGGTTGCGGTATAGGGGACATCTGGACAACATTTCCAATAACTGTCTGATCGGAGCGGTGAACGCGTTCAATATGAAAACAGATTGCGTAAAAAATCAACTCACGGGAGAATATGCTGCCGTGCCTGATACGCAGCGAGCATACAAAGCAGCGGGGATATCTACGGTAGTCGTTGGTGATCATAATTATGGCGAAGGCTCATCAAGGGAGCATGCTGCTATGGAACCAAGACATTTAGGGGTGGCTGCAGTTATTGTTAAGTCGTTTGCTCGAATTCACGAAACCAACCTCAAGAAACAAGGAATGCTCGGATTGACTTTTGCCAATGAAAGCGATTACGATAAGATCCAGGAGGATGACACTTTCAATTTTGTGGATCTGGCCGAGTTTTCTCCGGGCAAACCACTAACGCTTGAAGTCGTTCATTCAGATGGTTCTAAAGAGAGCATCTCTTTAAATCATACCTACAATGCTTCTCAGATCGAGTGGTTTCATGCAGGTTCTGCGCTCAATCTAATTAAGCAACAGGGAGTTTAAGCAGTGATTGATTTGTTGTGAATGTTTGTTCCTTTTCATCATTTTTAAAAAGAAATGGAACCTTTTTCAAATAATTTCGTTTTCCGATTTGTTTTGGCACGAATTATGGAAGGTCAGGACACAAACCTAAAATGTATAAAATGAAAAAGTTATTACTAAGTATTGCGGCTGCTGCGTTTTTATTTGCACCGGCCGAATCGAATGCACAGGCAATTGAAAAAGGAACCATTTTGATTGACGCCTACTACGGTTTTCCAAATTGGACAAAAAGTATAATGGAAACGACGTATACTAATGCCGGTTCTTCCAGTGATATTGGAATTTCTGGAATTGGTCCTGTTGGTGGCCGTTTGGAATACATGGTTGGAGGAAAGATAGGTATTGGTGCTGATGTAAACTTTACAGGAGCTTCGATTAACTTTAAGGAAGCCGATGTAGATACTTCCGGAGCTCCAGTTGCGTATGACTATGAATACAGTGAAAGTGTAATTCGCGCTATGGTCGAATTCAGCTGGCACTTTGTAGGAAGCGATAATTTCGACGCATACCTAACTTTCGGTGCTGGATACAGAAACAAAACCTATGCGTTTCAAACCAATGATCCAGATGGGACAAGTACTTCTATCGAAGGTATCAATCCGTTAGCGATGAGACTTGGTGTCGGTGGTCGTTACTTTTTTACCGATAATATTGGAGCGGGTGTCGAGCTTGGTATCGGTGGCGGAGGAAACGTTCGTGCCGGCTTGGCTATGAAATTTTAATGATTGTACTATCATAAAAGGAAAGCCTGTCTTCGGATGGGCTTTTTTTTTGGTGTTTACGTTCGGGTGGTCAGCTTAATTTTTGCGAGATAGGCATCCCAGTCCCAAACGAAATTTCGCATGATGTCATCCAATCTTTTCAACAAGATCGGATTCGGTGCATTCATTTCCCGGAAGTACTCATCCTGGTATTGAGCAAGCTGGTATTTGTAGAAGACCGTCTTCGACATTCCGTACAAAACATTGTTCGAAGGGTGATTGATACGCCACATGAAATCTTCATAATTTTCTACATGCGCTTTGAATTCGTCAAAGGTGGTACCAAATACGGTGGCAAGCTTTCGAATAATACATTTACGCAACATTTGCTCTTCAACGGCACTGAAATATCGGGGTAGGAAGTTCAAATTACCTACCAACACAGTCATTAAAAAACGATCAGAGTCGGTTGAGGAGAATTCAGGTGTGATTTCAAATTCACCGTCTGATTTGATGAGCATTGCGACATCTTCAAAACTGTCATCCACGGAAGCTATGATACCATTTACGAAAACATTTGCCAACGTGTCCTCGGTGTACCTCTTCTTTCTAAACAATGTCTGTAACATGTGTAATGTTGGGTGAACAAATCAAAAATAAAGACTGAAAGGGCAAATTAGAAGTGGCGTTCGCTGTGCTTATTCACAAAGTTATCAACCGTTTTAACGAATTCTACTACAGAATTAGTGGTTCTACATGCGGATTTTAACCACTCAAAAATTAAAACGACCATAGGTGTATTCTGTAGGATAAGCAAACAAAGAACAATTAATTTTGTTTAAGATCTATTACGTGAACTATGAAATGGAGGCCATTTTTAATTGTTTTTCTTAGTCTTTTTATACTATTCCTTTTAGTAGTCGCCTTTGTGATGGGTGCCGCTACCGGTTCTTCCGGAGATCAGGGTGCTTATGGGGAGGATACTATAGCTGAAACTGATTCGTCGGAGGAGACAACAAAATTAAAATTTGTAAAAACAGACCTTTTTAAGGCGCAGACCTATGGGGCTGCGATACAAGGTTTGGGCAGAGTGAGCTCATCGCAAGCAGTGAGTGTAACCTCTGAGGTTCAGGGTGCTTTGCAATCCGGGGAGATCATACTGAAGAAGGGAAGCTCTTTTTCAAAAGGTCAGTTGTTGTTTCGTGTAAACAGTAGTGATGCTGCTTTACTATTGGCAGCAAGAAAAAGCACTTATTTAACCTTGTTGGCCAACATACTTCCTGACTTAAAAGTTGATTATCCGGATCACTACGAGGTCTGGAAATTGTTCTTTGATAATATTGATATAGAAGGGCAATTACCACCAATTCCTCCTTTGATCGATTCAAAACTGAAAACATTTCTGGCTGCAAAGAATGTACTGGGAGAGTATTACAGTATTCGAGCCGATCAGGTGAGGCTAGCCAAATATTCAACTCGAGCACCCTTTAACGGCACCGTAGTAGACGCATTTTCAGATGTTGGTTCCATAGTAAACCCTGGAAGCCCTGTAATTAACATCATCAACAATGGTGCGTTGGAGGTCGAATGTCAGATCAAACCGGATGAAAGCCGATTGGTCAGAATTGGAGCGAACGTTCTGCTAAGTGACGAGAAGGGAAAAGTATGGAAAGGAAAAGTGATGCGAAAAGGTCAGTACCTGAACCCGAATACGCAATCTATTCCCGTATTTGTCGAGCTGGCAGGAAATGCAAAAGATGTGTACAACGGCATGTATCTTTCTACTTCTATTGAATCGGATTCGATTCCAAATGTATTCGAGGTGCCCAGAAGTGCGTTGCTTGGGAACCAATCTCAAATTTACGTGGTGCAAGATTCGTTACTGTCAAAACGCGAAATTGACATCGTGCTGCTGAAAGAAGAAACGGTGCTGATCGGTGGACTAACGGATGACGAAATGGTAGTTATCGAACCGATTATTAATCCTCGAGAAGGGATGAAGGTTGGGGCAATCAAAGATTGATCATGAGAAAGTTTATTTCATTCTTCATAAAGTATCCCATTTGGTCCAATGCGATAATAATCATTATCCTCGGGTTTGGATTGTTGAGCATGTTCACTATGCGCCATTCCTTTTTCCCGGAAATGGAAACAACCATGCTGAAGATTTGGGTTACTTATCCAGGTGCATCGCCTCAGGAGATGGAAGAGGGGGTAACAACAAAGATCGAAGAGGCACTAAAGAACGTTTCGGGAATCGATGAGGTGGTCTCAACGTCTTCCGAGAACTTTTCAGATATATCGGTCTATTGCTACACCGATGAGGACATCGATGAGATGTTGACCAAAGTAAAGAATGCTGTGGATGCAGTCAATGGCTTGCCTGCAGCTTCTGAACAACCCAGAGTGGTCAAGGGTACCTCAGGCCGAATGTCAACAACTGCATCCTATATCTCATTATCGGGCCCGGATGATTTGAATCGCCTGAAAGAGGTAGGTGATCAGGTGGAAAGAGATTTTTTAAACTCCTCGGCCATTTCGAGCGTTGAAAAATACGGCTATCCCAATAAGGAAATCGTAGTAGAAATAAGAGAATCTGATCTACAGCGGTACAGTTTGACCTTCAATCAGCTGGTACAGTCTATCAGTATGAACAATTTGGATTTTTCTGCGGGACTGATCAAGACCAGCGAAGAACAAATGTACATACGATCCATGAGTCGTTCGACAGATCCTGAAGACATTGGAAACATCGTATTATATGCTCAACCTGACGGGCAGAAAATAAAGGTCGCTGATGTCGCAAATGTTTTTTTGGATTTTGAAGAAACGACATCACGTTCTTATGTGAACAAAAAGAGAAGTGTAACCTATCTCATTCGAAAGCTACCAAATGATGATTTGTCTAAGATTGCCGGTTTTACTGAAAATTATGTGGAGGAATTCAATCGAAATAATGAGGATTTCGAAATGAAAATAATGTTTCAGTTTTCTGAAATGTTGGATGACCGTATCGAGCTTTTGGGCGTCAATTTGTTTTTCGGACTTTTGCTTGTCGTTCTGGTCCTCAGTCTGTTTCTCAGAATAAGATTATCACTGTGGGTAGCCTTTGGAATTCCGTTTTCATTTATCGGGATGTTTGCCTTGGGAGCCATTTATGGTATTACGGTAAATATGATATCGCTCTTTGGAATGATCATGGTCATCGGTATCCTGGTAGACGATGGTATTGTGATTGCTGAAAATATTTATTCGCATTACGAGCGAGGTAAATCACCGATGCTGGCAGCTTTGGATGGGACTATGGAAGTAATGTCATCGGTTTTCACTTCTGTAATTACTACGATTGTTGCATTTGGGTTCTTGTTTTTTGTTGAAGGTGCAATGGCGTTCATGGCCGAAATGGCGTTCGTAGTAGTAGCCTGTCTGTTGCTGTCTTTGGTCGAAGCATTCTTAATTCTTCCTTCACACCTTTCAAATGAGTGGGTACTTAGCCGAAAGAAAAGAACACGAGGGTTAAGACAAGGATTGGAGAAAGGGATCGAATGGTTAAGAAATGGTTATGCATGGATCCTTCGTGGAATTATAAAGCGGTATAGAGCGTGGGTGTTTTTCCCCTTTTTATTCATATTGGTTACTGTAATACTTCAGATGAGTGGGTACATCGGATGGACCTGGTTTGAAAGCCCCCCATTTGATTCCATAACGCTCGAAGCTTCTTTTAAACCGGGAGAAACGGACGATCAAACTGAAGAATTCCTTTGGTACGCGCACAATAAAATTGATTCCATTGGTCTATTGATGGAGCAAGAGCTGGGCAAAAAAGTAATTTCTTACGTATCTCTAAATATAGGTAGCGCTTCCGGATTAGGAGAAGGAGGGCCACATGCTGGAACCATACGGGTTTCTACGGAATCTGCAGATGATATTGATACCAGGTCCATAGCCAACCGAATAAAAGAAAGTATATCTCTGGAATGGCAGAATCGTCTTCAAAAATTTTCTGTGGGTGGCGAGGAACAATTTGGTAAACCCATTTCCATTTCATTGGTGTCGGAGGATTCAGATCAATTGTCCGAATGTGCCCAATGGCTCAGGAATGAGTTTGAAAACATGGACGGCTTAAACGATATCGTTGACAATTCGGGAATTGGCAATCGGGAACTACAGGTTACGTTAAAACCAAAAGCGCGACTTTTAGGTCTATCCTTAAATGATGTGCTGGGTCAAACCAGACAGGGATTTTTTGGTGCAGAAGCGCAGCGATTGATACTGGGAAGAGATGAAGTGAAGGTCTGGATTCGATATCCAAAATCAGGAAGGTCCAGCCTTGCAGACTTGGATAACATCATGATAAAAACGAACAGCGGCCAGCTGTTTCCATTTCATGAATTGGCTGAATACACCATAAAACGTGGAAAAGTAGAGATCAATCACCTGGATGGAAAACAAGAAATTGAAATTTCAGCAGATGTATTGGATGCTTCAAAAATAGGGGAGTACAGCAGTAGTATTTATGCAGATCTTGTACCTGAAATGGAACAAAAATTCCCGGATGTCGATCTGAATATGAGAGGTCAGTCCGAAGAAGGAATGGAAAGTTTGTACTGGTTTATGATTGCTTTTGGCGCCTCGATTGTGATGATGATGATTATTCTGTCCTTGAATTTCCGGTCATTTTACCAAGCCAAATTAATTCTTATGGTCATTCCTGTTGGTTTCTACGGTGCAGTGCTGGGCCACGGAATAGAAGGGTTTAAATTCTCAACCTTAGGGTTATTCGGAGTCATTGCGCTTGCAGGAGTTTTGGTCAATGATTCTGTAGTGATGCTTGATACATACAACCGATTGCTAAGAGAAGGGTTGGATGTGAAAAAAGCGGCTTATGAATGTGGGAAGCAACGATTTCGACCGGTTATTTTGACTACAATAACGACAGTTGCGGGGCTATATCCTTTGATACTTGAAAATAGTTTTCAGGCTCAGTTTCTAGTTCCAATGGCCATTACAATCGCTTACGGTGTGTTTTTCGGAACCATCATTTTGATTTTCTTCTTTCCCGCATTAATTCTGTTTTTTGCTGATATGAAACGATCCAGGTGGTGGCTTTGGAGAGGTGGTAAATATCCTCCTACTCGAATTGAAGTTGAGCCGGTAACCAAGATTATGAAAAGAGAGCTGGAAATGAGTGACTTAATTCAAAGTTCCAATGGGAACGGGGGAATAACAAAGGAGGAGCTCCATGGTTAGATTGATTCCGTTAGTTATAGGTTGTTTTCTTGCAGGAATTGGTTTTGGCCAGGATAAGCTGTCTTTACAGGATGCGATCAATGTGGCTTTGCAAAACAATTACCAATTGCAGATCGTTAACCTGCAGGTTGCCCAAAATAAGATCAACAACAATTGGGGACAGGCCGGACGATATCCAACGATTTCAATGTCGCTGGCACAAGGGAATAATTTTTCCGATCAAAGTCAAAATCCAACCTCGTTCATCCAGGCGCTACTGATCTCCAATTCGATACAAGGCGGTATGGATGTCAACTGGACGCTTTTTAACGGATTCTCTGTCAAAGCAAATAAAGACCGACTGGCGCAATTGGAGGAACAGTCTGCAGGTAACGCTGCTATCGTAGTTGAGAATACATTGCAGGCTGTGATCTTGGCTTACTACAATGTTCAAATTCAATCAGATAAACTTGATTTATTGTATGAAACATTGGCCCTGTCCAAAGACAGATACAACTACAATAAAATAAAAAGTGAACTCGGTACAGCCGTGTCAACCGATGTGATGCAATTTCAGAACCAGGTATTGATCGATTCTTCAAATGCGATGTTGCAGGAAATAGCGCTTAACAATGCGAGAAGAAATCTCAACATTATTATGGGTGCTGATGCAGATGCGAGGTACGATTTGGCAGATGATTTGTTTGAAAATTTTCCGGGATATGAGCTGGCGGAGCTCAGGCAAAAAATGGAGTCCAACAATCAAAATTTAAAAAACCAGTACATCAATGCTGAAATATTCCGGCAAGATGTGAAATTGGCTAAAGCGAGCATGTATCCTGTAATTTCATTCAATACGGGGGCTTCCATGAATACGAGCTCGTATAGAATTGCAGAATTTCCTGCTCAATCGGGGACCAATATCAATTATTACGGCAACTTTTCATTGTCTTTCAATTTATTTAACGGGGGCAAGGTAAAGCGTGCAATACAAAATGCAAACATCCAAACAAAGATCAACGAGCTTCAAGTGGGTGAGCTGAAACAAACGTTGAACCGTGATCTGATTCAGGCCCATGAGCTGTATGAGATGAGAAGAAAAATTTACTCATTGAACCAGGAGGCGGTGCAAGTTGCAAAACTGAATCTGATTTCGGCCAAAGAAAAATACGAATTGGGCGTTATCAACTCATTCAACTTCAGAGATGTCAATATGACCTATTTAAATGCAGGCATTTCAGTCCTTGAATCTCTCTATAATTTAATTGACTCCAAAACCGAATTGACCCGATTGACGGGTGGTCTTGTTCAGCAGCCAAATGCTGAATGATCGAGTTGTCCCTTTTTGATTTCATTTAACTCGGAGTTGATTCGTAATCTCTGAATAAGAGAAAATAGCTACAAAGAATTCGGGATCAATTGAAATTAGTATGCAAGCATAATATTTTCTAAAAAAGGTATGCATGCATAACAAATATTTCTATATTTGAATGGGTTTGATAAAGTAGAACAATTTGGAACAAACAATAAAGCAGGAGGAGGCCATTGATTTTCAGGTACGTTGGGCATGGCACAAGATCATAAAGATGTACAATGCAGAAGCATCAAATTATGGATTGTCTATGGCGATTGGTCAGGTTTTGCTGAATATTGACAAAGAAGGAACGCCTTCCACCAAGCTTGGACCAAAAATGGGAATGGAGCCTAGAAGTCTTACCCGGATGCTAAAGTCATTGGAAGACAAAGGGTTGATCTACAAACAGACCGATGAATCTGACAAAAGAACGGTAAGAGTTTACCTTACTGAAGAAGGAAAAAAGAAAAGAAAATTAACTCGGAAAACAGTTTTGCAATTCAATAAGTTCATGAGGGACAACATCTCCAGAACTAAAATGAAACACTTTTTCGAGGTGCTTACAAAAATAAGTGAGCTGATCGATGAAAATGACATTTATAAGAAATAAAAACAAATTAAGATGAAGAGAAACATCAGAAAAGTTGCGGTGTTAGGATCAGGCGTAATGGGTTCTGGTATTGCTTGCCACCTGGCAAATGTGGGGTGCGACGTATTGTTACTGGATATAGTTCCAAAGGAAGCCGAGGACTCAGAAGATCGTAGTATGAGGAACTCGATCGTTGATGGAGCGCTCAAAGCAGCGATCAAATCGCGACCTGCACCATTGTACAGTAAGCGCTTTGCATCCAGAATAGCTACAGGAAATATGACCGACGATATGCACAGAATTAAAGACTGTGATTGGATCATTGAAGTAGTGGTGGAGCGGCTGGATATTAAGAAAATAGTATTCGATAATGTGGAAAAATACAGGAGTGAAGGCACGTTGATTACATCCAATACATCCGGAATTCCAATTCACATGATGCTGGAGGGTAGAAGCGATGACTTTCAGAAACACTTCTGTGGAACGCATTTTTTTAACCCGCCTCGATATCTGAAATTATTGGAAATTATCCCAACTCCCAAAACTGACCCTGAAGTCGTAGAGTTTTTTATGGAATACGGTGCAAAAATTTTGGGCAAGACCATGGTGCTGTGTAAAGACACTCCTGCTTTTATTGCCAACCGAGTCGGGGTATATGCTATTCAGGACCTATTTCATACGGTTACTAAAATGGGCTTGACGGTTGAGGAAGTGGATAAACTGACAGGCCCGGTAATGGGTAGACCAAAATCAGCCACATTCAGGACATGTGATGTGGTCGGGTTGGATACCCTGGTGCACGTAGCGAATGGAGTAAAGGACAATTGTCCGGATGATGAACGAAGCGAAGTGTTTGAAATACCTTCTTATGTGGCCAAAATGGTTGAGAACGGTTGGCTGGGCTCGAAAACGAAGCAAGGGTTTTTCAAAAAAACAGTGAATGCTGAAGGAAAGAAGGAAATTCTGGTGCTTGATCTGGATACCATGGAGTACAGATCATCCAACAAGGTAAAGTTCGCAACCCTGGGGGCTGCTAAGCTTGAGGATGACCTTAAGAAAAGAACAAAGATCCTTTTTCATGGTAAGGATAAAGCAGGTGAGTTCTATCGATCTGTGTTCTCAGGAGTTTTCCAGTACGTGACCAACCGTATTCCGGAAATTTCGGATGAATTGTATCGTATCGACGATGCGTTAAAAGCCGGCTTTGGATGGCAAATGGGGCCCTTTGAAACTTGGGACTGCATCGGAATGGAAAAGGCACTAAAAGTAATGGAAGAGCTGGGTCGAAAACCGGCACAATTTGTTTACGACATGGTAGCGGACGGAGTAACCTCATTCTACAAGGTAGAAGATGGATGCCGCAAGTACTATGATGTAAATGAAAAATCATACAAAGTCATCCCGGGTACGGAAGGAATGCTTGTTCTGGAGAATTTGAGAGATTCGAACACAGTTTGGAGCAATTCGGATGCACACATTATTGATGTTGGAGACGGCATCTTGAATGTCGAATTTCACACCAAAATGAACACGATTGGAAGTGGCGTTCTTCAAGCGATCAATAAAGCAATCGATCTTGCGGAAACGGGGGATGAGTGGAAAGGTGTTGTGATCGCGAATGAGGGTGAAAACTTTTCAGCAGGAGCAAATGTCGGAATGATATTCATGATGGCGGTTGAGCAGGAATTTGATGAATTGGATTTTGCGGTTCGGGCTTTCCAGAACACCATGATGCGTTTGCGCTATTCAGCAATACCTGTTATTGCTGCACCTCATGGATTAGCGTTGGGAGGTGGCTGTGAAATATGCTTGCATGCAGACAAGGTCATTGCACATGCGGAGACCTATACAGGATTGGTAGAGTTTGGAGTTGGACTGATTCCCGGTGGCGGCGGAACCAAGGAATTTGCGCTTCGACATGCGGACGAGCTGAAAGAAGGTGACATGAGAATGAACAACTTCAGAAACAGGTTCCTAACCGTTGGTCAGGCAAAAGTGGCGACATCAGCCCACGAAGCATTTGAGCTGGGGTATTACAGAAAAGGTGTAGATGAGGTGATCGTTTCGCGAGCACATCAGCTCTCTTATGCTAAGGAAGTATGCTTGGACATGGCCGATAAAGGTTACCAGCAACCGGCGAAGAGAAAAGACGTGAAAGTGTATGGAAAAGAAGGTCTTGGTATTGTATATGTCGGCGCTGACTCAATGCTTGCAGGAAATTATATTTCTGATCACGACAAGCTGATCTCTGAAAAGCTGGGGTATGTATTGTGTGGCGGAGACTTGTCGTCACCGACAGAAGTTTCTGAACAGTACCTGCTGGATATGGAACGAAAGGCATTTTTGGAATTGTGTGCCGAGAAAAAAACACTTGAGAGAATTCAGAGTCTCTTACAAACAGGAAAAATATTACGAAACTAATTTTTAGAAGATGAAGACAGCATATGTTGTAAGTGGATACAGAACTGCGGTAGGCAAGGCACCGCGAGGTAAATTTAAGTTTACAAGACCCGACGATCTCGCTGTAGAGGTAGTAAAAAAAATGATCTCAGATTTTCCACAGCTGGACACCTCCAGGATCAATGACGTAATCGTGGGGAATGCAACTCCGGAAGCAGAGCAAGGATTGAATATTGGTAGAATGATATCCTTGATGGGTCTGGATACCGATAAAGTACCCGGGATGACTGTAAATCGTTATTGTTCCTCGGGATTGCAGACCATTGCATTGGCTTCCTACCAGATTATGGCTGGAGCTGCGGATTGCATCATTGCGGGTGGGGTAGAAACGATGTCGCCCATTCCATTCGGTGGATGGAGAATCGTACCAAATGCTGCCGTGAGTCAGACTCAACCAGATTGGTATTGGGGAATGGGATTAACTGCTGAAGCCGTGGCGAAACAATTTAATGTAACACGAGAGGAGCAGGATAAGTTTGCTTTGGCTTCTCATGAAAAAGCATTAGACGCGATTAAGAACGGACGATTTAAAGATGACATTGTTCCGGTTCAGGTGAACGAGGTGTATTTGGATCAAGATGAAAAGCGTCAGGAGCGATCTTACGTTGTGGATACGGATGAAGGCCCCAGAGCAGGATCTACATTAGAAGCTCTTGGTAGATTAAGGCCGGTATTTGCGCAAGGAGGAACAGTTACTGCTGGAAACTCTTCTCAAACTTCGGATGGTGCGGCATTTGTTATGGTCATGTCTGAAGAAATGGTGAAAGAATTGAATGTGGAACCCATCGCTCGATTGATCGACTTTACGGTGGTAGGATTGGAACCGAGAATCATGGGAATGGGACCAATGCATGCCATTCCTCAATCGCTGAAAAATGCGGGAATGAAGCTGGATCAGCTGGAACAGATTGAATTGAATGAAGCCTTCGCCTCTCAGGCTGTTGCATGTGTCAAAGAGCTGGGGGTGAATCCTGATATCGTAAATGTGAACGGCGGAGCAATCGCATTGGGCCACCCGTTAGGATGCACAGGGGCAAAATTGTCGGTGCAGCTTTTCAATGAAATGAGAAGAAGAAAACAGAAATATGGTGCAGTGTCGATGTGTGTAGGAACGGGACAGGGAGCCTGTGGAATTTTTGAATTATTGAATTAAGATTATTACAGAAGTATTATGGAAACAACAGATAAACAAACGGATGCTATAAAAGGAGGTGAGTTTCTCGTCAGAGATACCCAGCCTCAGGACATATTTACGCCAGAAGAATGGACAGAAGAACAGCGAATGATCGCTCAAATGTGCCATGATTTCTTAGCAGCTGAAGTTCATCCGAATTTGGATCGGATCGACGCGATGGAAGAAGGCTTGATGGAATCCTTAATGGAAAAAGCAGGGGAGCTGGGTATGCTAGGGCTATCCGTACCTGAGGAATTAGGTGGAATGGGTGTTGACTTTAAAACCTCTATGCTGGCAACGGAAGCGTTGGGCACTGGTTTTTCATTTTCAGTGGCCTATGGTGCACATACAGGGATAGGTACGCTGCCTCTATTGTATTACGGTACGGAGGAGCAAAAGAAAAAATACATTCCAAAACTGGCTACCGGAGAATGGAAGGCATCGTATTGCTTAACTGAGCCTAGCTCCGGTTCAGACGCCAATTCGGGTAAAACAAAGGCGGTACTTAGCGATGATGGAAAGTACTATAGTATCACAGGTCAGAAGATGTGGATCACGAATGGTGGGTTTGCAAACTTGCATACGGTATTTGCTAAGATCGATGATGACAAAAATTTAACTGCGTTCTTAATTGAGGCAGATTCGGAAGGAATCACGTTGAACCCTGAAGAGAAAAAGATGGGAATTAAGGGGTCTTCTACCAGACAGGTTTTTTACAACAATGTAAAGGTGCCTGTAGAGAATTTGCTTGGTGAGAGAGAAGGCGGTTTTAAAATAGCAGTCAATATTTTGAATATAGGTCGAATCAAATTGGGCGGAGGCGTAATGGGCGGAGCCAAAGGTGCATTGATCGATTCACTGAAGTACGCAAATGAGCGGGAGCAATTCGGCAGGCCGATTTCAAAATACGGCGCAATTCGGCACAAATTGGCTGAACAGGCGATCAAGATCTTCGCTGTTGAATCAGCAACCTACAGAGCGACACAGAACATTGATGATGCCATTAATGCATTGGCAGAAGCAGGAATGGACAAAGGGCAAGCAACCCTCAAAGGGATAGAGCAGTTTGCTCCGGAATGTGCGATTCTAAAAGTGGTTGGTTCAGAATGCCTTGATTTTGTTGTAGACGAGGGAGTTCAAATCCATGGAGGAATGGGTTTCTCGGCTGAGACGCGTATAGAAAGATCGTATCGGGATGCCAGGATTAATCGAATATTTGAGGGAACAAACGAGATCAACAGAATGCTCACAGTTGGTATGATTATGAAAAAGGGGATGAAGGGAGAGATCGACCTGATGGGCCCGGCAATGGCAGTTGCAAATGAGCTAATGAGTATTCCTGATTTTGGAGAAGAAAGTGATGAACTCTTTGCTGCAGAAACCAAATATGTAAAGAATTTCAAAAAAGCAGTGCTTATGGTGGCAGGTGCAGCGGCTAAGAAATTCGCCGATAAAATGGCGAAGGAACAGGAAGTGATGATGAACATTGCAGATATGATCAATACGGTGTATTTGGCAGAATCCACGTTGCTCAGAGTTCAAAAAATGGTCGATGTAAAAGGCGAAGAGGCCTGTCAGGAAAGGCTCGATATGATGAGGGTATTATTGTACGACTGTGCAGATGAGATGAATAAAGCCGGAAAAGATGCGCTCAACGCTTTTGCTGAAGGAGATGAAATGAGGATGATGCTTTTAGGATTGAAGCGATTTACGAAACATGCACCATTCAATGCAAAAGAAGCAAGGCAGCGTATTGCTTTGGGGTTGATCGAAGCAAATGATTATTGTTATTAGTTCTTAAGATCTAATAGAATAAAGCCCTTCGGGGCTTTTTTATTTTAGAAGCTCAGGAAATGCCTGCTTGAACCTTTCTAGCCGTGGGCGAGATACGGATCGAACATAGGGTTGGTCCGGGTGCAATCGTTCATAATTTTGATGGTAATCTTCCGCTTTCCAGAACTTGTCAAATTCTTTCACCTCTGTTATTACGGGTTTGC
The DNA here is from genome assembly GCA_913030835.1 of uncultured Flavobacteriales bacterium. Lineage (GTDB taxonomy): Bacteria > Bacteroidota > Bacteroidia > Flavobacteriales_D > Parvicellaceae > UBA10066. The sequence goes on along the minus strand of CAJWDP010000007.1, from coordinate 80,186 downwards.
TATATTTTCCCGAGCTGTTAAGAGAGTCTTTGTAGTGATCTATCAGCATTTTTTCTTGCTGATTTTGATAAAAGATGATGGATCTGTAGTGTTCACCGAAGTCCGGTTCTTGTCCAAAGGTAGTTGGATCTTGTGAACCATAGTAGGCATTAAGAAGCTGATTAAATCGAACGATTGATGGATTATAAATTACCTGAACTGTTTCGGCATGAGTGCCAACCGATTGATAGGTAGGATTTTTTTCTTTCCCTCCGGAATATCCCGAAACGGCCTCTTGTACCCCCTTTATACTCTCGTAAATTGCTTCGACACACCAAAAGCAGCCGCTGGCAAAGTAGGCTGTGTCCAAGTCTTTTTCTTCGTAAACTGTGGGAACAGCGTTCACTTCCTCATTGGTAGTTTGTTTCACATTTTCCGTTGTGTTTTGGCAGCTACCGACAAAGACAACTATTGTAAGAGGGATAAAAAAAACTCCTTTTCTATACATTTTGAGAATTTAAGGGTTAATAGCAGAACGATAAACTTTTCAATTTGTTCTGCATTCAATATCAGGAAATAAATATTGAGTTTGAATGACCATCAGTTCGATTTTGTAACCAATGCTTTTATTGAAGCATTACCCGAAATCATCTCAATGATATAGCTCCCGGAATTTAAATGTGCCAATTGCAGAATATATCGATTTTTTGGCTCCTCAATACAAGTAATCAATCTCCCATTCAGATCGAATAGATTTATTTTATCGATCATGTAAGCAGAAGATATTTCCAAACGAGATTCGAAAGGATTTGGGAATAGGATGATGTTGTTATTCGCATTTTCTTCTATTCCCGTGCAATTCAATACATAAATAGAAACGGTATCTACACCGAAGCAGCCGTTTGAGTCTGTATAGGTGTAGTACACAAAATGATTGCCAATTCCCGCTGAAGCAGGATCAAATTCGTTTCCTGTAACACCGGTGCCAAAAAATGTGCCTCCTAATGGCGTTGCTGAAGGAAGAGTTAGCAGTCCACTTGTATTACAAATACTGTCATTCACTAAGGGTTCGATGGATACGACGGGTAATGAATGCACGGTAACAATCATAGAGTCCTTGTCGGCGCAACCATTTTCATCCAATGCGGTTAATATCAGAATCGTATTCGCGGATGCTGTGTCTGTATAAGGTCCTGAACCTATTTCCCCTGTACTCCAGAAATAGCTGGAGGTTCCTACACCGCCGGTTGATGTTCCGGAATAAATAAATGCGCCGGGCCCGCAAAATGAAGTATCTAGAGAAGTTACGGCCATAAATTCAATTGGTTCCCAGATGGAAATTACCGTATCCATGCTGCAACTGGAAGATCCTGAGCTACTTATCAAATAAGTTCCCGCCGCTAGGCCTGAAAACGTTGTGTCTGTGTCAATCCCACCAACGGAGTCAACAAGATTGCCAAAGCTGTCATACAGTGCTATCGAAAACGGACCGTCAGAACCAACAACATTCACATGTACAGATCCATTTGCATCTCCGTAGCAATCCAGCGAATCCGTATAGCTTGGTATTGGAGTTTGGCAAGAATCGCAAAGGGGAATTATCGTGAATTGTGATGTGTAATCGCAACCACTAATGGTGTCCTGAGTGTAAAGAAAATAAGTTATTGAATCTTCAGGCACATACAAATTCGTGCTATTCGAGTTGGGATCTGTCAAACCTGAGGAAGGGGTCCAGCTGTACAGATAATTTTGGGCACACGAAAAAGACACATCGTCCAACGACCAGTTGTCGCAGCCCGTGCATGCAGAATAATTGGGTTGATCCCAACGGATGATGGTCGATCCAGTTTGAGCGGCTACAGGGATAGAAATGGTAAAACACTGCCAGTTGGGATTTAGGTCCCAATCGTTTTCATCATGTAGCTGAATCTGTCCGAAAGTAAGTCCTCCATCTACCGAATACTCAAGATGAACGTCTTCACCGTTATCCGCATTTTCACATGGTGCGCCCCCCGAGGAATTGTTTCCTATGTAAAGGCAATAATTGATATCGGTACAGCCTGTCAAATTTAAAGGCACAGTTACTGCACTTCGGTCACCGGATGAGCCGTCAAAATGAAGTGCAAAAAGACCTGAACTTGAACCGCATTCATCACCTACTGTACCGCTGGGTAGTGCGCTCCAAAGAGCAGTATTTTCAGAGCCTGAATTAAAATTATCTGAGCTTGAAGCTAAATTCGAACTGCTTAGATTGAGCAAAGTACCGCACATGAAGTTGGTATCACTTGGAAGAATGCTGTTCGCAGGACTTGCGGCGTTTAGCACATCAATGTTAGTACTGAAAGAAATCGTACACCCCTCTGATGATGTAATCGAAACAGTTTCTGTAAAGCTACCGGAAACCGAAGAAGAAAATACGGGAGTATTGCTGGTATAATCATCAAGGTTTCCTGAATTCACCCAATCGTAAGTATAGGTCCCGGCCGGACTAATCGAAACATCAAGCACACTATTTTCCAATAAGCAAATTGTATCCGAAGAGGGTACTATTGTAGACGAAAATGATCCTACCACGAATGTGGTAATTGTGTCTGTTGAGATACACAAACCCGGGGTGTTGTCCAATGCCGAAATTACCGTGGTATCCGACAAAGTGAATTCCGGATCGGAGCATGGATTACAAGATATGTTGCTCCCCACGACCAACGCAGCTCCTGAAATGGTTTCCCAATACGTGGAATCAGAATATCCATTGATTGCAAACGGAACCCCATCGCACACGTGCAGGTCTGCTCCCAACTCCAATGAAGGTGCAATTGCTATAGAAATCCCTACAGAACCTGTTCCGTTGATCGGACATGCATTGTCTGAGAAAGCTATGGGAATGTAATAGGATCCTGATGCTCCAATTGGAACACTCCAACAAATGGTCCCTACTGGAGAGGATGAAAAGTCCGTCTGTACAAACGTCGCTCCCGGTATACTGCTTAGGTCAGGATCTAGGAAAACGGAATCAAAAGCATTTAGATCGGTACCGTTAATATCAAAACATAGGTTGCTGCCTGTACAGGAAGCAAGAGAAATAGAATCTGTGGAAGTACCATCAATAATATTGTTCAGATTGGCAAATTGAGGTGCTGCATTCGTAAAGCAATTGACTACATAAAATTGCATATCGATGATTCGGCTTCCGGTTAAATTTCCTGATCCATCAAACTCCTCTATGAGCACATTGACAACAAAATTACCAATGAGCGTTGGGGTAACTTCAATTACTCCTGTGCTATTGTCTATGGTGATTCCCGTAATTGCCGCAGCTCCTGAATAGGGAGGGTTATATACAACTGAAGTTCCGGGGCCCGTTGTTGGTGCATCGATCAGTGTTAGATGCAAACTATCTGCATCAGGATCGTACGGAAGCATTTCAATTGTATTCAGCTGATTTTGGCATAAGTATCTAATTTGATCTGCAGATGTTGACGAATTGTTGCACGGAGCCGTGGTGCTATTGATGGTGGCCTCCCAGTAAAAACTTTCTGAGCTTCCATTGGATAAATTAAGCGATTCATTTCTACAGCAGGATGAATAAGCAAAATGCCAGGCATCACAATCAGCTGGTAGCGTGACCACTCCTTGCCAGATGTGCTCATACATGCCGGGTAATGTTCCTCCATTGCAGGTGGAGCTCGATACTGCACTTGGACAAAGAGGAGAAAATTGATTTTGATACACGACGTTGGTTAGCGAAGCAGAAGTGAGGCCGGTAATTCCGCAATCATTTGAAACAGAAATTGTTTGGTTGGCAGAGCTAATAAATGCAGATGCACAATCTTCATAAATAGTTAGTGTGACAAGAAACTGGTTTGGTCCGACACACTCATAAGACACATTACCTCCAGGTATATGGCTTGCCATTAGAGCGAACGGGCAAAGTAGGGAAAATAGAATCAGGTGAAAACGAAACATGGCTATTATGAGTTAGTTCAATCGCAGCAAATAAGGATTAATTATTAATTAGGGAATCCAAACCTTTGCCTTCGGAAAAATCAGCAGCCCAGGATTTGATTTCCTCCGTTGAATAAGGTACAATATTTTCAGATTGCATCTTCTCCAGCAATCGAATTTCTCTCTTGGATACTTTTCCGTCGATTACGATGCCAAATACCAGAATCTTTGAAAAACTTTTTCTTACGACCTCATCTGCTGTGCGAAGATCTCGATGGATTTCAGGATTGAATGATTGCTGTTCATTTACCGGAACGTTAAACTTATTCAGCAAGCTTATTGAAAGAAGAAAATGGTTGTAATGATAGGACCTCTTGGATTCTGATATGCTTTGTAAGCTATCGTAAATGATGGACCTGACCTGCTCGTTTTGACCGTAGGATTCAAACAAACTGTCTGCAAATTTTTTAATAATAGGAGGAGCCATAATACGAACGAGAGCTTCTTTTATTATTCTATGGGTGGCGTACGCGTTCCAAAAAGCATAGACAGGGATACCAATTAGATCAATATACACTCTCAGCAAATACCGACCTAGCAGTCTGCTTATGACAAGTTTAAACACATAGTTGGTCAACGCGGCTTTAAAACGAATTGCAACTTGATAGGCTAGAAGTTTCCATTTGGAGAGTCCTAAGTAGGGATTAATTCCAATGGACTGTAGCTGTTTGTGTTTTTTTTCTAAGCCAACGGCAATTAAGGCACTCAAATTATTTTCATAATCGTCATCAATTTCTTCAGGGAATCCGCAAGCTCGAGCGATTTTAGCCACTGTTTTGACATTCAAATAATTCAAAAACCAGATTTCAATAAGTACCAACAACAAACTATACGCGTAGAATTCGTATTCAACGGTTAGCTTTAGCTCTCCAAACGGCACGAATAACTCTCTTTTCGGAAATACACTTCCCGTTAATACATGATACGGGATATAGAGCAACAATACACCTGTTGCTCCTGCAAAGGAAGCTTGCAACAAAGCACTGCGCCTGATCTTTCTGATCGACGATAATTCATCAGCTGACAATCGCTCGATAGAATCGCTGGTGGAGGGACCGATTTTGGAAAGCTCTTTGTAGGCAAATCGTTCCCAAAAGCTCTTTCTTCTACCGTTGCTCATTTAAATTAGATTCACGCCGGTATAGTTATGTGGGGTGAAGCGCCTTAGCTCCTCTTTGGTTGAATCTTCGATGTCGAGATTTGAAATGAACTCCTCAATGCTCTTGGCGTTAATTGCGTTGTTGGTTCTGGTTAATTCCTTAAGTGCTTCGTAGGGTTTGGGGTATCCTTCACGCCTAAGAACGGTTTGGATTGCTTCAGCAACAACCGCCCAATTCGCTTCCAGGTCACGATCAAGGCTATCCTGATTCAATACAAGCTTGTTCAACCCTTTTTGTGTAGAAAGAATGGCCAGTAGGCTGTGTGCGAACGGCACTCCTATATTCCTCAATACGGTAGAGTCTGTTAGGTCTCTTTGCAATCGTGAAATAGGAAGCTTTCCGGATAAATGTTCAAAAATCGCATTGGCGATTCCCAAGTTTCCTTCTGAATTCTCAAAATCAATAGGATTCACTTTGTGCGGCATCGCAGAGGAACCCACTTCACCTTTCTTGATTTTTTGTTTAAAATAATCCATGGAGATGTAGGTCCACATGTCGCGATTCAGATCGATAAGTATGGTGTTGATCCGTTTTACGCAATCGCACAGGGAAGCGAGATTGTCGTAATGCTCAATTTGCGTTGTTGTTTGCGATCTGGTTAATCCCAACGAATCGGAAATGAATCCATTGGCAAAGCCAACCCAATCAATTTTAGGATATGCTGCATGGTGTGCGTTGAAATTTCCCGTTGCTCCTCCGAATTTTGCAGAAAAAGGAATGGTTTGGAGTTGGTCCCGTTGTGCGATCAACCGTTCTACGAAAACATGGATTTCTTTGCCCAATTTAGTCGGGGATGCCGGCTGTCCATGAGTTCTTGCCAGCATAGAGATGTCTTTCCATTCCATGGCAAGTCCTGCCAACTGATCGATCACAGCATTCAGATGGGGTAAATATTCCTTTTCTATCGATTCTTTTATGGATAATGGTATCGCTGTGTTATTGATGTCTTGAGAAGTAAGTCCGAAATGAATAAATTCCGTATTGCCTGTAAATGAAATTTTGTCCAGCTCTTCCTTAATGAAGTATTCCACTGCCTTTACGTCGTGGTTGGTCGTTTTTTCAATTTCTTTTACTCGTTCAGCGTCTGTCGGAGTAAATTCAGTGTAAATTTTCCGCAACCGCTTGTAATCCGATTCATTAATTCCTGTTAGCTGTGGTAATGGAATTTCGCAAAGTGAAATGAAGTATTCAATTTCAACCCGTACTCGGTACTGGATCAGTGCGTATTCAGAAAAATAGGGTGCGAGAATTTTTCCAACCCGTCGATATCTTCCATCGACAGGTGAGATTGCGGTTAATTCATTTAATTCCATTAGCTTGAATTGAGTGCACAAAGGTAGAAAATGCAGTTGGTATTAAGAATATTTATGACGTCTCCTTTTTGCCTGACTTGGGATTTGACTAATTTAGGTGAGTCGTTATGCGAATAGTGAAAGACATAAGGTTGGGATTGAGAAGCTATCGTGATTCTGTTTATTTTGTTATTGAGCACAAAATGTGGCCGTATTTCATTGTTCCGTTGGTCTTATTTGGCGGGATAATCTATTTAGGGTTTCAAATGGAAGCAGGAGAAATCGAGGCGAAGGAATCGTTAAAGGGAGCAGGATTTTTCTATACAATTTGGGGTTGGATGAAGATGGCATTCTATTTTGTCATGAGCTATTTGTTCCTGCAACTTACGCGATATGTAATGCTCATGGTTTTATCTCCTTTACTGGCCATCGTGTCTGAGCGAGTGGAAAAAAAGCTAACCGGAAACGTGTACAAATTCAATTTCAAGCAATTGATGAAGGATGTTAAAAGGGCTATCCTGATTGCTACACGAAATGTAGTTTATGAAATCGTGATCATAATAGGGTTGTATACAGCCATCTATATTTCTTTTTGGACGTTTGGATTCAGTAGCTTGAAAGTTCCTTTCTCAGATTCAATGTACATTTCCGACCTCCTTTATCTGGTGCTGGCGAGTTTGGTGGCCTTCTATTTTTATGGGTTTTCGTTCATGGATTATGTAATGGAAAGAAGAAGGTTCACAATAAAGGAATCGATCCAATACGTTCGAAAGCACAAGGGCGTAGCGGTTGCCTTGGGTTCGTTGTTTGTTTTCTTATTTCACAGTATAGAAATTGTGAAAGAGTTTGATGCAGGAATTGGAAGAACCCTTTTTATGTGGATCACGGCGATTCTGGCTGCGTCAATTCCAATTTTTACTGCGATTGCGGCAACATTGGCTATGCATCAGCTAGATGACCTCGGATCGAATGAGTTTGCCGTAAATGAGAATCCAACTACCGACGATGGGCCTTTGCAAAAAGAAGAAGACAATGAACTTCCTTCCGATTTGTAGTGGGTAAATTGTAATCCTCAATACGTATTTATTTTTTACATTAGAGCAATACAATCGAAACGTATGGGATACCTTAAGTACTACTGTGTCATGTTAATTGTTTTTTGTGGGTCTGTAAACTATGGTCAGGACCGAGATACAACGCTTAACATTATTGAAAAGGGCATGATAAAGTATCGTCTGGAAGACGGGAAAAACAAATTATTTACTTACGATTATTTTGGTGCGCTGCAGGCGTTTCGGGAAGTGTTACAAGCCGACCCGGACAATGTGCTCGCTTCTTTCAGAATAGCCGAGTGTTACTACGAGCTAAAGAGATTCGATCTATCTATGAAATACATTGATCAAGTCAATAAAGGGAAATTGAAAAGAAAGCAGCGTAAGGATTATAGTTTACTCAAGGGTAAAATTTATCACCGAAACAAGCGTTTGGATGAAGCAATGGTTCATCTTGAGGAGTACAAGAACTCGGCAAAGAAAAAAGAGGTGCTGGATTCTGAGGTGGATCGATACATTACTCAATGCAAGTATGCGGAAGTCGCTATGAAGGATAGTATTCCCGTTCAGATAAGAAATTTCGGAGATCATGTGAATACAGTCAATCCGGAGTACGCTCCTTCGATCACGGCCGACGGAAAAACCATGATTTTCACATCAAGAAGGCCGGATACAAAAGGAGGGGGAGTAGATCGTCAGTTTGACCACAAATATTTTGAGGACATTTACATTACTACCCTTGACGATTCTGATGGAAAATGGACCAAATCGAAAGGTATTCCCGGGAGTCTGAACACTGAATTTCATGATGCGTGTTTAAACATATCTGCAGATGGCGAACGCATCTATATCTACAGAAATATTCTGAATGTAACTCGAACGGGCGATATTTATGTCAGTAAGAAAAGTAAATCGGGAAAATGGGGAACACCCAAACCGGCTGCCGACAACAATAAAGAAATCAATTCCACCTATTTTGAATCTTCCGCTTCTGTAACTGCAGACGGAAAGGTCATGTATTTCGTTTCAGATCGCCCGGGAGGGAATGGACTGGCGGACATTTACTACATCAAGAAAAAAGGGAAGTCTGAATGGGGAGAAGCTGTGAATATGGGTCCTGCAATCAATTCGAAATTTGATGAGAAATTTGTATATGTTCATCCGGATGGGAACCTATTGTTCTTTTCTTCAGATGGGAATACGAGCATGGGGGGATACGACATATTCTATTGTGTAAAAGGATCGGATGGGAAATGGAGCCCTGCTAAAAACTTAGGTTACCCGATAAATACAGTGTTGGATGAAAAGACGTTCACGATCACCGCAGACGGAAAAACCGCGTACATTGGTGCCTACTATGATGGATCATTGGGTGATGCGGACATCTTTGAGATCGATTGTTCTAAATTGAATCTGTTAGGCAGCGAGGAATCGGAAGAAAAGAAGTGATTATTCTCGGTTCGACACGATCGGTGTCCAGGTTTTCGATTGAATTAACTCCTCAATAAAGTTTCTGTACGAACGTAGCGTTTCCGGGTACTTGTGTCGCATTTTAATTTGCTTGTATTTCCCGTTTACAGTAACTCCAATTATGGTTGTAGGCAGATCAGTAACCATTGGCTGATCGTATACCTTTGACATGGTATCCAACTTAAACTCGAATGCTTTTTCTTCGATTAGTGAAAGCTCATCCGCAGTAAATTCAGTTTCATGTCGCCCCATCAGATCAACGAAGTTGATTCCTTCATAGGTAGCCTTGCCGTCCGCAAAGATTTTTACTTTATAGATTGGGCATCTTCCAAAACACGCACCTCGTTCAAGCACAGCATAAGTTACATCAGACTTATCTTGTTTTATCTCATTTGTGTCTGACACCTCTACTACATCAAAATCATCTTCCAGGTCGGAAAAAGCATCGTTTACGAAAGTAGAATCTTCGTTTTCCGTAGAAAGTGAATTCATTTGCTCTTCCGCCTTGGCAATTTTCTGTCGATTTTTACAGGATGCAATGCCAACAACAAGAACTGCGATCAATATGATTTTGTAGTTTTTCATACTCTCTGTTAAGCAAATCCCTTGCCATTATCTTCTTGCCCGCTGTTTCGCCTGTTGCTGCTTGGACATTTCCGCCAGTCTTTGCTGAAATTTGGATTGCTTCTGTGGTTTTTTGGATTTTTCGGCCATTTGCGTTTCCAGCTTTTTCTCGTCGATGAAATACTTTTTCACGGCCCACATCAGACCCATATTCATGATGTTTCCACAGAAATAGTACAAAGTTAATCCCGATGCAAACTTATTGAAGAAGAAAAACAACATAACCGGCATGAGGTACATGATTACTTTCATATTGGGCATGCCTGGTTGATTCGGCTGCATCTGGCTACTACTCATTCGGGTATAAAAAATGGTAGATACGCACATGAGCAGCGTGAATAAACTTACGTGATTTCCATAGATGTCGCTCAAAAATGGAACGTATGCATCCCAGGTAATGATCGCGTCGTAAGCGGAAAGATCTTCTGCCCATAGGAAGGATTGCTGCCTGAGTTCAAGACTCGATGGGAAGAAGCGGAATGCCGCGAACAAAATGGGCATTTGGATCAGCATAGGAATACATCCTGCCATTGGACTAGCCCCAGATTTCCGATACAAGCTCATGGTTTCCTGCTGCTTTTTCATTGCATCTTCCTTGTTCGGGTACTTTTCGTTGATCTTGGCGATTTCCGGTTTCAAGATGCGCATCTTGGCACTCGACTTGTAGTTTTTATAGGTAAGCGGAAGGATTACGAGCTTGATGATCAACGTCATCAGCACGATGATCAAACCATAACTCAATCCTGTACCTTGCAGTAATTCGAATATGGGTATGATGAACCATTTGTTTACTGCTCTGAATATGGAGGGTCCCAAGTTGATGATCCCTTCTGCTTCCATATTCAATGCCGACAATTGTTCAAAATCGTTGGGGCCAAAATACATTTTGAGCGGCACCGTCGTATGTGAATTCAGCTGCTTGGAAATATTGACATGAGCTATATATTGTTTTGTGTACTTCTTACTGGAAGGATCAACAACTACTTCCAACTCAGCACCTTTTTTATCAAAACCACCATCCATAAATATCATGGAAGAGAAGTAGTTGTGTTTGAATGCGATCCACTCCAGATCAGTGCTAAATTCGTCTTCAGCATCTGAGCCAGTTTCCCCCATGTAGTCTCTGGAGTCGCCCTGACATTTATAGAAAATACCGCAAATCGTTCTTTCCTGCGTTACCAGCTTTTCGGTCGAGAGTCCTTTCATTTCCCAATCAAGAGTTGACTCCGTTATATGCTGATCCAGACCTACAAAGTTTACGTCATAATTGAGCACATAACCGGTGTCCAGGTAATAATGAAATTCCAGGTATTTGTCCGGATCATTGGTGCTGGCTCTGAGCCTGATGCTATTTTCCTCTATTTCCGACCCAACAAAGTTCAGATCAGCCGTATTGTATTCCTGAGGCAGTAATCGGGTATCCGGCTGCCTTTCTCTTAACACAATATTCTGTGTAGTCGAGTCTTCATCAAAAAGCTGAATAGAATTGACCGTTTCGGTCGAGTCGTTCATGTAGTCTTGGTACGACTTGTAATTCTTAATATGGGCTTCTACAATTTGTGCTCCTCTTGAAGCTATTTTAAGCTTGATTTTATCATTTTCTATTGTAAAATGTTCGTTTTTGGAATCGATTCCGGAAGGAGCAAAAATTCCAAATTGTTGCAGTGACTCTTGGGTCAATTGTATTGAGTGGGCCACTGAATCGTACTTTTGCTTGAACCAGATGCTGTCTGATTTAGGATCGATCATTGGAAACTTGGTCGATACAATACTATAGATATTCGAATCAGAAAAAGCATTTGAATTCGTGGCGACAGAAGTTCCGGAAGACATGGCGCCTATTGGGGTGGTAATTTCTACGATAGAATCGCCTTGGTTTTCTGTGTTATCAGCCGATTCGTATTGGATGGCGTTGTCAATTGAGTCTTTAATGCGAGCTTGTTCCTCTTCTAAAGCGATTCTTGCGTCATACTCTTCCTGAGTTTCTCGATTCATCCAGGAATAACCTACGAGGATCAGTACAATGATTACAAGGCCTATGATCGTATTTTTGTCCATGTTTGCGTCAGAATAATAGTGGGCAAAGATAAGTATTTAAACGGTCTGAGATAATCTTAACGAATGTTAAACTATTGCGGTTTAGAGATGTGTTTAGATTTGACGCTTTTTCGTGTTCGAGAATGATTCTGATTAAGCTTTTACCAGATGTTCTTCATTGACCACGGCCTTTACAAATGAATTGAAAATGGGATGTGGCATCGCTACGGTACTTTTGTATTCCGGATGAAACTGAACACCTACAAACCAAGGGTGATCTTTGATTTCAATGATTTCTACTAGCCCACTCAAAGGATTAATTCCAGCAGCCGACATTCCCGCTTCTTCGAATGCAGATAAATAATCGTTATTGAACTCATATCGATGCCTGTGTCGTTCAGAAATTTCCGACCTGCCATACGCATGATATGCAACAGAATCCTTATTCAACTCACAAGGATATGCTCCAAGTCGCATCGTTCCGCCCTTGTCTGTAATGGATTTTTGATCGTCCATAAGGTCGATTACCGGGTTAGGGGAGTCGGGATCGATTTCTGTTGTGTGTGCTCCTTTTAAATTGAGCACATTTCTTGCAAATTCGATCACAGCACATTGCATACCCAAACAGATTCCCAGAAAAGGTATTCTGTATTCTCGCGCGTGTTTAATCGCACATATTTTTCCTTCTATCCCCCTTGATCCAAAGCCCGGAGCGACGAGTAATCCGGACAGCCCATCCAACATTACCCCTACATTTTCTTCATTGAGTTTCTCTGAGTGGATCCAACGCAACTCAACTTTAACCTGATTTGCGGCACCAGCATGAATAAATGATTCGGCTATTGACTTATAGGAATCTTTGAGCTCTACGTATTTTCCTACCAAACCGATCCGTACCGTTTTCTTAGGGTTGGACCATTTTTCAAGGAACAGGGACCAATTCGAAAGATCAGGCTCTACGGTAGAAGGCATGCTCAATTTTCTCAATACCACCTCATCCAGTTTTTCTTCTTTCATTAAAACGGGAACCTCATAGATCGATTTAGCATCAATTGATTCAATAACAGCATCCTGGTCCACATTACAGAATCTGGCAATTTTATTTCTAAGTTCTTTATTCAGATGGTGCTCGGTTCGGCATACCAGCACATCAGGTTGGACACCATACTCCAGTAAAGTTTTAACCGAGTGCTGAGTCGGTTTCGTTTTTAATTCTCCTGATGCCGATAAAAATGGAACCAGAGTAAGATGAATGAACATGGCGTCTTCGTTCAACTCCCATTTCAGCTGACGAACAGCTTCAATGTATGGAAGGGATTCGATATCACCTACTGTTCCTCCAATTTCCGTAATCACAAATTCATACGTTCCTTTCTTACCTAAAATTTGAATCCGTTCTTTTATTTCATCTGTGATGTGCGGAATGATCTGAACGGTCTTACCTAAATATTCGCCTCGCCTTTCTTTGTCAATAACTGATTGATAGATTCGACCGGTTGTAACATTGTTGGCTTGCGAAGTAGGAACATTTAAAAATCGTTCGTAATGTCCAAGGTCCAGATCCGTTTCAGCACCATCGTCTGTTACGAAACATTCTCCGTGTTCGTAGGGGTTTAATGTTCCAGGATCTACATTGATGTAGGGATCCAGCTTTTGAATGGTAACACTGAATCCTCTGGATTGCAGTAATTTAGCCAAAGATGCGGATATGATCCCCTTTCCTAAAGAAGAAGTAACGCCTCCTGTAACGAATATATACTTGGTAGAATTAGACATGCCCGCAATATGTACATAGATATTTACGGGGTATAAAGGTAGGGTATAATTATGGTTCCACCGAGAACTATTTATTAATTATTCTTCAATCAGAATGTAAACGCCATTCCAACACTAGGCATAAATGGCAGCTGATAGATGATCTCGTTTCTCTCCGGAATAACGTAAAATAGGTTCTTCCTGCTGTAAACATTGGTCACTCCGGCGTTGATCTCCAATTTCGAATATTCTTTGAATTGCACCCTCTTTTTCAATGTAATATCAAATCGATGATACGTTGGCAGTCTGGAAGAATTCAGATCACCGTAAATCGTAGTGAGCTCTTCTGTATTCATAGTGGTGATGTCCGTTGAAGTTCCGTCTTCAAAACCAATAGCATGATAGTATCCTGATCGCGGTGTGAACGGTAAACCTGAGCCAAAATTCCAACGTGCATTGATCTCCCAGCTTTCATCTTCGCCAAATTTAAAAGCACCGAGCAAGTTGATGTTGTGCCTTCTGTCAAAAATTGGAGCATAGGTGATTAAACCGTCCCAACGTTCTACTTTACCCAAAGAATAAACTGCCCACAAGTATAGCTTGTTCTTTCTGTATTTGATTACAACATCTACACCTTTCGCATTTCCGGTTTCTATGATGTAATCGTTTTTAAGAATGTCGGGTCGAGAAGCATTTACGGAGTTGTCCTCGAAGATTTTGTTTCGGTTCAAATTGGTAAGCTGAGTAAACCACTTATAATATCCTTCAACGTTCATCGTAATTGATTTTGAAATATCCAATTCAAAACCGGCTATAGCATGATTTGCTTTTTGAATTCGGTGGGTAATGTCTTTGGTTGTTCCGTCAGGTAAAACCAATTCGTCCTGCAGATTGTCCGGTCCTGAAAGGAATCCGTAAAACAGGTTGACTACATCTCTGTCTGAATTGGCTGAGATCAAATTTTGCGAATAAATACCAGCTGATGCTTTCAGCCTAAATATTTGGCTCAGGTTGTATTTGATACCCAAACGGGGCTCAGGAGAAAAATTGTTCAAAGATGCATAGTACTGAGCTCTGAATGATGGGTTGATTACCCAAAGACCTTTGTTTATTGTGAAATCTACGTATGCCGAAGGTTGTGTTGTGTTTTCCCTTTGGTTAATGGACCGACCAACAGAGTTGAAAAATTGGAAATCAGTGGTAAACCCGGCAATTTCAATTCCATACTTCAATTCATTTTCTCCAAAAAAGTATTTGAAATCAAAACCAAAATCCCAACCGTTAACACGACTTGATCTTGGGTCAAGATCGCCCTCTGCAATGGATATCTTGTAATCTGAAAATGACAATTTACCACCAACCAGTACAGGTGATCCCGGAGGAACCAGCAACCAGTTTGCGCCTACACCATAGCTATCCCATCTCAGATCTGAAATTCCCTGGTATTTCACTCGGTCGGTGAAATTAAATCCAAAAAGATTCACTTCACTACCGGATTTGCTGCTCATGGAAAGCTTACCGTATAAATCCGTGAAGTTAAAAGGCAAACCTGCTGTATCGTTTACGTAGGAATACAGCGCTTTGGAAGATTCTTCCAGATAGGAATGTTTTCCGGTTACAACATAGGAAATCGTTCCATCTCCATCCTCTTTTGCCTTCTTTATCGGCCCCTCTACAAGTAGCTTGGCCATGAAAGGAGAAAGTGACACTCTTCCATGTTGACCATCCACGGATCCATTTCTTGTAGAAATGTCCATTATAGATGATATTCTTCCCCCGTGTTCGGCACTGAATCCACCAGTATAAATTTTAGCAGATTCAATAATCTCTGTTTCAAAAACCGAGAAAAACCCAATGGAATGAAATGGGTTGTAAATGGTCATTCCGTCTAGTAGTACTTTGTTCTGAACCGGAGAGCCGCCCCTTACATAGAACTGACCTCCCTGATCACCTGTTGAGATGACACCGGGTGTTACTCCAAAATACGATGCAATATCTGCATCCCCTCCAGTAGTGGGTATTTGAAGTATGTCTTCTTTATCAATCTTGATCATAGAGATTCCAACTCTGGTGGTGTCCTCTCTTTTTGTTCGAACCACATCTACACCTTCAATCACATTGGCCTCTTGCAAGTAGAACTTTTCGTTCTGGCTTTTTCCTTTTTTGAATGTGATGGTTTTGGTAAATGTTTCATGATAGAATTCTTCAACAACCACTTCATAGGTCCCTGCCGGAATATTTTGAATCACGAAATAGCCATTTTCTTTAGTGCTAAATGCTTTAAGCGGATTTGTTCCCAGCACTTTAACGTCTGCATACTCTAAAGGCTTTTTTGTTTTCTTGTCGTAAACAAATCCTTTGAGGCTTCCTCCCTGAGCAAATATCCCATGGAAGAAAGAGCAAAACAATACGATCGTTAGAAGATACTTCATAAATGTGTTTTGATTCGTGGGCGAAAATAACAATATCCTCCGAAGATCGAATAAGTTTTTAAGACCCAGCTATACAATTGTATAGATGGCGAAAATACTGTTTGGTAGGTTGATTGTATCTGATGATAATGGTAAAGCAGACCAAAATACTTTTATCGGGTACTTTTAATTAGGTAAAGGTCAATGCAAAATTCGATAGATCAACTCTGTGATGATTGCTCCGGGTTTATTAGTGGCTGAATCAACGCCCTTCACCTTCAGATCGGCCATTCGAAGCTGATAAATAATGTCTGCTAACTTTTTTGGAGTGTAGTATTGACTTGCAGATTTGTACTCCTTTAGAAAATAAGGATGAACGCCGATTTCTCTCGCCAGTGCCTTGTCGTTCGATTTATTGACTGAAAAGTGAAACTTCATCAATCGCTGGAACAGTGAAAACAATATAGAGATGGTCAGCACATCGGGATGTTTTTTGGAGTCGCTTGCAAAGTATTTTACAATTTGATTTGCTTTAAGTACGTCTCTGGTTAAGAGTGCATTTTGTAGTTCAAATACGTTGTAGTCTTTACTAATACCAATGTTCTTTTGAATGTCTTCTGTATCTATTTTAGATCCGGATTTAGTGGCGATTTTAAGCTTGGCTATTTCTCCCGCAATTTTTTGCAGATCATTTCCCAAATACTCGGAAAGTAATACTGCTGATTTTTGAGAAATGTCCAGCTCTTCCGATCGACCGTATTGAACAATCCAGTCCGGAATTAGATAATCTTTTAGCTTATTCGATGTGAACATGCAGTGCTGTCCAAAAAGCTTGGCTATTTCTTTTCTTCCGTCCAGTTTTCCATACTTATAATTGAATACCAGAACAGTGCTCTGAAGAGGATTTTCGAGATAGGCCTTGAATTCATCCATCTTGGATTTGAGGTGCTGTGCCTCCCGTACAATAACGACTTGTCTTTCCGCCATCATGGGGAATCGTTTGGCGGTTTCCAAAACTATATCCGGAGTACAGTCTTTACCATAAAAAATAGTTTGATTGAAGTCTCGTTCATGCTCTTGAATGGCATGGAGCTCAATATACTTGGTCAGCTTATCAATAAAGTAAGGTTCTTCTCCCTGAAGAAAATACACGGGTCTAAACTGACCGTTTTCTAGTTCTTTTTGAATTGAATTGTAATCCATCATTCAAATCGGTGGTGTCTGACCGTTATTCCGTTATTAATGAGTTCATTGAGCGACTCGATGCCAATTGTAATGTGCTTTTGAACAAAGTTTTTAGTTACGAGCTCATCGCTTTTTTCCGTTTTCACTCCTTCGGGCACCATGGGTTGGTCTGAAACCAAAAGCAAAGCACCGGTTGGAATGTGATTGGCAAACCCGACCATAAATATGGTTGCTGTTTCCATATCGATTGCCATAGAACGAATTTGTTTCAAATAACCTTTAAAGACTGTATCGTGTTCCCACACCCTCCGGTTGGTCGTGTAAACCGTGCCTGTCCAATAATCCATTTCGTGTTCTCTTACAACATGAGAAACGGCTCTTTGTAGATTGAAAGAAGGTAAAGCGGGGACCTCAGGAGGAAAGTAATCGTCTCCGGTTCCTTCCCCTCGAATAGCAGCTATTGGAAGAATGACATCCCCGATCTTGTTCTTTTTCTTAAGACCTCCACATTTTCCCAAAAAAAGCACGGCTTTTGGTTTAACTGCAGCTAAAAGATCCATAATGGTTGCTGCATTTGCACTTCCCATTCCAAAATTTATGATCGAAATATTTCCGGAAGTGGCATTCGGCATCGCCTTGTCTTTTCCTTTTACTTCAACACCTTCTATTTCAGAGAAGATATCTACGTAGTTGTTGAAGTTGGTCAGCAGGATGTATTTTCCAAAATCTTTTATTTGCACACCGGTGTATCGAGGCAACCAATTTTCAACAATTTCATTTTTCTTTATCATAAATGTAAATTAGCCGGTGCATGGAAAAGCTGAGCTTCCCGGAATATCAATTCAAAATCAAACGGAACCCTAAAGGAACGCAAATTTTTGATATTGTTCGTAAGAAATACGTGCTTTTAACGCCGGAAGAATGGGTGCGTCAACATGCAATATTTTTTCTACATTTTGAAAAACATTTTCCACTTTCTCTAATGGCTGTTGAGAAGGAGATTTCGGTGAATAAGCTGATGAAAAGATTTGATCTGCTTTGCTACAAGAATGATGGGAGTCCTTTTCTATTGTGTGAATTTAAGCGTTCGGATGTTTCTATTTCCGAGGCTACATTCCATCAAATCGCCAGATACAATTTGAGTATTGAGGCTCCGTTGCTGTACGTATCCAATGGATTAAAACATTTTATTGCAGAGATTAACTTTTCGGATAAAAGTCATACTTTTTTACAAGAAATACCAAACTATAACTTACAATAAGCGTTATTACGTTATGCGTCATTTTATTCTACTTACGATCCTAATTCCGTTGCTTTCAGTCGCGCAGCACAACAATTCGGCGCACATGAACTTTCAAACAAGGGCGATGGTCCAAAATCGACTGCCGGACGATCAGGTATCTATTTTTGTTAGGGGTGATGTTAATAGGATTAAAGAATATCTGGAAAGCGCCAATGCTAAGATCAAAGGGCAGCTGAGAAATTTGATATTAACTGAACTTACTATTCGTGATGTACTTTATCTATCCGAGCAGGAATTTATCGAAGGCTTTGAGTTTGAGTGGGGTAGAAATTTGGTTATGAACGATTCTATGCTACTCAAGAACAATGTAGCTGCTGTTCATTCCGGAGTGCATCCTTTACCGACCAGCTATTCAGGAAAGGATGTCATTTCAGGCGTAATTGATACCGGTATAGATCCTCTACACAGAGATTTTCAGAATATGGATTCTTCAACAAGAATACTCCGTATTTGGGACCAGACTTTGGTTTTTGATCCTGTATTAACTCCCTCTTTTGGATACGGGCAGGAATTTGATAGCTCTAGTATCAATGCAGGAACATATGCACATTTGGACTCTGACAATCACGGTACAGGAGTGGCTAGTGTAATGGCAGGTAACGGATGGCATAGTGGTGAACTGAAAGGAGTTGCTCCAGAATCGGACCTAGTTATTGTTGAATTGGACTTTACCGGAGCCAATTTAACGGCCAGTGTGGATGCATTCAAGTACATCTATGATGTGGCAGATTCGGAAGATAAACCCTGCGTAATTAATGCAAGCTATGGTGATTACCTCGGTTCTCATGATGGGTTAGATGCGACAGCTTTATTTCTGGATAGTTTGATCGATGAAAAGCCCGGAAGGTTATTTGTAGCAGCTGCGGGCAATTCCGGTGATTGGGGTCCTTATCATTTAAAGCATGCTGTGAGTGGAGCGGATACCAATTTTACGTGGTTTTCCCCAAATTCTTCCTCCACAGCAGGGAGTACGGTGTTTTTAGATATATGGGCGGATACAGCAGATCTCAATGACCTGAGTTTTTCGATTGGAGCGGATCACAATACATCTTTTGCCCATGGTGGACATCTAATTTTCAGAAATGTGCTTGCTGACAATCTTATCGGAAACACGGTTATTGATACCATTTTTTCGAGCGGCAATAAAATGGCTGAGGTCCAGCTATACACGGAGCTTCGAGGGGGGCAATACAACTTGCAAATTTATCTTCCGAATATCGATTCCACGAATTACAATTACAGTTTGATTTCTGTAGGAGATGGTGAGCTGGATTTGTGGTCCATTTCCTATTTGGGTTTGTATTTCGGATCGGACATCGTTTGGCTTTCGAATATGGTCAATAGTGGATTTCCCGTTACCGGAACCTGGCCGTCGATAAGCAACTACCAGCTTCCAGACTCAAGCCAATCGGTTGTGAGCGGATTCCAATGCAGCGACCGCGTAGTAACGGTAGGTCAATATGTAAACCGCAGCGAGTACACGGATTTTTTGGGTGATGTGCAGGTATGTCCGCAACTAACAGATTCTTTGGCGATGAACAGCAGCGCAGGACCTACCCGCTTGGGAAGGTTGAAGCCCGATGTAAACTCAACAGGATTTTGGGTAATGAGCGCACTGCCTGTGGATAGAGCAATATCGATGCAGGGAGGATCAAGTGCGTGGCGATTGATCCAGTCCGGATTTCATACACGCAGAGCGGGAACTTCATTTTCATCTCCGGTAGTTGCGGGACTGGGAGCTCTTTTATTGGAAAAATGTCCGGAGCTAACCGCACAAGAATTCGTTGGCTACCTGCATTCAACTTCGTATGCGGATCAGTATACAGGAGCATTGCCGAATAATCGTTGGGGATATGGGAAAACAGATGCATTGGCACTTCTATCCGCAACAAATTTAAATCCGAATGTAATTGGAGACACTTCTTTTTGCTTCGGCGGATCAACTGTTTTAGCTACGGATTCTGTTTATGCCAATTACAATTGGAACGGATTAGGATCAACATCTACCTATCAATATGACTCATCAGCTACGGGATTTCTTATTGTTCAGGATGATCGAGGTTGTCTGAGTGATACCGTTTTTTACACCCTTGTGGAGCATGATTCGATTCCTATACCTGTTATTGTGGATAATGGAGACGGCAGTGCAACTACTGCACTTTCGGATTCGATCCAATGGTATTCGAATGGCTCTATTGCAGTGGGTGAAAACGATACCGTTTATATAGCATCTGATCCCACTGGAGTATGGGTTTATGCTGAGCACATTGATTCAAATGGGTGTTCGGTGTTTACGGATAGCGTTTTCATTAGCTCAGCATCAATGTCCGAGTATGATATTGAGTATTTGCTATTTCCCAATCCGGTAATGGACAAACTGCAAATTTCATCATCGACAAAAATTGATTTGGTTGAGCTTGTTGACCTCAATGGAAAGTTGATCATGAAAAGTTTTGTGAATGGGCTTGAGGGAGAAATTAACCTTTCTCAGGTTGTTAGAGGTGTATATATTCTTCGGATAATAAATGAAAAGGAATCACATATTGTCAAAATTCAAGTGAGTCGTTAGTTATTTTGCACGTGTGATTTTCTTATTTTAGCCGCCTAAATTTTGATAATCTATGGACTTATCGGGTATCATTTCAATTTCAGGTAAACCGGGACTGTATAAGGTGGTTGCAAATAATCGCTCAAATCTTGTTGTTGAATCACTAGTTGACAGTAAACGATTTACTGCTTTGGCTTCACATAGAATCAGTGCGTTGGAAGATATTTCCATCTACACGGAAGAGGATGATGTTCCTTTGAAAGAGGTTTACGAGGCCATATTTTCTAAGGAGAGTGGAGGTCCTGCTCCGAATCACAAGGAAGATATGAACCTCCTTAGATCTTATCTGGGTGAAGTTTTGCCTAATTATGATGAGGAAAGAGTATACGGGTCTGACATCAAGAAATTGTTTCAATGGTATAACGTTTTGCAGTCCTCAGGTGCATTAATTGAAATGTCTGATACAGATTCCGATTCCGAGACGGAAGAAGAATAGATCGATACAGGTGATGGACGATCTAAATATTACGATTCCTACTAAACCAAAAAGAAGGTTACTTCCAAATGATTTTGAGGTCTCAACGTGGGATAAATTGAAGCCCTACTTTGAGGAGCTGAAAAATCGACCTATTTGTTCCAAGCAAGAGCTACTCGATTGGATGTCAGACCGAAGTGAGCTGGAAGCAGTGCTCTCGGAAGATGCTGGGTGGAGATATATAAAAATGACCATTGATACCACCGATGAGGCCCTTGCCGAATCGTACCGGACGTTCGTGACCGAAATTCACCCGCATTCAGCGGCATATCAAGACTTGTTCAATAGAAAGTTTGTTGAGAGTGAATTTTCAAAATCCTTAGTTGGAAAAGAGTTCGAGCTTCATAACCGGGAGTTGACTAAAGCAATTGAATTATTCAGAGAAGAAAACATTCTGTTGGCGGCTGAAGTCGCTCAGGAGTCTCAAAAATTTGGAGCATTATCGGGGGCCCAAAGTATTCAGCTGGATGGTAACGAATTTACGATGCAGCAGGCAGCGAAAGAATTAAAAAATCAGGATCGTGACCATCGGAAGCATGTTTTCGAGAAAATGATGAGCCGAAGAATGCTTGATAGAGAAGCTTTGGATGATTTGTTTGATGTTCTTTTGGGGCTCCGCAATAAGATTGCCCTGAATGCCGATTTTAACAATTTCCGAGACTACAAATTTGAATCGATGGGACGGTTTGACTACACCGTTCAGGATTGTTTTGATTTTCACGAAAGCATTGAAAAAGAAATTGTTCCGATCATCACAGAATTTAATAAGGCTCGAAAAGCGGCGCTAAGTTATGACGTACTTCTTCCATACGACTTAGAAGTTGATCCTGAGGGGAACAATGCCTTGAAACCATTTGATGGGGGAGAAGAATTGCTGCAGAAATCGATGCAGCTTTTTTACAAGATTCACCCTTATTTCGGAGAGTGTCTGGAAACGATGAAGGAGATGGGGCATCTTGATCTGGATTCCAAACAAGGAAAAGCGCCGGGAGGGTACAATTATCCCCTTTATGAAATAGGTGTTCCGTTCATTTTTATGAATTCGGTCGGTACTCAACGAGACCTCATTACAATGGTTCATGAGGGTGGCCATGCAGTACATAGTTTCCTGACAAGAGAATTAAAGCTTACAGCTTTTAAAAGTTTGCCCAGCGAAGTTGCTGAATTGGCATCGATGAGTATGGAATTGATTTCAATGGAATTTTGGGATATTTTCTATTCGGATAAAAACGAGTTGAAAAGGGCCAAACGAGACCAGCTGGAAACACTATTGAAAATTCTGCCATGGGTGGCGACAGTTGATAAATTTCAACATTGGATTTACACGAACCCGGAACATACGAAATCAGAAAGAACAGAGGCTTGGAATGAGATCAGTACTACTTTTTCTGGAGGTTTGGTTGATTGGTCGGGTTATCCTGAAGCTAAATCCAGTAGCTGGCAGCGGCAACTTCATATTTTCGAGGTGCCATTTTATTATATTGAATATGGTATGGCCCAGCTCGGTGCGATAGCGGTTTGGAGAAACTACAAACAGGATCCGGAAAAAGCATTAGAGCATTACATCGCCGCGCTTAAGCTGGGATCCACGAGATCAATACCGGAAGTCTATGAAACAGCAGGTATCCAATTCGATTTCTCCCGCGAGTATGTCAGAGAATTGGTTTCGTTTGTGATATCAGAGCTGGAGCAATTGAAATAATTGTAGAAGCTATAAAATATTCACTTCTCGCTCTAGTTGTATTCCGTATTTACTTTTGATTGATTCAACTATCCGCGCACTTAATTCGTAAATTTTAGATCCTTCCGCACCACCGTAATTGACAAGTACAAGTGCTTGATTTTTGTGGACGCCATAGTTTTGCTCTTTGTATCCTTTCCATCCAGCATGATCCAGAAGCCAGCCTGCTGCCACTTTTCGATGGTCAGGTCCTGCAGGATAGGATACTATTTCAGGATATTCGGATTTAAGGAGTTCGAATTTCTCATTGGTGATCACCGGATTTTTGAAAAAACTTCCGGAATTTCCAATTTCAGCTGGATCCGGTAGCTTTGATGAA
This sequence comes from uncultured Flavobacteriales bacterium, assembly GCA_913030835.1. GTDB lineage: Bacteria > Bacteroidota > Bacteroidia > Flavobacteriales_D > Parvicellaceae > UBA10066. Next base: position 56,770 of record CAJWDP010000007.1, on the reverse strand, counting down.
CGTATGGAAATCACGGCGTCGCTCACATCTTTGATGGTTGGAGCCGTTACGTTCATTTCTTTTAGCATGTCTTCAATAGCTCCATATGAGGTGTTGAGCTGAGGCGATTTAAATAATCGAAAAGTAACCGACGTAATGATGTACTGATTTTTTAATGTACCCTTGAAAATACTTTCCCGGTATCCGAATTGACAATCTTTTGATCTGAATGTTTCGACTTCTTTGGTGCTTATATTCAACGCTTGAAGCTCCTCAAACCGATCTTTGATTTCTACACCATAGGCGCCAATGTTCTGCATAGGACTTGCGCCGACACAACCGGGAATAAGGGATAGGTTTTCAAGTCCTGCCCAACCCTTCTCAATGCAGTATAAGACAAACTCATGCCAATTTTCCCCAGCACCCGCTTCAACGTAATAGTACTCCTCGTCTTCTTTAACCAGCTCTATCCCGTTAATTTCATTTTTTAGAACGACTCCGTCGAAATTGCTTGTGAAAAGTAAATTGCTACCTCCACCGAGAATCAGATGCTTTTCACTACGCAAGTTTTCATGAGATAACAAATCGATCAATTCTGTAACCGAGTTAAATGTTGCAAATAGTTTTGCTTTGACGTCAATGCCGAAGGTATTGTACTCCTGCAGTGATTTATTTTTTTCCATTTGCATAGTACAAAACTAAGATTGCTTATGAAAACTCGAATGATTGATAGACTTATTCCATCAACAGCAATAACTGAATAACTCAACCGTTTCTTATCTTCGTTCAGGACAAATGAGTAAGACAACAGTTATAGTTTCTGTGACCAATGATCTCGTAACTGATCAGCGAGTGCACAAAGTTTGCACTTATCTTCAAAACAAGTCATGCAGTGTTACTTTGGTGGGAAGACGCAAGACGGATAGTTTACCCATTCAAAGGTCATACAGATGTAAAAGATTCAGGCTCCTTTTCAATAAAGGGGCACTGTTTTATGCAGAATTCAATATAAGGCTGTTTTTTTATCTGCTGTTTAAAAAGGCCAACTTGTTTTTATCGAACGATTTAGATACGCTTCTGGCCAATAAGACTGCACTCCGATTTAAATCAACTACTACACTGGTCTATGACACACATGAATTTTTCACTGAGGTACCCGAGTTGGTTTCCAGACCGAAAGTTCAGAAGATCTGGGAGCGAATTGAAGCAAGGATATTTCCCAAGCTCGAACACATTTATACGGTCAACCAAAGCATTGCTGATCTATATAAAAAGAAATATGGAAAAGAGCTTTTTGTGGTACGAAATATATCACCATTGAATTTTTGCGAGGAAGAGGTAAGTCGCGATGATTTGAACTTGCCGAACGACAAAAAAATTGTAATACTTCAAGGTGCAGGTATAAATGTGGATCGGGGCGCTGAAGAGCTTTTGCAGGCCATGGACCATCTGGTTGGTTATCATTTGATAGTGGTTGGTTCCGGTGACGTTCTTCCAATATTGAAAGAGCTTGCTAAAGAAAGGCAGGACATTACTTTTGTTGGAAAAAAGCCGTATGCTGAGATGATGCGCTACACGGCTCATGCCGACGTTGGGGTTTCTTTGGATAAGGACACGAACATAAATTATCGATACAGCTTGCCGAACAAGATATTCGATTACATTCATGCGGGTACTCCTGTTGTTGCTTCTAATCTTGTGGAAGTGAAAAACATCGTTGAGAAATACGGAGTGGGTGCAATTGTTTCTTCTCATGATCCGGCTGAAATTGCAGAGAAAATTAGATATGTAGTTGAGGATATCGCCATAGATAAAATGAAGAGCAAGCTAAAAATAGCTGCTGAAGAACTCAATTGGGAGAATGAATCATTGGTGTTGGATAAAATATACCTTCCATTACTAGCTTGAGTGAACGTAATGCTTTGATTTCATTTCGCTATGTATGAAAAAGTAAAGAAAATCGTAAAGAAAATTGTTCCTAAGGGTTGGGTCAGAGGAAATACCCAGACGCTTAGAAAAATTGTTGCAGCTTTTTATACTGGATCTAGTTACGAATGCGGAATTTGTCATTTTCAAATGTCCCGATTCATTTTGCTTGAGAATGGAAACAAGCTATGTCCGAAATGCGGCAGTTTGCCAAGATCTCGAAGATTGTGTTCCGTTATGCAATCCGAGGTTGGAATTCAGAATAAGGCGATCCTCCATTTTTCTCCACCTAAATCGTTATCAGAAAGAATCAAAAAAGCAGGGCCTTTATCCTATATTTCTGCTGATTATTCAGGTGAATTTCCGGCTTCGGAAAAAATAGACATTACCTCCATTGATAAAAGCGATGAGAGTTTTGATCTGATCATTTGTTTCCATGTATTGGAGCATGTTTTAGACGATGAACAGGCCATGCGCGAGTTGCACAGAATAACAAAGAAAGGTGGACTATGCCTGATCCAAACCCCATTTAAAGAAGGGAATACCTACGAGGATGCTTCTATCATTCTACCCGAAGAACGACGAATTCATTTCGGTCAGGAAGATCATGTAAGGATTTATTCAGTTCAGGACCTAATGAAGAAGCTAATTGCGGCTGGATTCAATGTGGTCGAACGAATTTTTGAAGCAAATGAGGGAAACAGGATGGGGTTTTCCAATAATGAAACTATATTGTTTGCCTACAAGAAATGATTTCAATCTGTATCCCGACATACAATTACAACGTTACCGATTTGGTTGAAGAGCTGCTGGCACAATCGTCCAGTCTGGATTGTGAAATAATTGTCATTGACGATGCTTCCAGCCCGTCTTTTGTAAAAGAAAATAGTGCTTTATCGGATCGGGTGAATTTTGTTTGTTTGGAGCAGAATGTAGGGCGAGCTAAAATCAGAAATTTATTTTTGGAGCATGTGCAATTCGAATACATGCTATTTCTTGACTGTGATTCTCTGGTCATGAAAGCTGATTTCATATCCAGCTATTTGCAGGCAGCGAGGGAGAATAATGTTGAGGTCGTGTGCGGAGGTAGGGTGTATCCGAATGAATCCCCTTCATCTAAATACAACCTGAGGTGGCGATACGGGATTGAATCTGAAAGTAAAACGGCTGATATCCGGAATCAATTTCCTTATCGTTCATTTATGACGAACAATTTTTTGATTCGAAAAGACACGTTGCAGCGAATTAAGTTTGATGAAGATCTTACCCGTTACGGACACGAGGACACACTTTTTGGCTATGAGCTAAAAACCAATGGAGTACCCATAGTCCATATAGAGAATCCCATATTGAATGGCCATTTAGAAACCAATGAAGAATTTCTCGATAAAACGAAGGACGGGATCTATAATCTGGTTCAGATTGTAAGCGGTATGGGAAGCGATGAAAAGTTTTTCGATGAGGTCAGGCTACTTAGCTATTATCATCAAGCTAAGAAAAAAGGTCGGATCAAAAGACTAAAAATATTTCACTCTATCATAAAGAAAGGTCTATTAAAGAGATTAAGGAAAGGAAATGGGTCAATAAAGCAGTTTAATTTTTTTAAGCTGATGACCCTAATAAAAGAAATGGAAAAACATCAAAACCGGAATTCCTCTGCCTGAGCAAGATTGATTTCTGAAATTGCTCCATCTTCAGTCTTGAGGGTTCTGGATGGAAATTTGTTGATGATGTGATAATCATGCGTGGCCATAAGTATCGCCTTGCCGGTGCTACTTATTTCAAACAGCAACTTCATTATTTCATCACTTGTAATAGGGTCTAAATTGCCGGTTGGTTCATCCGCTAAAATTAATTCAGGATCATTGATCAAAGCACGTGCGATGGCGACCCGTTGTTGTTCTCCTCCGGACAGCTGCCCTGGGAACTTGTGATGTTTTCCTTCAATGCCTACGCGATTCAATAGCTCATCCACTTTTTCATTCATTTTCCCTTTGTTTTTCCATCCAGTTGATTTCATAACGAAGATCAAATTTTCCTTTACTGATCGGTCCATGAGCAATTGGAAGTCTTGAAAAACAATACCGATTGTTCTTCTTAACTCGGATATCTTTTTTGATTTTATTCCCTTTAGGTTGTAGTTGACTATTTTGCCTTCGCCGGTTTTTAGTTTTAGTTCACCATACAGTGTTTTTAACAACGATGATTTTCCACTGCCCGTGCGACCGATCAGATAAACAAATTCTCCTCTGTTAATTTCTATGTTGACCTGGTCCAAAATAGTAATGTCATCCTGCTTGATTACTGAATTGATCAGCTGTATGATTGTATCTCCACTCATTTCCAAAAAGTATTGAAAATGAAATTCAATAAAATTTTGACACAGTACTATTGGAATTAAATAAACTTATCGACAAAATAAACTTAACAGAACCGAGTTAATAAATAAACATCAAACAGCCACTGTAATTGAGCACCCTTAGTAATTTTAGGGTCATATCATAGGTCACCTTAAGGTCTGAGTAGATTATGTGATAAATTATAGTGAAGGCTTCATTTCATGTCATATTGTTCTTGTTGTTAATTGCTGGTACTACCTACAGCCAGCAAACCAGGATTTATACCGAAAAATACAAGGAATTCAAGGATGGAATGGAATTGTACGAAAAGGCCCAGTTTCAGGCAGCACAATCTAAGTTTGAAGAGATAGTTCAGAAAATTGACAGCCCACATGACGAAATACGCATTGATGCAGAGTACTACGCAGCAGTTTGTGCTTTGGAATTGTATAGTCAAAATGCGGAGTATTTGTTGAACGAATTTGTGTACAACCATCCCGATAATGTCCGAACGAAAACGGTTTATTTTAATTTGGGCAAACATCACTACAGAAGGAAAAGGTATCGAGACGCTCTGAAGTATTTTAAAAAGGTAGATAAGTACGAATTGACTGAGGAGGAACAGATCGAGTTTCAATTCAAATTGGGCTACAGTGCTTTTTACACGAAAGATTATTCAACCGCTCGTGACAATTTTCTTGAAGTCAAGGACAAAGAATCAGAGTATAGAACTCCTTCAGTTTATTATTATGCGCACATAGCATATACGAATGAGCAAAATCAGCTGGCGTTAGAAAACTTCCGATCAATTGATACGACGGATAAGTTCAGGAGTATTGCACCGTACTATATTGGGCATATTTTATACAAGCAAAAAAAGTATGAGGAAGTCGCGGGATATGCTCCGGATTTTTACTCGACTATTTCGAAAAAGAGAAAGGCGGAATTTGCTCATATTATTGGTGACTCTTATTACCGACTGGAAAAATACGATAGTGCTATAACGTACTTAAAAGATTATAATTTGTCTGTTAAATCTTCACGGACAGATTATTATCAATTGGGATACTCCTATTATCAAACGGGTGACTACAAAAATGCAATAAAGTATCTGGGGAGGGTAAAATCTAAGAATGATTCACTTGCGCAAGTGGCGTATTATCAATTGGGCGATGCTTACATTAAATACGATCAAAAAGACTATGCAAGAAATGCATTTAAAAAAGCGTCTCAATTCGCATTTGACAAGGATATTGAGGAGGACGCTCTTTGGTCTTATGCAAAATTGGCGTATGAACTTTCGTATAACCCATATGATGAAGCAATCGGTGCATTTCACGAATACATTGACAAGTATCCGAATAGCTCCAAAGTAGATAAGGCATATGAATTTTTGTTAAATGTATACACTACTACAAAGAATTATGAAGCAGCGCTGTCTTCGATCTCCAGAATAAAAAATAAAAATGAGAAGATGAAGAAGGCGTACCAAACGATTGCTTTTAATCTGGGTGTAGAGCAGTTTCACAACAATGCATACACTTCAGCCATTGCGAGTTTTGAAAACTCTAGAACATACAAGGTGGATAAAATATTGTCGTCCGAGGCAGTTTATTGGGAGGCAGAGGCACTTTTTGGATCCGGTAAGTTTCAGGAAGCCATTTTGAAATACAATGAATTTAAATTAGAGCCCGGATCAATTTTAACGGGTAAACGAGCGTTGGCGGATTACAATGTAGGATACGCCTACCTAAAAAATGAGAATTATTCTGCATCCATCACTGCTTTCAGACAATTCATTCAGGGAACATCATCCACAGAGACCCAAAGAAAAGCAGATGCGTATTTAAGGATTGCGGACAACTATTTTTTACTAAAAGAAGATCGGGATGCGATCAGCAATTATCAAGAAGCCATCCAGCTGGCCGTGAGAAATGGGGATTATGCGCATTTTCAACTTGCCAAAAGTCAAGGGTATACAGATGATCAGGAAGGTAAAATTGTGTCACTGAAATCATTATTGGAACGGTATCCAACATCTTCTTACGCGGTAGCTGCGAGATATGAATTAGGAGAGGCTTATTTGGTGCAAAATATGAACGCCGAAGCATTGGTTTATTTTGAGAAAATTGTATCGGATTATTCGCAGAATGTAAATGCGAGAAGGGCCTTGTTTAATATCGGAGTCATTCATTTTAGAAATGAAGACTATCTCAGGGCCAGGGATGTGTTTAATCAGGTTGTTGATCAGTATCCGAATTCTGAAGAAAAAAATGCGGCTGTGGTTCAAATGAAAGAAGCATACAAAGCAACCGATCAGCTTGACGATTACGTAGCATGGCTGAACAGCAAAGGAATTGATGCGTCATTTGAAGAGTTGGATAATGAGTACTATTCTATAGCGATAAATGAGCTGGAAAATGACCCGGTTAATTGTTTGAGAGTTATCGAAAAGTTTGAGAATTACCTGGCAAAAATTGAACAGCCGAAACACGGTATGGCGGCGTATTTTTTCATTGCTCAATGCAATTATCAGCTTGAGAATTATGTTGCTTCTATTTCAGCTTACAACAAAGTAATCGAAGCAACAAACAATGAGTATACTGAACAGGCATTATCTGAGGCATCAGAATTGAACTTTTATCACTTGAAAGATTACCAGGCAGCGCTGAGCAACTATACAACATTGGAAAAAGTGGCTCAGGAGTCTGAGAATGTAAATAAGGCAATGATCGGTCAGATGCGCTGTTTTTTCAAAATGACGAATTACCAATATGCCAAAGAATATGCGCGAAAAGTGCTGAACAAAATTACCGATGATGAAGAACTCGAGGTTGAAGCTCAATTCATTGAAGGAATAGCTCTAAAAGAATTGATGGAATACTCTTCCGCACTAATAGCGTTGCGAAGAACAACAGAAATTACGAAAAGCATCAAAGGTGCCGAAGCAAAATTTGGTATAGCCGAAATCTATTTTATTCAGGAAAAATATGAGGATTGTGAAAATGAAATTCATGAGCTTGTAGAGCAAAAACCGGGATATGATTATTGGTTGGCCAAGGGCATTATACTGTTGGCAGAAGTTTACATGGTAAGGTCAGATTATTTCAACGCACGTTACAATTTGGAAAGTGTGATCAATGGGTACAAGGGTGAAGATGATATTATTTCGCTTGCTCAGGAAAAATTGCTGGAATTGGATGAGTTGGAAAGTCAGGAGGAAAAAATAGAATCCCAAAATGATTCTGATGAAATTGACTTGGATGAAGAGGGCGATTCGGAGATGAATGACATACCCGAGGAAAACGACAACAATCAGATCGATGATGACCAAGATCAAGATCAAGAAAGGGAGGAGGAAAATGATGATGAGTAGACGAATATGCTTGCTTCTTTTACTGATCGGTTCGGTAAGCTTTATCCGCAGCCAGACAAACGATCCGAATAGTGGAGATTTTTCGTTGAATGTTCATGGTCAGGGAAAGAGGTCCATTTCACCTCCGTCGAAAATTTCAGAACTGCCGGAAGTTAAGGAAGAAGATCATACCAAACCACTGGTTTCGTATGCTGTGTTACCTAAGAAGGTTAACGTCTCGTTTATTCCTGAACCGATCAAGCCTGCTAGGCTTAAGGTAAGAGAACCTTTGGAAAAATTATATCCGGGTTATTTGAAGGCAGGATTTGGGAATTATGTTACCCCATTGGTCGACTTTTACTATGGAGGAACAAGGTCCAGAAAGAACAGTTGGGGGTTAAACCTAAAGCATTTTTCTTCCGCACAAGGACCTGATGATGTAGGTTTTTCCGGATTCAGTGAAAATGCATTTGGTGCCAGCTACAATCATTTTCTGGACTATCATACGCTAAGTTTCGATTTGAAATACAATAGGGATGTGGCATACTATTACGGTTTCGATTTGACGGATTCTACATTTGCCAATTTTAAGGATGCAAAAGACGACATAAGAACAACCTACAACAACATCAACTTCAGTGCTCAGCTGGAAAGTCATTATAAAGATTCTGCGAAGTTAAATCACACGGTAGATCTGACCTACAACTTTTTGATGGGTAACTATCAAAATCGTGAAAATCGTTTGGTGCTGGGTGGTCGAGTTCAGAAGTACTTTGGAAAGGAATTGGCCAGGCTTGATTTTTCCTTAGACTACAATGACTATATGCATCAAAGCTATGCTGCTTTAGATTCAACTCAGCTGGTTGCGGAATTGTCGGAAAACGAATTCAATGTATTACAAAACAGTGCAATTTTAAAGGTAACTCCAAGTATCAATGCGTTGAGAAAGAATTTTAAAGCCCACATTGGTGCATCAATGCAGGTTGATTCAAGGTCGGGTGGTTTTCACCTTTTTCCCCACGCAGAGGTTAAATACAGCTTGTTTAACGATATGTTCATTCCTTATGCAGGAGCAACTGGTAATATAGATCGTAATTCATTTCAATCCGTTACCGCTGATAATCCATTCGTATCAAGTGCTGTGCAATTAAAGAATACAGTTCAGCGGTACGAAATTTATGGAGGGATTCGCGGATCCTTCAGCTCTTCCATGTCGTTTAATATGAGAGTGTCACACGGAAGATACACCGACATGCTCTTTTTTTACAACGACACCCTATTTTCTATGCAGAACAAATTCGATGTAGTTTATGATAATGCAAACGTGTTGAAGGTTGGTGGTCAGCTTGGTTACCGCGCAGGTGAACGGTTGAAATTGTATTCTAGATTAGATTTCTATCAGTATGATATGGATGTTGAAGCACATGCTTGGCATATGCCTTCGTTGGAAATATCTGTTGGCGGAGTGTACAATATGGCCGACAAACTGATTGTTCGTGCCGATCTGTTCTTTATTGGCCAGCGACACGCTAAACTGCTGAAGGATCCGGGTGGGCAGGATCTAACTGAGATCATTAGTCCGGATGGGAACGATGTGTATTATCCGGTTGAAATGAATGCCATATTTGATGCGAATTTGGGACTGGAATATCGGCTGACCAAGAAGGTTTCTGCTTTCGTCAATGTCAATAATTTGACCACAAAAAAATATCAAATGTGGTTGCGGTATCCAAATCAAAGCATCAATATTCTTTTTGGCGGCACTGTTAGGTTTTGAGTGTTGGCATTGAAGTAGTTTTCCTGCTTTGCATTTGTCATTTCATTTTGTGTTATAGTGTTGAATATGAGTAATTTATTGCATTAAATATATCTTTTCTCAGTTTTAGTGTTGATAACCTTATTTCATGTTGAAAAAAGCTAGTAAATACAAGGCTTCCCGCTAGTATTAACCCTTTAGTAATGTTACCTTTGTAAGGTTAGAAATTTCAAGTAAATCGAAACATGAGCGAAGAGGAAAAAAAAGCGGGCTATTCCGCGGATAGCATACAGGCGTTAGAAGGGATGGAGCACGTGCGAATGCGTCCATCAATGTACATCGGCGATGTCGGTATTAGAGGGCTTCATCATCTGGTCTATGAAGTTGTTGATAACTCAATTGATGAGGCATTGGCGGGGCATTGCGATACTATATCTGTGGTGATCACAGAAGAAAATGGTATTCATGTTCAGGATAACGGTAGAGGAATCCCTGTTGATCTGCATAAAAAGGAAGGTGTTTCTGCGCTTGAAGTGGTTATGACAAAAATTGGTGCAGGGGGTAAATTTGACAAAGATTCCTATAAGGTATCGGGTGGATTGCATGGAGTAGGGGTTTCTGTCGTAAACGCACTTTCGTCTGAGCTAAAAGCAGTTGTTGGTAGAGGAGGAAAGGAATACCAGCAGGAATATTCAAGAGGAAAGACAAACTATCCCGTAAAAGAAGTGGGTACTTCTGAAACTACGGGAACTCGAGTAGAGTTTCAGCCGGATCCTGAGATTTTTGATGTATTGGAATACAGCTACGAAACGCTGTCAACAAGAATGAGAGAATTGTCCTTCTTGAATAAGGGCATTCGAATTACGCTAACGGACTTAAGAGAAGTCGATGAAGAAGGTAACCCCATCTCTGAAGTGTTTTATTCCGAGATCGGTCTTCCTGAGTTTATTACTTATCTAGATGGCACCAGGGAAAAGATAATTGCAGATGTAATCAGCATGGAAGGTGAGAAAAACGGAATTCCTGTAGAGGTCGCAATGGTGTATAACACATCGTATTCTGAGAACATCCATGCTTATGTAAATAACATCAATACTCATGAGGGAGGCACACACCTCTCAGGATTCAGACGAGGCTTAACCAACACACTAAAAAAATATGCGGAGTCAAGCGGCATGCTGGATAAGTTGAAGTTTGAAATTTCCGGAGATGATTTTAGAGAAGGGCTTACTGCCATCGTATCGGTGAAAGTATCGGAACCTCAGTTTGAAGGACAAACGAAAACAAAGCTAGGGAACAGAGAGGTTACAGCTCCGGTGAGTCAAGCTGTAAGTGAGATGCTGAACGATTATTTGGAAGAGCATCCAAATGATGCAAAAACTATTGTTCAAAAAGTTATTCTTGCGGCTCAGGCCAGACATGCGGCCAGAAAGGCCAGAGAAATGGTCCAGAGGAAAAATGTAATGGGAGGATCGGGTTTGCCCGGAAAACTAGCAGATTGCACCTCCAAGGATCCGGCCGAAAGTGAATTGTATCTGGTTGAGGGTGACTCAGCAGGTGGAACTGCGAAGCAGGGAAGAGATCGCTTCTTCCAGGCAATTATGCCCTTAAGAGGTAAAATACTCAACGTAGAAAAGGCAATGCAGCATAAGATCTTCGAAAATGAAGAGATCAAAAATATTTATACTGCTCTTGGTGTTAAAGTAGGAACAGAAGAAGATGCGAAAGCTCTAAACCTGGAAAAACTTCGATACCATAAAATAATTATCATGTGTGATGCGGATGTGGACGGATCTCATATCCAGACATTGATAATGACCTTCTTCTTTCGTCATATGAAAGAACTCATTGAAAATGGATACCTCTACATCGCCACACCACCGCTATATTTGGTAAAGAAAGGAGCTAAGCAGGCTTATGCTTGGGACGATGATCAAAGAGACCGATTGATTAATGAATACAAAGGGTCGGGATCAGAATCAAGCGTTGGAATACAGCGCTATAAAGGTCTTGGTGAGATGAATGCAAGCCAATTGTGGGAGACAACAATGGAACCAGAAAATCGAACCCTTAGACAGGTAACCATTGAAAACGGATTAGAGGCGGACAGAATATTTTCTATGTTGATGGGGGATGAAGTGCCTCCAAGAAGAGAGTTCATCGAGAAAAATGCAAAATACGCTAATATAGACGCGTAAAAGAGAAACTTTCTTTACTAGGATTAGCGAACTACTGTTACGCTACCCGTGAATTCGTAGATTTCGTCTGTATACAGATCTTTTGCTTTTATTCTCCAGGCATATACATCAACAGGCACTGCTGATCCCTTGTATGTGCCGTCCCAAGCTCCGTCATGTGCATCTGTTTCCCAAATTAGCTCTCCCCATCGATTGAATAAGCGAAATTCAAAATCATCCGGGTCGATCATGTCTCCTTGAGCCATAAAAAGATCATTGAACCCATCCCCGTTGGGGCTAAATGCATTGGGAACATATAGCGTAAATATTCCATTAATAATAAGTGTGAATGTCGTGTCATGGGCACATCCGGCGTCAGTATAAGCCGTAAGTGTGATATCATAAGTTCCCGGATTAATATTCGGAAATTCTGCAGTGGGATCGATCAGTACAGAGCTAGTTGGAACTGTATTCGCTCCAAATTCCCAAAAATATGTGGCGGCATCCGTACTTTGATTTGTAAACTCGATTATGGTTTCATTTAAATTGGTCGGATTCGGATTCATGGTGAAATTGGCAATTGGATAGTCATCAACACAAATCATATCCGGCTGGATGAGGCTGTCAACACATCCCTCAGGGGTAGTGACAATTAAGCTAACATCATAACAAATAGGGTCGGGATAGGTTGCTCCTACTGTTCCTGTACTGGATGTTGTACTTCCATTTCCGAAATCCCAAAATACTGATTCTATAAAGGATGAAGGGGTGGTGTTTGTGAAATTTACGGTTAACGGATAACATCCGGAATTCGTATCCGATATGAAACTAACCGGTGGGTTTGGGCTCACTATAATAGAATCACAAACAATTACAGGAGTCGATTCACAATTGTCTGTAATTGTAACACAATATGTTGTAGATGTGGTAGGAACGTCTGTCAATTGAGGTCCAACGATGCCATTATCCCAACTAAATGTGTACGGTGCACCGTAACCACCGGATGCAGTAGCATCATATTGAACATTTTCTCCTGGACAAATAGAATCAGTTCCAATAACGGATGCCGAAATAGGATCAAGCACATTCACACAAATAGAATCTGTTTCGGAGATACACCCAAATGCATCGGTTACAAACATGGAATAGCATGTGTTGATCGCAGGATTTACTGCATGGGGAGCATTTCCAATTAATCCAGAACTCCATGACTCCGTATATGGCCCTCCCAGCCCTCCAGCAGGATTGGCAATGAGCTGAGCGGTCCCATTTTCACAAATAGTCGTGTCATTGGACAAATTTAGGTTGAATGGAAGAGCTACGTTGACCGTAACGAATGCACTATCTGAACAACCACCGACTCCTACAACATAAGCAAAAACGTTAGAGCTCTGTGTGGCTGGATCAAAGATACTAGTTGCTGGCGTTAGGGCAGAATCGAACCAATTTCCACCCGGATCCGGACTGCCTGGCAAAAGTGAATAAAGATCAACAATAGGATCCGAATTACAATAGTTCAATAGTGTGTCATTCCCTGCTGAACCGGTAGAGCTTACTGTGATATTAATTGTATCGGTAGATGAGCAAAGCAAGTGGTTGGTTTCCCAACCTTCAACAACATATTGAATTGACCCACTGATGTTGGCCGTAGGGTCTGCAATAAGAGGATCAGACAATCCCGAAGCAGGAGACCATGAAAAGTTATATTGTGGAGGTACATTGCTAACTGCGGTGGTAGTAAACGCCAGACCAATGATTGGATTAACCCCTGAAAAGAGCAGCCCATCTTGAAAGATGACGTTACCATCGCAATCGAGAATTTCATAGCTTACTTCCGCATCAAAAATACCCGAGGTAGTTTGAAAATCTAATACAGCCCCAGCGTAAACAGGAAATGTTTCAGTATTGGTAGCACCAAAAGTAAAGGAGTAATCTCCCAATGAAACACCATCTGCAAAAACCTCAATACTAAATCCGTTCCATCCGTCTCCAAATGAGTCATACATATTGATCTGATAATCGCAGGTTGGAGGAGCTTCAATCCCCCCAGTAGCCGTAGCTAAAAGTTGCAAGGAGCCTGGGCAAACGGTTGTGTCATTTCCAGCAAAAACTGTGGGTCCATCATCAACCGTAACAGTCCAGGTAGTATCATAGGTGCATCCGTGATCGTCTATAACTACGTAGGTATAATCAAATAAACCCGTTTGGGTCGGAGTAATACAGATCTGGTTACAGTCAGTAGAAGAAGATGTTATGAAGGATGTCGCTAAGGTCGAAGCGGTCCAATAGCTTGAATCACATTCACTGCCAATAATTGGTGTGAAAGTGGATATGGCTGGATATAGCGAAGGGTCAAAATTAACCGAGAAATCACAGACAAATCCATCATCCGCGCCCCATAAATCGCAAAATTCCAGCGTCCATGTACCATTTAAAGGACAACCAACGAGACCAGACAAAGGGTTTAAGCTTTCATAAGTTCCCGGAATTAGGCAATTACCAAAAGCGTTGTTCACTGAAGGAATTGTATTTGGTGTCGGACCAAATTGTGCATTATCTACCCAGGTTCCATTGGTTGCCGTCGGGCTAAAGCAGTATTCCCAACAATCACCGGGTTGTAAGCTATCGTTTACGTCGATTGGATCTCCCAAAAAAGTGCCTCCCCCGTTCTGCTGGTGAAAAATTACGCTCTGTCCGTTTGGGCAGTATATGGTTCCAACCAGATCACCCATATAGGAATGTTCCATGTTAATACAAAGATCTTGTAAGTCATTAACATTGTTCAGTGTCTGGCCGGGAGTGAAAGCTGAGAATTCTAGAGTAGCAGAAAAGCATGAACCAACGTCATCAGGTAAATAAGTTGCGCCTCCAAGACTGCTTACCGGTTGACCTGTCCATGTAGTTGGAACAACATGACCCGTTACTGAACCCGTACTCGCCAACGTGCCCGGTTCTCCCATGCAAACTGACTCATTTAGGCATAGCGTAGTATCTGAAAAGATGTAATTAAATATAGGTATTGTGCCTGTTTGAACTACTATTGTTTCAACGTTGGTGTTGATGCAGCCATTGTCATCGATTACATATAAATTCATGGAATATTCTCCTGGACCTGAATTGTACACGTGCGAGGAAATAGGGGTGTTAAGCGTGTCCGAAGTTCCATCCCCATAGTTGAAAATATAATCAACTATTGTAAATCCAGGGGCTGCAAAGGAAGCGCTACCATCAAAATTTACTGTCTCTCCATCGCATATTTTAACAGGATTATCTGCTATTGTTGGCGCTGCCATGTGCACCTCCGGTCTTTGGCAAGGGGTGCTGCAGGTAATTGATGCTGCAAAAACACCCGTACCTGTGTTGTTTGACGTAAAAACCAAGGTCAGGCAACCCGAGGTATTCAATGAGGTGCAAGAAACCAATAACCCCTGAAGACTGTTGCCCGTATAGACACCTAATGACGGGGCGGCTGTACTATTACCATCAAAAATTGCGAGATTGTCGATATTGCTGGCCGGTGGCGCTGCGGTATTCGTTTGATCTAAGGCGAAAGAGACAAAATCAAGGGTTACTACATCGCCGGGCACATCCGGACAAATCGTAAGGACATAATATTCATCATTCTGATATCCGGTTGCTCCAATTCCTCCGGTATCATATAATATTCCTGAACACGTAGAAGCAGTGCCATCCGACATTAAAACTACTGTTTGACAAAAGGTCTTGAACCCAATTGACAACAATAAAGTAACCAATGCAAGGTATTTCATGTTAGGCGAAATGGTTGCTCTAATAACGAACTTTTAATTTATTCGTTGCTAAAAATTATGCCGTGAATTGGTGAATCACTTGGATTCCTAAAAAGGGTCATAAGCTTAAATTTCCCCCATGACTGTTGATTACGTGTTTATTTCCTTGATTGAATAATGTTCCATAGGTATCTGTGAATCTGAATCCAATTTCAAATCCGCCGACTCCGTTTATTCTAGAGCTGAGATCGGATGTAGTATAATCATAAGACAAACGAATTTCAAAATCATTGAACTTAAACCGTATTCCTGTTATAAATGAATCATTCACACGATATCTCAAATCTAACCCGATATAGGCTTGTTTAACAAATCCTGTGTATTTAGTGTCAGCTTTGATGTAGTAGTTGATTCCTCCTCCTACTATCGCTTCGCTAAGTGTGCCTTGACGCTGATACAAGACCGATGGTCTGAACCCAAATGGTCTGTTTTCCAATGTGAAAAGGCTTGTCGCATGAACTACTAGCCTTCCATACAGCCGATCTTGCTGACCTTGGAAAAACTCTTGTTTTCCTCTGGTTAAGTGGAAAAAAGCAATGCCACCATCAAAAGATGTCCTTTCTATATTGTAGAGATTTGTTTCGGTGGAAAAATACTTGTAAGCAACCCCTGCAGACATATCGAAAAAACCGGTTTTTTCCATAAAGTTCATTTCTCCAGAGGGTAATGTTGGATCGTATTGATATCCGTTAAATTGATTGTCCCAGGTGATATTGGATACATCAAATGACTTTTGCATATATCCACATTGGAGTCCCATAGATAAGCGCTGTTGTCGATTAAGCGTAACAATGCCTGACAGTGTTAGGGCCGCATGAAGTGTTCCCATTTTTGAGTCACCTGCTTGATCATTGAAAAATGAGATTCCTACACCTAAAAGCCCATTCTTATGTCGCATTGCCTCGTTCAGGATGGGGAAATCCAATGAAGCGTATTGTGTGCTGAATACATTTCCAAGGCTTGGATATTGCGAACGATAAACCAAATTTGCTCTATTGTATCCTTTACCCATTCCGGCATTTCCGGGATTTATTGCCAATGGAGCATTTTCGAATTGAGAAAAATGGATGTCCTGAGAGTAATATTCTACAGAAAAAAATAGAAAGCCAACCAACAAATATGTTCTACTCCCAATCATCGGAATAATGTTAGATTGCCTTGGAATTTTAAAGTTTCAAGATTTTTCAAGACCACATCACATTTGTACACAAAAACATCAGAATTAAGTACCTGGCCCTGGTAAGTCCCGTCCCATCCAATACTTTGATCTGTTGTGCTGAAGACCATAATACCCCACCGATCGAATATTTGAAGCTCCATTTGTCCAATTCCTGTGCCACGAACAAAGAACAGGTCATTTACACCATCGTTGTTTGGAGAAAACCCGGTAGGAATAAATAGCGGCAGATACTCTACTAATATATGCACTGTATCATAGCTTTTGCAACCATGTATATCAGTGATCTCAACAACATAGGAAGCGTTGGTAGTAGGAGTAGCTACAGGACTTTCACATGTGTAACAGTCGAGTCCTGTTGCAGGTGTCCATAAAAAGCTAACACCTGAGCTTGTCGTAAATAAATCCACACTGGCATCAATTGGAATAGTTGTATCATTGATTGTCGAAACAGTTGGCAATGGGTGAACTGAAACCATTGTTGGGTAGAAATAAGTCTGACACGCATTCGAAGCTTCAACCATTAGTGTTGTATCCTGCAGTGGTGTAAACGTAACAGACGCACCGGTTGAACCATCCGGCCACAATTGACTCAATGCGTTGTCAACGAATAGAGTAGTGGATTCTCCAATACACAGACTGGTATCGCCCGATACAGAAGGTAATAAAGTGGTGTCTTGCACTTCCACAGTAATTGTATCTGAGCTAATTGAACATTGCGGATATCCAACAATGGACATGGTCAATTGATAGCTTGATGTCGTTGTCCCGGTAAAGACGGTCGTGTCGTTATTTGGAGAAGCAAGTCCCGTTGGAGGCTCCCAGGTATAGATGTAATTGTAGTTTGGCGCACACCCTATGTTACCTACGACTTGCAATCCGGCAGAAGGGCCGGTAATACCGTCTCCATCTGCAAATACAATATTTCCATTGGGATCAGCAATTTCATAGATCACTTCATTTACAAAACTTCCTGCAACAAACGATACTTCCAAAAGCGCTCCATCGGTAACAGGGAAACAAATGGTATCAAAAGAACCGGTGGCCAGCGTGAAGTTGCCGGCAACTGCCCCATCCAGTAAAATGGTCAATGTTCCACCATTCCAGCCATCTCCCCAAGTGTCCTCCATATAAATACAGTAGTCACAAGTTGAAATTACAGGAGCAGCACTATTTACGCCGTACAAAGTAAGTGGTTGGCCCGGGCATATAATCGTGTCGGGAGTAGCGATTGGAACCATTTCTGGTAAAACAAACACGTCCACTATGGTATCAAAAGTGCAACCATATTCGTCTGTAATCTGAAAGGTGTAATCATATAATCCATTGCTGTCCGGGATGGCATAAGAAAGAGAGTCAGAAACACCAACAACTGTTGGACTGATCCATTCACCATTGGTAATGGCAACACTGTAAATTTCAGAGTTCGGGTTAATCGCGGGATCAATTACGATTCCCCATTCAAAAATATATCCATTGTCTATTCCAATATTGTCTGTAATAGTTAACGTCCAATCTCCGTCAATGGGGCAGCCTACTAGCAAGTTGAAGCTCTGCAAAGGTTGGAATGATCCGGGAGCTAAAATATCATTTGGGGGAGTAACGGTTGCGGGGATATAATTCCCTGCAATATTTTCGTCCGTCATGGTTCCCCAAGTTGCACCCAGATCAAAACAATACGTCATTCCAATACCAGGGGTGGTTGATCCATCATCCAAAGCATCTCCTAGAAATACATTGCCTGGCCCTCCACCATTGTAAGTGTCCATTAGCTGAATGACTGTGCCGTTAGGACAAGTTAGGGTCATATCGAGGTCACCGATGTATGAATGTTCAATGTCAATGCATATTTCCGATATATCCGATCCCGCCATAATTGTCTGGGATCCAAAACCTCCAATAGTTACGTTAGTTGAATAGCTGACACCGCTGCCGTCCGGAAGAAATGTTGTCCCTGATACTACGCCACCCGCTTGTATGTATCCCGTGTTGGCGTCTGCTCCAACAGCAGAGGATGAAACGGTACTATAGCCACCAAGTAATTGAACAGTGTCACCATAGCAAGCCGTGTCAGGAGTTACCGCAATTCCACTGAAAGTGGGGGATATTCCTGTTCTTACTTTGTGCGTTACCGTTTCAGAGCAACCATTTGCATCCGTTACAACTAATGTAACCAGGTATCCCTGTTCATCTGAAAAAACGTTACTGGCAATTGCCGTATTTGCAATTGTGCCTTCGCCAAAGTTCCACTCAAAGGTTGAAGTTGCATCGCTTTGAGCATAGTTTACCGGATTGATTCCATTAACCGGATAGGTGCCGGATGCTGTAAAAAGAATAGTGTCTCCGGGACATATGTTTGTATAGTTCGAATCCGGACCATACGATGTAATGGGCGGAGTAGTAGTAATGGTAGGCAGAATGGGTTGACAGACTGTCCCACATACAATGTTGGCATCCCAACCTGTGGCTTCAATGCTTGCGTCAGATACAAAAACGAGTGTCAAGCAGCCGCTGGTGTTCGATGTTGTAGAGGACACGGCAACCGCTGGATTGCTGTTGTTATAAATATCGATCAGTGGAGCTGCAGCGCTATTACCATCATAAATAAATAGTTGATCACTAGCGTCAACGTCAAAAGCTCCTGCAGTGAAATCCAACGTAATTACATTTCCGGTTCCATCAGAGCAAATGGTCACAGTATAATTTTCTCCAGGGCCATAATTTCCCCCCGAAGCATCACTATCTGTAGTATTTCCGAGGCATTGCGTATGAGATCCTCCGGCAGAAATGTTTATTGTTTGTGCAAACGAAAATAAACTCGCTAGAAGGAAGAAAATAACTAGATGGAGGCTTTTAATCATAAACTTATGTTAATGCAAATATATACATAATGGATAGGATTGAATTTCGAGATGGTCCATCATTGAACCAATTTTCGTTGGAATTAGAATTCCTAAGATTCAATTTGAGGTCATTATTCTTGAAAATAATAATCGAATAAACGTAGTTTACTTCAGCACGGTAACATGACCTTTGTAATTGAGTTTTTCGTTGTTCATGGCGTTCACTACTTCCAATTTCCAGACGTATACGTCTTGCTGAACGGGGATTCCACCGTATTTTCCGTCCCATCCTTGTCCGATGATCTGACTGTCATAAATGAGTTCTCCCCACCTGTTGAATACCATAAACTTGTAGTTCAACGGATCCGCTCCTATTACCACGGGAGTAAATAGCTCGTTAACATTATCGTCGTCCGGGGAAAATGCATTGGGGACATAAACGATGAACTCCTCGTCGATGACCACCAGCTGGCATATACTGTCCTGGCAACCATAATCTGTTGTTGCAGTTAGACAAACCTGATAAGATCCCGGATTGTCGTTAGGGAATGTGAAAGACGGATTGGTTTCACCGGAACTTCCCAGTATTCCGTCTGTTCCGAACTCCCAGTTGTAGGTTGTTGCTCCTGTTGATTCGTTGGTGAAAACGATTTCTGTGTTCATGACCGATGTGGGTTGTGGTCCGAAGCTGAAAGCTGCATTTGGGTATGGATACACGCAAATCAGGTTTGGAAAGGTGAGCTGATCTGTACATCCCATGTCTGATATAACGGTAAGAGTTACGTCATAACACCCCGGGTCAGTATAGGTATTTGAAACAGTACCACAATTGACACTGGCGTTTCCGTCACCGAAATCCCAGAAGCATTGCGAACCTGTAGGCTGCCCTGCTTCCGTGAAGTTGACCTCAACGGGGGTACATCCATCGGTCACATCCGGAGTAAAATCAATGGTGGGCAGAGGATTTACAGTAATGGTAAGATCATCTGATGCACCTGGTGTTTCACACCCGTCTGTAACGGTAACTGTATACACCGTTGTAGACCCCGGAGCGACGTTTTGGGTTTGTCCCGGACCGATCCCATTGTCCCAGGTATAGGAGTAATTTCCATCACCACCGGTGGCAATAGCAGATATACTTGCTACATCCCCCGGACATATCCCCTGGTCGGATAAAGCAGTTACTTGCAGAGCAGGGTTTAAGTTGATGTTTACACATGCTGCTGCAGGAGCAGGACATCCGTTTGCGTCGGTTACAGTCACGCAGTAGGCCTGATTGGTAGCCGGAGATACATTGATCGTTGCGGTCAGCTCTCCACTGTCCCATATATAGTTGAATCCTCCGACACCACCTGAAGCGGTTGCCGTAATGGTGGCTGTACCTCCAATACATATAGTGGTATCGGGAGATGCTGTTAGATTCACCGCAGGTGGAGACCCAATGGTTACTGTTGTGTCTATGGAGCACCCGTTTGCATCTGCTGCTGTAATGGTGTAGGTTCCAGAACAGAGTCCGTTGAAAGCCGATGTTGGAGCAAAAGCTCCTCCGTTAAAGCTATATTGGGTTGCCGAAGCAGAGGCAACAGTAATGGTTCCGTCACAGGACCCGTTGCAGGTTTCATCAGTAAAGATCACCGATGAGAAAGTTACAGCTGGAGGGCCGAGGATGTTCCACCCGAGTGTATCGGCAGTGCATCCGTTGTCATCGGTCACAGTGAGGTCGTATGTTCCGGGACAAATTCCGGCAGCATTGGGTACGTTACCTGCAATACCTGAAGACCAGGAGTAATTGTATCCCGCAGCTACAGTGCCTCCGGCAGGGATTACAATTGCAGTTCCGTCGCAAGCACCGGCACATGAAGCATCAAATGCGGAGAAGGTAATGGTTAGAGGGGCAGGCTCATTGATGGTTTCTGAAAAGGTGGCAGTACATCCATTGTCATCCGTAACTACCAGGTCGTATGTTCCTGCAGCAAGGAAGTCGATATCATCAGCAGTGTAAGGACCTCCTGGTCCTGTCCAGAGATAGGAATAGGGGAAGGTTCCTCCCGAAGCAGTGACACGAATTTCTCCTGTTGCATCACCATTGCAATCGACATGCACAACAAGGTCTAGAGCGACACTAAGTGCAGGGGGATCGTATAGTATTGTTGAAGAAGAGTTTGGGCAACCGGCAGCATCTTGTATGTATACATTCTGATTACCGGAACACAGTCCTGTCCAGGTATCCTGACCGGGGACAAAAGTAACCCCGTCAAGACTATACTCGTAGGGTGGGGTTCCTCCTGATCCATAAATTATCAGCTGCCCGTTACAGTCACCATTACAAAGAGGATCTGTAGCAACCACACTATCAATTACCGGAGATCCGGTGTTGCTGATGGTGATGCTCTGAGTGAACAGGCATCCCAAATTATCTTGAATCCATCCCTGATAGGTATTTGCAGAGAGTCCGGTAAAAGTTCCTGTTGCTTGGGAGGTTGCACCATTGTCAATGCTATAGCTGTAGGGAGCAACACCACCTGAGGCGGTAATTTCTATTTCACCGTTGGCCAAGCCGCAGATGGCAGGAACAACCGCATCCGTAAATGTAGGATCGGACAACGATATAGTAACCTGATCGGTAGAGATGCATCCGCCTCCGTTGTCTTCCGTCCATGTAAGGGTATAAGTTCCTGGTGCAGCAGCCGTTATTGCCGAGGTAGCAGAGTTAGGATTGGCAAAGGTAATACCTGCAGGGCCTGTCCAGGATCCTGTCCCGAATGAAGGGATGCCACTAAGGTTATAGGTCAGCGCTCCACAGATGGTGTCGTCTACACCGGCTTGAGCATTGGGCAACCCGACAAATGGTCCTCCGGAAACGGTAATCGGGCATCCATTTGCATCCACCACATCAAACGACCACATGTCGCCATCTTGAAGTCCGTTGATGACAATTGATCCTCCATGTGCACAGGTTGTATTGACAAAGCTTGCTGTCGCAGGAGAAAGATTGGATGCGGTGAAGTTACCACCGAATAGTTCGGGGTAGCCACCTGTCAGGACCACCGTTACATCACTGTTCTGGCAGTCTGGTGTCGCATTGCTAATAATTTCTGGTAAGTAGGTAACTTCCGTCGCTAAACCGAGGTCAAAACAAAGGTCAGGAGGAGGGTATAAACTGTAAATCCCACCAACCGCATCATACATGGTAATAGGGACATAGTAAACGGTATTGTCAGTAAATGTTCCTGCGGGAAATGAGTTAATCACAGATAGGTCGTTCACATCGGAAAAATTCTGAGTTGAAGAAATAACTCCAAGAAAACAAGGGTCGGTGAGAATATCTATACCCGGAGTTGGAGGGCAGCTGTAGATTAACCACCAAATGCCGGGATTATATGGTACGGTTGGGTCGGAAAGGTCGGCAGGAGGAATGAAATCGTTATTGTGTGTAAAATCGATCTGATCACCATTGCAAAGTATATAATTGGTGCTGCTATTTCCGGTCATAGTCGTCGTATAGGTTCCGGCAGTAGCAGGACAGTCACAATTAGCGGGTACAGCAAGACTTAGGGTTTGTGTGCACGCAGGATCAGCAGTAAAGTATACTGTAACCGAAGCGCTAGTTCCGGTACCGGTTGCCATTCCGGAGATGCTCCAAGTTTGGGGGCTTACAAATGGAGGGTTGATAATTGTATCGTATGGAGGGTTTATTCCGTCATCGATGGTAATGATCAACTGACCAGTGGTTGGAGGTGAAGTGAATTCGACGTATCCGTTTGCAGAATAGGTGTTCGTTGACGTCTCACAAGCACCAAAGTTGACCTGAAAGAAATCCATATTGCAAGTACATACGGGTTCTGTGAATGTACCTGAAGTTAAAGTGCAAGCCGGATCCGCAGTGAAATAAGCGGTTACTTCACAGCCGGTTGTGCCATCTGCGGTAATGCCGGTAATATTGTAGTTGATTGGTGATGTAAAAGGTGGATTAAATATTTGTTGATCTCCCGAACAGTTTTCTACGATCAATTGTCCGGTGGTTGGAGGGTCTGTAAATTGAACTTCACCTGAAATGTCAAATGTACCTGTAGCCGGGTCACATGCGGTAAGATTCGCATCCAGGAAGTTCATAAAGCAAGGAGTTAAAATTGAACAGTCGGTGGATCCGGTTCCCCCGGTTTGATTGGCACTGATGTCTGTTGGGTCTCCTGAGTAATTGGTAATTAGCAATAGGTAAAATTCTCCAGAAACAGCTCCGGTAATATTGACAGTTTCTGTAGGATCGGGAGAGAAGCTACAAGATATAGGTGCATTTGTAGGGTAACACGCGGATGCTAGATTGGAAAATGGCCCCCAACACGCAAAGTCAATATCGCATCCCGTTCCTCCACACCCATTATTAGTTAGTGTAATGTCAATGTTTCCCGAGTTGTCGATTTGGAGATAGTACCATGCGGGATTAGGCTGTGATAGAAGACAGCCATAGTTTGGCCCTGTTTCAGCTGTTGTACTTGTGGATGCTGGAAAGTTTGCACCATTGTCCGTACAGAATGGGTCTGCGGTTGCGCAGGTGGCTCCTTGAGAAAATCCAGTAAATGACAATCCAATTAGTATTCCGCAGAATGCCAACGGTAAGATTAATTTGCTAATCAACATGTTAGTTTTCAATACCTAGTTATCAATTCCAAAAATTACAAAAATCATCTTACTTCAGCACGGTAACATGACCTTTGTAATTGAGTTTTTCGTTGTTCATGGCGTTCACTACTTCCAATTTCCAGACGTATACGTCTTGCTGAACGGGGATTCCACCGTATTTTCCGTCCCATCCTTGTCCGATGATCTGACTGTCATAAATGAGTTCTCCCCACCTGTTGAATACCATAAACTTGTAGTTCAACGGATCCGCTCCTATTACCACGGGAGTAAATAGCTCGTTAACATTATCGTCGTCCGGGGAAAATGCATTGGGGACATAAACGATGAACTCCTCGTCGATGACCACCAGCTGGCATATACTGTCCTGGCAACCATAATCTGTTGTTGCAGTTAGACAAACCTGATAAGATCCCGGATTGTCGTTAGGGAATGTGAAAGACGGATTGGTTTCACCGGAACTTCCCAGTATTCCGTCTGTTCCGAACTCCCAGTTGTAGGTTGTTGCTCCTGTTGATTCGTTGGTGAAAACGATTTCTGTGTTCATGACCGATGTGGGTTGTGGTCCGAAGCTGAAAGCTGCATTTGGGTATGGATACACGCAAATCAGGTTTGGAAAGGTGAGCTGATCTGTACATCCCATGTCTGATATAACGGTAAGAGTTACGTCATAACACCCCGGGTCAGTATAGGTATTTGAAACAGTACCACAATTGACACTGGCGTTTCCGTCACCGAAATCCCAGAAGCATTGCGAACCTGTAGGCTGCCCTGCTTCCGTGAAGTTGACCTCAACGGGGGTACATCCATCGGTCACATCCGGAGTAAAATCAATGGTGGGCAGAGGATTTACAGTAATGGTAAGATCATCTGATGCACCTGGTGTTTCACACCCGTCTGTAACGGTAACTGTATACACCGTTGTAGACCCCGGAGCGACGTTTTGGGTTTGTCCCGGACCGATCCCATTGTCCCAGGTATAGGAGTAATTTCCATCACCACCGGTGGCAATAGCAGATATACTTGCTACATCCCCCGGACATATCCCCTGGTCGGATAAAGCAGTTACTTGCAGAGCAGGGTTTAAGTTGATGTTTACACATGCTGCTGCAGGAGCAGGACATCCGTTTGCGTCGGTTACAGTCACGCAGTAGGCCTGATTGGTAGCCGGAGATACATTGATCGTTGCGGTCAGCTCTCCACTGTCCCATATATAGTTGAATCCTCCGACACCACCTGAAGCGGTTGCCGTAATGGTGGCTGTACCTCCAATACATATAGTGGTATCGGGAGATGCTGTTAGATTCACCGCAGGTGGAGACCCAATGGTTACTGTTGTGTCTATGGAGCACCCGTTTGCATCTGCTGCTGTAATGGTGTAGGTTCCAGAACAGAGTCCGTTGAAAGCCGATGTTGGAGCAAAAGCTCCTCCGTTAAAGCTATATTGGGTTGCCGAAGCAGAGGCAACAGTAATGGTTCCGTCACAGGACCCGTTGCAGGTTTCATCAGTAAAGATCACCGATGAGAAAGTTACAGCTGGAGGGCCGAGGATGTTCCACCCGAGTGTATCGGCAGTGCATCCGTTGTCATCGGTCACAGTGAGGTCGTATGTTCCGGGACAAATTCCGGCAGCATTGGGTACGTTACCTGCAATACCTGAAGACCAGGAGTAATTGTATCCCGCAGCTACAGTGCCTCCGGCAGGGATTACAATTGCAGTTCCGTCGCAAGCACCGGCACATGAAGCATCAAATGCGGAGAAGGTAATGGTTAGAGGGGCAGGCTCATTGATGGTTTCTGAAAAGGTGGCAGTACATCCATTGTCATCCGTAACTACCAGGTCGTATGTTCCTGCAGCAAGGAAGTCGATATCATCAGCAGTGTAAGGACCTCCTGGTCCTGTCCAGAGATAGGAATAGGGGAAGGTTCCTCCCGAAGCAGTGACACGAATTTCTCCTGTTGCATCACCATTGCAATCGACATGCACAACAAGGTCTAGAGCGACACTAAGTGCAGGGGGATCGTATAGTATTGTTGAAGAAGAGTTTGGGCAACCGGCAGCATCTTGTATGTATACATTCTGATTACCGGAACACAGTCCTGTCCAGGTATCCTGACCGGGGACAAAAGTAACCCCGTCAAGACTATACTCGTAGGGTGGGGTTCCTCCTGATCCATAAATTATCAGCTGCCCGTTACAGTCACCATTACAAAGAGGATCTGTAGCAACCACACTATCAATTACCGGAGATCCGGTGTTGCTGATGGTGATGCTCTGAGTGAACAGGCATCCCAAATTATCTTGAATCCATCCCTGATAGGTATTTGCAGAGAGTCCGGTAAAAGTTCCTGTTGCTTGGGAGGTTGCACCATTGTCAATGCTATAGCTGTAGGGAGCAACACCACCTGAGGCGGTAATTTCTATTTCACCGTTGGCCAAGCCGCAGATGGCAGGAACAACCGCATCCGTAAATGTAGGATCGGACAACGATATAGTAACCTGATCGGTAGAGATGCATCCGCCTCCGTTGTCTTCCGTCCATGTAAGGGTATAAGTTCCTGGTGCAGCAGCCGTTATTGCCGAGGTAGCAGAGTTAGGATTGGCAAAGGTAATACCTGCAGGGCCTGTCCAGGATCCTGTCCCGAATGAAGGGATGCCACTAAGGTTATAGGTCAGCGCTCCACAGATGGTGTCGTCTACACCGGCTTGAGCATTGGGCAACCCGACAAATGGTCCTCCGGAAACGGTAATCGGGCATCCATTTGCATCCACCACATCAAACGACCACATGTCGCCATCTTGAAGTCCGTTGATGACAATTGATCCTCCATGTGCACAGGTTGTATTGACAAAGCTTGCTGTCGCAGGAGAAAGATTGGATGCGGTGAAGTTACCACCGAATAGTTCGGGGTAGCCACCCGTCAGGACCACCGTTACATCACTGTTCTGACAGTCTGGTGTAGATGGTGCAGAAATAGGGTTCAGGTAGGTTACTTGAACACCATCGCCTACATCCCAGCAATTCGAATTATAAATGTAATTGCCCAAAACAGGGTCATAATGATACAAATTGGATTGCGCGAACCACAGGTTGGTATATGGTCCTCCTGGCAACGTAGCAGCATATGAGGTCGGATCGTTGATGTCAGTTAAATCCTGTGGACTGGGGATTAGACCAATAAAACAGGGATCCGCTGTTGGGAATAAACCAGGTGTTGGAGGACAGGAATAGGCCAGATAAATCAACTCCGGTTGAAAATTGTAAGTAGGACCTGTACCAATTGGACCAATGTCATCCGGATCTATATAGTCACCATTAGTGGTAATATCGATTTGATCTCCGTAGCAAAGGATGTAATTGTTGATTCCACTTCCCGTTTGTGTCGTTGTAACTGTTCCAGCATAAGCTGCACAACCACAATTGATCACGGTTTGGCTGCCACATGATTGGTAGTCGGAGAAATAATAGTCAATAGTGTATGGATTTGCAGTTGGATCCAAACCGGAAACCGACCAGTTTTGCGGGCTGGTAGCCGGGAGATTAATAATTGTGTCGATCGTCGATGTCCCATCAAAAACGGAGATGACCAAAGTGCCGGAGGTGTAAGTGTCATCGAAGGTTATATCTCCATTTACGGAGCCACCACCAACAGTACAGAAGATGTTAAATCCAAGTATTGGTGGAGGAGCTTGAAACCCTTGAGTATACACGCATGCCGGTTCATCACTGAATACAGCTGTAAAATCACAATTTCCGCCACCTTGAGGCAGATCGGTGAAGTTGAAAGGACTTGACGTGCCAAACGGAGCGCTGATCACAACCTGCTGCCCGTCACATGCTGTAATTGTCAGTGTGCCAGTTGTTGGTGGATCTGTGTAATATATGGTGCCGGCTACATCATAGACTAGAAAACCGGAAGTATTGGTGTAACAATTCGTTAAAGCGATAGGCATAGAATCAATCACACAAGACACACAAGATGGACCTGTAATTGTGATGTTCTCCACACTATTTGTTGCACAGGTAGCATCTGTTACTGTAACAGAGTAATTTCCGCTACATAAATTTGATATTGATGGTGTGGTTGCTCCACCTGGAGTCCAGATATAGGTGTAAACGCCGCTACCTCCTGTTGTGCTGACTGAAGCAGATCCATCACAGTCCCCTAGACAGGTTTCATCTGTCTGTGAGACGGTTGTAACTAACGGACCGAACAACTCAACAAATTCGGTTTGCACATCCGGGCAGGCGCCCCCAATGGTTGCTGTAATGGCATAAGTGCCTGGTGCTGTATAAGTATGAGAAGGTGGGTTATTCCCTGTGAAAGTAGTTCCGTCGCCAAAATCCCAGGTTGGAATACCAACGGAATTATCCGTTATATTCACCGTAACCGAGCTGCCACAGGTTACGGTCGATGGGGAAATTGAAAAGTCTACGTCGGGAGCGATCAACGCTGTCATGTCCGGTCCAAAAGAAAAATCAAGTCCGGTAGCAGTTGCACTAGTGTAATTGTCAATTTGAATTACATAGGTGTTTCCAGCTGTTACCGTTATACAGGGGCAATACTCTTCTGCAGCTGTTCCGGCCGTATTAATTGGGCATGCGGTTGTTGATGTGCAATTCATGCCTGAAACACCGCTTCCGCTGGAGTAGTTGTAATTACAGGCAACATTCGATGAAGTCCATTGCGCCGGATTTGTTGGGCATCCACCCGTTATATCGTAAATGGACCAGTCCCATTCTATTCCGGAACCGCTCGTTGCTGAGATATCCCAGGCAAGCTGACCAGTTTGCGTTACCGTAAACTGGAGCCATACATCTTGATTGCCACCACCGGGGAAACAAGGCGGACTTGCGCCGGAAGCCGAAAGGGTGGACATGTCGATACTCGTAGTAGCATTAACGTCGCACAATGGAATAGCGCCGGAACAGGCGTTACCGCCACCCGGTGGAGGATCGTACGAATCTATACATAGATCAAATCCACCATCGGTGCCGCCGTTGGACATTATTCCGACCCACACCTGAGTTCCAGCTGGAAAACCCCAATTTAGGTTTAATGTATTCGTTCCTGTAACGGTTTGGCAAGTAACCAAAGTTCCCGTGGTTGGAGGGCATCCACCGGTATAGATTACGATTTCCGTTTCCGTTAGACCGGAGGGAACAACTGAAAAATCATTTTGGGAACCCGTTGCTACATACGTGTACCAGACTTCGTTAGCAGGTGCTGCGTTGCATGCTCCGAACAGAATACTATCCGAAGTAGCACCAGAAGTAGTTCCGGTTTGACAGTTGGACCCACCCACTAAAGGAAAGGTTGTAGCTGTGGCGCAATTATCTGACTGACTGTAAGCAGAGCTTAAGCCCAATACCCCCAAACATAAAATTAGCAAGCCAAACTTCATCGTGCTACAATTCGATTAAAACTAATCCAAAAAATTAAAGGCAGAATGAAATAAATGAAATATGAAGTTATTTCAACAAATTAATCGTGCCCTTAAAAATCTGATCTTTTCCTTCGTGATCAATATACTTGACCACCCATACATATGCACCCTGAGGGCACAAACCACCATCTCTTTGATTTGATCCATTCCAGGGAAAGCTCACGCTAGTTGTAGAATAGACCAAACCTCTTTTGTCGAAAATCGACATCTCAAAATTTACATTGAGAATTTCAAGTGCTTTAGGGATAAAATTATCATTTATTCCATCGGCATTAGGTGTAAAGGAATTTGGCGCTAAAAGATTGTAATCGGTAGTTATTTCTAATTGTTGTGAAGAGGATTTGGAGCATCCTTCTACATTTGTGACAGTATGGCTTATTGTATAAAACCCCTTTTTGTTAAAGGTAACAAAAGGCTCCTTTTCTGTCGATTTTATACCATTGTCGAAATCCCATTCCCAATACACAGCAGTAGCTGAGTTGCTTTGGAACTGGATGGAAGGTATCGCATTCATGCTATTTTCCGACCACCTGAATTCGGCTTTAGGAGCCGGGAGAACATGAATTGCAATTTTATCAGATATGTTCATTACAGATGCATCCAAGGTGCTCGTTGCTTTGAGCTGGACGTAATAAGTTCCCGATTCAGGATATTGGTACACAGGATTGTTATCGGTTGAGTTTGCTCCATTTCCAAAATCCCAAAAATACTGTGCTTGTTTTGATTGACTTAATAGTTGGAAATCAATCACTTCACCTGTACAAATTGAAGTTTTATTCAATGAAAACTGTGCGCTTGGTCTACTGATTTTTCCTGTTGAGGCATTTGACAATCCATGCTGATTCAATTGAGAGGATTTTGTTGTTTTATCATCTACCGTTGTGTTTGATTCCTCATCAGGAACAAACTCATGCTCGGGTACTTTACGATACTTGTCTGAAGTAGTCTTTTCCTCGTCTTCATTGTTAGCAGCATGGTCATACACTCTATCATGCACAATGATGGTTTGCTCCGCATCAAAATCTTGCAACGCTTGATTTTCGGTTGATGAAATTGCTGTCTTTTCTGGAACAGGAACGCCATCTTTATTTGAAATGATCTGTTGCTCGTTTTCGACTATCGAAGAATTCTCTTTCTCCATCAATTGCCAAATCAACAATGACACAACAAGTAAAGTCGAAGCAGCGGCAATACCTTTCCAAGGCAGTACCTTTTTTGGTGAGGGGAGCCGCTTCTCAATGGCGTTCCATTGAGAAGGGTCGTAGTCGTAGTGCTGCTGCTCCAACTTTTCTTTTACACTATTTTCAAAACCATTACGGTTCTTCATTCTCTTTCATTTTCTTCTTAAGTATCACCTTAAGATTTTTTTTCGCCTTTGCTAAATTGGATTTTGATGTCCCCTCAGAAATGCCGAGTATTTCTGCAACTTCTTTGTGAGACATATCTTCCATTACATATAAATTAAAGACCGTTTTGTAAGCAGGACTCAGACTTTGCATGGCTTCCACAACATCCGCAACGCCAATACCTAACATCTCAGATAATTCTATGTCTTCATCTTCCAATAAATCATCTTCGATTCTGCTTTCGTCTTCTATTATCGTTAGCTCTTTTTTTGATTTTCTGATATGATCGATGGCCGTGTTGACCATGATTCTTCTCATCCACCCTTCAAATGAGCCTCCGAAACTGTAACGTTCCAATTTTTCAAAGATCTTTATGAATCCGGTTTGACAAACATCCTGAGCAGTATCGTGATCGCGACTGTAACGCATACACACAGCCATCATTTTACTGTAGTACGTTTTGAAGAGTAATTCCTGACTTTTTCGGTCATTCTTTATACACTTCTTAATCGTCTTTTGAAGCTGCTTTTCTGTTAAATTCATTACGAATTCAAGTAACTGACGATAACTAAGACATTGGGTTGCCTTGCATCGACCTTTTTATTCTAATCTTTTATTTGAAATCATATTTGCCACGTAAATATTAACTTTTTCCAAGAAGTGACAATCCGAGTAAGTTTATTATTTTCGCAAACAAATTAGTGTAAGAAACAAAAACAAATTTAGAATAAAATGAAAGTAACTGTTGTAGGGGCCGGAAATGTAGGAGCTACTTGTGCCAATGTGCTTGCGCATAGAGAAGTCTGTAATGAAGTTGTATTGCTCGACATCAAAGAAGGATATGCTGAAGGCAAAGCTTTGGATATCTGGGAAACATCACCAATAAATTCGTTTGATACAAGAATGATCGGTTCTACAAACGATTATGAAAAAACTTCAGGGTCTGATGTGATCGTGATTACCTCGGGAATTCCAAGAAAGCCGGGTATGAGCAGAGATGACCTGATCGCGACCAATGCCGGAATTGTTAAGTCTGTAACGGAAAACGTTATTGCAAAATCTCCGGATGCAATTTTGATTTGTGTTTCAAATCCGTTGGATGTGATGACCTATGCTACCTACTTAACAGCAAAAAAAGATTCAAGAAAAGTGATGGGAATGGCTGGAATTTTAGATACGGCTCGTTACAGATCTTTTTTGGCACTTGAATTAGACTGCTCGCCCAAAGATATTCAGGCTGTACTGATGGGAGGTCATGGAGACACTATGGTGCCACTTCCAAGATACACAACAGTAGGAGGGATTCCTGTAACTGAGTTGGTTTCTGAAGATCGATTGAATTCTATAGTTGAGCGTACAAAGAAAGGTGGTGGTGAAATTGTTAATCTGCTTGGAACTTCTGGTTATTATGCTCCGGGAGCTGCCGCTGCCCAAATGGTTGAGGCAATCTGTAAAGACCAAAAGAGAATTTTCCCGGTTTGTGCATGGCTTCAAGGTGAATATGGGATGAAAGACATTTATTTAGGAGTGCCGGTAAAACTTGGTAAGAACGGGATTGAAGAGATCATTGAATTGGATCTAAACGATGCTGAAAAAGAATTGTTAGAAAATTCTGCTACTGCAGTTCGCGATGTGATGGCGGTTCTTGATAAAATGGACGTGGTAGTCTAATCAAATAGAATTGAAAATTAATAAAGGCATTACTCAGGTAGTGCCTTTTTTATTTGATCAAAATTGGTTGGGTTCCTGTGCCGGATTTTGACGTAATTTTTACAAGGTACATTCCGGATGTTAAAAATGAAGTGTCAAATTGATGCGTGGAATTAGAATTTCTGGATTCCTGTCGAACAATTTTCCCACTTAGATCTAAAAGCTCAAAATCTATTGCCATTGTTCCGGTTAGCTGAATCGTGAATTGATCCGCGGCTGGATTAGGAAATACAGAAAAACGGAACTCTTCGTATGCTGGTTCAATGGTGTTGGATAGGCCAGTGCCCAAGGCGACCCTTAAACCGCCTCTTTTATTACCGACAATCATATCCAGGTTGTTGTCATTATTCAAGTCCTGCAGTGCAGGAGTGCTTCTCAAACCTACATTCACATTGCTAACCTGATTCGTGACAAGATTGAAATTTCCCGATAAATTTCCGTCGATAGTATTGTAGTGCTCAATGTTGCCGTGTTCACCTCCTGTAAATAACTGAGTTTCTCCCATATCGTTGAGAAAAAATCTAGGGAAAGACATTCCGATACTTGTTCCAAAATAATTGACTTGTATAAACCCTAGGCTGTCCGTCACATATGTGAATTTTGGAAGTAAAGTGTCTTTGTTTTCGTAATAATTTAAGTTGCCATTCCGTTCCCCAATAATTAGATCAAAATCACCGTCTTTGTCCAGGTCGAATAAGGTTGGGGCAGCATGCAATCCCACATCGATCGTAATGCCGTCCAGGTCGGTCATTTGAGGGGCAGTAAGGACGAAGTTCGCCGTATTTCCGGGTCCGGCTGTATTGGTGAAGTAGTGGAGCACTCCGTTGTAGTCACCAATGATCATGTCATCGTCGCCATCATTGTCAAGGTCGGCAAATGTGGGGATCATATTTTTTTCTATACCTGATGTGGAAAGATTCATATAGTCATTATCTGTTAGTGTATATACAGGCGCAGAAGCACTTCCCGTATTTTCATATAGGGAAATAAAAGGAATATAGGTGTCAGAAATTGGGTCAAACCTGCCAAAGTTAGAAACCAAAAGATCCATTAAACCATCAGCATTGTGGTCGAAAAAAGTGGGTATTGATCCGGATCCCACATCAATCATATTGTCTTGAAAGAGATTTTTAGATTGAAAAGAAAATGAAGGATTGGCGTCAGTTCCAACATTTAAGTAATAATGAACGCTTTGGATATCTTCACTTTGATTTGGTGTATTCGGCGATATAATAAGGTCTCTGTTTCCATCATTGGTTACATCTTCATAAAAGGATGCAGGGAAAACCTTAATGTTGATTGGAGTGTCGTAGGTCGGAAATGTTGTGTCCTGTTCAATCATGGAGGAATTGGTATTCGGGGCACTACCACCATTAGTAAGCAGAGACATAAATGAATAGCTGACATCCCCAATTAAAACATCTTTAACTCCGTCTCCATTTTCGTCAATTGTCATTACAGTTGAACCGCTGTGTCGCAACGCAGATTTTTCCCTAATTTCTGTTTTCAAAGGGTCCGAGTTGCTCTGAATGTATTCTGCCACTCCACCAAGATTGGAATTATCACAAGTGTCATAAAGCTGAAGTACGCTATTTGTAAAAGCTTCTGAAAAATGTCCCCAGCAATTATTTTTTAACCGAAAGACAAGGCTGTCGCATGTCCCATAATTTTCTACCGACAGATTTTTATGATATTCGAGGTTGGATCCGAAAATGCTGAATGTGATTACGTCTAAATCGCCATCGTTGTCAATGTCATCAACCGATGGAATGTCTGTAGAGCTCACATATAAATTCAAGTGGCTGGTATTGTAAAAGCTTTTTACCAATTCGGTTTCGAGGCTAAATGAAACATTTCCCGGTGTCCCCGTATTTTTGAAAACTCTAATTCCTCCTGTGGCATAGGTCCAAATGTCTTTCTTTCCATCACAATTGTAATCCCTAAGTATACACCAGCTCTTTAAGTCTGAAGGAAAAATGCTTTCGTATTCAGGGGCGTGAGTGTAGGATGGCACTCCTGAACTCCCATTGTTGATGTAGGTCATTATGGCATCATCTGTTCGGTCGAAAATAAATAAATCAGCCAACCCATCACCATTTAACTCAATGGTTGAAATCTGGGCTGAATTGATACCCCCGACCCACGGATTCTCCAATTCGCTTCCCATTTCAAATACGGAAATGGTGTCTGAAAAATCAAATTGATACGTCTGTGAAAAATTTAGGTTTGCCCAAAGCAGGAGAGCTGCGAGTACAATATGTTTCGATCTCATAATAATCATAGACGTAAAAGTGCGTTATTTGATTGCATAATGGGGTAAAAATAATTGATTGAAATTGCAATCCAAAACATGCCTTTTTCTAAGTAGAAATTAATGTTGTTAATAATAATTTGAAATTCTATATTTGCAGCCCCTATGTCGAAGCATATTGGCTTTTAGGGTAATGAATAACAAAATTTTACAACATGCAGAATAAAACGGCCATATGGCTTTTTACCATTCTCTTAACCCTTGCTTGTCTTTATCAACTCTCGTTTGGATGGGTTGTTAGCAGTGTTGAAAACGATGCGAAGGAACACGCTGAATTGCGCCAGCTTCAGGTGCAGGATTCACTAACTAGACTAGAGCCGGCTCAGTACGTGTATAATGTCGGAAAGAAGTCGATTGTCTTTGGAGATCCAACGACTGGTGAAATTGACAGTGCAGGACTATCAGATCTCAAAGGGTTCTTTGAACAGCAATATTTGATCAACGTAGCACCAAAGAAAGTATATCCGGTATTCGGACATACGTATCAATATTGTAAGAATCACCAGCTGAACTTAGGTCTGGATTTGCAAGGTGGTATGGCGGTAACTTTGGAAGTGTCGATTCCTGATTTAGTGAAAAACTTAGCAGGGCCACAAGCCGAAGTACAATCTGTTTTTATGGACCCGTTCAATGCTGCAATGAAGGAGCATTCTGAAACAAGTGAGAACTTCATTGATTTGTTTGAGAAGAACTGGAATTCGATCGATCCTGATCAGAAGATGACACGGTTCTTTTCAGTTGGTTCAAAAGAAAAGTTTGATGATGATTTGACCAATCAACAAGTGATTGAGGTGCTTCGAGTTGAGGCGGACAAGGCTCTGGACAAAACAGAGGAAGTAATCATGACCCGTATCAACAAGTTCGGCGTTTCACAGCCGGCGGTTTCAAAGCAGCCTGCGTCAGGAAGAATTCATCTGGAATTGCCTGGTGTAAAGGATGTGGAAAGGGCCCGGAATTTGATCCAGAAAACAGCGAAACTTGAATTTTGGGAAACTCCAGAGGTCAATGAAAACTTTGTGGGTAGTATTAGAGTGATCAAGTCTTATTTGCTTGATAAAGAGCGGATGGAATTGGGAGATCAGGTGATGAAGCTTGACTCCACATTTGACCTCGTGCCTAAAGATACGGTGTACCAAATGGACTCAATTGGGAATGTTTTGGTGGACACTTTAGGGATTGCGCAGATAGATTCGGTTACGATGGATACAATTGCAAGGCCCTACACCAAGGCTGAAAAAGACTCCATCATTGACGCAAGCTTGGCGGGTGACAATCCGTGGGACAGAAAAATCAGGGATAAAGGTCTGCTGAGAGCAGGAATCATAGGTGATGTAAAACTAGCTGATACAGCATATGTCAACTCAATTATAAATGATCCGAAAGTAAAAACAAGTTTGCCTGCATATGTTGATTTTATGTGGTCGTACAAAGAGAATGAGGCGGAGGAAGATGAAGATAAGAGGATTGATTTGTATGTGATTCAAAAAGAATCCGACGGCAAAGCCCGTCTTACTGGTGCGGACATTGCTAATGCCTCTTACTCCGTTGATATGGAGCGAGGATCCGGTTGGCAAATTAATATGCAAATGACCAATGAAGGCGCTGATGAATGGGGTGTTTGGACAGAAGAAAAGGTGGGTGAGCCCATTGCTATTGTTTTGGATAATCTGGTGTATTCCGCACCCAATATTCAGCAAAAAATAACAGGAGGAAGCTCTAGGATTACTGGGCGATTTACATTCGAAGAAGTAAAGGATGTGGTTACAGTTCTTGAAGGTGGCTCACTGGATGCTCCCGCTAAAATTATTGATGAATCCAAGATCGGTCCTACATTGGGTCAGGAAAATATTGACAGTGGATTGATGTCGTTTGTGATAGCCATCATATTGGTTCTAATTTATATGGTGTTTTATTACAAAAAAGCAGGAGCAGTGGCGGACATTGCTTTGGTCGCAAACATCTTCTTTATAATAGGTACGCTTGCTTCATTGGGAGCGGCTCTCACATTGCCGGGTATTGCAGGTATTGTATTGACAATTGGTATGTCGGTGGATGCCAACGTACTTATCTACGAAAGAATTAGAGAAGAGGTGCGAGCAGGAAAAGGCAAGCGACTTGCAATTACTGATGGTTACAAGCACGCTTATTCGGCTATAATTGATGCCAACTTGACAACATTGTTTACCGCGATTGTTTTGGCGTATTTCGGATCGGGACCAATTCAAGGATTCGCAATTACACTGATCATTGGTATTTTTACCTCTCTGTTTTCAGCCATATTCATAACTCGACTCGTCTTCACGTACATGCTGGAAAGGAAGAAAGAGATTTCCTTTTCTACAAGGCTTACTGAGAAGGTATTTGCTAACGCGAATTATCAGTTTATTAAGAAACGTAAGATATTCTACTTGGTATCTGCACTTATTATCATTGGAGGAGTTTCATCGTTGGTGACTAAAGGACTCGATGTAGGAGTGGAATTCAGTGGAGGTAGAAAATACCACATTAAAGTGCAGAACACAGTAAAGCAGGATGAATTAAAATCCGCTCTAACCGCTGCGTTTGATAACATGCCTCCAGAGGTGAAAAGCAGGGGCAATGAGTATCAGTACGAGGTAACTACCAAATACAAGTACACCGATAAATCTCTGGATGGAAACAAAATGGTTGACGATGCGGTGAAAAGTGGAATGGGAACACTCGGATATGCGTTTGCTGATGACGAAACGTCAAACGCTCAAGCAGTGGCAAATGCCAAGGCATCCGGGGCGGAGAATATTGTAGGGGCCTATCGAATTCAGGAATTCAGACAGGTTGATGCTACCATTACCGAGACGCTGATTAAGTCTTCGTTTATTGCCATAATTCTTTCGTTGATTGTGATCTTCATATATATCGCATTCAGATTTAAAAAATGGCAGTATGGTTTAGGTGCGCTATTAGCGATGTTCCACGATGTTGTTGTGGTGTTATCCATATTTTCGATCTGTTGGGGCATAATGCCATTTACCATGGAAATTGATCAGGCATTCATTGCTGCGATATTGACAGTGGTGGGTTACTCAATAAATGATACCGTGGTTGTTTTTGACCGGATTAGAGAGCGATTAGGTCTGCATAGAAAACAAGACCACAAAGAAGTGATCAACGGTGCATTGAATAGTACACTTAGCCGAACCATTAACACTTCGCTTAGTACATTCATTGTGCTTCTGGTTATTTTCTTGTTCGCTGACAGTATCAAAGGGTTTACTTTTGCATTGATGATTGGTGTGGTCGTAGGGACCTACTCGTCTCTGTGCATTGCTACCCCTACAGTGGTGGATCTTTCCAGAAACTTCGATGCCAATAAGCGAAAGAAAAAAGCATAACGAGTAAAATACTTTTAGAAAAAGCCTTTCCGAATGGAGAGGCTTTTCTATTTTTGTTTGCAATACAAGTCGACTATGTTTGGAATGAGTGGAGGGGAAATAGTCATTATTCTCCTCATCGTTTTAGTGTTTTTTGGTTCCAAGAGTATGCCTAAAATCGCAAGAACTCTAGGTAGAGGTATGCGTCAGATCAAAGATGCAACACAAGACATTCAAAGAGACATTCAGGATTCCGTTGTGGATACCGAATCGGGCATTGGAAATACGGTTAAGGATATTAAAAAGCCGTTTGAGGATATGGAGAAGCCGATATCCGATATCAGTAAGCCATTCAAGAACATTGATCAATGATATATGATATCGGACTTTTGCTCTTAGGGTTGGCCGTTCTCTTTGTAGGAGGTGAGTTCTTAGTTAAAGGTTCGGTTGGAATAGCAAAGTCATTTCGAATATCTCCATTGGTGATTGGAATGACCGTTGTTTCATTTGGAACATCGGCTCCTGAACTATTGGTTAGTTTGCAATCTGCACTTGGCGGAAATCCGGGCATTGCTATTGGTAATGTGGTGGGATCTAACATCGCAAACATTGCATTGGTTTTGGGTTTGACAGTCATAATATTCCCAATTATACCGGGCAAACAGACGAAGAGAGTTGACTGGCCTATGTTGATTTTTGCCACAGTTTTATTTGTGCTGTTCTCTTTGGATGGAAAGATTCAACTTTGGGAGGGGGCAATTTTATTCTGTATTCTGATCATTTTCACCACCTTATTAATTGTGAAATCAAGAAAGGAAGTACGCACGAATGCAGATGCTTCTAAAATTGAAAGTGTGAAACATCCGATTTGGCTTTCTGTTTTATTTCTTTTCATTGGATTGGCTGGTCTTTATTTCGGGTGTGAATGGTTGATCGATGGTGCAGTCAATGTTGCTGAGGCGCTGGAGATGCCGGATCATGTTATTGGGCTAACTATTGTTGCATTTGGCACTTCTGCTCCCGAGCTAGTTACTTCTGCGGTTGCCGCCTACAGAAAACAGCCGGACATCTCATTAGGTAATCTATTGGGTTCTAACATCTTCAATATCATGGCTGTTGTTGGAATTACTGGTATGGCCGCCAGCGAGCCCAATGTGCTGAAGGTTAACGAGGAGGTATGGAGCTTTGATTTTTGGTGGATGCTCGGTATCGCTATTGGGTTGGGAGTAATGCTGTTCTTAGGTAAAAAAATTGGTCGAGTTAAGGGGGTAATTCTGCTGCTAACCTATGTTGCCTATATTTCGATTCTGATCTATAAAGCTAGTCATTAGCTTTAGTGTTTTTTGTTTTTTATGGAATGCACCCCCTAAAAATTGGGGTACTGTTGAAAAATAGCGGTAAAATATTAGGTTCGACCCCTAAAAAATGCTCATATTTGCATAAATAATTGTAAAAATGAGTCAAATGAGATTTAACGCGATTGAAGAGGCCCAAAAAAGGGAGCCTATTAAAATACCTACCACGACCACCAGAATTTCGGAACTGTATGGCGAAAATGTTTTCAATCAGGATTCGATGCGCGAATACCTCACCGAACAGGCGTACAAAAGCGTTCAAGAGGCTACGTACGAAGGAAAAAGAATCGATAGAAAGGTAGCTGATCAGGTCGCGTCTGC
This sequence comes from uncultured Flavobacteriales bacterium, assembly GCA_913030835.1. Lineage (GTDB taxonomy): Bacteria > Bacteroidota > Bacteroidia > Flavobacteriales_D > Parvicellaceae > UBA10066. The sequence continues at coordinate 16,929 of CAJWDP010000007.1, read as the reverse complement.
CATGAAAGACTGGGCATTAGCCAAAGGAGCGACTCATTATACACATTGGTTTCAGCCATTAACCGGTGCAACTGCGGAAAAGCACGATGCTTTTTTTCAGCCGATAGAAGGTGGAAGGGCTATTGATCAATTTGAAGGAAGTTTGTTGGTCCAGCAAGAACCAGATGCTTCGAGCTTTCCGAATGGCGGAATCCGAAATACATTTGAGGCCCGAGGCTACACGGCTTGGGACCCTTCCTCACCTGCATTTGTAATGGGAACTACGCTTTGTATTCCTACGATTTTTATTTCCTACACGGGAGAAGCTTTGGATTACAAAATGCCATTGCTCAAAGCGCTATCTGCTGTTGATGAGGCCGCAACTGATGTATGCCAGTACTTTGACAAAAACGTAACAAAGGTAAATGCAACATTGGGTTGGGAGCAGGAATACTTTTTAGTTGATAAATCTCTTTATCACGCCCGCCCGGATCTGTCCACAACCGGAAGAGTGCTCGTGGGTCATTATCCTGCCAAGGGTCAGCAGTTGGACGACCATTACTTTGGTTCCATTCCTGATCGAGCGATGGCGTTTATGAGAGATTATGAACAGGAGTCGCTTAAGCTGGGGATTCCCGTTACAACGAGGCACAATGAGGTTGCTCCAAATCAGTTTGAATGTGCACCGGTTTTTGAAGAAACCAACTTGGCAAATGATCACAATTTGTTACTGATGGATGTCTTGGAAAAAGTGGCAAGAAAGCACAACTTCAGGGTGTTATTTCATGAAAAGCCGTTTGCCGGTTTGAACGGTTCAGGTAAGCACAACAATTGGTCTTTGGCGACAAATACCGGGGTTAATTTGTTAAGCCCGGGAAAAAACCCAAAATCCAATTTGCAGTTCCTTACATTTTTCGTGAATACGATTAAAGCAATTTGTGATAATGCCGATATCTTAAGGGCTTCAATAGCCTCAGCGTCCAATGATCACAGGTTGGGTGCCAACGAGGCACCTCCGGCTATAATTTCCGTTTTCATTGGGTCACAGCTCACTGAAATGTTGGATAAATTGGAGAAAAATATCAAATCCGGGAAAATGACCCCCGAGGATAAAACGGAATTGAAATTGAATATTGGGAAAATTCCACAGATTCTGTTGGACAATACCGATAGAAACAGAACTTCTCCGTTCGCTTTCACAGGGAATAAATTTGAATTCAGAGCAGTTGGTTCAGCAGCAAATTGTTCGTCATCTATGATTGCACTCAATACAATTGTTGCAAAACAGTTGCGCTTGTTCAAAACAGCAGTTGATAAAAGAATTTCGGGTGGAACAAAGAAAGATGAAGCAATTTTAAAAGAACTTCAAAAGCTGATTATTGAGTCCAAAAAAATTCGGTTTGAGGGGAATGGATATGGAGACGAGTGGGTAAAAGAAGCGGAGAAAAGAGGATTGTCCAATCTTAAAAATACACCTAGAGCACTTGCGGCCATGGTAGACAAAAATACAATCCAACTTTTTGAGGAGCTGAATGTCTTATCCTCAGTCGAACTGCATGCTAGACATGAGATTGAGTTGGAAAATTACATCATGAAACTTCAGATTGAAGCCAGAATATTGGGCGATATATGCTTCAATTATATTATACCTGCTGCGATCAAATATCAAACACAATTGGTGGAAAATGTTGAGGGAATAATGGACATCATGAGTGAGAAAGAAGCGAAGGGAATTACATCCGCTCAACGTGATTTGATCACAGAAATATCAAAAAGATTTACTTCTATAAAGAAAAATGTGGAAGACATGATCGAAGAGCGAAGGAAAGCCAATTTGATCGAAGATATGGAGAAGAGAGCAATTGCTTATTGCGATAAAGTGAAGCCGTATTTTGACGAGATAAAATACGATGCCGACAAATTGGAGATGTTGGTGGCAGATGAATACTGGCCTCTGCCAAAGCTGAGAGAAATGCTGTTTGCAAACTAGCCAAATAAACGGGTTAAGTGAATCGTTAAGATTGAATCAGCTTTTTGGTTGAGATGACCTTTAGTGTTTTGATTTAATGTTACCCTGTGTCAAATGTGGTACAGTTTTCGTTGAGTAATTAAAATATTTACTTATTTTCGTTTGTCCGATGAACGAGAATTAAGGAAAGCATAAGTAAACTATACATGAAATTATTAAGACGAATTGCTACGGTGTTGTTGGTATCTCTGATATCAGTTGGGGGTTATGCTCAAAAGAACTTTGCGAAAGAAGCGGATGCGAAATTTGCGAATGAGCAGTATTTCTCAGCTATTGATGCCTACAAGAAGGCCGAAACCAAGGCAAAACCCGCGGAAAAAGCCAGAATTAATTTTCAACTGGGAGAATGTTACAGAATGTTGGTTGACCCGACTCAAGCTGAAACATTCTACAGAAGAGCTATTAAACTGAAGTACGATAAGGTGAATCCAATCGTCATTTTTCAGCTCGCAGAGGTGATCAAGGAAGAAGGAGAGTACAAAGAAGCGGCAGAGCAGTATGAGAAATTTTTGAAAGTCAAGCCAGGTATTAAGATGGCTGAAGACGGATTGGCGGCTTGTGAAAAATCTCAGGAATGGATCAATAACAAAACACGGCATATCATTGTTGCAGAAGTTCAGCTGAATACAGATAAATACGACTTTTCTCCTGTTTTTGCTGATAGAAAATACAATCAGCTGATATTTTCATCTTCTAGAGAAGGTTCTACAGGTGCAGAAATTGATGATAGAACGGGTGAGAGTTTCATGGACTTGTGGGCAACTACCAGAGACAACAATGGAAAATGGAGTGAGCCGAAACCCCTTTCATCTTCAATCAACACAGAGGACAACGAAGGAGCTGCTGCCTTTAACAGAAAGATGAACACCATGTATTTTACAAGGTGTCCTAGAGAGAAAAAGCACAACATTGGTTGTGATATAATGGTTTCACAACAGCAAGGTAGTAATTGGAAATCGGCAACAAGCGTTGGTCTAAAGCCTGAAGGTGGTGACACTATCACAGTTGGTCATCCTTGCCTATCTGCTGATGATCAAGTGATGATATTTGCCTCTGATATGCCAGGTGGTTTTGGAGGAAAAGACCTTTGGATCACCAAGTGGGATAGAAAGGCAAAGAAGTGGGGGCCGTCATCCAATTTGGGTGAAACAATCAATACAGCCGGCGATGAAATGTTCCCTCACTTGAAACCGGATGGATCTCTTTATTTCTCTTCTACTGGTCACCTGGGAATGGGAGGTCTGGACATGTTCAAGGCTGAAAAGACAGGAGAAAACCAATGGGGAAATATTCAGAATCTGGGCTATCCGCTAAATTCAAGTGAGCACGATTTTGGAATCATTTTCGATCGGGGTGATACTGAAAAAGGATTTTTCACTTCTTCTAGAATCAACGGAAAAGGACATGACGACATATACAGCTTTAAAGTCCCTCAAATTCAATTTACTTGGACGGTGGAAGTGAAAAACAAAGCAACTTTTGAGCCTGTCCCTGGTGCTACTATTACTCTTGTTGGTTCGGATGGAACTAGTGTAACCAGAACTACAGACGAAACTGGAAAATATAAATTTGATGAGGAGAACGCGAATCGACTGATTAAAAAGGAAACGAATTATACTATTGAAATATCAAAAACTGATTTCTTGATTGGAAATGGAAGTGTTTCGACAGTAGGAAGAACAACCGGTAAGAATTTTTATTCTGCATATGAAATTCAACCGGCAACGAAGGATGTTGTGATTGATTTTCCCGAAGTACGGTATGACTTAGATAAATGGGCGCTTCAAGTTAACGAGACCATTAACTCCGAAGATTCTCTTAACTACTTGTACACGACATTGACTGAAAATCCTACCATTGTAATTGAACTTCAGTCTCATACAGACTGCAGAGGTTCGGACTCTTACAATCAGAAGCTGTCTCAAAAGAGAGCTCAGTCTTGCGTAGATTATTTGATCACGAAAGGAATACCAAGTGATAGAATGGTTCCGGTTGGATATGGAGAAAAGCAACCTAGAGGACCTAAATTTGAGTGTGGTGAAATTGACAAGCTTCCAACAGAAGAGGAGCAAGAAGCTGCACACCAAAAGAATCGACGGACTCAGTTCAGAGTATTGAGTTTTGATTACAAACCTGCCGGAGGTTCCGAATAGTGAATACTTATTTTATAAATAAGCCTCACAAATGTGGGGCTTTTTTATTTTTGCAAAACAATGACGTTAGAAACTAGATACGGTGCAAGGGGTGTTTCAGCAGACAAAGAGGATGTTCATGAAGCAATAAAGAATTCAGATAAAGGTCTTTTCCCTAAAGCATTTTGCAAAATTGTCCCGGATCATCTCTCGAATGATGAGGATTACTGTGTTGTTATGCATGCTGATGGCGCAGGAACTAAGTCTTCGCTTGCCTATATGTATTGGAAAGAGACAGGTGACCTGAGTGTTTGGAAGGGAATAGCTCAGGACGCACTGATAATGAATATCGACGATCTACTCTGTGTTGGTGCTGTAGATAACATTCTGGTATCAAGTACCATAGGAAGAAATAAGAATTTGATTCCCGGAGAAGTGATTTCGGCAATTATTCGCGGTACAGAGGAGCTTTTGGAGGAGCTTAGGGAGTTTGGAGTTAATATAAGGTCCACAGGTGGAGAAACGGCAGATGTAGGTGATTTGGTTAGAACCATTATAGTAGATAGTACGGTTGTCGCTAGAATGAAACGGTCTGAAGTCATTTCGAATCATAGAATATGTCCGGGAGATGTAATCGTAGGGCTCAGCTCCTGCGGAAAAGCTTCATACGAAAAGGAATACAATGGCGGAATGGGTAGCAATGGCTTAACTTCTGCAAGACACGATGTGTTTTCAAAAATTCTAATGTCAAAATATCCGGAAAGCTTTGACCCTGCTGTTCCGAAAGAATTAATTTATTCCGGTTCAAAACAGCTCTCAGACCGAATTGATGGATTGGATATCGATGTTGGAAAACTGGTGTTGTCGCCAACAAGAACATATGCGCCCATTATTGCGCGTATTCTTAAGGAACACCGCGCAAATATTCATGGTATGGTTCATTGCAGTGGAGGCGCTCAAACTAAAGTGCTCCATTTTATAGATCAGTTCCATATTGTAAAAGACAACTTGTTTCCAATTCCTCCTTTGTTTGACCTTATTCAAAAAGAATCAAATACCGACTGGAAAGAAATGTATAATGTATTCAATATGGGCCATAGAATGGAACTATATGTGCCTGAAAGCATTGCGGAAGAGATAATCTCAGTTTCTGTGGATTATGGTGTTGAAGCTCAAATTATTGGAAGGGTTCAAGAGGGACAAAAAAAGCTTACCATCAGATCACCTTATGGTGAATTCACGTACCAATAGCCATGAGTGATATACTATCAAAGCTTGAGGCAATACATATGCGAAGGGAAGAGGTTTCCAAGCTAATTGTAGATCCCGATGTGATTGCTGACATGAAGCGTTATGTGAAGCTCAATAAAGAATACAAAGATTTGGAGCCGATTACGAAGGTGTACGTGGAATACAAAAATGTGATTGAGAATATCCAGTCGTCTAAAGAAATAATTAAGACAGAATCAGATCCTGAATTTAAGGAAATGGCCCGGTTGGAACTCGAGACGCTGGAAACCAGAAAAATTGAGATGGATGAGGAAATCAAGATTTTACTCATCCCGAAATCTCCTGAGGACGATAAGGATGTGATTATGGAGATTCGAGCCGGAACGGGGGGTGATGAGGCATGTATATTTGTTGAAGACATCTATAGAATGTATTTGATGTATTTCAAAAACCTTGGCTGGAAAACAGAAGTGATCAATTCCAATGAGGGGGGTGTAAAAGGTTACAAGGAAATTGTTCTTAGTATTGAGGGAGAAGGAGTATTTGGAATATTGAAATTTGAATCCGGGGTGCATCGAGTCCAGCGTGTGCCGGAAACAGAATCGCAAGGTCGTGTGCATACTTCTGCCATTACAGTTGCGGTTATGCCGGAAGCGGAAGAGGTGGATGTAGAAATCAATATGGCTGATGTAAGGAGAGATACATACAGGGCATCCGGAGCAGGAGGGCAACATGTGAATAAAACTGAATCTGCTGTTCGGTTGACCCACGTACCAACTGGAATAGTCGCAGAATGTCAGGACGGCAGATCACAACACAAGAACTTTGAAAAGGCACTAACAATGTTGCGCTCAAAGATGTATCAGGTGGAATTAGAAAAGGCTCAGGAAGAGCGGGCTGCGCACCGAAAATCTTTAGTTTCAACAGGCGATAGATCGGCTAAAATAAGAACCTACAACTATCCTCAAGGTAGAATAACAGATCATAGAATCAATAAAACAATATACAGTTTGCCGAGTTTTATGAATGGTGATATTCACGAAATGATCGACTCGCTAAAAATGGCGGAAAATGCAGAAAAACTAAAAGGCCAGGAAGACGAATAAATGACCAGGGAAGAACTAATTGATCAAATTAAAGAGAAACGCACTTTCTTGTGCGTTGGATTGGATACGGACCTTCAAAAAATACCAAAACATCTGTTGGATTGCGACGATCCGGTTTTTGAATTCAACAAGGTCATTATAGATGCAACGAAGGATTTGTGTGTGGCTTACAAACCAAACATCGCTTTTTATGAAATGTTAGGACCTAAAGGGTGGGAATCATTGAAAAAAACAATAGAGTACATTCCTTCCAACATTTTTACCATTGCTGATGCAAAAAGAGGCGATATAGGTAATACATCAGGATATTATGCGAATACATTTTTCAATACCTATGATTTTGATGCAGTGACAATTGCTCCTTACATGGGTTCCGATTCAGTAACTCCATTTTTAGCTCATACAAACAAGTGGGCAATTGTATTGGCGATGACGTCAAATGTTGGGGGATTGGATTTTCAATTTCAAAAGGATCAGCAGGGAGAACGATTGTTTGAAAAAGTGATTAAAAAATCGATGGAATGGGGTAACGATCGCAATACCATGTTGGTAGTGGGGGCTACACGTGCTGATCTTATTGACGATGTTAGAAAAATAGCACCGGATACCTTTCTTTTGGTTCCGGGAGTTGGTGCCCAGGGAGGCAGTCTAGAAGATGTTGTTCATGCCGGAATGAATAAGGATTGCGGTTTGCTTGTTAATTCTTCTCGTGGGATAATTTATGCTTCTGATCAAGAGGATTTCGGGCAAGTCGCCAGGGAAAAGGCACTTGGATTGCAAAAACAAATGGAGCTGCATCTGGCCAATAGCGGCGTCATTCATTAACTACATAAATAGATTACGATTGCTCGACTCTACATTGGGTCGATGAAGGAAGATGTTTTACAGTTCATTTGGAAGATGAAGAGACTTCCAAACCAACCCATATATACCACTGCAGGAGACCCAATTCGGATAATAGATTTTGGCGAGATAAATTACGATCAAGGGCCGGACTTTCTCAACGGTCGCGTTTTGATTCGAAATGTTGAATTTGTAGGAAGTATCGAAATACATCGAAACAGTTCGGATTGGATCAAACACAATCATTCGTCAAGTAAACAGTACGATAATGTCATTCTTCATGTGGTATACAACCATGATTCAGAGATAGTTAATAGCTATAAGAGACCATTGCCAACGATTGAGCTGAAAGAACTAATTGATCCCTATTTACTATTGAACTACCAGCGAATTATGGATTCTAAAATTGATGTGCCCTGCCAGTCAATGATCAAGCGTATTGATAAGTTATATTGGCGATCTTTTCAAGATCGCTTATTTGCTGAAAGATTGGATAGAAAGGCAAAATTAATTTCAATAGATCTCTTAAGAAGTGGCAATAATTGGGAAGAAACGTTTTATCGATTGCTGTTCAAATATGTTGCAATGGGTGTAAATTCAGGGATGTTCTTTGAATTGGCAAAATCCATACCTCTTTCGTGTATCAACAAGTTAGGTAAAGATATACTTGCAGTAAAAGCGGTGCTTTATGGTCAGGCGAATTTGCTGGAAGATGTGACCAATGAGTATGAAATAAAATTGCGAGAAGAATACGAGTATCAGAAGATAAAGCTCAGACTCAAAAAAAATTATTTTCAGCTAAAGTATTCAAGAATGAGGCCTGCTAATTTTCCGACCGTTAGAATTCTGCAGCTTTCCTCGTTATTGGTGGAAAGACCAAGATTATTTCAGAAAATTGTGCAGTCTGAAACCAAAGAAAATGTAATCAATATTCTTACAGTTGATCCAAATATTCACTCGGTTAATACACAGTACGTTGGAATAAAAAATACAGATAAAACAGGCCCTTTTGGTCTCTATACGATTAACTCTCTGATCTTGAATCTTGTTGTTCCATCCATGTATGCGTATGGCAAGTATATCGGAGATGAGAACTTACTGCGCAATGCAACGCGAATCATGGAGGCTACTGATTGTGAAAACAATAAGGTCATCAGAATGTGGAAAGGGTTGAGTGTTCCATGCAGTAATGGATACGATTCCCAGTCATTGCTGGAATTGTACAACAACTATTGCAGTCACAAAAAATGTTTAAATTGTGCCATTGGTTTTAAAACAATCACCGGACAATGATTAGAAATATTTTATCCTATTTTGAAAAACGGGCATTTGGTGTATGTGAATGGTGGGGCAAAAAATTAGGAATTGGTGCGGGAAATATTCGCTTGTTTTTTATCTATTTGTCTTTTCTGACCCTAGGTTCGCCCATTGTTATATATCTCATAATGGCATTTGTTTTAGAACATAAAAAATTCTTTAAATTTAGCCGCAGAAGAAAGAGTATCTGGGACCTCTGATTTATGCTGTTTAATTTTCGATTTTTTAATAGGATTTTCTATGCCATGTTTCTTTTGGCGCTCATCATGGTCGTTGGAACACTTGGTTTCATGCTGATTGAGGATGAGTTTTCCCTGCTGGATGCATTTTACATGACCATCATAACAGTTTCTACAGTTGGATTCAATGAGGTTGGAGAACTGTCAGATAACGGAAGGCTGTTTACCGTGTTCTTAATCATAACAAGTTTTGGTACATTTGCTTACGCTTTGACATCGATAACTTCTTATCTCGTTGGAGGAGAATACAGGCAATATTTTAAAGAGCAGAGAATGGTAAAGAATCTTGATAAAATTAGCGATCATGTAATTGTTTGTGGATATGGAAGGGTTGGAACACAAGCCGTATCTCAGCTATTGGCTTTCAATAAAAAGTTTGTAGTAATTGAACAGGATCAGGCGATCATTGACAAATTTGAGAGCGAAAAGAAATTTCCATACTTAAAAGGAAATGCAATTAAAGATGAGGATCTGATGAAAGCAGGTATAGAAAAAGCAAGTGCGATCATAACGACACTACCATCGGATTCGGATAACCTATTTGTCGTTCTTACCGCCAGGGAAACCAATAAAAAGCTGACCATTATTTCTAGGGCTTCACGTCCCTCATCTGTGAGAAAACTAAAAATTGCTGGCGCAAATAATGTGATTATGCCAGACTCCTTGGGTGGATCTCACATGGCATCGTTAGTTGTTACTCCCGATGTGATCGAATTTCTTGATAACATTAGCATACAAGGAGAGTCCGATGTTACATTGGAAGCTATTTCTTTTGATAACCTTCCAGCTGAATCGAAATACAAAACAATTGCGGACCTTAATGCAAAGTATCGAACGGGTTGCAATATTATCGGTTTCAAAGATCCTTCAGGAAGCTATATTATCAATCCGGATGAAAGAACAGAGATTGTGCCGAGTAGTACATTGATTGTGCTGGGTAAGCCGGAGCAAATCACGGAGCTCAACAGTGTATTTGGGATACAATAAATGGCAAAAAAGATTCTTATTACAGGTTCAAATGGCCTCTTAGGCCAAAAAATAATTGAGCAGCTTATCGATCAGGAGGAATTCAGTTGGATAGCCACATCCAATGGAAAGAATCGAATGAGTCAAATACCTGAAGGAAAGTACCAGTCATTAGACATAACCAACGAGGGACAAATTAAGCGGGTATTTGAATTATTTGAACCAAACGTGGTCATTAACACAGCGGCAATGACCAATGTAGATCTTTGCGAATCAGAAAAAGAGCAATGTTGGAATTTGAACGTCAAGTCTGTTGAAATGTTGATTAATGCCTGCAATCAAGTCGATGCTCATTTCATTCATTTATCCACGGACTTTGTTTTTGATGGTGCAAATGGACCATATGAGGAAAACGATACGCCTAACCCGATCAGCTTCTATGGCGAGTCTAAATACGAAGCAGAAAAATTAATCCAATCAAGTAATTTGAAAAAATGGTCGATTGTGCGTACCATAATTCTCTACGGAATTGCTGAAGAAATGAGCAGGAGTAACGTGGTTTTATGGGCTAAAGAAGCATTGGAAAAGGGAATGCCGATCAATGTGGTAGATGACCAGTTCAGGGCGCCTACACTTGCCGAAGATCTGGCCTCGGGTTGTATTTCGGCTGCTGAAAAAGGAGCAACCGGAATTTTCCATATTTCCGGTAAGGAGACGATGAGTATTCTTGAATTGGTTCACCAAGTCGGAGATTTCTTTAATTTAGACACCTCAATTGTCCAACCGATCAAGTCAAACCTGCTGAATCAGGCAGCTAAACGTCCCCCAAGGACTGGCTTCGTAATCGATAAGGCAATAAATGAGTTGGGATATAAACCAAAATCATTCAAAGAAGGGCTCGAGATATTGAGTCAGCAATTGACAGATAAAGCACAAATATGAGAAGTTTAGTACTGGCAGTAGTAATGTTGCCAACATTCGTTTTCGGACAGCTTGATTTAAATTTTGAGACTGGAAATGAATCGGGGAAATTAAGTGATGGATGGGCTTATGCCAAAGTAACGGGTGGTAAACCTCCGTATAGCTACTATTGGTCACAGTCTTCTACCAGTTTGGAAGCAGATACAAGTAAAGGTCTAACTGAAGGGAAAGAGTATGTTTTAAAGGTTACGGATGCAGCGGGTGATACTGTTGTAGGTAATGTGATGGTAGCACCTGGAAATGGTAGCGAAAAGATCAATGCATGGTTTGCCCCAATTGTGGATCATATTGGTTCCGTTTTAATGTTTGATCCGTTTGCTTTTTTGAACCTATATGACAACATTATTTACGGCGAGGATGGTCTTCCCAAAACCAAACCAAATGGAGACGTTAACACAATGCGAATTCCATTTATTGTGATATGGCTTGTGTTGGGAGCAATCTTTTTCACCATAAAAATGGGATTTATCAATTTCAGGGGAGTGAAGCATGCTTTGGGTCTTGTTCGTGGTAAATATGATGATCCAGATCACAAAGAAAAGGGAGAGGTATCTCATTTTCAAGCACTCACAACAGCGCTTTCAGGTACTGTTGGTTTGGGTAACATAGCGGGTGTAGCTGTGGCTGTATCCACCGGTGGACCTGGTGCTACTTTTTGGATGATTCTTGCCGGACTACTAGGAATGGCAAGCAAGTTTGTTGAATGTACATTAGGTGTTAAGTACAGGGAAGTTGATGATAACGGAGAAGTGTCGGGAGGTCCAATGTACTACCTAAGTAAGGGCCTGAAGAAAAAAGGACTAGGTGGATTCGGAAGAATTTTGGCCATATTTTTTGCGGTGCTTTGCATTGGTGGTTCGTTTGGAGGAGGCAACATGTTTCAGGCAAATCAGGCATTTGCTCAGGTCAAGCAAACGTTTTCAGGATTGGAAGATTACAGTTTGATCTTTGGATTTATATTGGCTCTGTTGGTTGGGGTTGTGATTATTGGCGGTGTGAAAAGTATAGCAAAAGTGACAGATAAAATAGTGCCATTTATGGTAGGTATCTATGTTCTTTTTGCTGTGATAATCATCGGGATGAATATTGGAAGTATTGGAAGTGCATTCTACGAAATATTCCAGGGAGCATTTTCACCAAGTGCAGCTTTAGGTGGAGTGATTGGTGTGTTGATTGTTGGTTTTCAAAGAGCTGCGTTTTCAAATGAAGCTGGAGTAGGTTCGGCTTCAATTGCGCATTCTGCAGCTAAAACAGATGAGCCTGTCTCAGAAGGTTCTGTTGCTCTATTGGAACCATTCATTGATACGGTTGTGATTTGTACGATGACAGCATTGGTGTTGATATTTACAGGGTACGCTCAGGATCCCGATGGATTGAGCGGAGCTGCTTTAACTTCAGCAGCTTTCGGACAGCAGTTTGGTTGGTTTCAGCATGTGCTGACAATAGCAATCGTTTTATTCGCTTTTTCAACTATGATCTCCTGGTCCTATTATGGTCTTAAAGCAACCACGTATTTGTTTGGGCACAGTAAATTAGTTGTCGTACTGTACAAAGTGGTTTTCTGTGGATTTGTTGTAGTCGGATGCTCCGCAGGGCTTGGCGCCGTTATTGACTTTTCAGATTTTATGGTATTGGGTATGGCATTTCCAAATATTTTAGGTCTGCTCTTTTTATCGGGAGAGGTGCGACAGGATATGAAAGATTATTATTCTAGATTGAAATCCGGAGCGATAAAAAAGTACAAGTAATCTTTCTTATCTTGATTGGTCGAAGGAATAGAATATGACCAACAAGTTTCGAAACTATTTCCACTATTCAGCATCAGAAAGAAACGGTTTGATCGTTTTACTGGTGCTCATTATTCTTGCCGTTACGGGTGTTTTTTTGAGGGATTATTTCACAGATGATTCGGAAAGTTTCAAAGCGATGGATCTTCATGCGTTGCTTGAACAAGCAAATGGAACTGAATCTAAAAATGATAACCTGCCAACTGTTCTGCAAGAATTTGATCCGAATAAATTGGATCAAACAGGTTGGATTAATCTTGGTTTTAGTGAGAAACAAGCAGCTTCGATCATCAAATACAGAGATAAGGCCGGTGAATTTAATAACCCTGAAGATTTGTTGAAGCTATATGCGATTGATACAATGAGGTATAATGAATTGAAACCTTTTGTTCGCATCGAAAAATCAATTCATCGGAAGAAAAAGACGATCTTGAATATCAATTCATGCGATTCAACCCAATTAATTGCACTTCCTGGTATAGGATCGTATAGAGCACACAAAATACTCAAGTTTAGAAATTTGCTCGGGGGGTTTAACACGAAAAATCAGGTGCTTGAGACCTATGGTATAGATTCATCGGTGTTTATTCAGATTCAAGATTATATTCGTGTTGAAGAAAATTCATGGTCTCGAATTGATCTCAATTCTGCGAGTTTGGAATTGCTCGAAAAACACCCATACATTTCGAACAAAACCGCGGAATCAATTGTTTTCCACAGAGAAACAATTGGGCCTTTTCAGTCCAACAATGACATTGTTCACATGGGTTTGATTTCAGGTAAATTATACGTAAAATTGCAGCCCTATTTAATGCCCATTAAATGAACATTGGAGAACGTCTCGATAATCAGCTGCGAACAATACCCGATTTTCCCAAGCCGGGGATCATGTTCAAAGACATTACTCCGGTTCTTGAAAACCCAACGTTGTGTAGAGATTTGGTTCAGGAAATAAAAAATAGTTTTAGTGATTTGAATGTTGATGCCATTGCTGGTGTAGAGAGTAGGGGCTTTTTATTCGGGTTGCCTTTGGCAATGGCAATGAATGTTCCTTTTATAACCATCCGAAAGAAAGGCAAATTACCCTACAATACAGTAAGTCATTCGTACGATTTGGAATACGGAAGTGCTACAATAGAAATGCATCAGGATTCTGTGAAAAAGGGGTGGAATGTTCTGATTCACGATGATTTGTTGGCAACTGGGGGAACTGCTGCAGCTGCAGCAGAGTTGATAAAAATGGAAGGTGGATCAATTGCCGGTTTCAGTTTTTTGATTGGACTTTCCTTTTTGGATGGTGCAAAGAGATTAAATGCGTACAGCGAAGAAATAAAGACAATAGTGAATTATTAAGCAAAAAGGAAAATGGATTTTTCATATACAGAGAATCAAAAAATGATCGCACAAATGGTTCGCGATTTTGCAGAAAAGGAAATACGTCCGAATATCATGACTTGGGACGAAAAGCAGGAGTTCCCCGTGCCCTTATTCAAAAAACTTGGTGACCTGGGTTTATTGGGTGTTTTAGTCCCAACGGAATACGGTGGTTCTGGTTTCGGCTACAACGAGTACATTACCGTCATTGAAGAAATCGCTCAGGTTTGTGGGTCGATTGGGTTATCTGTTGCTGCGCACAATTCATTGTGCACAGGGCACATTCTTTATTTTGGTAATGAGAGTCAAAAAAAGAAGTACCTACCTAAGCTAGCGTCAGGAGAGCACATTGGTGCTTGGGGTTTGACCGAAACGGGAACGGGCAGTGATGCCGGGGGTATGACGACAACCGCTGTAAGAGACGGTGATTATTTTGTCATTAATGGAAGTAAGAATTTCATAACTCATGCCATTTCAGGTGATGTTGCTGTGGTCATTGTTCGTACTGGAGAAAAAGGAGATGCACACGGGATGAGTGCTTTTATAATTGAAAAAGGAACAGAAGGATTTTCTGCCGGAAAAAAAGAAGATAAGTTGGGTATGAGAGCGTCCGAGACCGGGTGTTTGTTCTTTGACAATTGCCGCGTGCACCAAGATCAGCTCTTGGGTGAAGAGGGAGAAGGTTTTATTCAGGCCATGAAAGTTCTGGATGGAGGTCGAATTTCAATTGGCGCTTTGGGACTAGGAATCGCAAAAGGAGCGTTTAAAGCAGCGGTAAAATATTCAAAGGAAAGAGAACAGTTTGGAAAGCCGATTTCAAGTTTTCAGGGAATATCGTTCAAACTGGCAGATATGGCTACCGAAATTCAGGCGTCCGAGTTGCTGTTATATCAGGCAGCAGACCTGAAGAACAACGGGAAGAATTGCACGAAAATCTCATCTATGGCAAAGTATATGACCTCAGAAGTTGCCGTGAGAGCGGGAAATGAAGCGGTGCAAATATTTGGTGGATATGGATATACAAAAGAGTTCCCGGCAGAAAAGTATTATCGAGATGCGAAATTATGCACGATAGGAGAAGGAACCAGTGAGATTCAAAAATTGGTAATTTCCCGGGAAGTGATGAGAGAATAATGTGTAGATTGTTTTTGTACAATTGAAAAAAAATCTACATTTGCAATCCTAAATTTTAGATTTAAGAAAGAAATTATGTTAATTATCCCAGTAAAAGAAGGCGATTCAATCGAGAGAGCTCTAAAAAAGTACAAGAAGAAATTTGAAAAAGTGCGAATGGTCAAAGAACTTAGAGCAAGACAATACTTTGAAAAACCTTCTGTAACAAGAAGAGAAGAAATTCTTAAGGCTGCGTACAAGCAAAAGATGCAGACCGAGGAAGGATAGAAACATTTGTATAGGATATACGTACTAAAGGGAGGCAAGGGCTTCCCTTTTTTTGTGTTCATATGCCTCAAGAGTAGGTTGGAAATTGAAATCAATGAAAAGGGTCCGATGAATAGAGTAAATGGAAACCTAATTTCTTGAAACAAAAATTTCTTGATTACATACGATTTGAGAAACGTTATTCCGTGCATACGGTAATATCGTATTCACGGGATTTAGATCAGTTTGAAATCTACTTGGGTGAGGTTTACGAGCTGAACGACCTATTAGAGGCAGGTCATCAAATGGTTCGATCGTGGATTGTTAAGCTAATGGAAGTTGGTATTACAGCAAGAACCATCAACAGAAAACTGTCCACATTAAAATCATTCTATAAATATTCATTGAGACAGGGAGAAATTACCAAAAACCCAATGAATAAAGTAGTTGCCCCAAAAACCGCAAAAAAGCTTCCGGAATTTGTAGAGCAGGAAAAAATGCAACTACTTTTTCGTGATGATGTTTTCTCCGATGATTTTGCATCGTTGCGGGATCGACTGATGCTGGAATTGCTTTACGCAACGGGAATCAGATTATCCGAATTGGTTGGGCTAAGGGAAAGTGATGTATCTGCTAATGCCATCAAAGTGTTGGGTAAGAGAAATAAGGAAAGGATTATACCGGTAGGAAACTTTTTGATGGAATTAATTCAAAATTATTTAAATAAAAAGAAGGAAATTTCGTTAGAGCAGAATGAGCATTTGTTGGTAACAGACCGTGGTGATAAACTGTATGATAAATTTGTTTACAGAAAAGTAAATTATTACCTTGGAGTTATAACCACTGCCAATAAAAAAAGCCCACACGTTTTACGGCATACGTTTGCCACACACATGTTAAATAATGGGGCAGACTTAAATGCGATTAAAGAACTTTTAGGACACGCAAATTTATCGGCGACCCAGGTGTATACCCATAATACAATTGAGAAGTTGAAAAATGTCCATTCACAAGCCCATCCTAGGGCACAAAAAAAATAGGAGGAGGAAATATGAGTACAACAGTTCAATCCATTCATTTTGACGCAGACAAGGATCTCGTAAATTTTATAGAAGGTAAAGTCAGTAAATTAAACCAGTTCTATGATAGAATTATAGATTCAGAGGTTTATTTGAAGGTAGATAAAAACGCGTCAAACGAAAACAAGATTGCGGAGATCAAAGTGGCAATACCTGGTAAGGAGTTGTTTGCCAAAAAGCAATGTAAGACTTTTGAGGAGGCTACAGACCTGGCAGTTGAAGCCCTCAGAAGACAGATTAGAAAACACAAAGGCAAAGTTGCCTTGTAATTCATTAGTCAATTTCTTTCGCGGGAATAGTAGAAAAATTAGTTTCCGCGCTTGTATAAAACGATATTGTTTTTACATTTGCAGACCTTTTCACGGAAAGGTCTGTTTTTGTTTGGCATTATGACAAGTAAAAAACAGCAGTTTTGACATCGTATTCCGCCTCTATAGCTCAGTTGGCTAGAGCAGCTGATTTGTAATCAGCAGGTCGTGGGTTCGAG
>CAJWDP010000006.1 GCA_913030835.1 uncultured Flavobacteriales bacterium | reverse complement strand
AACAGGAATGTCCTTCACTGAGTTCAGCTACCAGCTGGTACAAGGGTATGATTTTTACCATTTGAATAAGGAATATGGATGTAAGCTTCAATTGGGAGGATCCGATCAATGGGGGAATATTGTAACGGGAACAGAGCTCATAAGAAGAATGGGTTCCGGAGAGGCTTTTGCCGTGACTACTCCGCTGATCAAAAAAGCGGATGGAACGAAATTTGGAAAAACAGAAAGTGGTGCAGTTTGGTTGAACAAAGAAAAAACTTCGGTCAGAGACTTTTATCAATATTGGCTGAATGCGTCGGATCAGGATGCGGTAACGTATATGAAAATATTTTCTCTTAAGAATATCGAGGAAATAGAGGCATTGGTGAGCTTTCATGAAAAGGACCCAGGGAAAAAAATGCTTCAGAAAGAACTGGGAAAGGAAATTACAGTACGTGTGCATTCTAAAGAGGAGTACGATGCATTGGGGCTGGATCGGAATATTATGTTTGATCGCAGTATAGGCAAGGAAGAATTAGCTTCCATGGGACGAGAAGAATTTGAAAAGTCAGTTGGGTCTTTCGATAAAGTAGAAGTCAATTGGAATTCGGACCTTGGACTATTACCCTTTCTATCCGGGGAAACAGGAATTTATGGCTCCAATGGGGAAGCTCGACGAGCGCTACAAGGAAACGCCGTAGCCATCAATAAGGAAAAAATTAAAGAAGACTTTCAAATCCAAGAAGAGGATTGGTTATATGGCGTTTACATGATTGTTTCAAAGGGTAAGAAAAAACATGTTATTGTTAAGCGCGGAGAGTAAAAAAGCCCCGCAAAGCGAGGCTTTCTTTTCCAAAAATTACTGAAGGTTTTATCGCGATGCAATCACACTTCCAGTTTCATCAATACGACTGGTGGAGACAATTTGGTTGTCAACATATTTCGTTACATATTTCGTTCGGCCATCTTTAGACATTCGAATCCAATTTCCAACTCTGGAACCCATGCTGTAGTTTTGAATCGTTTCGATTTCGCCGTTTTGATTGTATCCGATCCAAGTGCCATTCGGCTCGTCATTTAAGTAGTAGGCTTCAGATTTCACCTTCCCATTGTCAAAAAAGTTTACGACTTTAAATTCGTATTTAGAAATCGAGACTACCTCTTGACTCTTATTTTGATCGTAATAATCCGTTGTCTGAGCAACGAGAAACAGAGATGCTCCTAAAAATAATAATGCCGTGGAAACTAATTTTTTCATGATAATAACATTTATCTAGTGTTACGCTAATGTTAACTCAAAGTTACGAAAAATTATTTAAATGTTTCCTTAATGTTAAGAAAATAGTGAATTAAACTAAATAACTAGCTGTGAACAACCTCTTATTTCAGATAGGTCTGACCTTCCCAATACTTTAAATCCGTCTCCATCTTTTTTTCCAACATCTTGAGTTGCAATAAATGAGCAAGAATTAAAATTTGCCAGATCAATAATATTGATTATACCTGCTTCCAAGCCAGCATTTGAGTGCACTGGATCAGCACTCGAGCGAAAAGAGACCTTCATCCAGGGTGGACAAAGGAAGGTGCCACTTGATTTGGAATAGGCTTGAGATAGCAATTCTGTCATGCTATATTCAGAATGTATTTGGTTCAATGAGAAAGCAGACTTTAGTTGATCATGAACTTCCTGTCGAATCAATTCTTTCTTCCGCCCTTTCATTCCTCCTGTTTCAATAACGATGACATTATGAAGATCTGTTGGGTATTCAGATGCAAATTCAAGCAGTGCATAAGTAACACCTATAAGTACGGTACTTTTGTTATGTTGAATACAATGTTGTAGTGTATCTCTTAGGTCTTTATAGTTGTTGAGATAAAAACCCGACTCCGGCTTCCCACTTAATTTGACAAGCTTATCTACCATATATACCAAACTCGAATTGCCCTGTTCAATATAGGACGGAAGAAGGCCAAGTATGACATAATCTTCAATATCTCCGTAAAAATGTTCAAAGCCTGTGACAAAAGACCGATGATACAAATCGGGTGATTTCACATAATGTTTACTTCTATTTGTCCCAGTTGTACCACTACTTTCAAATATCAGTGATGGTCTTTCTGTTCCGGTATAAATCTCATGCTGTTTAAATAGTTCTATGGGCAGAAATGGAACATCCTCGACCTTTTTTACCTTTTTAGTGTCAATATTTACGAGATCTAAAAATGTTTTGTACGGCTTACAATGTTTGGTTTGATGATGAAATATTTGTATCGCTTTATCGTTAAATTCTTGATCAGAACTAATTGTAAAAATATCATTGATATGAAATGGGTCGGTTTTCATTGCCGAATTAAGTAGTAAATTTACATTTTATGAAAGCAGTTTTCAAAAATATACTTATTGGTATTTTATTGGTTGTTTCTGTTGCATCATGCTTGAAACCTCAAGAATTTCCGCCTGAGCCGGAAATTGCATTTAAAGATTTTGTCATATTATCGGATTCCGCTAAGCTAACAGTCACTTTTCAGGATGGTGACGGAGACATAGGTCTATCGGAATCAGATACTTTGCCTCCCTATGATACCTCTAGTATTTACCACTATAATCTGTTTGCTCAGTATTGGGAGAAGAAAGATGGTTTAGGATGGGTTCAAGCAACGGACATCACTGGAGAACCAATCGAATTCAGGTATCGTACCCCCATCATTACACCAACAGGCCAAAATAAGGCGTTAAAGGGTGAAATTGAAATGACTCTAGAACCATTCTATTATTTGCTGGGATCTCCGGATTCGGATACAATTAAATACAGAGTAATGTTGGTAGATCGGGCATTGAATCAAAGTAACTGGGTGGAATCAAATGTGATTTATCGATAATTAGATTTCACCGACTAGCGCTTCTGATACATTCATGATGTGATCACCGATTTTTTCGCATGAAGAAAACAGATCTGTAAAGATCATTCCATTTCGAATTTGATAATTTCCCTTCTCTACACTTTCCAAGTGTTTTTTTCTCAGATAATCTCTGTATTCGTTGATCTCATTTTCTTTTTGTCGAGCAATGCCAATGTCGATTTCGGATGTGCTCAATGAGAGGTTGTCCGTCATGATCACAAATGCTTCATCAATGAGCCCCATCATTTTCATTAGTTTATCTCTTTGATTTGGCGTGAACCAGACTTTTTCCTCTATTTTTCTTTCGATCGTTTTGGACATCTGGTAATAAATATCTCCAATACGTTCTAGATCATTGACAATACTTAGCATTCCTCTTACCTGGATAGAAGTCACCTCCGTCAGCGTGCCTTCTGAAACTTTTGATAGATAATTCGCAACCTCTAATTCAACTCGATCCGTAATTTCTTCATACTTCTCAACCTTATCAAGAAGCTGACTTTGCTTTTTTGAATTGTGTTCTATCAATAGTTGCTGGACAAAACGAGATATCTTGGCGGTTATTTTCCCAAATTTTGCAATTTCCTTTTTAGCTTCAAGCAACGAAAGTTCTGGTGTTTTGATGGATCCAGTTCCAATGTACTCTAATGAGAACGAATCATCTTCTCCTTTCGAATGGGTTAGTTTTGTTACTGTTTTAGCAATGAAATCCACCAATCCAATTAGTAATAATGTGTTGATGATATTAAATACAGTATGAAATAGTGCCAAGGCAATACGGATGGATTGCTTATTTTCACTCGAATCGTAGCCTGGATGGTTGACGTCAGTTATGGGGCTTCCCCATTCGGTACTACCCATAAAATCAGCTATTCCTGAAAGAAACCATCCAAATACAATTGTCATCCAAAGGACACCAAAAACATTGAAAACGAAGTGAGCTCTGGCAGCTCGCTTGGCATGAATATTTCCAATCAAAGCTGCGATATTTGCCGTAATTGTTGTGCCAATATTTTCACCAAGAACAATGGCTGCAGCCAGCTCGAATGACAGACCATTTCCAACAAATATGAGCGTAAGGGCCATGGCTGCACTAGAGGACTGAACCACTATAGTAATAAGTGTTCCAATTAATATGAATAACAATGTAGATCCGAACCCACCAGCCATACTATTGATCCAGTTAATAAATTGTTGGTTTTCTGATAATCCCAGTGCTTCTACGGAATCTTTCAATGCAGAAAGTCCGATAAAAAGAAGTGCAAATCCTACTAAAAACTCTCCGAGTGCTTTTAGCTGACTCTTTTTCATTAGCATCAATGGTAGACCAAACGCAATTAGAGGTAATGAGTACGTGGAAAGGCTAAATTTTGAGAACCCAAGAATAACAAGTAACCAGGCGGTCATGGTGGTTCCAATGTTTGCTCCCATGATCACACCAATTGCTTGCCTGAGTGTGAGCAATCCGGCATTCACAAAGCTTACAATCATCACAGTAGTGGCCGATGAAGATTGAATTAATGATGTGGTAAGAAAACCTGTAAATACTCCTGAAAATCGATTTGTTGTCATCGCAGACAAAATTCTTTTTAGGCGAGTTCCAGCCAGCTTCTGGATGCCTTCGCTCATAATTTTCATACCGTAAATAAAAAACCCGAGCGCTCCAAGAATAATTAAAACTTGTAGTAATCCAAATCTATCGCTGGTTTGAAAACTTTGAGTTTCTGACCAAATTTTCCCTGAATTGGTGTCAGATCGCGCATACCTTGCGCCAATTTGCCATTTGTATTTTTGAGAAGGATCGAGCTGTTTAACGACACATTTTGTTGCATTATTTTCAAGCTCAATCTCTGTCCATTGAATCTCATCCGCCGGAATAAATTTATTGGATGCTTTATGGTACCTCAGAAAAAGGCTCTCGACATTGGGAATACTATTCCATTGCAGGAGCGCTGTGTCGGTACTGACTTTGGTAGCATGGATATTTTCAAAAATAATATCCGTTTGATCTATTTCTACACTTTTATCTGCCGCTAATGAATCGCT
Source organism: uncultured Flavobacteriales bacterium (assembly GCA_913030835.1). GTDB lineage: Bacteria > Bacteroidota > Bacteroidia > Flavobacteriales_D > Parvicellaceae > UBA10066. The sequence continues at coordinate 94,116 of CAJWDP010000006.1, read as the reverse complement.
GTTTGCAACGGAAAGTGTGAATAATAAAAAGAGAAAATATTTTACTGCGATTGTCTTCATCAAATAATAGTGGTTAAAGGTAATTGAAGTAGCGGTTTCTTTAACCCTATGTGTATTATTTTTTTGTTAGAAACAATTGATTCAATAAATGCTTAACGAATGCGGCCAATATTGCTCCAATAAAAGGTCCAATAACATATACTAGTAGTGAATTAATTATTCCATTTTGAAATGCCGATCCCTGCCAACCTGCGAAATAGACAAAAATTCGGGGTATGTAGTCTCTTGTCGGATTAAATCCGCCCTGAGTATAGGGAGCTAGAAAGTAAATCAATAACCCTAGAAAAATGCCAATTAGAACAGGTGCTATTCGATGAATGCGCTTACTTTCCGAGACATACAAAATAAATAATACGAGTAAAGAAGTTCCGCCTCCCTCAACACAAAATGCTTTGAGTACCGAAACTTCTCCAACAATATGACTCAATCCTGGATTAGGAAAGTATTCTGTAAATACGCAACTGGTAAGAATACCATCACTTGTATTCCGGAGAATCTCAGATTGTAGTTCGTATTGTGCTAGGTCAGAATCAAATACAAGGTATGTTGCAAAAGCGGCACAGACTCCACCGATCAGTTGACCTAATATATTGCTAGAAAAAGAAGGCCATTCGGTCTTGGGAGACTGGATCAAAAAAGCAACAGAAACAGCAGGGTTTAAATGCGCATTGGACCATTTTCTTGATAGGTAAATTCCCAAGATCACCGCGATGCACCAAACTGATGCCACTTGAAATAGACTAATTCCATACAGAACGGAAAATGCCACAGAGCTGGTACCGAGAAAAACAAGTATAAATGTTCCTAATGCCTCTCCAAGAAATGTCTTCAATCTTTATTACTTAAAAAATCACTAACCAAAAGCTCTTTTGAAAAGGAGCAAATGAGATCACGGATATTTCTAAAAGCTACAAGTATTTCTTGTTCAGTTCCACGAGCATCTGCAGGATCGGGAAAAGATTGGTGCATCCGCTTGACATGTTCAGGGAATGTAGGGCAGCTTTCTTTAGCATGATCACATACGGAAAACAAATGGGTCACACCGCTGTCAAGAAACTGATCAACGAGATCAGATGTCTGTTCTGAAATGTCAATGCCAACTTCGGACATCACTACAACAGCTCTTGGATTCAGGCCATCCGTTTGCACTCCTGCAGACACAACTTCGAGGGAGATGTCCATTTCCTTTGCATAGTATTTCAAAAAGCCTTCGGCCATTTGGCTCCTGCAGCTATTTCCGGTGCACAAAACAAGTAATTTCATAGCGTTAACAGCACCCACTTTCGGGGGTGCAATTGTTATTTTGTAAATCAGCCAGTTTTATTTTCTGTTTCTCAGATCGCGGTAGTTCAGGAGTGCAGCATGCCGAGGCATCATTTGCCTGATATCTGGGGTCATTAAATTCAACATCTTTATGGAAATAGTATACTTCCCACATGTATCCGCTGGGGTCGGTCACCCAAAATTTGTCTTGATTGGCGTAGCAACAATTGGTTCCCATTTCTTCTAATATCTCTATCTTCTGCAGGTTCAAGTTTGCCATTCTGGTTTTTAGTTCTTCCAAAGAATCGATTTGAAAACCCAAATGACCAAACCGGTCGCTTACTTTATCTTCATTTTGAACAAACGATATGATCAGGGAGGGTTCCTCCAAAGTGAATTTGCAGTAGTCGTTTTTGATCTTGTCCGGCTTCTGTCCGAAAAATTTGCTGTAAAAATCAGCCGTTTGATAAATGTTCTTTACATAAAGGCTTACATGCATTCTTGGAAAACTCATGGGCAACAGGTTAATTTTGATTTTACTTCACTGAACACAGGTGTGATTAGAAACGAAAACTTGTCCCAAGCATCGGGATGAATGCAGTAGCAGACCTTTGGTCCACTCACAGTTCCTTGGATAAGACCTGCTTTTTTCAGCTCTTTCAAGTGCTGAGAAACTGTACTCTGCGAAAGAGGAAGCTCATCTACGATCTCTCCGCAAACGCAGTCTTCTCTTGACAATAAATACTGGACTATTGCAACTCTTGCCGGATGGGCTAGAGCTTTGCAAAAATTGGCAACATCTACTTGTGATTCTGTGTATTTCTCAATCATCATCGTAAAATTACGATAAAAGATTTAGCTGGAAAAATAAGATTGAGAAATTAACCCAGTATTTCCTTTACATTGGCTCGAATAGTCACAGAAATACCATCCGTATCCAGGTCGTTAGCGTCTTCACCAAAAGGATCTTCGATTTCTTCCGCAAGTACTTCAATACTCACAAGAACATAGAATACAAACATGGCAATTGGACAGGTCCAATACCCTAACGATTGAACGAAAGCTATGGGAAGTGTTGCCACATAGATGAAAATAAACTTCTTTAGGAACAAAGAATATGAATAAGGAATAGGAGTTTTCTTAATCCGCTCACAAGCACCAATGATGTCGGAGAAAGTAAGGAGATTTTTATCCAGTGAAAGAAATTCTTCCTCTGATATCTCTCCTTTTGTCTTCAGCTCTGCCAGCTTGTTGTACATTTTTTTGGCAATGTAGCTTGGTTTGTGTTCCAGAGTCTCTATTTCTTCTACTTCTTGATCATTTAATTCCAGCTCTTCAATTTTTACTCCGGCCCGCAAATGTTCCTTCATTGAAAAAGAATAGTTGGGTATCATTCTGCCGAAGTATTTTTTTGCATCATCGCTCTCGACAAGTGAGGATATCTTTAGTGCCAGATTTCTGGAATTGTTCACCAGCGAGCCCCATTTCTTCCTGCCTTCCCACCATCGGTCATAGGCCGTATTTGTTCTGAAAACCAGCAGAAGTGATAAGACAAAGCCGATCAAAGAGTAGATAATACCAACGTTTTCGAGTTCAGTATAGTCGGAGAAATAGTTGATCTCGACCCAGGTCATTCCACCGGTAATTAATCCAATAATGAGAATCTCTTTCCATAGGATAATAATTGTATCGCTTTTATGGAAACGATAAACATGCCTAAACCAACCTTTGGGATTGTATTGAATCATAGTTTATTTATTAGGGTATTAAGGTAAGCAAGAATCCTAAAATACTGCAACAGCCTACAAACAGGAAAGTGTTGACCTTGGAATAAAAAATCACTGTTGCTGTCGCCGCTGCGAAAATCAAAATTGACTTCCAGTCAATGATCATTTCAAGACCCAACTTGTAAGTAACCACCAGCATCATTGCTAAAGCACCTACATTGATTCCGTTAATTAACCATCTCGCCCCTTTTGAATTTCTAAGTTTTGGAATGAAGGGAGAAATGATCAAAATGATCAAGAATGATGGAAGGAATATTCCGACGGTGGCCAAGGCTGCACCCGATAGACCATCTAATTCGAATCCAACGTAGGTAGCAGTGGAAAGAACAGGCCCCGGAGTGATATTCCCAATAGCGATGGCTTCAGTTAACTGTTCTCTAGTGATCCAACCTAGCCCTTCAACTAATTCAGTGTCCATGTAGGCGAAAAGCAAATAACCACTTCCAAAAAGAATACTTCCCATTTTAAGGAACACGAGAAATATTTTAAGACTGGTGATGGTTTCGGGGCGATTAACCACAACTGGCCCCAAGAGCGCTAGCGGGACTATAATAGACGGAACAAGTTTAAATTGTTTTAGCCCTAGGTAAAGAAGTCCGGCACCTAAAATGATCAGGATTTCATGGATTCCAAATAATCCAGTTACAACCGCAAGAGCTCCAATAGCTCCCAATATCCAGTTTTTTACAGCTTTCTTCGCCAACTTAATTACTGCAGAAACGATCAACGCGATAACCCCAATCTTTATTCCGTAAATCCAAGGCTCAACAGCAGGCAGTTTACCATAAACAGTATACAGATAAGCAACGCCTAATGTGATTACAACAGCAGGTAAAATGAAGGAGGCTCCGGCCATGAATAATCCGGCAACTCCACCTCTTTCCTTACCGCAGTGCATCACCATTTCAGTCGAATTTGGACCGGGTATCAATGAGGTGATTCCGATGAGATCAAGATAATGCTGGTCCGACATCCATCTCCTTTTTTCGATTATCTCTTTCTGCATCAAAGCAATATGCGCCGCAGGACCTCCGAATGCAACCAATCCAAGTTTGAGAAATAATCCAGTAATCCCAACCAATTTATGTATGACGACTGTACTCACATGTCAAAATTAACCTTAAAGTGTCTCTAATTTCTAACATATGCTGAATTTTAACCTTGAATTGATATTTCAGTAATAGCTGAACCTTTAATTTACTACAGTTAATTGTGAGACCAAAAGTGTTACATATATGTGATTCTGATGATAAAGTCAGTTTGCCTTCTGGCTTTGAAAATCATTACCTACTTTTTCGGTCCGCAGACTTAGACACGTGTATTGAGTTAATTGAATCAAGATCAATATGCCTTGTATTTGTTGAGTTAAATCTATTCGGTGGCTCTACATCGTATTTTATTAAAAAATTAAGAGACCGATTTGGTTACGTTAACTTAAGTATTGTCGTATTATCCGAAGAAGAGGCCAGTTTTGTGGAAGCATTATTTCTTAAACATGGTGCGGATGCTTTCTGGATTAGACCAATTTCAATAGGCTCATTTAGTGCTCGAGTTGATACAATTTTGAGGAGGGTCGATGCTTCTCGAGAACAATTTCGTTCACGAAATAATAATTGTAGTCACATTACAATGAACCGTGCCAAATTTAATATTCAATTCGATGAGCAATCCATTTCTTTGAGTAAAAAGGAATTCGAGTTGTTAGAAATATTAGTAGAATATCCTAAAAAAGTGTTTAGTAGGACAGAAATTCAAAAAGAACTTTGGGTTGAAACTAAACTAAAAAATCAGCGAACCATAGATGTTCATATAAAGAATCTTAGAGGAAAACTTGGTGACAAAATAATTACAACCGTAAAAGGAGTGGGTTACAAGTTAGATTGTTGTTGACTAGACCCAATGCAGCACCTAATTAATCTCGATTTCTTCGATTTTCTCTTTTTTAATCTTGGCTAAGTTGATTCCTACTTTAACCGAAAATGTCCTATTCGGTATAAGAAGAGAAAAATAAGCTGGATCGGTAGAGGAATCAACACCATAAGATTCGTAAACCAATTCTCTTTTATCACCCAGTAAATTCGTTGCTCTAAAGCTCACAACTGCCCAGTCGTTGATCCGTTTTGATACCTTGAAGTTTAAACTATTAAATGGTTGAGTATAGATGTCCGGTACTATGCCAACCCCAACAATCGTTAATGTTTTACCTTGAACGTTATAGCTCAAGTTAGCATCAAGTCCGCTTTTCTTATTTCCATAATTGACACTCGCATTAATCATGTAAGGAGATTGTCCTGTCATTGGCCTGAACTGATCTATAACTTCCCCGCTTCTTGCATTAGCGCTTCGGGATTGTAATTCTGTCTGAACATCCTGTGTTTGCGAGCCATTACTAACAATCACCGTATTCATATCCATTTTGGATTCTACCCAAGTCGCATTTAAGCCTACTCCCCAGTCCAGCAATTTCTCGGAAATAAATCCAAGTGTTTTTCGAATCTCAAATTCCACTCCTGTAACAGATGACTGCCCGGAGTTTCTTGGTTTTAGATTGTCTGGTGCTGTTTCGAATGGAACGAGTTCGATATGCCCGGAAAATTGTTTGTAAAAACCAGAAACGGAAATTAGCTCCCCTCGAGCAAAGAAATATTCCCATCGGAGGTCATAATTCACGATTTCAGTTTGCTGCAGGTCGAGATTCCCAATGAACGTTCTGGATGAAACAGGATCAAAAATTTGGGCGATTGATTTTTCCTTAAAGCTCGGCCTTGCCAAGGTATGGTTGTAGGAAGCTCTCAAGTTCATTTTTGAATACGTCGAATCATTGACCACATTTTTTATCGCATAAATTAAATTCATCGATGGAAGCGCATTCAACGCATTTAAGGTCGTCGAATCATTTAAAATTAAGCTGCCATCGTTATTCTGACCGGCATAAGTCATTACGTTGTTTTCAACCCGAACTCCATAAACTGCTCTAAATTTTCCAATGGGAAGTTCGTTCATTAAATACCCTGCAAGGATTCTCTGGGTCGCATCATAAGTATTAACCGGTTCATAATTACCTATAGCATAAGTCCCATTTCCAGTTTCTGGATTCCATATGTTTGCCGGTAAGAAAAGGTAATCTGGATCGCCGTTGAATACAGTTTGGCCGCTTACTCTAAATTGAAAACTCTGTACATCAAAAGACCTGGATTTGAATATACCCGAAGCTCCAAACTTTAACAATGATTTGTTCTCTTTGACCATAAACGGAATAGTGAAATCCAGTTTGCTGTGATTATTTAATTCTTTTAGGTCTCGGAAAAACCGACTTACTCCGGCTCCATCTCCAAGCGCCATCAATGTGTCATTATTTACGCCTAGCGAAAAGGAGGTAGTTCTGAAATCCGGATCAGATATCGTTGAATAAGTTAAGGAATTCTGTGCGTCTATTTCGATTTTTTTGAAATTCCAAATTGAACTGAGTGTCGCATTGTTTACCGATCGCTGAGTATAGGTCAGAATATCCTCAAAAAGCGTTGCCCCCGTTTGGTCATAGTTTGATCGAATTCTGTCTGCAGTCTGGGAAAATCCATTTTGAGATCTAAGTAAGGTTAAGTTGTATTTCGCGTGATTAAATTTCAATCCAGCCGAAGCAAGAGCGCTCCATATTACGTTATTTTGTCCAAGTCTTCCCGATCGATCTTCTTGAAGAAAAAGCTCTGTGATTTCCCTATCTGGATCTTTTGTGTACCGACCAAATTGCGCGTTTTGATAAAAAGTAGTTGTATTTCTGTAAGAAAAAGAGGTGTTGAAACCGAAGGTAGCATCTTGTTTACCCAATTTGATCTTGTACTTGTTTCCACCGCTCAATGCCATATTAAAATTCATAAGAGACCGTGATTCATGAGCAGCCATTGTCGGGGAGAATAGTCTGGTAATTAGTGTTAGCTGTTGGTCTGCAACAGCCTCATCCGGAATGAGTGTAAACTTACTAATCGGTAGACGCCTTGTTCCGTCATCAAACCCGAGAAAGTCCAATGAACCACCATTATATTTTACATACTCGGGATTAAAATTCATCCCGGGATTGTATCCAAAACCGATTGAAGCATTAATCATTTTTTCATCAGGAAAATCTTGAGTGGCAATATCGACCAGCCCTCCTGTGAAGTCTCCGGGTAAATCCGGAGAAAACGATTTGTACACCTTTATGTTTTTTATGATGTTGGATGGGAAAATATCAAGCTGAATAGAGTTTTTATCTGGATCGAGACCAGGGATATCCAGTCCATTTAATATCGTTTTGGTATATCGATCTCCCAACCCTCTGACGTACACATATTTTCCTGCTTCAATAGATACTCCCGATATTCTTCTAACCACTTGGGAAGCATTATTGTCCCCCTTCTGTTGTATTTCCTGGGAAGTTATCCCATCAAAGGTTTTGGCTGATTTTGCTTTTTGGTCTAGGATTACAGTTGTTTTTCCTTCGTCTATTTTAGCATCTATAACGATCTCTTTTCCACCTTCCACTGCAATTGCCATGCTAACTTCAAATGTCTTGGTTTCACCTGGCTTTAGCTTAATGTTTTCAATTTTATAGTCGGAGTAGAAAGTGTAAGAGATTACAATATTCACAGCTTGGTTTGCAGGTACGCTGAACGAAAATTTTCCATCCATATCAGTTAATACCCCCTTATCTGTTCCTTCAATTTTCACATCGGCCTCCATTAGAGGACCAAATTCATCGTATACTGTTCCAACAATCTTTTGAGAAAATGAATAGGAGATGGAAAGAACGAAAAGAAGCGTAAGAAGAACGAAATGTTGAATTTTCATTAGAATTTGTTTAGTGTCGATGTAATTGGTTTGATCGTAATTTTACTACAAGTTTTGAATTGGACTTTCTTTTTTCGTTGGCTGTTCAGACAAATGACTAAAGTCCAAAAGAACCACACTGGGTTCATTCAGTTTACTTAGCTCCATTTTAAGATCAATGGTTTTTATTTCGTTCATTTCGACATTTAAACCCATGATTCTCATCTCGTTATAGAATGTATAGCTGAAAATGATGTTATTTCCATTTGAGCCTGCTAATGGTAAAACGAATTCCCCTTTCTCGTTGGTATAAGCCACAACATTTGTATTCTCAATTGCGATTTCTACATCGATAAGTGGGCCGAAATCATCGCTTACTTTTCCACGCAAATGCTGACCATACCCAACTGAGCTGCCCAAAAGAATAAGGACCAAAAAACTTTTTACTAAATACTTCAAATTCATCATTTTTTTAACAAAGTATGCTCCCGAACTAATTCGGGAGCATGACATGAATACAGTTTATTTCTTTGTATTGAACTCAAATTTTCCCTTTAATTGAAGCCCATGTCCAACCAAAATCACCGGTATGTCCAGTAGTCGCTGAACCTACAATTGGTGCACCGGCACTAACAGCGGATTCAGCAGTTCCTTCCAAAGGATCTACACAACCAGAACCATCCATTGATTTGGTGTACACATCAACTTGATCAACAACACTTGCAGATCCAACAATTTGCGAACCTGTGAATGTAAGAGACTGAGAACCACTTGGAGCAGTTAAGTATAGATAAGAATCGGCCTTTAGAGTACAACTTGATGTGTCAGAAAAGGATGCTCTGATTTTTACCGATTTTGATGCCCAACCGTTCCAGTAAGTGTTTGATATGGTTCCTTGCGCTTTTGATTTTATATCGCTACCTGAACCATTTCCATTCGTTGTCCAAATTGATCCATTTGATAACGTGAACATTCCGTCAACATAGGTTGATCCCTCTGGACCATCAATTTCCAAGCCTTCATCACCGTTGTCATTGATAACGATAAAATTGTCAATCGTTCCGGAGTAGTTCTGATCGATATCTAAGGCGTCGTCACCTTGGTAAGCCACCAAAGCATTGGTAATGTTTACAGTACCACCGAAACACTCGATTCCATCGTCCAAATTGGCAATTACTTCAACGTTATTGATTACCGTTCCGGAACCAACTCCACCAAGAGTAAGTCCGTTAATCTCATTACCCTCACCAATTAGTGCTCCCCCATGACGAATAGATATGTATGATAATGTTCCTGAATTATCGGTTGCATTAGATCCGCCGTAAGTTCCATAAGATTCTTCTGCTGGAATTCCTTCAATCTGACCGGTAACGTCTCCATTTTCTGTAGACACTGGTGCATAACCTAGAATGATAACTCCACCCCATTTTTCAGCATCGTTTTCATCAAGGTTAGTCCCTGCCAATTGCCCTAATTCAATATTATCCAACTCAGATGTGAAAATAATTGGAGCAGAGGAAGTTCCAATTGCTTCTAATTTTCCACCTTGAGCAACAACAAGAGCAGAGGCCAAAGAACCTGTTCCTGATCTTCCCTTTATTATTGTTCCTGCTTCTATAGTTAAAGTGACGCCTGAATTAACCACTACTTTCCCTGCTAGCTCGTGAATGGTCGTATTTGACCAAGTTTGGTTCGCTGTAATAAATCCTGAATGCACTTCATTTGCTGAAGCAGGAGGCTCTGGCTGAGCAACGCAACAACAATCTTTCGTTGCTTCTGGGTCGTAATTTGCTGCGGTAGGGTCCATGCAACCCGTCTTTTTGTTGCACGCTGTGAAGGTTAAAATACCAGCTAATGCAATCCCCGCTAGTTTAATGTTCTTTTTCATTTTGTTTTTGTTTTCGTAATTTTTGGAATATTAATTTTCTTTGGTGCAAAGATGAAGCGTACAGTTTATTAGTAGATATCTGAAACTTTATTCTTGCTTTATGTCTATGTTACCAAAATATTAACTAGCCTAAACCTTAAATTAACGTTGATTTTACTTGTGATTTTTCAAATTGGCAATGCCTGCAACAGTATTTTGCGCGAAATCGTCGATTAAAAAAATTAATTGCAGGGGTCAGAGATGTCTCGTATTTTGATTTTGGTTAATCGAATATTAAAAAAGTTAAATTAACTTAATACTCTCGTAACATAACTGTGTTGATATAAGAAGAATTTTAGCAGAAAAATGATGAACGAAAAATATAAAGTATTGATTGTTGACGATGAGGAAGACTTATTGGATATGGTCAGCTACAACCTAAAAAAAGAGGGTTTTAAAGTCTATACTGCGCAAAATGGTAAGGAAGGCCTCCAGTTGGCTATTGATGTTTTTCCTGATTTAATTCTGCTAGATGTCATGATGCCTGAAATGGACGGGATAGAGGCGTGCATGGAAATAAGATCGCAGCCTAATTTAGAGGGTGTAGTGATTGCCTTTTTAACTGCTCGAGGTGAGGATTATTCGCAAATTGCTGGCTTTGACTCAGGAGCAGATGACTACATCACAAAACCGATAAAACCTAGGGTATTGGTTAGTCGTATTAAGGCTCTGCTTAGGAGAAAAAACATGAATTTGTCGACAGATGAAAATACCACAGAAAGTTTAAAAATCGATAGAGAGAAATATATCGCAATTAAAGATGGATCTGAAATTCACCTTCCTAAAAAGGAATTTGAGCTACTTGCCTTACTTTTGTCTAAACCGGGGAAAGTGTTCACAAGAGATGTTATTCTGAATTCCGTTTGGGGTATGGAAGTAGTGGTAGGTGACCGAACAATCGATGTCCACATTAGAAAGCTGAGAGAGAAAGTTGGCGATGACTATATTAAAACGGTTAAAGGGGTAGGTTACAAGATTGAATTTCCAAAATAGATGAAACTAAGCACTCCGCGAGAAGTAGCAACATTTATTGCCATTTTAATTGGAGCAATCGTTATTCTGGTTTATTCAATTGTTGGTTTTCTTGTTGGTCAATTCAATTTCATCATACTCGCTTGCGTTGGCATTTTATCGATTGTGCTATCATACATACTGATTTTTTATTCTCTCGAGTATTTCATAAATAAAAAAATTCGACTCATCTATCGTACCATAAGAAAGCACAAATTGGGGCCTAAATCGACCAAGGAATTTAAAATGAATGAGGATATACTGGAAAATGTGAATAAAGAAGTGATAGACTGGGCTGAAAGCAGTGCTACTCAAATAGCCCAGCTTCGAAAGCAAGAGACGTTTAGAAGAGAGTACATCGGTAATCTTTCTCACGAATTGAAAACACCGATATTCAGTATACAAGGTTACATACTTACCCTCTTGGAAGGTGGACTGGAAGATGAGTCAATCAACAGGAAATTTCTTGAACGCGCATCAAAAGGAGTTGATCGAATCACGAAAATAGTAGATGATTTGGATACCATAACAAAACTGGAGGAGGGAAGGCTGAATTTGGAAACTAAAAAGCAGGACCTCGTTGAGCTGGCACGTGAAGTCATGGAAAGTTTTGAAATCAAAGCTGGAAAACGGAAGATTGAAGTAAGTTTTGATCAGGAATACAACAAAGAGATTTTTGTCGATATGAACCGATCTGGAATTGGTCAGGTGTTTACCAATCTAATCAATAATTCCTTGAATTATGGGAAGGAAGAAGGTAGAACTGAGATAAGATTTCATGACATGGAAACGCAGATTCTAATTGAAGTCAGTGATGATGGAATCGGCATAGCGGAAGATCAGCTTCCCAGATTGTTTGAGCGTTTTTATCGGGTCGATAAATCCAGAACAAGGAACGAAGGCGGGACGGGTCTTGGTTTAGCTATTGTTAAGCACATCGTTGATTCTCATGGTCAGTCGATAAATGTTAGGAGTACACTGGGTGAAGGTTCTACCTTTTCTTTTACGCTCAAAAAGGCATAACCTAGAAGTTAGCTAAGATTGGCATTCGTTTCGAATTACCACTCTTAAAGTAACCTGGCCCATCATCCCATTTTTAAACTTCATGTTTGGGATTGTTTTAAATTTATCCATCAAATTCGTTACACATGAAAAATCTACAATTATTAATGGTGTCTCTTGCTCTGGTCAGTTCACCTTTCTCTTATACATGTAATGCACAGTTTGCTGAAGACTATGTAAATACTGCAGGAATCATCAACGATCACAAGCTGGTAATGGACATTATGGAACGAAAGTATCCGGGGTATGGCCAACAGGTGCTGGAAACATTTGATCGTAATAATTACGTGGACATGAGTAAAAACGCCAAGAGTACACTTCATCAGGTCAACGTGGTATTTCATGTGGTGTATCAGACGGCTGAGGAGAATATTCCGGATAGTGTTCTTTATTCTCAGATAGATGTTCTCAATGAAGACTTTCAACGGATGAATGCGGATTCCGTCAATTTGCGATCGATGTTCACGCCCATTGCTGGTAATCCAAACATTCAGTTTAACGTGGCGCAAATTATTCGCGTGCCGACAACAGCCACTTTTTCTGTTTCTTTAACCGGTCTGCCCGACAATGTCAAAGAAACGGCCAATGGTGGATCTGACGCATGGGATACAGAGCATTACGTCAACATTTGGATCTGCAAATTAGAGAGCTTTTTCGGTGCCTTGTTTGGGTACGCATATCCACCTGACGGTCTGCCCAACTGGCCTGCCGGATCAGCTGCTCCGTCCCCTGAGCTGGAGGGCGTTGTGCTGGATTATCGAACAGTCGGCAGAAACAATCCGGTTCCATTTGATGATGGAATGGGTGGGACTTTCTTTATCAATGGTAGAACAGCGACGCATGAGGTAGGGCATTATTTCGGAATGCGGCACATCTGGGGCGATGGTGGCGGCCTCTGGGGAGGTGATAGCTGTGGCGAAGACGATGGTATTCTGGATACTCCGAATCAAGGAGCCCAGAGCAACAACAATTGTGATACAACATTGAACACGTGTACGGATACGGTAGGTACTGAGATGCCGGATTTGATTGAGAATCACATGGATTATTCAGAAGAGGCGTGTAAAAATATGTGGACTCAAATGCAAGCCAATTTCATGAGAAATGTGTTGGAGAATGAACGTGTTGGATTACTGAGCGCTGCGAGTATTGACGAATCCAATTCCCCTTCTTTCACCGTCTATCCTAATCCTGTATCCGGTCAGCTGAATGTATTACTTGCTAATCCGATGGAAGTGACGGCTATTTTCATTACCGATTTACTTGGGAAAACTATTGGTGAAGAAAAGCGCTCAGAATCTGCGTCGAATGCCTATCGATTTGATCTAACGGCATTTGGTAAAGGCATTTATTTAGTGCACGTAAAAACAGCGAATGGTGTGGCTACGAAAAAAGTAGTAGTGCACTGATTTATAGTGATTACCCATTTTTATCGGCTGTTCCATCCAGTATGCGTCTGATCTCTTGATTGAAATTTGGACTTCCCCATTTGGTTTGGATTACGGAAGCCGTAGTTTGTTTCAATTGCTCCATGCTTAATTCCGATTGACTGAACCAAGGAACTGAGTTGGTTTGTTGATGATATTCCGCCAGATATTGCTGTTCGGTTTGTCCGGGAGTTGGCACCAGTACACATGGAGCCTCAAGCTGGGCAAGGTCCATTATGCTTGAATAACCGGGGCGCGCAATTACGGCTTTAGCTGAACAGATGGATCGGGCCAGCTCTTCGTCTCCTTGATGACTGATCCTTGTGATATTGCCTTCTTTCACTTTGGAATTTTCTTCCGGCTTTCCACAAAGTAATAACAAACTTTCTGCTCGGTTTCTGAAAATGGATACCAGCAGGTCTTCAAATTTTGTTCGCTGTGGTTCCGGCCCGGAGATCAACGCACAATAATCAAACGCTTTTTCGCAATCAACTTTTTGGAGTCGGGATAGGGGGCCAATGTATCTGCAATTTGCCGGAACCTCACCATGCCCTAGCTCCCCAGAAAGATTATGTGCATCCGGATGATCAGGTATCCAACATTCGGTGTATCGTTTGATGTATTTTCCATGTAGCTTGAACAACGGATCAGAAAGCAAGTTTGGCGCTTGAATATGAACTTGATGTGTGATATAAATACACGGGATTGATGATGAATAAAGGCCAAATCGATTGTCAGAAATGACCAGGTCAATTTGATGCTCTTGAATCAAAGACTGCAATTCTCGGTGCTCTTCCTTTATCCGCTGCATCACTTTGGGTACTTGTAAGAGCATTTTTGTAGCCATGTTTCCATTTGCTGGATACCTGATGTTATATCCTTCAAAATCAATGTGTAACAGATCAGGGAATAGCTGTTGCAAAAATTGTTTCGACCTGCCTGATGCTGCCAGAACCGGTTCAAAATCAGCTTTCAATTCTCTTATTAAAGGCACACAGCGTGTCGCGTGGCCCAAACCCCAATCCAAAGGAGCAATTAATATGCGTTGTTTTGATTTCTTCAATGGATCAAAGGTAATGATGCCTTCTTTTTGAGACAACTTATCTCCTAACAATCATAAATCGAGGGTAAATCGGATAATCGACTAAATTTGCACAACAATAATTGAAGAGATGGCCTCAAAAAATAAACTCGCTCGATTTGCCGAGATGGAGACTTTCGAAAATACATTTCAGCCCAGCCTCAATGATATTATGGATGCCGATTTTCGGTTCAGGGGCAGGTGGAATGAGTATTTTGAAAATGACAATCCAATTGTACTGGAATTGGGGTGTGGAAAGGGTGAATACTCGATCGGTCTGGCAAAAATGTGTCCGGAAAAGAACTTTATAGGTATCGACATAAAAGGCGCAAGAATTTGGAAAGGGGCCAAACAAGGGGAGGAGGAACAATTAAAAAATGCATGCTTTATCAGGACTAAGATCGACTTTGTTTCTCGTTTTTTTGGAGCAAATGAAGTGGATGAGATCTGGTGTACGTTTTCTGATCCACAACCGAAAAAACCAAACAAAAGGCTGACCTCACGAATCTTCATCAACCGGTATAGATCGTTTTTAAAAAAAGAGGGAGTTGTTCACCTTAAAACGGATAGCGATTTATTATTTGAATCCACCGAGGAACAAATTTCGGAATTCAACTACAATGAGTTGTTCAAAACATGGGATCTTTACGGAGAGGGAATCCACGGTCTTTCCGATGACGAAAAATCAATTTTAGAGATCAAAACATTTTACGAGAAAATGTGGTTGAAAGAGGGTAAGCGCATCAAATATGTAAAGTTTCAGATTGATCAGGATGATTAATAAGAACAGCAACGACTTTTTTGAGCAGGTGTATCAGGTGTGTGAATTGATACCGGAGGGAAGGGTGACCTCGTACGGTGCAATAGCCAGGTACTTGGGAGCAGCGCGTTCATCTCGTATGGTGGGTTGGGCAATGAACGCCTCTCATGGACGTCCTGAAGTTCCGGCACACCGGGTGGTGAACAGGATCGGTATGTTAACCGGAAAACAACACTTTGATAGTCCTACAGCAATGAGGGAAAGGTTGGAGAGTGAAGGCGTTTCGGTGACAGATGATCAGGTAGATGATTTTTCGTCACGATTTTGGGACCCAAACGTAGAACTTCAGTTGTAGTTGAAATTCTTGTTTCAAATTTGAGTAATTTTGCAAACGAAATGGAGAAACTAACTAAAGATCAAATTCTTGAACAGCTTAGGAAGATTACAGAACCTGAGCTGAAGAAAGATCTGGTAGAGCTGAATCTGGTCAAGGATATCAAAGTTGATGGAAACGATATCGAATTGACGGTGATGGTCAATAACCCTGCAATGCACTATAAAAAGCGAATGCAGGAAGCTGTAGAGTTTAATTTGAGGAGAGCCTTAGGTGCCGACTTGAATATCAAATGTCAGATAGAACCGCTTCCAAGAGAAAAGCCGGAAGGAAAAAAGGTTTTGCCGAACATTAAAAACATTGTAGCCGTTGCTTCGGGCAAAGGCGGGGTTGGAAAATCTACCATAACAGCGAATCTTGCCGTTGGATTAGCGAAACTGGGCTATAAGGTAGGTCTGATCGATGCAGATATTTATGGCCCTTCTGCTCATATCATGCTGGATTGTGTGAATGAAAGACCAACAACTATTGAAGTTGATGATAAGAACTTGATTAAGCCCGTTGAAAATTATGGGGTTAAGCTCATGTCAATCGGGTTTTTCTCTGAAATGAATCAGGCAATTGTCTGGCGCGGACCGATGGCAAGCAAGGCATTGAGGCAAATGGTGATGGATACTCATTGGGGAGAACTTGACTATTTATTGGTCGATCTGCCACCCGGTACCGGAGACATTCATCTTACTCTGGTGCAAATGTTGCCTCTTACCGGAGCACTTATTGTAACAACACCTCAGGAAATATCTCTTGCTGACGCAAAAAAGGGAGCGGCGATGTTTCAATTGGACTCGGTGCAGGTACCTGTATTGGGTTTGATAGAAAACATGTCTTGGTTTACACCGGCGGAACTACCTGAAAATAAATACTATATCTTTGGTAAAGACGGAGGAAAGGGATTAGCGGAGAAGTTAGATCTGAAACTGTTAGGTCAGATCCCGTTGGTGCAAAGCATTCGAGAAGCCGCAGATGTAGGAAGGCCTGCGGTATTGCAGGAAAATACCATAATAGCTGCCTGTTTCGATGATTTGTGCCATGCAACGCGAGAAGCAGTAGAATTCAGAAACGACGCGTTGCCGAAAACTAAAGTTGTAAAGGTGAATTAAACATGTCAAAGCGTAATTTAGAAACAAGCGTTAAAGAGGCAATAAAAAAGCTCAAACCCTATTTGGAGGCAGATGGTGGGGACATGGAATTGGTTGAAATCACAAAAGATAAAGTGGTTCGTGTTCGACTCTTGGGTGCATGTAAAACATGCAGAATGAGTGCGATGACTATGAAAGCCGGTTTGGAAGAATCCATAAAAAAAACTGCACCGGATGTGCTAAGAGTTGAGGCGGTAAATGCTCCTCTGGAGCAGCCCAATTAAATGGTAAAGAAAAAGGGGCGAAAAGCCCCTTCTAAAATTTTTCTTGTCAATTTTTAGTTCTTGATGAATCGTTTTGTGATCATCCAATTCGAACCTTTGCAGGAAACCAAATATGCTCCGTGCGATAATTCAGAAATGTCAATTTCCGGCAGAGATGAAACGGTAGAAAAGGATGAAACCGTGTTGCCTAAAATGTCAACAATTTCTATGTCGATCGTTTCACTGGAAGACCGTGCAAAATCAAGATAGATTCTGTTGGATGCCGGGTTTGGATAAATTTTCACCTGGGTCTTAAGGTCAATTTCATCCACTCCTACGATTCCATCTGTAGCAAAACAATTGAGTGCAGTGCCACAAACCTGAGAAGCTAGAAAATTCCTCATGTACAATACGGTGGTATCGTAGTATTCCGGGCTTCCATTGTGAACCGGGTGCATGGTACCATCCACTGAGTAAAAACAATTGGTGATGCCTACATCATTTAGTCGATTGTGTATGTCGCTGCTGCCTGATACCACAAGGCCTATTGGAATACCACTTACTGCAATTTCAGCGGTTCCATAGGGAACAGTGCCGTCGTTAGTAGCATGCATGCTAACTGTTGGGAGGTCGCCGGGTTTGATCCACGACGTGTCTTTCAACGCGCCTGCTAAATTAATAACACCTTTCACATCTGTTGGATAACCGGGGTTGCCCGAATTTCCTTCAAGGCCTCCGCCGAGTCCTAATTGAGTGGTGTCAATATAGGTGGGCATTTCTGATGCTTCGTCCAAATAGGCAACATGCAGGGCCGCAAATCCACCTGCAGATGAGCCTCCGATGAATATGTTGTTCGTGTCAATGCCGTAGGTGTTCCCATTTTCTCTAGCATCTTTCCAAAAGAACCGTATGGCCGCTTTCATGTCGTGGTATGCGCGAACTACCGCCTCAGTAGAGCCTACAGAATCTATTCCAAATGGAAATCCGGATATGCCGAGTCGGTAAGAAATCGATGAGCATACATAACCCATTTTTGCAAAATCTTGCGATAGCGCAACGACGTCTCCAGCCGTTTTGTCTCCGAAAATGAAGCTTCCACCGTGTTCCAGTATTATGAGTGGTCGGTTTGTTTCTGTATCACCGGAAGGTTCGTAAACATCTAGAAAAAGGTCCTCGTTAAAACCTGTGTATAGATAATTGCTGCCGTAAGGAACATCGGATGTTAGATCAACGGATGAGAAAATTTGTTTTGTGTATCTGTTGCCAGTGCATTGTGCTCCGGCAATGAGCGTGGAGACTGCCAACAACAGAGTTAAGTATAGATTTTTCATATGTTATGATTCTTTTTTTGTTTAAATGATGCACGAAATGCGCCGATCAATTTAAGAATAATTGAAATTATAATCAATTCTATTGAATGAACAAGATTCGATCGTATTTGACCGGTGCATCCTTTTTACTGTTTCCGATAGAATTAAAATGTCACATGGACATTATTTTAAGTATTGATTTTTGAATTATTTTTGACGCCTGACTTATTGATATGGTTGAAACAGATATCCTTATAATTGGGGCCGGACCTTGCGGTTTGTTTACGGTTTTTGAAGCAGGTTTGCTGAAGCTAAGATGTCATTTGATAGATTCGCTTCCTCAACCGGGTGGGCAGTGTGCAGAGATCTATCCGAAAAAACCCATTTACGACATACCCGCTTTTCCGGAAGTACTTGCAGGTGACCTTGTGGATCACCTCATGAAACAAATCGAACCATTTAAACCCGGATTCACATTGGGTGAAAGTGCGGTTACAATTGATCGTGATTCGGATGATCAGTTCATTGTTACTACGGACAGAGGCACAAAGCACAAGGCGCCAATTGTCGCTATAGCGGGTGGATTAGGAGTTTTTTCGCCAAGAAAGCCGCCAATAGCAGAGCTTGAAAATTTTGAGGACAAAGGCGTAGAGTATATTATTAAGGATCCTGAAATGTATCGTGGAAAAGATGTGGTCATTTCGGGTGGGGGAGACAGCGCTTTGGATTGGACCATCTACCTAGCTGATGGCATTGCCAATTCGGTTACATTGGTTCACCGAAGAAAAGGGTTTAAGGGGCATCCTGATTCTGCCCAGAAGGTGTTGGATCTTGCCGAAAGCGGTAAGATCAAATTTATTTCAGACGCTGAGGTAGTTGGTATTCATGGAGAAGGAAAGGTTGAATCACTAACCGTTAATCACAAAGAGGAGGGTGAGATAATCTTGAAAACGGATCACTGGATGCCGTTGTTTGGACTTACGCCAAAACTAGGGCCGATAGCCAATTGGGGATTGGAGATCGAGAAAAATGCAATAAAGGTGAACACCTTCGATTACAGTACGAATATACCCGGAATCTATGCTATTGGTGATGTCAATACCTATCCCGGAAAATTAAAATTGATTCTTTGTGGATTTCATGAAGGAACATTAATGGTTCAATCAGCCTTTAAAAGAATCTACCCGGATAAAAATCTGGTCTTGAAATACACCACGGTTGTCGGGGTAAACGGATTCGAATCTTAAACTTTATGCCGTGACGCTAATAAATGTGACCATAATCGATCGGGAAGGAGCGGAGCACAAAGTGGAGGGTCCAACTGATATGAGTATGAACATGATGGAGCTCTGCAAATCGGCTGAGCTACCGGTAGAGGGCACGTGCGGAGGAATGGCCATGTGTGCATCCTGCCATTGTTATGTGGAATCGGATCATGATCTGCCGGAAATGAGCGATGAGGAAGAGGATATGCTGGATGAGGCATTTTTTGTGAAGGACAACAGTCGATTGTGTTGTCAGCTTCCCTTGCGGGATGAACTGGATGGGTTGATTGTTCGGTTGGCACCCGAAAGTGCTTAATCTTTTAGCTCTTCAGGAATCATGCAGATGGGTATGGGATTCATCTTGTGCTGGTTCGCTCGGTTCAGTTTTCGGTATATCGACAAAACCTCCTGCTGACGAGAAGTCAATTCAGTCTCTTCTCCATTAAATTCCATAGCCCATTCAAGCTCGGGATAAGTGGCACCAAGCTGATCTTCATCCGAGCGATCATCTCCCCATAATCCGTCGGTTGGTTTAGCGTCCAGAATCTCCTGCTGCACTCCTAATGCTTCAGCACACAATCGAACTTCTGATTTCAGCAGATCTGCAATAGGGCTGATGTCGACCCCTCCATCCCCGTATTTGGTATAAAAACCTACTCCGAAATCCTCGACTTTATTACCTGTTCCGGCAACTAACATTTTCTTGTTTCCTGCAAAGGCATAAAGTGCAGTCATTCTCATTCTGGCTCGTGTGTTGGCCATGGTCAATTCATCCGTAATGTCATCGGGCAAACTGTGTTCAAGTGCATCAAACGATTGTGTCAGGTCAATGGTATAATCCGTCACGTTTGAAAAATTCTGCAACAACCAGGTAATGTGATTGGACGCTCGATTCAGCTGTTTGGGCTCCTGATGAATCGGCATACTAACCACCACTACGGGCATTCCGGTTGAAGCACAAAGCGTCGATGTCAGAGCAGAGTCTATCCCACCTGAAACGCCGACAACGAATCCGTTCATTGCACTTTGTTCAGCATAGCTCTTCAGCCAATTGATGATGTATGTGGTTACTTCTTTTGTTTGCATAAAAAATCCCTCGGCAATACCGAGGGATAAAAATACCAAATATGTCAATAGAGTGCTTCTTAAAAAAGAACTCCGATCTTAAGTGAGATCGCCATTGGGTTAAACTTTTGTGGCGTATAGGCTGTTGCATTTCCTCCGGCAAGTGCCGCGATTGGATCAAGTTCAACCAAATGCTTAGATGTTTTCTTTACTGCATTAAGAAATCCGTAGTGGTAATTAAGTGAAAAGAATAGAGAGGTGCTTCCAGATATATTGTACTCTGCTCCACCTCCGACATTCAGTCCAAGAAGTAACGGTTGCATTTCGCTTCCTATGTTTAAATCCGTCAAATCTGTATTATTGGTGCTCGATAGATTGGTGCCTTCATCGTCTGCTCGTCCTCTTGTATTAACAGAAATATCGGCTCCAAACTGACCGAAATAGGTCATCATTCCAATTTCCTTGGTTTTCATCTTTAGCGTGAAAGGAATCTGAACATATTGAGCCTTGTATTCTCTAGAGGTCAAAGAGATAAAATCCGATGTAGTGTCGATACCTGCATAGGAACCATCGGGTTCAATAATGTCATTTTCATTAAGGAAATAACCAATATTGTCATCTGGATTTTCTAGGTAGTTGATTTTTCCACCTCCACCTCCTAGGCCTATACCGGTGGAAAGCCAGATATTCTCGCTCAACGCAAAGTCAGTGACCAATCCAAAGGCGAATTTTAAAGGGCTTTTAGCGCTTTCAAAGTCCCTCTTTTCGGTAGGAGAGTACCAGTTAACGGATGGCTCAATAGCCAATCCAAAATGAAATTTTTTATCGTCTTGTGCGAACGTGTTTTTTCCAATTCCCAGCAGCGATAAGCAAAATAGTGCAATAAGAGTCTTTTTCATATTTTTGGTGTTTAATTGCTGTACAAACATAAGCAAATTGTTATCAAATAATGGGCCGAAATTGAGTTGTTTTGAAACAAATGAAATGGACGGAAATGCTTAGATGGTATTCACTAGCGGCCCTGTTCGCACTTTTTTTATCATGTTCGTCAGATCGATTGGATGTAAATATTGATGCTGACCCTGTGGATCTTCCTGTACTTAGAATGGAAAAAGACCTTCCTGACCAATTGATAAGTCTTGAAAAGGCCAATTCGGTGAATGAAGAGCTGCTCAGGACTTACGGATCGCTATATGAACTGTTCGTAGGCAAAATGATACGAGAAGGATCGGTACATGATCCAATGATTGGTAACTACTTAATGAAGCGATTCAATAGTGACTTGCTCATGAAAGAGGTTTTGCCTGAGCTGAGGACAGAATTTAGTGATTTTGATCAATATGAAAAGGAAATTGAGCAAGCACTTGCCTATTGCCAACATTATTTTCCTGATAGCGCTTTGCCTGATAACATAATCACTTTCTTCTCCTACTTCAATGCACATGCCATGGTTGTTGATAACAATTTATGTGTCGGACTGGAGATGTATTTAGGCAAAGATCATACGCTGGTTGAAAAATTGCCCGTCATGGATTTTCCTAAATTTTTCAAGGACAAAATGGATAGCAGGTACTTAGTTGCTAATGCCATGAAAGCTTGGTTATTGGAAAATTTCTATGCGTGCAGCGGGGAAGATTTTTTGGATAAAATCATTGCTGCCGGAAAAATTATGTATTTGATGGATGCAATCTTGCCGCAAAGTTCGGCAGGGATAAAAATGGGGTATTCTGACCAGGAGGTAGAATGGGCAAAAGTAAACGAGTATAAGGTGTGGCAATACATGGTAGAACAGGAAATGCTGTACAGTAAGGACGAGATGTTGGAAGTAAACTGGATTACGGATGGTCCCTTCACCAAAGGATTATCAGATGATTCGCCAGCAAGAATGGGGATATGGATGGGTTGGCAGATGGTGCGAGATTATATGAATGCAAATCCGGATGTGGCACTTCATGAATTGGTAAGTGAAACAAATTCGAAGAGAATATTAAAGTATTATGACCCAAAAGGGTAAGATTATGAGCAAACAATCTGAAGTAAACATAAAAGTAGCGTTGGATGAGAATCACATTCCACATGATATCGAATGGGGAGCAACGGACGCTGGAGAGGAACAGGCGAGGAAAGCAAAGGCAATGATGCTGGCCATGTGGGATAAGGAAGACGAAACGAGCATGAGGATGGATTTGTGGACAACGGAAATGACCATTGATGAGATGAAACGTTTTTATCACCAATGTTACACCTCTATGGCTGAAAGTTTTGAAAGAGCCACAGGTGAAGATGGAATGGGAGCGGCAATGAGAGATTTTGCTGATTTTTTTGGAGAAAAATTGCAGATACTACCGCCATCCGGAAAGTTCGACAAGTAATTGGATTAAAATACTTGATTCGTTTCCTGAATAAAGTTCAATAGCTCTTCGCGTCCCGTTTTGCTGATAGCTGAAGTGCAGAAGTACTTTGGCATGAATTCCCAGGTTGTGAGCATTTCCTGCTCATAAAGATTTACCTGTTGTTGAATGTCTTTGCTTTCTTTTTTGTCTGTTTTGGTAAATACAATGGCGAATGGAATTTGTTTGTTTCCGAGCCATTCCATGAATTCAAGGTCAATTCGTTGAGCAGGAATTCGGGAGTCTACCAAAACGAATACTCCCATCAGGTTTTTACGGTTTTTTAGGTATTGGAATGTGAAACCTTGCCATTTTTTCCTTTCTTTTTTTGACACTTTTGCATATCCATAGCCGGGTAGATCGACCAGGTACCAGTTTTCATTGATCAGAAAGTGGTTGATGAGCTGAGTTTTACCCGGTGTACCTGAGATTTTAGCCAGGTTATTTCGGTTGCAGAGCATATTGATCAAAGAGCTTTTGCCGACATTGGACCTTCCAATGAATGCATATTCCGGCAAAACCGGTTTAGGAAGTTTTCCGATGTCGGTATTACTTATAACAAATGATGCAGAGGTGATATCCATACTGTAAAATTAGTAGAAGGAAGTTAGAATGAGCAATATCGCCAGCTGTTTGTGTTAAAACGACAAGTGCCGTTCAGACTTTTCAGGGTATACATCAGCAATTGTAACCAGTATGCCGGATTCTTCTACATATCCAAAATCTTCATTAACACAGGTGCCAAACATTTTCATTGTGTTGGAAAGAGACATATATTGATTGATCAGTGGTGGAACTGTTTCTTCTCGAGCTTTTACAAAGCGCGATAATAGTTTGTAGGCCTCTTTGTATTCCAGCCCTTTGATCATTCGGATAAATTTTGCGTTATTTTGGTTATATACCAGTGGATTCTTTGGGGTTACTAGTCCATCGTTATCTGGAAAAAAATAATGCATAAATGACAACAGTGCATTCCTGGCTTCCTTATCGTAGGTAGGATACATAGTTACCTTTCCGTAAAAGTGCTCTACATGTTTATGGGTGATCACCAGTGCTCCCAGTCCATCCCATAAATTGTCTAGAGCAAATATTCCTTTCCTCGGATTTTGAGAGGGCTGATACGCAGGCTGAACCCATGATCTGCCAAGCTCTATGGTGTAAGGAAGGTATTCGTTAACGAAATGGTCTGAAAAGTTAAAATAGTGTGCGGTAGAAAGATGAGTTTTGAAACGATCGTCATCGAGCACTTTCGAACAATCAAGGAATCGATAGCCGCTCACAATTTCATCATCTTCAGGCGAATAAACAATAAGTTGGTCGTAACAAATTTCTGCCGTGTCGCGCTCATCAATATCAACTGGATTGCCTGTGCCGCCACCTGACATGGCAAATGTCAATTCACGAAGTCTACCAATTTCTCGCATGACATTTGGCGAATTGTGGTGATTCACAATGTAAATGTCGTTATTCAGTTTGTTTGTTTTTCGGATCAACTTGTCATCCGAAAGCTCGCTGCGAAGCAGCTCGCGATCCACTGGTGGAATTATGTAGCTCAATTCATTGCTCATATCGAATTATCTAATCCGTTTTAAGTAGATATACTTGCTCCTTTACCCATTGAGCCCATTCTACATCTTTCTTGGACTCGTCAAACAGTGAAGGGGAAATAGGGCGTCCATAGGTAATACGTATAGTTCGATTCTTTTGTTTAAATAATTCGTCGGCCAGGTATAGCATTTCAATGTTCATTTTAATTCCGATTTTGGATCTGAAATTGGCTAGATTGTAGAAAAATTTGGTCAGCTCTCCGTCTAAATGGACAGGAACTACCGGTTTGTTGTATTTTTTGGCTCTCGAAACAAATGTTTTCTTCCACTCTAGATCAATGATTTTTTTCTTGTTTTTTCTACTTACAAGGCCTGCTGGAAAAATGAAAATGGCATGGTCTGATGCGAATAGCTCATCTAGCTGACTGATCGATTTTTTGCTGTTTGCTCCATGCTTGTTGATGCCGACAAATATCCCCTTGAGATTCTTTAAATTCAGCAGGATGTCGTTAACAATAAATTTCACATCCGTTCTGAATTCTCCAATCGAATGTATGATGGAAAGAGCGTCCATTCCGCCTAACGGATGATTGACAACAAATATCGCCCCTTCTTCAGAGGGTATGTGTTCGGTGCCTTCATTTACCACCTTTATGTTAAAACGATCGATTATGTTATTACAGAAATCATAGTCATAAAGGTCTTTGTTTTCCTTTAGTACTTGGTTGATTTCATCTTGGTGTAATTTGCGCTTTAGGTAGTTCAGCAGAAACTGTGGTGTCCACTTCAACGCCTTGGGGTTTTTCTCCGAAATCAATCGCTCAATATCAATGAACTTTTCCTCACTTTCTTGCATACAACTACTTGTTTTAGAGTAAGACTGTTCTTCTGCTATTCATTTTGCATAAAAGTAGATACGAGCGTCGTTTTCATTTTCAGATTAGTGTGTCGGCATAATCACCCTGATATTGAAATTTGTGTCAATTCTGAACTTAAAAGTACCAAAAAATCAAACAATCAGCAGGGTTAAATTCAACCTTCTTTAACAAATTGCTGTGAATTCTTTTTTCCACTTTATCCCACTTGTTAATTAAAACTCTAGAGGCTCTATATCCCTTATTAAATAAGGGTTTTTTGAATATTGTGAAACTTGTTATATACTTGTTTCGTTCAAAGTTATCCACAAAGTGGTATAAAGTGGTATTTTGTGGGAAAATTTTAGATATTTTTACCATTAATAAAGTTCGTGTTAGATGACTGGTTTTATTGGGGAATACAATTGTAAGCTTGATGCTAAAGGAAGATTAAGTCTTCCTGCTGGCTTGAGGAAGCAGTTGGATCCTGCAGATCAGGATCAGTTTGTAGTCAATCGCGGGCTTAGTGGGAATCTTAACCTGTATCCGTTAAGTGAATGGACAAGGGTGATGGATAAGCTTAGAAAGCTCAACCGGTTTAATGCTAAAAATCTAAAATTTGTTCGGATGTTTCAGCAGGGAGCGATGCAGATAGCAATCGATGCTAATGGTCGTTTACTCATTCCGAAAAGTCTAATGAAGCATGCTGGTATCTCGAAAGAGATTGTTCTGTCAGCCAATATCGATCAGTTTGAGATCTGGGATAAGGATTCCTACAACAAGTTGATGAAAGAAGATTGGAGTGAATTCGCCGATTTGGCGGAAGAAGTGATGGGCAATCTTGGTGGTGATGACGCTTAGTCAAAGCTATCATATACCAGTTCTTTTACATGATGCAGTTAATGGCTTAAAAATAATTCCGAAGGGAGTGTACGTGGATGCTACCTTCGGTGGAGGTGGTCATTCCAAAGTGGTGCTGAATAAGTTGAGCGGGGGTAAGCTGGTAGGGTTTGATCAGGATCCGGACGCGGAGCGAAACTTGCCGAAATCAGATGACTTCATTTTTGTCCCGCAGAATTTCCGTTACCTCAAGAGTTTCCTTAGGCTTCACAGTTTGATTCCAGTTGATGGGATATTGGCCGACCTGGGGGTTTCTTCGTGGCAATTCAACGAAGAAGAGCGAGGATTCTCCTATCGATTCAACGGTCCGCTTGATATGAGGATGGCTCAAACTGGTGGTGCAACTGCCGCATCGATCCTGAATGAGTACGGAGTGGAACAACTGACCAAAATATTCCGGGAATATGGTGAGATCAAGGAAGCCTATCCGCTAGCAATGAAAATAGAAGCTGTTCGGAGAAACCTGCCGTTTGAAAGTACACAACAGCTGAATGATCTGTTGGAGAATTTTAGGAGTAACGGAAAGAAGGTGAAATTCAAAGCCAAGGTTTTTCAAGCGCTTCGGATAGAAGTGAACGATGAAGTTAGTGCTGTTGAAGAATTGTTGGAAGCTTCAGCGGAGGTGTTAAAGCCGGGGGGTCGATTAGTAGTTATTTCATACCACTCGATTGAAGATCGGGCAGTCAAAAATTTCATGAAAAAAGGAAAGTTTAAGGGGGAAGTTGAAAAAGACTTTTATGGAAATCAGCTGAAGCCCTTTAAGGAAATCACTAGAAAGCCAATTCTGCCATCACAAGAAGAAATTGAAAATAATCCAAGAGCGCGAAGTGCAAAACTTCGAATCGCTGAGAGGGTAAATGAGGTTAGCAAATAGGAAGTTGTAAGGAGCATGAATATTTGGAATAGAAAAAAGGATAGTAAGGGTAAATCGAACAAGTCGAAAAGACGGAAAATAACGATTGGCAAGCCAATTAAGGATGTCGTTTCCGGTGAATTTTTGAGCAGTCGAATCGTAGAAAGAAACCTGCCTTTTTTAGGGTTTCTCACCGTTTTAATGCTCTTCTATATTGGGTATCAATACTACGTGGACAATAGCGTAAGAGAGCAAACAAGGCAAGACAAAGAATACGCAGAGCTCTATTCCAAATTGCAGTCACTTACGGAAGAATTTAACAGCTACAGTTTGCAGACGACCGTAGCGGAAGCAACGGCTGAAATCGGTATGTATGAATCAGTCGATCCGCCAATTGTAATTCCTTTTGCGAAAGGAGAAATTGAAGAATGAGTAAAGAGAAAGACATATTGATCAGGATTTATGTGGTTTACATAATTATCGTGCTTTTCGGAGCAGGAATCTTGGTGAAGTTGTTTCACGTGCAATTCGCGGATGGGAGCGCATTAAAATCAGAGGCGAATGATCTGATTTATGATATGCGAACCATTGAAGCGCCAAAAGGTAATATTTACGCCTCTGACGAGCAAAAACTTGCCTTGGCAATATCTGTTCCACGGTACAATATTGCAATCGATCCGTTTTGTATCAATCAGCTGCTATGGGATGAACAAATAGACTCCTTGTCCATCGAACTTTCCGCTCTTTTTCCTGAAAAAAATGCCGAGGAATGGAAAACAAAGCTGGCGACCAAAAGAAGGGATTCGGTTCAATATGTTTTGATCAAGAACAAGGTGAATTACACCGATTTGCAACGGGTCAAGCAGTTTCCGATACTGCGAAAGGGAAAGTACAAGGGAGGACTGATTGTTGTTCCGGTAAATGAAAGAGTCTTACCCTACAAGCAGCTTGCAAAGAGAACCATCGGCTATGTCCGGGTGAGTGAAGAGGATTCCAATTTCGTTGGGCTTGAGGGAGCCTATAAAGATGAACTGCAGGGTAGAGATGGTCGAATGCTCATGAAAAAAATTGCAGGCAATCAATGGAAGCCCGTTCAGGACGAATTCTCTGTTGACCCTATAAATGGACACGATGTCTACACAACGATAGACATAAACATTCAGGATGTAGCAGAATCAGCTCTGCGAAAGCAACTTGAATTGCAGCAGGCAGCGAGAGGGTGTGCCGTTTTAATGGAGGTTGAAACCGGTCATATTAAGGCCATTGCAAACCTCGAAAGAGCGGGGGATAGCAATTATTATGAGATGTACAATATGGCGGTGGGAAGGAGGTCAGAGCCTGGCTCTACTTTTAAATTGGCATCACTAATGGTTGCTTTAGACGACGAAAAAGTTAAGATAACCGATTCGGTTCGTGCATCCGGAAGGTACACCTATTTTAAGGGAACTAAGTATGAGAGTGTTCTTAGAGACTCTAGGCGAGAAGGCTACGGAAAGATTACGATTCAAAGGGCATTTGAAGTTTCATCCAATGTGATTTCTCAGGTCATCGACGACAAGTACAAAAAGGAGGCTCAATCATTTATTGACGGGCTGAAAAAGATAGGATTGGACAAAAAGCTGGGAGTTGAAATTTCAGGCGAAAGAAACCCATATATAAAAGAAGCGGACCAGACGGATTTCTCTGGAATAACCCTACCGTGGATGGCAATAGGTTACGAATTAGAGCAAACACCTCTACAAACACTGACTTTTTATAACGCTGTTGCTAACAATGGCAAAATGGTTAAGCCGCAATTTGTAAAAGAGATTCGCGACGGGGATCGTGTAGTCAAGAAGTTCGGTACTCAGATTTTGAATGAACGGATCTGTAAACCCGAAACGCTCGAAGATGTGCAGCTTATGTTGAAAGGAGTAGTTGAAAATGGTACGGCAAGAAACATAAGAACCAGAGGTTTTGATATTGCCGGGAAAACAGGAACCGTTCAGTTGATTGACGATAACGGGGAATACTCGGATAAACATCAGGCCTCATTTTGTGGGTACTTTCCCGCTGATGCTCCAAAGTATTCTTGTATTGTCTTGATCCAGGGTCCATCAAAAGACATTTATGGTTCTGTTGTTTCAGGAAGTGTGTTTAAAGAGATTGCCGACAAGGTGTATTCAAGCACAATAGAGATCAATCAAAATCGGAATCGAATAGCTTCGAATTCTGTTCGTTCTCCCCGATCCAAATACGGCGCTAAATCCGAGCTGATGGAAGTACTTAAAACACTTAATGTTCCGGTAATGGATGATGCAAATGAATCGGATTGGGTGGTTACAACTTCCGAATCGGAACAAGTAAAAATCGAAAATCGAAAGGTAAGGGCAGGCACGATTCCAAACGTTGTGGGTATGGGATTAATTGATGCGTTGAACTTGCTTGAGAACAAGGGGTTGCATGTTAGAATAGTGGGAAGTGGAACAGTGAGGAAACAATCAATATCTGGTGGATCCCCTCTGGTTGAAGGTACTACCATAACAATTCAATTGAGTTAATGAGACTACTAAAAGACATAATATACGGGGTCAGGATTGAGAATGTGATTGGGTCTACAAATGTT
This sequence comes from uncultured Flavobacteriales bacterium, assembly GCA_913030835.1. Classification (GTDB taxonomy): domain Bacteria; phylum Bacteroidota; class Bacteroidia; order Flavobacteriales_D; family Parvicellaceae; genus UBA10066. The sequence goes on along the minus strand of CAJWDP010000006.1, from coordinate 64,410 downwards.
GCAATTGAGGACATTGCATATGATTCAAGACAAGTGATGAAATTCGGGATGTTTGTAGCGACCCCGGGTACTCAGGTTGATGGACATAAATTCATTGATTCTGCTATCGATAAAGGTGCAGTAGCCATACTGTGCGAAAACCTTCCGGAAAATCTAAGTACGGAGGTTACCTATATCGTTGTTAAGAATGCATCAAATGCACTGGGAATTGTGGCATCTAACTTTTTCAACAATCCTTCGAGTCAGCTCAAATTGGTTGGAGTGACAGGGACAAATGGAAAGACTACGTCGGCAACGCTGATGTACAATCTTTTCAGAATGATGGGATTCAAAGTGGGACTAATATCAACGGTGATATATAAAGTCCATAACGAGGAAGTGGAATCTACACACACCACGCCAAATGCATTGGAGCTTCATGGTTTACTCAATAATATGGTTGAAAAAGGCTGCTCATATTGTTTTATGGAAGTGTCAAGCCATGCGGTAGCTCAGGAACGAATTGCGGGGTTGAATTTCGCTGGTGGCATCTTCACGAATATCACACATGAGCATTTGGATTATCATGGAACTTTCGACAATTATATAAGTGCTAAAAAAGGATTTTTTGATGCGCTGCCAAAGGATGCCTTTGCTTTAACCAACGCCGATCAGGTTCACGGAGAAACCATGGTACAGGATACGAAAGCCAAAGTATATACCTATGGCATAAATACCGTTGCGGATTACAAGGCGAAGATTTTAGAAAACCAATTCAATGGCTTGCATCTGAATGTCGACGGACAGGAGCTGTATTCCAAATTAATTGGGGGCTTCAATGCATATAACATATTGGCGGCATACGGAGCCGCAGTTTTATTAGGTCAGGAAAAACTGGATGTGCTTACAACGATTTCCAACCTCAATTCAGTGGAAGGAAGATTCGAATACTTGAGGTCAGAAAAAGGTGTGATGGGCATCGTGGATTACGCGCATACGCCAGATGCACTCGAAAATGTTTTAAAAACAATTAAAGACATCCGAACCGGTAATGAAATGGTCATAACCGTAGTAGGGTGCGGAGGAGACCGAGATAAAGGCAAACGACCGTTGATGGCAAAAATTGCATGCCAGTTTTCAGATCAGGTAATATTCACTTCCGACAACCCGAGAACCGAAGATCCTAACCGCATTATTGAGGAAATGCAAAAGGGCGTAGAGCCCATTGATTTTAAGAAAACAGTTGCTATACCCAGTAGAAAAGAAGCAATAAAAATGGCTGTTTCCATAGCGCATACCGGTGACATATTGCTTATCGCTGGGAAGGGTCATGAAAATTACCAGATTATCGGTGATGAGACACTTCCTTTTGACGACATGGAAATTTTAAATGAAACACTAAAAGTATTGGATAAATAATGTTCTATCACCTGTTTACATATCTGCAGAATGCGGGATTTGATTTTCCCGGAATAGGTTTGTTTGATTATATATCATTCCGATCGGCAATGACCATTGTAGTATCGTTGCTGATATCAATGGTTTTTGGTAAGCGGTTGATCAGATTGCTGCACAAGAAGCAGGTTGGCGAATCGGTGCGTGACCTTGGTCTGGATGGACAGAAAGAAAAGGAAGGCACACCAACAATGGGTGGATTGATTATTCTGAGTGCAATACTTATCCCCACGATATTATTCGCTAAGCTCGATAATATCTACACGATCACCATGCTATTAGCGACGGTTTGGCTAGGATTGATCGGTTTTCTGGATGATTACATAAAGGTGTTCAAGAAAAACAAAAAGGGGCTTGCGGGCAAGTTCAAAGTGGTCGGACAGGTTGGTGTAGGAATAATTGTAGGTTCTCTTTTGTATTTCCATCCAAGCGTAACGATCAAGGAAAAGATAGAACCAACTCAGTTCGAAACAGCTATCGCCAATGCGGATGACGTCGGCCCTGTATTCGGGGCTGATGATGTGAATTATGGTGAAGAAAAGAAATCGAGGAGTACGACTATTCCGTTTGTTAAAAACAATGAGTTCAATTACGAATGGTTGCTCCCGGATAGTATGAAATCCTACACCTGGATTGTATTCATCATTATGACCATCATAATAGTTACTGCAGTTTCAAACGGTGCGAACATGACGGATGGTTTAGATGGTCTTGCAACAGGAACCTCTGCAATTATTGGTATTACTCTAGCCATATTCGCTTACGTTTCAGGTAATGCAATATTTTCCGATTACCTGAACATCATGTACATACCGAATTCAGGTGAGCTCGTGATCTTTATTTCATCTTTTATTGGGGCATGTGTTGGGTTTTTGTGGTACAACGCATACCCGGCCAAAGTATTTATGGGCGATACGGGCTCCTTAGCACTGGGAGGTATAATCGCAACATTCGCAATCGCGATCCGAAAAGAACTCATTATACCTGTGTTTTGCGGGATTTTCCTCATAGAGAATCTTTCGGTCATGATGCAGGTTGCCTATTTCAAATACACAAAGAAAAAGTCTCCGACCGGAGAAGGGAAACGAATTTTTAGGATGGCGCCATTGCACCATCATTACCAAAAAAAGGGAATGCACGAAGCAAAGATTGTTGCCAGATTCTGGATCATAGGTGTCCTGCTGGCCATTCTTTCAATTGTGACATTGAAAATTAGATGATGCCTGAGCAGTTGGCCAAAAAATGGGTGAACTAAAAAAAATAGTAGTACTCGGCGGAGGAGAAAGTGGAGTCGGAGCTGCTGTACTGGCGAAAAATAAAGGGTTTGAAGTTTTTCTTTCGGATAACGGGGAAATAGCTGAAGAATACCAGATCGTTCTTTCAAATAATGACATTGAATGGGAACAGAAACAACATTCTGAGTCGAAAATAGTAATGGCCTCGGAAGTGATCAAGAGTCCTGGAATACCGGATGAAACCCCATTGATTCAAATGCTATTAGAGCGCAATATTCCGGTCCTATCGGAAATTGAATTTGCCGGAAGGTTTAGCGATGCTTTTATGATCTGTGTTACGGGTAGCAATGGAAAAACCACTACGGCCATGCTGATCTACCACATTTTGAAAAAGGCTGGTTTTAACGTTGGACTGGCGGGAAATGTAGGCAAGAGTTTAGCATATCAAGTAGCTAAAGAATCCTATGATCACTATGTGGTAGAATTGAGCAGTTTTCAATTGGATGGTATGAATGAATTCAAGGCTGATATCGCCGTTCTTTTGAACATAACTCCTGACCATTTGGATAGATACGGTGGGGAATTTCAACGCTATGTTGACTCAAAATTTCGAATCATTCAAAATCAAACGAATAGAGACCATTTCATTTACTGGTTGGACGATCCGGTTATCAGTGATGAAATAAGTAAAAGAGAAATTAAAGCAAAAAGTCTCCCTTTCAGCGATCGTGGTAAGGTCGATGAGGGAGCATGGATAGTAAACGAACAATTAATTATAAACCTAAACAACAACAAATTAACTATGTCAATACACGATTTAGCACTGCAGGGCAAGCACAATGGCCAGAACTCAATGGCCAGTGGAATTGCCGCTCGGGTATTGGAGATAAGAAAGGAGATAATTCGAGAGAGCCTTTCTGATTTTCAAAATGTTGAGCATCGATTGGAATTCGTCGCGCGGGTTCATGGGATCGAATTTATTAATGATTCGAAGGCTACTAATGTTAATTCTACCTGGTATGCGCTGGAGAGTATGAGCAAACCGGTGGTATGGATCGTTGGTGGAGTAGATAAAGGAAACGATTATCAAATGCTGCAAGAGCTGGTTGTCAGCAAGGTGAAAGCAATTGTATGCCTCGGCAAAGACAACAGTAAGATCATTAAGGCTTTCAGCGGTAAAATTGATCATATTCTGGAGGCGCAATCAGCAATGGACGCCGTTGGTTTAAGTTACCAGTTGGCAACTAAAGGCGAAATTGTTTTACTCTCTCCGGCATGCGCAAGTTTTGATCTTTTTGACGATTACGAGGATCGTGGAAATAAGTTTAAAAGAGCCGTTAAATCACTCTAAAAATCGAATAAATGAAAGAACAGATAAAAATAAAGAACCTGACCAATCAGCTTGTTGAGGCGAGAAGAAAAGGGATGTCTTCATTCGGAGAAATTGCCCATCGATTGGAAGTGTGCAATGAGATTGATGGTGTTGAGTACATCAATGATTCGAAAGCAACAGATCTTGATTCGGCGTATTATTCTTTGGAATTGATGAAGAAACCACTGATCTGGATCATCGGTTCAACTGAGGTTGTCAATGATTATTCAATTTTTGAAAAACTCATCAAGTTCAAAGTGAAGACAGTAGTTTGCTTTGGTCCACCCGAAACCAAGATCAAATACTCTTTTGCAAATCTTGTAGATATGTACTCTCACAAAAGTTCGTTAAGCGAGGCAGTTCGTTTTGCTCATGAAATGGCAAAAACAGGTGACGTTGTACTCTTTTCTCCGGCATGTTCAAGCTATGAGCATTTTGAAGATTATAGAGATAGGGGAAACCAATTCAAATCGCACGTGGAAGAATTGAAAAATGGTTAACTCTCTCTTTAAATATGTGAATGGCGATAGGGTAATCTGGATGATTGTTATCATTCTCTCGTTGTTTTCCATTGTTGTGGCGTACAGTGCTAGCTCCAACATGGCATACAGACTTACCGATGGTGACGCAACCTCATTCCTTTTCAAGCACATGATGCTTTTAATAGCGGGATTCACCATAATGATTGTCATACACAAAATAAAGTTCAGTTTGTTTTCCAGAGCATCCCAGCTGGGAGTTTACATTGCTGCAATCCTTCTGTTAGTAACATTAATGTTCGGTGTTAGCAAAGGAAATGCTTCTCGTTGGATCATGGGCTTCCAGCCATCCGACTTTGCTAAACTTGTATTACTTATATATGTAGCAAGATTCCTTGCCCAGAACAAACCAAAGATTGAAACCTTTAAAGGCCTGCTGCCCGCTTTAATACCGATTGGGGTTATTTGCGGGCTTATTCTACCAGCCGACTTTTCAACCGCGGCTCTCCTTTTTGTTAGCTGCCTTGTTTTGCTCTTTATAGGTGGAGCGAAACTAAAGCACCTTGCTCTAGTTGTTGGAGGATGTATCGTCGCATTCGGTTTGCTACTCCTTATCAATGTTGCTATTCCTGGAATGTTACCGAGAGCAGATACTTGGAATGAAAGAGTGGTCGACTTTTTTACAGGTTCAGCGGAAGAAAATTACCAGTCTACTCAAGCTCAGATGGGAATCGTCAATGGTGGCGTAATCAATTTTCAGCCGGGGGGAGGATCAATCAAAAACGATATATTCTCTGCCCAATCTGATTTTGTTTATTCTACTATTGTTGAAGAGTTCGGAGTGTTGATCGGAGGTCTGGGGTTATTGCTGCTTTATTTGATCCTGTTCTTTCGTTGTCTGAGGTTGTCAGCTCGTGCAAAAAACAAATTTGGAGCTTATGTAGCCTTTGGTCTCAGCTTTATTTTAGTCCTTCAGGCCATGATCAACATGGGTGTAGGTTCAACGCTATTGCCCGTAACCGGTCAACCGCTTCCACTGGTAAGTATGGGAGGTACCTCCATTCTGTTTTCATGCATATCCATCGGGATAATTCTTAGCATCAGCCACTCTATTGAAAAAACGGAAGGGGGGAAACATGCCTGATCTTCGAATTATTGTGAGCGGTGGAGGGACTGGAGGTCATATTTTCCCGGCCATTGCCATAGCCGATTCCATAAAATCCGAGTACCCGGATGCTTCGATTTTATTTGTTGGCGCAAACGGGAAAATGGAAATGGAAAAAGTTCCTGCCGCTGGTTATGAAATCAAAGGGTTGAATGTAGTTGGGTTACAAAGAAGGCTAACATTGAAAAATTTGGCTTTTCCATTCAAACTAATGTCAAGCATCAAAGCCGCGAAAAAAATAGTGAAAGAATTCAATCCTGATGTTGCTGTAGGGGTTGGGGGTTATGCAAGTGGACCCTTGCTGAAAGTGGCAAGTAAATTTGGAATTGCTACCGTACTTCAGGAGCAAAATTCTTACCCGGGGTTAACCAATAGATTATTGGCGAAAAAAGCGAAAAAGATATGTGTCGCTTATGAAAATATGGATCGATTTTTTCCAACGGAAAAAATAGTGCTGACGGGTAATCCCGTGCGTGAAAATGTAGTAGAGATCAATGGTAAGCGAGATGAGGCAATAGCTAGGTTTGGATTGGACCCTAAAAAAGAAACATTACTGGTTATCGGTGGTAGTCTTGGGGCAAGGACAATAAATCACGCTATTCGATCGGCAATGCCACTTTTTAAAGAGCGAAACCTGCAAGTTTTATGGCAAACGGGAAAAGTATATTCAGATGAAATGAAGGCCGCTTCCAAGCAATTTGGATACGACGGTATTCACCCTGAAGCGTTCATAACTAGAATGGACTTAGCGTATTCTGTGGCGGATTGTGTCGTATCTAGAGCAGGAGCCATTTCTATTTCTGAATTATGCCTGATTGAAAAGCCTGTGATTTTGGTGCCTTCACCTAATGTGGCTGAAGACCATCAAACCAAAAATGCAATGGCTTTGGTGGAAAATAACGCTGCCATATTGGTGAAGGATGTAAATGCCGTAGAGCTACTTGGAAATGAAATCGTCAGATTGTTTGACGATGGTGAGAAAAGAAATGAATTGAGCGAAAATATAGCCAGGATGGGCAAAAGAAAAGCCGCCAATTCAATAAGAAATGAGATAATAAAACTGTGTAGAAAGGATTGAACATTACGAAGATAAATAAGGCATATTTGATCGGTATCGGAGGAATCGGTATGAGTGCAATCGCCCGTTATTTGATGAGCAAAGGAATAGTTGTTGAAGGATATGATAGAGTCGCATCTTCTCTAACTGATCAGCTGAGCAAAGAAGGAATTAAAATTTGCTTTACCGATGAAGTAAATAGCTTGCCTGCGTGGGCTATGGAAGCGAGTGAAAATGTCTTGTTTGTATACACGCCTGCAATTAATCATGACCACAAGCAGCTTAGTTTTATCAGAAATTTTGGTGGTCTGGTTTACAAACGTTCAGAGGTGCTGGGACTATTGACCAAGGAATCTTTCACCATAGGTATCGCAGGGACCCATGGTAAAACAACTACTGCGTCTATGCTGGCTCATATTCTTACCGAATCGCGTTACGGTTGTAGTGCGTTTTTGGGTGGCATAGCTACCAATTACAGTTCAAATGTGATATTAAATTCGGATTCGGAGACCATGGTAGTCGAGGCAGATGAATTTGATCGGTCGTTTTTGTCCTTGTTCCCAGATGTAGCTGTGGTTACATCAATGGATGCTGATCATTTGGACATCTATGGAAAAAAGGAAAATTTGGATGAATCGTTCCACCTCTTTATAGGGCAAATCAAAACTGCTGGGAAATTAATTCGCAAGGCAGAGCTCAATATTGACCAAGGAATAACCTACTCCATAATCTCGAAAGCAGATTACCAGGCAAAGGATATTCAAATAGTGGATGGAGAGTATCTATTTACTGTAAAATACCCGAAAGGTGTTGTGGAAAATGTCACCGTTGGTCTTCCGGGTGGGCACAATATTGAAAATGCGATGGCTGCATTTGCAGTAGCTGCGGAATTAGGTGTGGATACTTCAAGAATAGTAGATGCACTTGCCTCATTTAAAGGGGTAAAAAGAAGATTTGAATACCACATCAAGTCAAGCGAACTGATTTACATAGATGATTATGCTCATCATCCTGAAGAGCTCAAGGCTTGTATAAGAAGTGTAAAGGAACTGTATCCGGGTAAGAAAATAACTGGGATTTTTCAGCCGCATTTATTCTCGAGAACAAGAGATTTTGCGGATGGTTTTGCGGAAAGTTTATCCGAGCTCAATGAGGTGATTTTATTAGAAATATATCCTGCTCGCGAAATGCCAATAGAGGGAGTCACCTCCAAGATGTTATTGAATAAAATATCGGGAACGAACAAGTTTCTATTGGATAAGAAAGAAGTGATAGAAAGCCTGAAAGATAGAGAATTGGAAGTGCTGCTGACCCTTGGAGCTGGAGATATCGATCAACTTGTTGAACCAATAAAAGCAGAGCTGGAAGTATTGAATTTATGAAGAAAGTATTGAAAATAAGTGGTTGGGTTTTGTTCATTGGACTGATTGGTGTGATCTTGGGATTTGCTAAATCGAGGCATGCGCAAATCCCGTGTGCCATTCCAGAAATTGTAATTCATGACAACTCAGGGTTTGATTTTGTCTCAGACGAAATGATCTTGGAGCGGCTTAGAAATATTGGATACAATTTTAGTGGCGACCATTTATGCGAATTGGATCTGCTTCGCATTGAGAATGAAATTTCACAAATAGCAGGGGTTCAGCGCGTAGAGGCCTTTGTGTATCTAAATGGTGAATTGGTAATAGATGTCCGACAGCGCAGGCCAATTGTCCGGATCGTGAATGAATCGGGGACGAGCTTCTACATAGATGATGCAGGTAATTCTATGCCGCTATCGGATCATTGTCATGCGAAAGTTCCGGTAATAACAGGTTGCCTAAATGAACCTACAGGAATCAATGCTATTGAGGCCGAGCAGGTGGATTCGAATAGCCAATTAACAATGCTTGATGAAATATTTAGAATGGCCGATTGTGTTGACCAAAACGAATTTTGGAAAAATCAGATCGTTCAGATCTACGTGAATTGTGAGAAAGAATTTGAGTTGATTCCCAGAGTGGGTGATCAACGGATTTTGTTCGGACCGGCCGAACAGGTCAAAGATAAGTTTAGAAAACTGGAAATATTTTACAAAGAAGGAATAGCTCCTGAACAGTTGAATCAGTACGATACGCTAACGGTAAAATACAAAGGTCAAATAGTTTGCTCAAAAAAATAATGAATATGGATGCACCAGAAATTGTAGTCGGTTTAGACATAGGAACAACAAAAATTGCTTGCCTGGTAGGAAGAAGAACAGAGCACGGCAAAATTGAAATTCTCGGAATGGGAAAGTCCGAGTCCGTAGGAGTTACTCGCGGAGTAGTCTCGAACATCGAAAAAACGGTTCAGTCGATTCGATCAGCTGTTGAGGAGGCGGAAGTCAAATCAGGGGTTGATATTAATGTGGTGAATGTAGGAATTGCAGGACAACACATTAAAAGTCTTCAGCACCGAGGAATGATTACTAGAGATAGCATTGAGGATGAGATAAACCGCGACGATGTTGATCAATTGATCGAAGACATGTATAAGCTGGTAATGATGCCGGGAGAAGACATTATTCATGTTTTACCGCAGGATTATATTGTAGATCGAGAGCCTGGGATTAAGGATCCGATTGGGATGTCTGGTATTCAACTGGAAGGAAATTTTCACATTATTACGGGGCAAATCGCAGCGGCCAAAAACATCTATAAATGCATTAATAAGGCTGGTTTAGAAGTTGCGGACCTGATCTTAGAGCCACTGGCATCTTCTTCTTCCGTTCTGAGCGAAGAGGAGAAAGAAGCAGGTGTAGTACTGGTTGATATCGGTGGGGGAACAACAGACATTGCGATCTTCCAGGATGGTATTATTCGACACACCGCGGTTATACCTTTTGGTGGTAATATAATCACGGAAGACATAAAAGAGGGATGTACCATTATGCATCGACAAGCAGAGTTGCTCAAAGTAAAATTTGGTGCCGCACTATCATCCACTAAACAAGAAAATGAAATTGTCTGTATTCCCGGGCTCAGAGGTCGTGATCCAAAAGAAATATCGGTTAAAAATTTATCCAGCATCATTAATGCAAGGATGTCGGAGATCATTGAGCACGTGTATTATGAGATAAAAAACTCAGGTTTTGAAAAGAAGTTGATCGGTGGAATAGTAGTTACGGGTGGTGGTTCCCAATTGAAGCACATCACTCAGCTATTTGAATATGTAACGGGTATGGATGCACGGATCGGTTACCCTAACGAACACTTAAGCAGCAACACGAATTTATCGGTCACCTCACCGCTATTTGCTACCGGTGTAGGACTAGTGATTCAAGGGTTTGAAAAGTTTGATGCCATTGTTTCTAAAGAACAGGTAGCCAGAAATCACACAACCAAGACGAAGGGTAATTTCTTTGATAAGATCAGAAACTTCTTTGATGAGAATGTGGAGTAATACCTGGTAGAAGAGAAAAAGATAGATAGGATTAAATGAAAACAACAACAAAATATAATTTGCTATGATGAAGTTTAACATGCCAAAAGACCAATCGTCTATTATAAAGGTGATTGGCGTAGGTGGAGGAGGCAGCAATGCCGTAAACCACATGTACAATTTGGGAATCAAAGGAGTGGACTTTGTAGTTTGCAACACAGATTCTCAGGCATTGGATATCAGTCCAGTGCCCGTAAAAATTCAACTGGGAGAAAGTTTAACTGAAGGAAGAGGTGCCGGATCGATACCGGATGTTGGTAAAAACGCTGCGATTGAGAACATCGAGGACATCAAGACGATTTTAGCCAACAATACGAAGATGGTGTTTGTTACTGCCGGAATGGGAGGTGGAACAGGCACAGGCGCAGCTCCCGTAATTGCAAAGGCGGCAAAAGACCTTGGGATACTAACTGTGGGAATCGTCACTGTTCCTTTCTCTTTTGAAGGTCGCAAGAGAAAGTCTCAAGCACAAAAAGGGATTGAGGCGATAAGAGATGCTGTGGATACGTTATTGGTGATCAACAATGATCGGTTGCGCGAAATGTTTGGCAACCTCACGCTTCAAAATGCATTTTCACAGGCAGATGACGTGTTGAGCACAGCGGCGAAGGGAATTGCAGAAGTAATCTCAGTAACTGGACAGATCAACGTTGATTTCAATGATGTGAATACTGTTATGAGAGATAGTGGTGTAGCCATCATGGGGTCTGCAACGGCCGAAGGCGATAATAGAGCTTCACGAGCGGTGGAAGAAGCACTATCGTCACCACTGTTGAATGACAATGATATCATGGGTGCTAGGTACGTGCTCCTCAATATTACCTACGGTGATAAAGAGGTTCTTATGGATGAGATCGCCGAAATTACAGATTACATCCAGGATGAAGCCGGAATGGATGCGGATGTCATTTGGGGTCATGGAAAAGATGAAACACTGGGTGATAAGCTGAGCATCGCAATTATTGCTACCGGATTTAAAATGGTTCCGGATACTGGAGTGTTGCCAGTAGCACCTGAAAGGGTAAAAAGAGACCTGAATGAACAGGTGAATACGGATATAACCGCACCCATTGAAAGCCCGACACAATCCGGATTGCCCAAAGTAGATGCTCCCGTGCTGGAGGAGTCTGAATTGACCCTGCCAAAGCTCGAAAATGAAAATGTTCAGGAAGACGTGTCTCGAAATGCGGAGGATACTAATGAAGAAAATGTCGAGGTGCCTGCTGCAACGCAAACAGGTTTTGTTTTCGATATGCCTAAACAGGAGGAGTCTCAAACGGATGATGACGTAACAAGATATGTACTGGACGACGACGCGGATTCGAGCACATTGGATACATGGGTGGAGTCTGGACTAAAACCGGAAGCCAAAGAAGAAGTCAATTGGAATGAACCAAATGATCATGAACAGGAGAAAGAGTGGGAACCGACCTTGAAAAACGATACTTCTCTCGGTTCAGAATTGGCTGTTGGCAATGAGGCCCCGGCTGAGAAAGAACAAGCTGCTGAAGAAACTCAGGAGGAGATTTCTCTGTTTGGTAATACCGAAGAAAATGCAAACCGTGAAGGCAGCTGGAATTATGATTCTTCTTCAGATGCTGAGCTGAATGAAGAACTTGATACGGAGGTAACCAAAGAAGAGCAGGAGCAGCTTGCGGAAGAACGCATTGCAAGGATCAAACGAATCAGCCTGAAGCTAAAAACACCTTCTGGATTGGCTGATCTCGAGGATGAACCTGCGTACAAAAGAAGAAACATTCAGCTCGATAATGTAGAACCTTCTGATGAAAATCCGGAGTCGCGATTGTCGCTTGGTGAAAATGATGAAGGCAAAACCGGTCTTTCCAGTGGAAATTCCTACTTGCACGATAATGTCGATTGACCATGAGCTTAGCTGACCGAATCAACTCCGATATAAAATCGGCGATAAAAGCTCGAGAGAAAGAAAAATTAGAGGCCCTTCGAGCCATCAAAGCTGCTTTGTTGGTAGAGGCAACTAAAGAAGGAGGAGATGGAACAGTTGCAGAGGATTCGGAGCATAAAATTTTGAATAAGCTTTATAAGCAAAGAAAAGATGCGGCTCAAATTTATGTGGAACAAGGTCGTGAGGATCTCGCTGAAATTGAAAAATTTCAGTCAAGTGTGATAGAGGTCTATCTTCCAGAGCAGATGAGTGAAGAGGAGGTTCATGAAGCAGTGGATGGTTTGATTGCCCAGCTCAATGCTTCTGGCCCGCAGGATATGGGAAAGGTGATGGGCGCAGTAATGGCAAAATTACAAGGAAAGGCCGATGGTAATCTTGTATCCAGTTTGGTAAAAAGTAAGTTGTTAAAATAGAAGATCAGTATTTTGTTGTTGGCCTCCTCGTGTAATCGAGGAGGCTTTTTTGTTAAACCGCTGGCAATTTGGTCTTTGTTTTATTTTGAGATTCTATGTTAATGCCAAAAATTTCAAATTATTTTACTTAATTTCCTCAACTCATGAACACTCCTACTACTCGAGAGATTTGTCAGAAGGCGAAACTCATTACTTTATCGAATATTTCTGATCAACCGGCTTTAGTAGCCAAGAATTTGATATTGGATGGCATAGGTGTGATGATAGCAGGAATGAGTCACCCGACCATTAATATTCTATCCGACCACGTAAAAGGTCTCGGTTGTAAATCAATTAGTCCTATTTATGGTCAAGGCTTTAAGACATCGCCTCAGGAGGCTGCATTTATTAATGGGGCGGCGACACATGTTTTGGACTTTGAACCCATGTTTTTGCCACCAACCCATGTTGTTTCTCCGGTCTTGGCTGGTTTGCTGGCACTCGCGCATTCGGATGCCGATAATGCGTCAGGAGAAAAGTTCTTGACCGCTTTTATTGCTGGAGTCCAGCTTCAGGCAGATTTGAGAAAGGCTGCTAAACAGCATGATGCTTCAGCATCTCACGAAAAAAGACATTTTCCTTTTCAGAAACAGGGGTTTCATCCTCCCGGTACGGTCGGTGCTTTGGGAAGTGCTTTAACTTCGGGATTATGGCTCGGTTTGAGCCAAGATGAACTTGCTATGGCAATCGGTATTGCTGCGAGCAGATCATCCGGCCTGGCCGGTAATATAGGAACAATGACAAAGAGCACCCACTGTGGTCACGCCTCGAGAGTAGGTGTAGAGAGTGCGTTATTGGCTAAAAAAGGATTTACAGCTTCCGTTGCGACTTTTGAAGGCGCAAGTGGCTGGGGTCAGGTTTATGGAGGTGATTATTTTGATCGTGAATTGCTACTCAAAGGAATGTCTGCGTTGGATTGTTTTTCAGATCCAGGGTTTGCATTCAAAAAATGGCCGGCTCATACTGCTATGCAGGTCGCTATTGATGCAGCGATTCCGCTATACAGGAATGGTGAAGTTCCTAAGCGTGTTCGAATTTCCTCACCGGTTTTCAAGTATTGTGATCGACCAAATCCAATAGATTCTGATGCATGCAGATTCAGCTTTCAATACAATGTCGCATTGGGAATATTAGATGGATTTGTTGACTTTGACAGCTATACCGAAGAAAGACTGAATAAAGAAGATATGCAGACGCTTTTGAAAAGAATTACACTGGATATGGATCCTAACATTCAATCCACTTTTGGAACGATGGAAATAAAAATAGAATTGGATGATGCCAGAAAATCGTTGAGTGACCGATGGCCGGGTCATTGGAAATCACCTGCCAGTCAAGATGAGCTCAAGGATAAGTTCAGAAGATGCACAGGTTCTCTTTTAGGTGAAAAGAATTCGGAAAAAATTGCGGATAAAATAATGAGGCTGGAGCAAGGAAATAATTTACAATCAATTCTGTCAATATTGAATTCCGCCTAGATTAGTTCTTTCTGTGGGAACTTAAATTTAACTGGTCAAGTCCGGGTCCGTTGCGTTCTATAGTAAACTCATTTTCTTTCAACCAAACGATCGGGTAAGAGCCTTTGTGTTTCGACTTGAGCCCCTCTTTAATGGTAACCACCAGCTCAACCCCTCGATTTTTTGCAAATTCAAGAGCATCTTTTAATTCAGTTATGCTACCGCTTGGGTCACCACTTAAATTAGCACTTGTGCAAATGGGGGAAGAGTACTGTTTGTTATCGTACAATTCTAGGTCTGCAATTGACTGAAAGTTCACTTCAATCGATGCGCATAGATGCTGTATGGGACCTGTCAAAAGAAGCCCCTGATGAGTACCATTTCTAACCGTTTCTGAATTGAAGGAATCATGGGTAATTTTACCTCTAATAAAGGTTCCGTTTAATTTATAGAGATCGGTGAGATTTGAAAATTCGCCCGATCGAATTTCTTTCTGTAACAAATTGTAAAAAGGTTCTAGATTTCCAATCAATGAACCATAGTTTTTTCCGGCTCTTCTTGCTTTTATTTGGTTCATCTGCTCAATACCTTCACTAGTGGGCAAACAGACGATGCTGAAAACTGTGGGTAATTCTAAAACTATCGGGCCATTTTCAATGTGTGTCAAAATGGTATTCAGAGAATCGAAATCATCAAGATCTATGATTTGCATAGCAAATTAATCCTTTGTTGTAAAGCGGCAGGAAGTTACAACTCAATTGTAGATGTGCAAAATAGAACCGTTGAAATCAGTTCTGTACTGGTGCAGAGGAAGTGTTGCGGGGCCTTGAATTACAGTGCCGTCATGCAATTGATAAACACTGCCGTCGCAATCACAAGCAATTTGAATGCCGGTAGAGTCAACAGATGCATAGCCACATGCATTTTCAGAGTTGTATGTGCAATGACGATCATATACATTAAACTTATCGGATAGCTGTCTGTATACAATAAGCCCCTTTGATCCTCCGTTTATATAATCCCATCCGCCAATAGAAGTGAGGTGGAAATAAGCCGGATTATCTATATTAATATAGAGGTCTACATTAACGTAAGGAATAATCTGTTGCTGTTTTCTGCAACCAACGACCGTGCATAGAAGGACGCATACGGCTACGATAATGTAAAGCGGATTTTTATACAAACACAAGATTTTCTGTAAATTTACTACAATTCAAGCGTTTCTGTTGAATGAGGTCAAAATACATTTTTTACATAACTCTAATTCTGCTGACTTTATTGTCTTCTGCCGCTGTTCCGAATCAGTCCTATGCCCAAAAAGCGAAAAAAGTTTCGATCAAAAAGCAAAACAAAAAGAATCGAGATGTGAAAGGCAGGGAGGAGGAGAAGGAGGATCAAATGAAGCAGGTAGAAGATGAGCTGACCAAAAGACACCTTAAGCTCCAAGACAAGGCAACTAGAAAGCGAATGAAACAAACCAAGAAAAAATCCAAGCGACTCAAAGCCAATAAGAAAGATCCCTTTTACAAACGCTGGTTTCGCAAGAAATGAAATTGGACTTGTATATTATTGACTCTTTTTGAACCGTGATTATTTGAATTTAACGTTTATCAGGGACTATTTTAGTATACCGCAAACGGAATTATGTACCCGATACCTAATTTCATTTTGCCGAATGTATAGATGGAATTGCATAATAAGTTTCATGCGATTACTTTTAAAAAACAAAAGGGAAACGAGGTCGGTATTAATTGGCAGACAACGTTTTCGAGGTAGGTAAAATTATAACAGGTATTCCAAGTATATTTCTTTGTGTTTACTGTTGTAAAAGTTTTATATTTACGCGCTTTGTTTTGAGTAGGTATTATAAATTTTAGTTGAAATCTATGTTACGAAAAGTTTACGCAACATTCATAATCTTTTTATTATCAGCAACTTGTGCATTCGCACAAACGGGTAAGATCAAAGGGAAAGTTTTGGATCGGGAAACAGGTGAAGGAATTCCATTTGCCACGATAAAAGTGTATAAAGATGGTTTGCTGAAGAGCGGTACCGAAACAGACATGGAAGGTCAGTACTTGATCAGCTCCTTGGATGCTGCCTCTTACGACCTTGAGGTAGAAGGATTTGGTTACATGACTCAGAGGCTGCAAGGGGTAATTGTGAATGACGGTAAAATACAGTTTGCGGATTTCAAATTGAAAACGGGAGATGGGCAGACCGGTGAGATGCTGGATGAAGTAGAAGTAATCTATTATGAGGTTCCTCTTATCGACAAAGATGGTGGTGCTTCCGGTGGTACGGTAACGAGAGAAGACATTGCTAAAATGCCCGGACGTTCTGCTGCTTCTATCGCGGCAACTGTTGGGGGTGTTGGTCAGGATGCCAATGGAAACATATCTTCAGTAAGAGGGGCGAGAAACAACAGTACTTACTACTATATAGATGGTATTAAAGTAAGGGGTTCAACAGGTCTTCCTAAGGCAGCGATTCAAGAAGTACAGGTTATTACGGGTGGACTTCCGGCAAACTACGGGGATGCTACCGGTGGTGTAATATCAATTACAACGCGTGGACCTTCTAGCTTTTACTTTGGAGGTATTGACTATCTAACCTCCGGATTTAAATTAGGAGAAAACACCTACGGTCTGGACAATTTTGGATACAATCTACTTGAAGGTTCTCTGTCCGGTCCACTTATCATGAAAAAGGATTCAAATGGAGAAAAAACGGAACCGATTGTTGGTTTCTTTATTTCTGCAAACGCCACATCTATCGTTGATGATCGGCCTTTTGCAATTCCAACAGTCAGACTGAAGCCTTCGGTCAAGGATGAGCTGATCGCAAACCCATTGCGTCCCACTGGAACAGGACAGGGGGTTTTCTATAATACCGATTTCTTGACGGCAAATGATTTTGAAGAAGTCAAATACAGACAGAACATCGCTCGTCAGGGTGTTACCTTCTCGGGTAAGCTTGATATCAATGCAGGGCCAACGGTTAACCTGACTTTTGGTGGATCTCTTGATTGGAACACACGATCTAGTGGTGATTGGTTTAACTCAGTGTTTAATTACGACAACTTCCCAAAAGTTACGAATCTAACCTGGAGAGCTTTTGGTAGATTTTCTCAAAGATTTACGAGTGAGCGTGACGAGGATGATCCCGAAGCAAAGCAAGCTTTAATCAAAAATATCTACTACACGGTAAGTGCTGACTTCTCGAAGTTCAACAATTGGGTAGAGGATTACACTCATGGAGACAATCTATTCAACTACGGTTATGTAGGAAAGTTTGAAACCTACAGGAGAAATTCATATCAATGGAATAACGAACTGCAATCGTTGGAGCACAATGGATTTGATGACTATTTGGTAGAGTTTACACCGTCGGAAACGAATACCGAGCTTGCAGCAATTACGAGTCAGTACTACAGCATATACGATGATCCGATTGATAACTATGAGAATTTCACACAAATCCTGGATGGAAATGCACTATTGAATGGAATGTTGCCAAGCAATGTCTATGGAATCTGGGGCAATATCGGTACTCAGTATAACGGTTACCAAAGAACGGACAATCAGCAATTCCGAGTGGTGGCAATGGGATCCGCTGATATAGGTAATCACGCAGTTTCAATTGGTTTTGAATACGAGCAAAGACAAGACCGTTTTTTCTCTGCATCACCGGTCGCGCTATGGACACATTTGCGACAGTTGACAAACAATCACATTATTGAGCTCGATTATTCGAAGCCTACAATTACAAATATTGGGTCGATTACTCAGATTGATTACGCAAGATTGAATGCTGCACCTGGGGAATATGTTGGTTCAGATGCTCAGGCATTTTTTGATTACAACTTAAGAAATGCGTTGGGTATGGACCCGGATGGTACCGAGTTCATTAATGTGGATGCTATAGACCCTGAGTTCTATGCTGCGAATGGTGGATTGGGTCTTTTCTCAGCCGATGAGTTGCTGAATAATGGTAACAACTTTGTAACCTATTATGGTTACGATCACACGGGGCAGAAGACAACCACCAAGCCTAGTTTTGATGATTTCTTTACAGAGCAGGACGAGTATGGCAACTTTACTAGACCTGTTGCGCCGTTTGAACCAATTTATACCGCAGCCTACATCATGGATAAATTTGCATTCGATGATCTGATCTTCAATGTTGGTCTAAGGGTGGATCGTTTCGATGCGAACCAAATGGTGTTAAGCGATCCGTTTAGCTTGTATCCAACAAAAACAGTGAAAGAAGTTTCAGAATTCAACCATCCGTCTTCAATATCCCAGGATGCTGTTGTTTATGTGAACGATATCTACAACCCTACTTCTGTGAATGGTTATAGGGAAGGGTCGAACTGGTTTAATGCAGATGGAACTCCAATTACGGATCCTTCTTTGATCTACACCGCTGCGGGTGTTGCGCCTTACCTGGCTGATGGAGTATCACCGGATGATGAGGTAAGCTCGAATGCATTTGTGGATTACGAACCACAAATAAATGTTATGCCTCGTATCGCATTTTCTTTTCCAATATCAGATGAAGCATTGTTTTTTGCTCATTATGATGTCTTAACGGTAAGACCAAATTTTGGAAATCGTTTGGATCCGTTGGACTATTTCTACATGAAAAACAGAAATGTAACGGTGAATAATCCAAACCTTCGACCTTCGAAAACCATTGATTATGAGCTTGGTTTCCAACAAGTGCTTTCTTCTAGTTCATCGTTGAAAATACAGGCATTTTATCGAGAACTTAGAGATCAGATAGCCGTAGTTGCGGTAACAGGAGCTTATCCAAGAACTTACACTTCTTACGGTAACATTGACTTTGGAACGGTGAAGGGATTAACAGTAATGTATGACCTGAGAAGAACGGGCAACTTGTGGATGAGAGCAGCTTACACGTTGCAGTTTGCTGAGGGAACTGGATCAGATGCTCAGTCGGCCTTGAATCTAGTGAATACGGGTCAGCCGAACCTGAGAACAATTTTCCCATTCAACTACGACCAAAGACATGCGATCAATGCAACTGTTGATTATCGATTTGGTGAAGGATCGGATTACAATGGTCCGATTTGGTTTGGGAAGCAAGTACTAAAAAATACGGGTGCTAACTTCGTAGCAAACTTAGCTTCGGGTACACCATATAGCGGACAATCAAATATTACTGCTTCTGCTCTTGGAACGAACGGCCAGCTGGAAGGTAATCCGAATGGAGCGAGAAAGCCTTGGCAGTTTAGAGTTGACGCTCAGTTTGACAAAAACATCACATTAAAGTTCGGTAAGAGTGACGAAGGAGAGGCAAAAAAGGTGGCCAATCTGAATATTTATCTATTGATTACGAACTTATTCAATACGAGGAATATTGTATCGGTTTATAGAGCAACGGGTAATCCGGATGATGACGGATATTTGAATGCAGCACAATTTCAAAATACCATTGAACTACAGAATAGCCAGGAGACGTACCGCTATCTGTATGCTCTAAGAGCCAATAACCCATTTAACTACAGTGTTCCTAGGACGATTAGATTAGGAATTAAACTTGATTTTTAAATAAAAGATTTGTTAGTACATACATTTTATAGGATGAGAAAGTCGATAAGAATAGCCGGTGTAGTGCTTGCTTCTGTTTTAATCAGCAACGTTTCACTAGGATGGAATGACAACAGTAAGTCAGCAGCTACTAATTCAAATAGCAAACCGAGTGGTGTGGCCACAAAGGCCGCAAATTGTGCTCCGGCAACTACCTTAAATCAACTGGCATTGAACAATGTGAACGCGCTTATTGAAACGGGTGGTTCAATGTGGCAGGATAGAGCGACAGGCAACGGAGCTTATGAAGTGCCGATTGGATCCGGTAACAGCTCAATCTACGCCGGTGCATTGTGGCTTGGTGGGGTGGATGTCAACAATCAATTGAAAATCGCTGCACTCCAGTTTCGGCAAGGAAATGACTTTTGGACAGGGCCGCTTACTACCATACCGGGTACGGGAAATGGTGCTGATATTCGTGACTTTGGACCGGCGGAGATCGAACCGGATGTCTGCGATCAGTACGATAAATTCTACATTACTACCAGATTGGAAATTTCTGAATTTAGAGGGTGGTTCAGATGTGGAGAGGATCCGGATTGTGATCAGGGAATAGATTATGCCGGATATACAATTCCTACTAGTATTTTAGAATGGCCTGCTCACGGTGATATAGGTCGCTTTCAGGATTTTTACCTGGCTCCATTTTATGATTACAATAATGATGGGGTGTACAATCCGAATGATGGGGATTATCCAAAGTATGATCTGGACAGTGAGTTTGATTGTTCTGATCCAACCAATCGAGCAGCGCGTGCGATCTTTGGTGATGTCAACTATTGGTGGGTATTCAACGATAAAGGAAACATTCACACTGAAACCAATGGAGATCCGATCGGAATGGAGATTCGTGCACAAGCATTTGCTTTTGCAACCAACGATGAGGTGAACAACATGACCTTTTACAACTATGAGCTGATCAATCGATCTACACAGACGTTGACCGATACTTATTTTGGACAGTGGGTTGATGCCGACTTAGGTTGCTCTGAAGACGATTACGTGGGATGTGATGTAAGTAGAGGACTTGGATTTGCGTTCAATGCAGATGGTGCAGATAATGATGGATGTAACGGTGCTCTTCCTTACCCCGGAATACCGCCTGCGGTTGGTGTGGATTTCTTTGAAGGACCGTATCAGGATGCTGACGGTATCGATAATGCGATTGGAATCGGATTCAATGAGGCAGTGCGAGGAAATGGTATTGGTTATGGAGACGGAATTGCCGATAATGAGCGTTTTGGAATGAGATCATTCCTTTACATGAACAGAGCCGGAACAGGACTGGGTGCATTTGCAGCAGATCCTAATTTTGGAATTGATTACTACAACTACCTGAGAGGAATATGGTTGGACGGAACTAGTTTCGTTTATGGAGGAACCGGACATACGTCAGATCCTGCCGCTACGTCAGTAGAGTGTGACTTTACCTTCCCTGGAGATTCAGACGAATTGAACTGGGGAACAGGTGGGCTTCCACAATCTCCTTGGGATGAAATTACTGAATCCAACCCGAAAGGAGATCGTCGTTTCCTTCAATCGGCTGGTCCATTTACACTGGAGCCGGGTGCATTGAACAACATTACGGTTGGTGTAGTTTGGGCGCGAGCTACTCAAGGAGACAACGTAACTTCTTTGGATGCACTAAAAATTGCCGATCAGAAAGCACAGGCTTTATTTGAAAACTGCTTTAGAATCATTGATGGTCCGGATGCACCGGAAATCACGATCCAAGAGCTGGATCGAGAGCTGATCTTGTATTTGACGAATCCGGCAACCAGTAACAATGCCTCAGAGGACTATGAAGTGGAAGATCCGTTCATTATTGTTCCTGACTCTTTGATTGGTACTGCGGATGAGTGGGATACTCGATATAGGTTCCAGGGCTATCAGATTTACCAAGTGAAAGATGAAACTGTTGGTCCTTCTGATCTGCAAAATGTAGATGTTGCAAGATTATTGGCTCAGGTGGACCTTAAGGACGGAGTTGGTCAGCTGATCAATTATGATTTTGATGAATCCATTGGTGTAGCTGTTGCCAACGAGATGGTAGATGGTGCGGATGAAGGAATTCTACATTCTTTCCGAGTCACTCAGGATCTGTTTGCACAGGGCGATAACCGTTTGATCAACCACAAGACCTATTATTACATGGCGTTGGCGTATTCATACAACAATTACAAAACATATGATCCTTTGAATCCATTGGCTTTAGATGGTCAGAAAAAACCATATTTAGCAGGACGTAAAGCAGCTGGGGGTTCAATTCGTTCACAGGCAGGTGTGCCTCATATCCCGGCTCCTGAACTAGGAGGAACTGTGTTGAATTCACAATACGGTGACGGCCCTAAGATTACTCGAATTGAAGGAATGGGCAACGGCGCTAATATTGTGGATATTACTCCTGAATCGGAAGCAGCAATTGTAGAAAATTACAAATTGGACGAGGTAGAATATCAGAATGGAAAAGGTCCTGTTAATGTAAAGGTAATTGATCCGCTGAATGTGGTTGGTGGTGATTTTGAGCTGAGAATGATCCCTAAAAATTCATTTCTCTACTCTATTGATTCAGCAACTTGGATACTGACGAATTTAACAACGGGTGAATCGGTAAGCTCAGACCAGACGATTGCAGTGGACAACGAGCAATTGATCCCGGAATGGGGAATATCCGTTCAATGGCATCAATACAAATACTATCAGCCCTATTCCAGCTTTATTTATACGGATTTTCTAGAAGGAACCATAGAGTTTGCGGATTCATCGAAGCAATGGTTATCCGGTGTGCCGGATGCAGATGGTGTAACTGCTGAAAACTGGATCTTGGCAGGAACGGCAAATGAGGATGCGGATGCAGCCCTCTACCCCGAGTATTGTGATGATCCTGCTTCCAAAAACGATTATCTCGGAGTAGATGATGAGGAGAAGTACGAGCAGATATTAGAAGGAACCTGGGCGCCATATAGGTTGTGTTCAAGACGCTGTCCGAATACCATCGTTGGGCAGGATTTCATTGGAACACTGGCAGCAAACGACTTTAACTTCTTGACTAGTGTTGATGTTGTGATCACTACGGATAAAACAAAATGGACAAGATGTGCTGTTATTGAAATGCAAA
This sequence comes from uncultured Flavobacteriales bacterium, assembly GCA_913030835.1. Taxonomy (GTDB): domain Bacteria; phylum Bacteroidota; class Bacteroidia; order Flavobacteriales_D; family Parvicellaceae; genus UBA10066. The sequence goes on along the minus strand of CAJWDP010000006.1, from coordinate 41,640 downwards.
CAGAAACGGTATTGTCTGAAGGTGGTGTTAAGCATGGCTACCCGCGAGCTGGACAATCAGTAGATAAGGACGGAATGCCAGACGGAACAGGTACCGGAATGGGATGGTTCCCGGGCTATGCGATCGACGTAGAAACAGGGGAACGTTTGAATATGGCGTTTGGAGAAGATTCCTGGTTGGGTGGCGACAACGGTCGTGATATGATTTGGAATCCAACCTGGAGAATGTTTAATGCGGTTAATGGAGACGTCTATTGGGGTGGAAAGCACACGATCTTTGTCTTCGGTAACTCGAAAAGATCAGGAGGAGCATCATCCACCAACATGCCTTCTTACGACGGTGGAGTTTATTTGGAAGACAATATGGTGAATGGAACGAGCGGTACACGGAACAAAGCATGGCGATCATGCATGTGGGTCGGACAACCAATGCTCGATTTTACTGCAATTGGAGATGTGTACACAGATACGTACGATTTCATAAAAACGGATGTAAAAATTCGTTTAAGAGTAGCGAAATCGTATGAAAAGTACGCTACAAAGGGGTATTATACCATACCAATTGGAGATACAGCAAATGCCGACAATGCATGGTATCCGTTGTATGAATTCTCTATGACTGATATTGCAACTGAGACGAAGAATAACGATACGGCGGTTTCTGCTTGTGACCTGATCAATGTAGTTCCGAATCCATATTATGCGTATTCGAACTACGAAACGAATCCGCTAGATAATAGAATTAAGATCACAAACCTTCCGGACGTTTGTACCATTAACATCTATACAACCAACGGAACCTTGGTAAGAACGTTTAGGAAAGATAGTCCTATTACTTCGGTAGATTGGGATCTTAAGAATCAAGTAGGGATTCCGATAGCAAGTGGTGTGTATATTATACATGTGGATGCGCCGGGCGTTTGCGAGAAAATTGTGAAGTGGTTTGGTGCAATTAGACCGCCTATTTTGGAAAACTTCTAAAGAATTACGAATTATTCATTACAGATCAAAATGAAGATGAGAACGAAAATAATTGGAATTACACTTGGCTTGTTGGCATTAGGAACAACCAGTTCGTTTGCCGGAAATGAAGACCGTGCAGGATCAGCAGGTGCAGGAGAGCTATTGGTCAATCCATGGGCAAGAAGTGCAGGCTGGGGCGGTGCAGGTATGTCATGGGTAAGAGGAATCGAAGCACAATTTTCGAATGTTGCAGGATTAGCTTATTTAGGTAAGACAGAGATCATGTTTACCAATACAAATTGGTTGGGAAGTGCAGGAATCGGAATGAATGCACTCGGTTTTGGACAGAGATTGGGTGAAACATCCGTACTCGGTATTGGTGTAGTGACTCAGAATTATGGAGATCTGCCAATAACTACAACGGAAATTCCCGAGGGAGGAATTGGTACGTTTAGACCGCAGGCGATGAATTTTAATTTGTCTTTTGCGAAAGAGTTTACCAATTCAATTGCTGGTGGAATCAACGTAAAAGTAATTTCACATAGCATTACCAATTTAAAGGCCCAGGGAGTAGCATTCGATGCTGGTATTCGATATACGACAGGACTCAAAGAGCAGATTAAGTTTGGAATAGCATTGAAAAATGTTGGACCACCGATGCAATTTAGTGGAGACGGGTTGTCAATTGAGACCAATTATGTGTTCTCGGGCATGCAGTCTGCGACGAATCAAAAGGTGTCGAGTTTTGAATTGCCATCGTTGGTGAATATCGGTGCCAGCTATGATTTTCATCTGAGTTCTGATTCTGCGGCGATCGAAAATGCGAATGTATTGACATTGGCTGCTGCATTCACCTCAAATTCATTCACTCGTGATCAATGGAGAGGTGGCTTACAGTACGCAATGAGAACTAAAAAAGCGAACTTCTACCTGCGAGGTGGATTGGTATACGAAAAATCAGTTTTTGATGCAGACCTTTCAGCAACTGCCTTAACTGGTCCTACTGGTGGAGTTTCAGTTGAAATCGTTACAGGGAGTAACGGTGGGTCGATCGGTATCGATTATGGATACAGGGCTTCAGATCCTTTTGGAGCGATCCATACGATTGGCTTGCGAGTTGATGTGAGATAATCTTCGGAGATTGAAAATAATAAAGAGCCTATTGGCTCTTTTTTTTCCGAAACATAAATACAAGTAGTTTAATGGAATTTCGGTTGGTTAAATACATGTTTCTGTGTGCGCTATTGTTTTGCTCAGTATTGTGCTTTGCGTGGAAAGAACCGTCAACAAAATCAGCCGACTCTAAGGTTACCCAGAACAATTCCTCCGCGATCAATAAAGCGGCAAATTGTGCTCCGGCAACTTCCAGAACGCAATTGGCATTGAATAATGTAAATGCCTTGTTGGAAGCAGGAGGTTCTCTTTGGTTGGATCGTTCCACGGATGTGGGAACCTACTTTGTTCCTGCGGAGTCCAACAATTCATGTATGTATGCCGGATCCTTATGGCTGGCAGGAGTGGACGTTAACAATCAGCTTAAAGTAGCCGCACATCAGTATAAAAGAGGAAATGATTTTTGGACCGGTCCGCTAACCACCATACCGGGTAGTGGAAACGGAGCAGATATCCGTGATTTTGGTCCGGCGGAAATTGAACCGGATGTATGCGATCAATACGACAAATTTTTCATCACTACAAAACTTGAAATTTCCGAATTCAGAGGGTGGTTTCGTTGCGGGGAAGATCCGGATTGTGACCAAAGTTCAGAATATCCTGGATATACGATTCCGGAAAGCATCATAGGGTGGCCTGCTCATGGGGACATGGGACGGTTCCAGGACTTCTATTTGGCTCCTTTTTACGATTACAATGACGACGGTGTGTATAATCCGAATGACGGGGATTATCCTAAGTACGATCTGGACAGTGAGTTTGATTGTTCTGATCCGACCAATCGAGCCGCTCGTGCCATCTTTGGTGACATCAATTACTGGTGGGTGTTCAACGATAAAGGAAACATTCACACCGAAACCAATGGTGATCCGATCGGGATGGAAATCCGTGCACAAGCATTTGCTTTTGCCACCAACGACGAGGTAAACAACATGACCTTCTACAACTATGAATTGATTAATCGATCAACGCAAACACTAACGGATACATATTTCGGTCAGTGGGCGGATACGGATATTGGTGGTTACAATGACGATTATGTTGGATGTGATGTGAGCCGGGGTCTTGGCTTCTGCTACAATGGCGATAATTATGACAATGCAGTAGGTTCAGCAAATGGTTATGGATCCAATCCGCCGGCTATTGGAATCGATTTTTTCGAAGGGCCCTATCAGGATGCGGATGGAATTGACAATGCGGTCGGAATCGGTTTCAATGAAGCAGTTGAGGGAAATGGTATCGGCTATGGAGATGGAATTGCCGACAATGAACGATTTGGAATGCGCTCCTTTTTGTATATGAATCGATCAGGAACCGGTTTAGGCTCGTTCGCAGCTGACCCGGTATTCGGAATTGACTATTACAATTACTTGCGAGGCATTTGGTTGGATGGAACCAGCTTTGTGTATGGCGGCACAGGACATGTTTCCGATCCTGCAGCTACATCCGTGGCATGTGATTTTACATTTCCGGGAAATTCAGACAAATTGAACTGGGGAACGGGAGGGATACCAATGGATCCATGGGATGAATTCAGCGAAGGAAATCCGGAGGGAGACAGAAGAACATTACAATCTGCCGGTCCGTTTACGTTAGAGCCTGGCGCATTGAATAACATTACTGTGGGGGTTGTTTGGGCACGTGCTGTAAATGGCAACAATGTAGCTGCGGTAGAGGCCATTAAAATTGCAGATCAAAAGGCTCAGGCTTTATTTGAAAATTGCTTTAGAATTATTGATGGCCCGGATGCACCCGAAATTACGATACAGGAGCTGGATCGCGAGCTGATCTTGTACTTGACGAATCCGGTAACCAGTAACAATGCGGCAGAAGATTACGAAGTCAGAGACCCATTTATTATTGTTCCGGATTCTCTGATCGGAACACCGGAAGAATGGGATACCCGATACAGATTCCAGGGCTATCAGATCTTTCAGGTAAAGGATGAAACAGTGGGTCCTTCGGATTTGGAAAATGTTGATGTTGCAAGATTATTGGCTCAGGTAGATATCAAAGACGGTATTGCCCAGCTTATCAATTATGAATTTGATGAAGCCATCGGTGTTGCGATTGCCAACGAGATGGTAGATGGTGAGGATGTCGGCATACGCCACTCGTTTAAAGTTACACGTGACCTTTTTGCTCAAGGAGACAATCGATTGATCAACCACAAAACCTACCATTATATGGCGTTGGCGTATTCGCACAATGAATACAAACCATACGATCCGGATGAACCAGCGTTACTGGATGGTCAGAAAAAACCGTATTTGGCAGGTAGGAAAGCACCGGGAGGTGGCATAAAGTCGGTTTCAGGTATTCCGCACATCCCTGCTCCGGAACTTGGTGGAACAGTAGTGAATACAGAATATGGAGACGGACCTAAAATAACCCGAATTGAAGGCACGGGTAACGGTTCGCTTATTGTGGACATTACACCCGAATCGGAAGCAGCAATCGTAGCAAATTACAAATTGGATGAAGTAGAGTACCAGAATGGAAAAGGTCCGGTTAGGATCAAAGTGATCGATCCGCTGAATGTGATCTCGGGAGAATTTGAGCTTAGGTTCATACCCCACAACACACTTTTGTATGCTATGGATTCGGCAACCTGGATGCTGACGAATTTAGCAACCGGTGAAAAGGTAACTTCAGATCAGACGATTGCGGTAGACAATGAACAACTGATACCCGAATGGGGGATTTCTGTGCAAATACAGCAATACAAGTACTATAAGCCGTATTCAGAAAGATGGTATACGGATTTTTTGGAAGGAACCATTGAATTTTCAGATTCGTCGAAACAATGGTTAACCGGAGTTCCCGATGCGGACGGTGCTACCGACCAGAACTGGATCCGGTCAGGAACAGCCTATGAAGCTCCAAATCCCGGTAATGTCTGTGACCAACCGATACCCAAATACAATGATTGGACAGGTTATGATGATGAGGAAAAATACGAACAGATCCTCGATGGAACATGGGCGCCGTTCTTGCTGTGCTCTAGAAATTGTGAGAATACCATCGTTGGCAACGCTATTGCATCTTCGTTGAGTGGAAAAGAATTGATAAATCTGCCCAGTATCGATGTTGTGATTACGAAGGACAGATCAAAATGGACAAGATGTGCTGTCATTGAAATGCAAACAGAAACTTTGCTTTCAGAAGGCGGCAAGAGTCATGGTCTTGCCCGAGCGGGTCAATCGGTTGATAAATACGGGTTGCCCGATGGAACGGGTACCGGAATGGGTTGGTTCCCGGGTTATGCGATCGATGTTGAAACCGGGGAGCGCTTAAATATGGCGTTTGGAGAAGATTCGTGGTTGGGTGGTGACAATGGACGCGATATGATTTGGAACCCAACTTGGAGAATGTTCAATGCCGTTAATGGAGACGTCTATTGGGGTGGAAAGCATACGATTTTTGTTTTTGGGAACAGGAAGAGGTCCGGAGGTGCAGCATCTCCAGAAATGCCCGCTTACGATGATGGCGTTTATTTGGAAGATAATTTGGTAAATGGAACGAGCGGGAATCGGAACAAGGCTTGGAGGGCATGCATGTGGGTAGGGCAGCCCATGCTGGATTTCTCTTCGATCGGAGATGTTTATTCCGATACTTACGATTTTATCAAAACCGATGTAAAGATTCGACTGAGGGTAGCAAAGAAATACGAAAAATACGCTACGAAAGGATATTACACTACCCCGATCGGAGATACCGCATATGCGGCGAATGAGTGGTATCCTTTGTATCGATTTACTACCACAGATATTGCTACCATAACGAGTAACAACGATACAGCTGTGTCGGCATTGGATCTTATTAATGTCGTTCCGAATCCATATTATGCCTATTCGGCTTATGAATCGAATAAACTCGATAGTAGGATCAAGATTACCAACTTGCCCGATGTGTGCAACATCAACATCTATTCAGTGGGAGGAACACATGTACGGGAGTTTAGAAAAGACAATACGATCACATTTCAAGATTGGGACCTGAAGAATCAGGTGGGGATTCCCATAGCAAGTGGAGTATATATTATTCATATTGAAGCTCCCGGAATTGGAGAACGAATAATCAAATGGTTTGGAGCGATCAGACCGCCGATCTTGGATAATTTCTAAAGGATTCGAAAGTGGTTTTTCAGTGCTACATTTGAAAATATTCGTATCTTTGTAATACGATAATTACTGGTAAGTCCCGCGTTTCGTGGGATTTTCTTTGTTTATAGCCGGCCAACATAAAATCAATAACATGTCACAATTAAGCTACTATACAGAAGAAGGACTTCAGAATTTAAAGGATGAAATTCATAAGCTGGAAACTTACGAAAGACCAAAAGTATCTCAGCAAATTGCGGATGCAAGGGATAAAGGCGACTTATCTGAAAATGCGGAGTATGATGCGGCAAAAGAAGCCCAAGGCCTATTGGAAGCAAGAATTGCTACTTTGAAGGAAAAGCTTGTCAACGCTCGATTGGTAGATGAATCTCAGATCGATACCTCCAAAGTGCTGATCCTATCAACGGCCAAGATCCGAAACGTAAAAAACGGAATGGAAGTATCGTATACCTTGGTAGCAGAAAACGAAGCGGATCTGAAAGCGCGAAAAATTTCCATCGATTCACCCATTGCGAAAGGACTTTTGGGTAAGTCAGTAGGTGAAATTGCCGAGGTGCAGACACCTGGTGGAATCGTGGAATTTGAGGTGGTAGAGATCACACGGTAATGGCGAGTATCTTTTCCAGAATTATAAACGGTGAAATTCCCTGTTACAAAGTAGCAGAGTCAGATCGATTTTTGGCATTTCTGGACATAGCTCCATTGGCCAAAGGTCATACATTGGTCATCCCTAAAAAGGAAGTGGATTACCTATTTGATGTGGAACCCAATGAGCTGGGCGACCTGATGAAGTTTGCTCAAACGGTAGCAAAAAAAATGGATCGGGCAATTCAATGCGAACGAATTGGCGTGGCCGTAATAGGATTGGAAGTTCCACATGCCCATGTCCATCTTGTGCCGATCAATTCGGTTGCTGACATTGATTTTTCTCGTCCGAAATTGTCACTCGATTCGGAAGAGATGGAGCACATAGCGCGTTCTATTCAAGAGGCCTAGCCGATCTTCTTATCAGGATTGTCGGATAAAAAGGCCTTCCAACTGCCGTACGACTTACTGTCAGAACCCGGTTTCTTTTGAAAATGATGGCATATGGCCGCAGCAATTCCATCCGTAGCGTCGAGATGTTTCGGTAATTTATCCAGCTTAAGGAGTGTTTGGATCATTTTTGCTACCTGTTCTTTTGAGGCGTTACCATTTCCGGTGATCGACTGTTTGATTTTTTTTGGGGAATATTCGAAAATGGGCAGATCTCGATACAGGGCAGCTGCCATCGCAACACCTTGAGCCCTACCCAGCTTGAGCATAGACTGTACATTCTTTCCAAAAAATGGAGCTTCAACTGCCAGCTCCTGAGGTTGGTACGTGTCGATCAGATACAATACACGTTCAAAAATCTTTTTTAGCTTCTGATCATGACCTTGAATTTTAGACAAATTGATCGTGCCCATGTTATGGAGCTTCATGTCTTTTCTGTGGATTTCCAGAAGTCCGTACCCCATCATGGTCGTGCCCGGATCTATACCGAGAATTATTTTTTCGCAATCCTTCAATATCTGTACTTTTGATTCAAACTACCGGGTATCAAAAAAGCAAAATTAGTTAAGATATCATTCACCGTACTTAAGTTAACCATTTTTGCGCTGGCAGTTGTTTTTGTGGTACAAAACATTCGCGCTGAGGAAAATGCCAATGAAGTATGGTCAAGGGTGAGTGAATCATTTATAGACGGCAACTGGTGGCCGATTTGCTTCGCGTTGGCTCTTCTATTTTTGAATTGGGGCTTGGAGGGTTTTAAATGGAAGAGATTAATGCATCGGGAATATCCCATCAGTACTTTGGTATCCGTTAAGGCCGCATTTGCTGGAAATGCTACCGGTGCATTCACCCCAAATAGAGTAGGGGGATTTATCGGAAGAGTAATGTACCTGCCGAAAGACAAAGTGTTGATTGGTACGTTGAATACTTTTGTTGGGAATTTAGCCCAGCTGATTGCGACCGTCGTCTTTGGTGTATTTGGATCGGGTCTGATTTCCTTCCAATCCATCCGAATGTGCACTGGGGAACAATCAGAAACAGCATCCTGGATTATTGGTGGTCTGGTTGGGATGGGATTAATTGTTTTGCTGCATTTGTACTTTTACACGTCAGCATGGCTGAACTTGTTTTTCAAGTTCAAATGGTTCGCACGGTATAAAGATAAATTTGAATTTTTGTCTCAGCATTCAAAATTAATGCTGGCCGAAGTGTTGTTCTATAGTTTGTTGCGCTATGTAGTGTTCGCATTTCAGTTTTATCTTACGCTTTCTTTTTTTGAAGTGCATATGGACTTTTTAACCTGTTTGGCTTTGGTTGGATATCTGTATCTAACGATTACGCTTATACCGACATTTTTAGGCAAGCTGGGTGTTCGGGAAGGAGCGGCAGGTTTGATATTTTGCGCTTTTTCGCCTTCGGTCTCAGCTACAACTATGGCTTCACTGTTACTTTGGATGGTAAATGTAGCCATTGCTGCTATTATAGGAGGAATACTGACCTTATTCATTAAACGAGCCAAATGAGTTACTTATTCGGAATAATAACCATTGTGTGCTTTTTGTATTCTCTATACATATTACTGCTCTTTTTGGCGTTGTTGTTTTCGAAAGAAGAAAAGAACAGATCAATGGATCAAAAAGCTTCAATTGTGGTCCCCTTCAGAAATGAAAAAGGACGATTAGAGCGTTTGCTTGACTCGTTTGAAGAAATGGAATATCCGAAAGATCAATTTGAGGTATTGTTGATCAATGATCATTCAAGTGATGGTTCGGAAAATATAGAATTGACTGAGTTCACCTTTCATGTTAGAATCATTCATAGTTCACAGCCGGGCAAAAAATCCGCACTAACCGAGGGGATCAACAATGCATCATATGGATTGATTGTTCAGACCGATGCGGATTGTACAGTTCCAAAACATTGGTTAAGTGCAATGTTGGGTGAATTAAGGAAGCAAGATTTGGTGTGCGGCTCCGTTCTGTTTTCCAATTCCTGGATCCAAAATCTGGAGCTTTTATCCTACCTCGGAATCGGGAAGGCCACGTCAAATTTAGGATCGCCTATTTTGGCAAATGGGGCCAATATGGCTTACCGAAAAAGCGATTTTGTAGAGCTTGGAGGATTTGAAGCAAACAGATCAACTTCATCAGGGGACGACATATTTCTGCTGAGAGGATTTGCAAAAGATGGAAAGTCGATTGGCTATTGCCTTAGCCCGGATACATGCGTCACCACGAAAGCAGAGAATTCTCTTTCAGCCTTTTTCAAGCAACGGATACGATGGGCCGGAAAGACATCGAAATCCAAGCACGCCGGGACCATTTTTGCAGGTGTTTTGTTGGTGTTGACCAACGTGTCGGTACTCATTCAAATCGGAAAATGGTCTTTAATTGGTTTTGACCTGCAATGGAGTTCGATTTCTGTATTTTCCAAGATATCAGTAGATGTTTTGTTTCTATTTTTGATGGCGTTAAAAGTTCGAGTATATAAACCATTATTTTGTTTGCCCGTGGCGATAGCATTATATAGTTTGTATATTGTACTCGTAGCGATTTTGGGTGTCTTTTACAGACCTGAATGGAAGAACAGGAAAATTCAAATATAGAAGTAATTGGTTCGAGCAGATCCAATTCTCTTTCGGCAGAGGCATGGAGAAAGCTACGGAAGAATAAATATGCGATGAGTGGTCTCGTTGTGATCATCATAGCTGCTTTTATCGCTTTATTCAGCCCAATGATCAGACCGGATGGAACGGTTGATGCAGATGAGGCAATAATTGAGATCATTCGAAAAAAACCCGGCTTCACAACCAAAATTCTCAAGATCACGAACAACAAAGATCCGGAGCCTTCAGTGTACATGAGAATGGGGACCGGGGGAAAAGATGATGGAGTAAAACACAAAGCACTTTTTACTTACCGGTTCGAGTATCCATATATCGTAATCGAAGAATACAGCAAAAACAAAGAAGAAGAATCGTATATACCGAGATTTATAAAATACGACATGGTGAACGTAGCCTTTAATCTGGCCGATTCTTCGATTCAAACAATTGGTGACGACGGCAAGGTGTCTTTTCTTGAAAGAGGAAAAACGGAATACACCAAGATGTCCTTCGAAGAAATTGAGGGTGTGATCCGAAGCGATTTCATTGAGGAAAGGACGTATTGGCTTGGAACCGATGATCAGGGAAGAGATTACCTGAGCCGATTAATGGGCGGCACGATAATATCGCTCTCAGTTGGATTTATTGCGGTACTTATTTCGTTAATTATTGGCGTTACCCTAGGCGCAATCTCAGGTTATTTCAGAGGTTGGGTGGATGAGGTAATTATGTGGTTCATCAATGTGATCTGGTCCATTCCCGCTCTTTTGATGGTAATCGCTATTACGATGGTGATCGGTAAAGGATGGGATAAAACGTTCATTGCTGTCGGCTTAACCATGTGGGTTGAAATAGCAAGGGTGGTTCGGGGTCAGGTACTGGCAGTTCGTGAGAAAGAATATGTGGAGGCAGGGAAAGCGCTGGGATACAACTCAAGGAGGATTATTCTTAGGCATGTATTGCCCAATACATCCGGGCCAATCATCGTAATTGCAGCAGCAAATTTTGCGTCCGCCATCCTTATCGAAGCCGGCTTAAGCTTTCTTGGACTTGGGGCACAGATACCAACACCTTCGTGGGGATCAATGATCGACGATTATAGGGGGTACATTACCGATGACATGGCCTATCTCGCCATATTACCGGGTGCAGCCATTGTGATCATGGTGCTGGCCTTTATGCTTGTTGGTAACGGTCTTCGAGATGCGCTTGATACGAAGACCATGGACGATATGCTTGGAGCCTAGAACAGGAGCAACCCCGAAATAAATATCACGATTCCTATAAGCATGATAATCAAGGTATAGGGGAGAATGTCCTTCGCTTTTAAACCGGTAATAGCCAAAAGAGGCAGCGCCCAAAATGGCTGCAACATATTGGTGAGCTGATCGCCGTAGGACATGGCCATTATTCCTTTGCCCAATGGTAGGCCTTGCTGTATGGAGCTTTCAATAATTATGGGGCCTTGTACAGCCCATTGCCCGCCGCCACTTGGAACCAGTACGTTTACAAGACCCGCAGAAATGAATGTGAATATGGGATGCGTCGTGTCCGTTGAATGTGCTACAAAGAAATTGGATATGTCTGTCATCATGCCCGAACCACTCATAATGCCCATTATACCGAAGTAGAGCGGGAACTGTATTAATATTCCTGCCGCCCCGCCAATGGCTGAATCTACAGATCTTAAGAAGTCAGCAAATCGCAAATGGAAAACAAAGCATAGTCCGAGAAGAACCAGGTTGATGTAATTCGGGTTGATGAAACTCCAGCCAATAGGGCCTTTTTGCCAAAATATTTTCAGTAGCGCATAAATCAGTATCGTAAGACCAATCGTCAGGCACAATATGCGTGAATGATCCAATCGTTCAGCTCCTGAAACATTGGGTTGATCACCAACGGATTGAAGTGTTTCTTGAATCTCAACTTTGGAAGACTTGGTTATTTTCGCAAGAATGAACATGGTTACAGGCAGAACTACAATCAGTGCGATCGCAATAGTCAAGTTCATAGGTGAAAATACGGTTTCATCGAATGGCACAGAAGTGGGAAGCTGTTCTTTTAACTCTTGTGTTATGGGGTAGTTGGAAAACAAACTGTCCATTCCATTTTCTTCGGCAATTTTTAATGGGGCCGATCCGGATAGACCACCGTGCCATACCATTAAACCTGAATATCCTGCTGCTCCGATCAAGGGATAATTGATGGATATATTGTTCGAAGCGGCTCTTTCCCCCACTTTTCTGGCGATTATGGCCCCAATTATTAAACCAAATCCCCAGTTGAACATGCTACAAACCACGGCAATTAGCGTGACAAACAGGGCTGCCGTTGCCGTCGTATTGCAAAAGGAAACCATTCGATTCAATAGCGAATTAATTGGTCTGGACAGTGCCAGAACATGGCCAAGAACGAGCATCAGCATCATTTGCAGAGCGAATGCCAGGCCTCCGCTACCACCGAGTCCTTTTTCCCAATAACCGAGTAATTCGAAGGAATAGTCTGCTAAACCAACTGCGGAAGGCTTGGTTAGGGCTAAAGCCATAGCAAAAGTTATTGCGGTAAGTACGATCGCAATTGTAAAAGGCGTTGGTAACAACGCCTTAAACACTTTTGCATATTTTTCAGTAAAGCTCAACTAAGGCTTTAAGTTAATTCCGATCAGATTTAAAACGGCAGATCGTCTTCGTTTTTAGCAAACTCTTCAACTTGTGGCTCTTCCGTTGGAGGAGGAACACTTCCTTGATTGTCTGCAGCTTCAATTCTCCATGCGTCCACATTGTGGTACCATCTGCCGTTAAATTCACGCGACGACAAATTAAAGCTAACTGTCACTTCCTGTCCAACTGAATAGTTACCCAGCATGGCGATCTTGTCGTCACCAAAAAGGCTAAAGCAAACATTCGGATTGTATTGGTCGCCGCTATCAACAACAAATCCTTGTTTCTTCCATTCTTTCCCGGCTTTGCTTGTTCCGCTTTCTACTTCCAAAATATTCACTATGCGTCCTTTTAATTCCATGTGTTCGTTGTTTTTTTATTGATTTTTCGTTCTGTTTTCCTTTTATCCGTTTCAGGCAATACTAAGTTAGTTATTATAAGCGAGGAGTGTCAACCAAGCCTCTTCTAATTTATTTTTTTCCAGCAATTTTTTTGAAAGTTTATGCAATTCCAGCTCAAGCTGTGTGGCATTGTCTTCAAATTCAATGAAGAGATCGCTCAATGTCATCAGTTTGTATTCGTTCACATCGGTTTCATTTGGAAGCTCTTCGATTCCTCCCAATTGTCCAATGTCATTTCCTGTCAGCACCTTGCTATTTCTGATTTCTTCAGGGATTTGATCATAGCCAATGCCACAGGTAGTGATTGGTTTTTCTATTTCAAACATGCTGTTTTGATCCGCTCTGCAATACCAGTTGCCACCCATGCGCGCTACCAGATCGATTTTTTTCTGATCAACCATTTGATCTTCGTTAAGCACATCTTCCGAAATGTGGAGTTTTATAATTTCACATATGATCAGATTTCCTGCACCTCCTTCATTCCCTAACTCTTTTACTTCCACCACTTTGCATTCGAGCTGCACCGGTGATTCCTTGATTCGAAACGGTCGGACCAGTTCAGATGGAACGGGCGTAAGACCGGACTTATCAAATTCACTAATTTCCGGAGGGTATGGAGAGCTTGCCAAGCTCATTTGATGAACAATGCTATAATTTACTACGTTAATGACTACTTCCGGAATTTGCTTTACATTGTTGTAGGTGTCTTTCGTTGTATTCGTTCGGCCGCTTCTTGCCGGCGAAAAAATAGCGATTGGCGGATTAGCGCTGAACACGTTGAAAAAACTGAACGGAGCAATGTTGCCCACTCCGTTTGCGTCTACAGTACTTGCGAAGCAGATGGGACGAGGTCCAATACTACCCAATAAATAATGGTGTAGTTTAGGTACCGGAATGTCTTTTGGATTGATGGTCAGCATGTGTCTAAAATTGGTATTGCTCGTGCAAAGTTACTAAGACATCAATTGGTCACCTAAAAGGAACCGCAAATCTTTTCAAAAAAGATTCTATTTTTTCAAAATTTAAATATCTTTGCAGACCCAAATCAGCCAAAGGGCAAGGGGAATTGAAATTTTTGCGGATGTGGTGGAATTGGTAGACACGCTAGACTTAGGATCTAGTGCCGTGAGGCGTGGGGGTTCGACTCCCTTCATCCGCACTGAATTGAAGAAATGGTGTCCTGGTTGCGGGATGCCATTTTTTAGTTTTTGGAAAAGTTCATAACTATGGATATTAAGCAAATAAAAATTGATGATTTAAATGCCTTGCTTCGTGTAAAGGTCAGTCCGGTGGATTACAAGGATAAAGTGGACGAAACACTTAAGTCCTATAGAAAACAGGCCAATATCCCAGGTTTTAGACAGGGAAAAGTACCGATGGGGCTCATCAAGAAAAAGTATGGACCTTCTGTTGTAGCAGAGGAGGTAAATAAGGTAATTAATAATGCGCTGTATGAGCACATTACAGAAAACAAGGTTGACATTTTAGGTAATCCCATGCCTAAGGAGGATGAAAACAATCAGGTAGATTGGATCAATCCTTCGGATATGGAATTTACGTATGAAATAGGTTTGGCTCCTTCGTTCAATGTAAAGCTTTCTAAAAAAGATAAAGTAACCTATCATAAAGTCAAAGTGGACGAGGAGATCATCGACAAACAGGTGAATGACTTTGCTCGTAGGTATGGAAAACTGATGCCTTGTGAGACTTCTGAAGCAAAAGACATGTTGTTAGGATCTTTTAAGGAGCTTGATGGTCAAGGAAATCTCAAAGAAGGGGGGATCAACCACACTTCTACCATATCTATAGAATTTCTGGAAGATGAAAAGGTGAAGAAGAAACTTATCGGCTTAAAGGTAGGAGATAAGATAGTGGTAGATCCTGAAGAGGTTTCCAAAGGAGACGCGGACAAAGCATCCATGCTGGGAATAACGAAAGAGGATTTAGAATCAATCAGCAATGAGTTCGAGTATACGATCTCTGAGATCAAGCGCATGGAACCCTGTGCAATCAATTCACAGCTTTTTGATAAGATATATGGTGAAGGAAATGTTTCTACTGAAGAAGAATTTAGAGGAAAAATCCGCGAAGAAATGGAAAACATGTTCAACAAGGACTCTGATCGTGTTTTCAAAAGAGATCTCTCTGAAGTATTGATTGGTAAGCTGAAACTAAAATTGCCCGATGATTTCTTAAAGAGGTGGATCATGGCGACGAATGAAAAGGAAATTAGTAAGGAGCAGATTGATGAAGAGTACGATCAGTATGCCAAGTCACTTCGATGGCAGCTGATTGAGAACAAAATCATTACGGACAATGAGCTAAAGGTGGAGCAAGAAGAAGTGGTTGAATTTGCAAAAGGGCTGCTGGCTCAACAATATGCTCAATATGGAATGCCGGCTCCTGAAGAAGAAGAGCTTGCTCAGAGTGCAGTCAAAGTGCTTCAAAATCAGGATGAAGCAAAGCGAATTTATGAGGCAATTTATGAAACCAAGATCATTGAACTTGCGAAATCAACCGTTAAGATCAATGAGAAGGAATTAAGCTATGACGACTTTGTAAAAGTTGCCACTGCTCAATAAATAGTAATGCCTTAAAAAGACAATGAAACCCTCCTGTGAGGGTTTTTTTGTTTTGTTTCGGTTTTGGTGGAATCAGAAGATAGAATAAATCCTATATTTAAACTCGTTATCTGAAACACTGATTTAAGTGCAGATGGATCAATTGAAAAAGAAATAATTAAAATACGATTCGCAATGAATTACAGAGAAGAATTTAGAAAATACGCTACCAAACACAGAGGGATTAGCAGTACAACTCATGACAAGTACATGTCTCACGTATACGGGGGTGTTGATAACATGACGCGCACGGTAATTGAGGAGAGACAAATGCCGTTTAGAGAGGTTGACGTATTTTCTAGACTAATGGCCGACCGTATTATCTTTTTAGGAACCGGAATTGACGATTATATTGCTAACATTATTCAGGCGCAGCTGCTGTTTTTAGAATCAACTGACCCCAAAAAAGACATTCAGATTTATTTGAATTCACCAGGAGGATCGGTATATGCCGGCTTGGGAATTTACGACACGATGCAATACATTGGGCCTGATGTGGCAACCATTTGCACAGGTATGGCAGCTTCTATGGGTGCGGTATTGTTGTGTGCTGGAGCCAATGGCAAACGAACTGCTTTAAAGCACTCAAGAGTCATGATTCATCAGCCACTGGGTGGAGCACAAGGTCAAGCTTCGGATATCGAGATTACAGCGAAAGAAATTCAAAAGCTAAAAAAGGAGCTGTATGAAATCATTGCCGAACACTCGGGTCAATCGTACGATAAAGTTTGGGAAGATTCCGATCGTGATTACTGGATGATAGCCGATGAGGCGAAGGAATACGGTATGATCGACGAGGTGCTTTTCCGTAATCCTAAAGACAAAAAATAGCTGAATTAGCTACTTATCGAAGTGCTCTATTGTTCTGATTTTGTTCAATTAGGCGCGGTTTTTTGTATTTTTGCATTCTTATGGCGGAAAAGAACGATGTTCGCTGCTCCTTTTGCGGACGACATAAAAAAGACACACAAGTACTTATAGCGGGAATTACCGGGCACATTTGTGATGGATGTATCGGTCAGGCAAATCAGATTGTTGAGGAAGAAGTATCCTTTAAAAAAGATACGGCAATCGAGTCATCTTTAACGCTGTTGAAACCGAAAGAGATCTGTGCTCATTTGGATCAATATGTTATTGGTCAGGAGGATGCCAAGAAAGTGCTTTCTGTGGCAGTATATAACCACTATAAAAGATTGTTGCAGAAGGACGATAATGAAGAAGTAGAAATCGAAAAGTCCAATGTGATTCTGGTTGGAAGGACCGGTACCGGTAAAACATTGCTGGCAAGAACGATCGCAAAAATGCTGAATGTACCGTTTTGCATTGCCGATGCCACTGTGTTAACAGAAGCAGGTTATGTTGGTGAGGACGTGGAAAGTATTTTGTCGAGATTGCTTCAAGCTGCGGATTTTGATGTGGCATCTGCTGAACGTGGAATTGTGTTCATAGATGAGATCGATAAAGTTGCCAGAAAGTCAGACAATCCTTCTATCACCAGAGATGTTTCAGGTGAAGGAGTGCAGCAGGCGCTTCTTAAACTCCTGGAAGGAGCGACTGTTAATGTTCCCCCGCAAGGAGGACGGAAACATCCGGAGCAAAAAATGATTCAGGTGAACACCAAAAACATTCTTTTTGTATGTGGTGGTGCATTTTCCGGGATAGAAAAATTGATTGAGAGAAGAATTAATATCAATGCGATTGGATTTAGTTCTGCTGAAAAAGATGTGAATAAAGGGGAGGAAAACTTATTGAAGTACGTCAATCCACAAGACCTCAAAGATTATGGGTTGATCCCCGAGCTGATCGGTAGATTCCCGGTTCTGTCATTCTTAAATCCACTAGAAAAAGAAACGTTGAAACGAATTTTGGTTGAGCCTAAAAATTCATTGGTAAAACAGTACATCAAATTGTTCAAAATCGATGATGTTGAATTGACATTCAATGAGGACGTATACGATTTCATTGTGGAAAAGTCCATTGAAATGAAATTAGGAGCAAGGGGATTAAGATCAATTTGTGAGGCAATTCTGAATGATGCGATGTTTGAACTTCCGTCGGATGAAAAGGTGAAACGATTTGAGTTGAACCTAAAATATGCCCGCGAAAAATTTAGCAAGTCCAAAATCAGTACACTCAAGGTGGCATAACGGAGACAAAGTGCAATACGTTTCCACGCTCCTTTGTCTATCGTTATTACTAACCTGGTTCTGCAATCTAAGTATAGCTCAATATAGGGTTGAAGACTATTACCAACCGAGTTATGAAGAGGATTGGGGAAAAGCATTCAACCAGTGCTTCCATGAAATGGATAAGGCGGGTCATGGTACGTTAATTCTTGATGGAACAAAAAATTACACATTTTATTCTTCTGCGGAGCTCCCTCGGTACGCAACGGGGGGTAAAAGAATTTTCACGGTACAAGGAAATGGAGCACAATTGACTGCTGCGAATGATTCTGTGTGTATCTTCAATCGGATTCCGCATGATCAAAAAGAAGCTCTAAATAAGATGATGCGAACCCGATTCGCAATTAGGGACATCACATTCAAAGGGGGAAAGAAGGCAATCAATTTGGGTGCTACTTATCAAAGCTCGATAATCGGTTGCAACTTTGTAGCTCAAAAGGAAGCGGCCGTGGACATTCAATTTGGTTTAGCGACATCTATAGTACGGTGCAATTCAAACAATGCTCTCAAAGATAATTTTGTATTGAGGACCGGTGAAGATTGGGGTGGGGGAGCGAACAACTCACAGTCGAACCATTCAATAATTGATCATTGCAGAGTGTATGCGAGATCTGGATCGAGTACCTGTTTTAAAGTGTTGGCTTCGGGTGGAGTAGTCCTGCGGGACATCATTTCGGAAGGATCTAAAAATGTGGAGTATTCAGTTTATATAGATCGGCAGCGAAGTTCAACGGTTCGATTGTGTAAAATCGAAAATCTTCATTTGGAGCACAAGCCATCCAAGGCGGGTATATTCATTCAATTTACCGGAGTAACGACCATTGATGGTGTTTTTTACCAGCTGGCTTACGATGGTTTCAAACTGATTCAGACCGGAGAAAAAACGAATCACATCAATTTAAAAAATGTACCGCATTACGTTTCCGGTACGATCATTCAGCAAGAATATTCGGGAACGGGTTGGGTGCTTGAAAACTGCAACAATAACTTCTTCAAACCAGACAATTGGCGTGTGAAAACTGGGATGAACTATTCAAGTCGATTACCTGTGCATTTCCGCGGCACGGGCTATGGCCCTAACGTTGAAAAGCACTATTGATCAATTGTGGCTTTTCGAATTAGTTTGACGCCGGATTGCTGTACATTTTCACATCTGCACCAGAAATTTCCTTGTCACAAAGAATTACCAGCCGTTCGATCACATTTCTGAGCTCCCTGATGTTCCCTGTCCAATCCAATTTTTTTAGCTCGGAGATCGCGTCAGCATTAATGGGCATTAAGGGAATACCTTGATCTTCACAGATCATTTTCAGGAAATGATCTACCAAAAGAGGAATATCATCTTTTCTGTCGTTCAGTGCTGGAACATGGATCGGAATTACATTGAGCCTATGGTACAGATCTTCTCTGAAGTTGTTTTCGTCGATTTCTTTTCTTAAATCTTTGTTGGTCGCAGCAAGTACTCGAACATCTACTTTGATGTCTTTATCGCTGCCCACCCGTGAAATTTTGTGTTCCTGTAGTGCTCTTAAAACTTTTGCTTGTGCAGAAAGGCTCATATCACCAATTTCATCCAGAAATATAGTGCCACCATTTGCCTGCTCAAATTTACCTTGTCTCATTTTATGTGCAGAAGTAAAAGCTCCTTTTTCATGTCCGAATAATTCACTTTCAATCAGCTCCGACGGAATCGCGGCACAATTCACTTCAATGAAAGGACTCTTGCTTCTGTCGCTTTTTTCATGCAATTGTCTGGCAACAAGTTCTTTTCCAGATCCATTCGCACCTGTGATCATTACTCTGGCATCACTGGGAGCAACTTTATCAATCATTTCTTTGATCTGCTGAATCGGTGCAGACTCACCAATGATCTCATTGGTCAACGCCTTATGTACTTTCCGCTTTAAAACTTTGGTTTCTTGAACAAGGTCAGCCCTATCCATTGCGTTTCGTATTGTCACCAGAATTCTGTTGAGATCCAAAGGTTTTTGAATAAAGTCAAATGCCCCACCTTTAATAGCATCTACGGCTGTTTCCACGGTGCCGTGTCCGGATATCATTACAACCGGCACATCAATTCCCATGCTGATAATTTTTCCAAGCACTTCCGTACCATCCATTTTGGGCATTTTGATATCACATAGAATGACGTCGTATTTGTTTTTCTCAATCATGGAAAGTCCGGCCAAACCGTCCTCAGCATCGTCAACCTTGAATTTTTCAAATTCTAGAATTTCCCGTAATGCACTTCTTATCGGTCGTTCATCATCAATTACAAGAATAGTAGCCATAATAGATCAGTTTTTCATTGATAAATGTAAAGAATGTCTTTGTTGTTCAGGTAGCATTAAGCAATTATCTAGCCAAACAGTTGTTACTTGTAGCGCAGCCATTTGAACAACTCTTTATAGCTGGCTTTTTTACCGTACATCAAAATACCGGTTCGGTATATTTTACTCGCTATTTTTGTGGTGAGTAAAAAGGTGAGTACCAATAAAACCATAGAGGTTAGGATTTCCCACCATTCCACATTTCCTGCTGCAACCCGCACCAACATGACCACTGGAGAAGTAAATGGAATGTGACTGAACCATATCATCGCTTCGCTTCCGGGATTGGCTATGGAATTTGTGGAAATAATGAATGCAAAGACCAACGGAATGGTGATTGGTAGCATGAACTGTTGGGTGTCAGATTCATTGTCAACAGCAGAACCTACGGCGGCGAAAAGAGCAGCGTATAACAGGTATCCTCCCAAAAAGTAAAATACAAACAGGATTATGAGTTTTAGCCACGGTGTATTCATCAATACCTGAACCAGTGAATTTATTTTCGTGGCATTTGTATTTTCTCCTGCATTGATCAATTCCTGGGATTGCATCAGGTCTTGCGACTGCATGAGGTTTCCTTCATTCAATGTAGCAACCGTCGAAGGATCAAAAAGATCCGGAAGAATAGCTCCTTGGATGATGATCATAAGTACTGCACTCAGCCCTACCCAAATTAGGAACTGGGTTAATCCAACCATAGCTATGCCCACAATTTTACCCATCATAAGCTGGAACGGCTTTACAGAAGAAACCATCACTTCGATTATCCTGCTCGTTTTCTCTTCAATAACGCCTCTCATTACCTGAACTCCATACATGAAAATGAATAGATAAATAACAAATGAGAAAGCAATCCCAATTAATCCTTTTATTTCCTCTATTGATTCTGTGTTGGTATTGACGTCTATGGCAGAGATATTCAAACGGGTTTGTATTTCTGCGTAAGCGGTCTTGTCAATACCCGCTTTTAATACTTTCATCTTCTCAGCAAAATCGTTGATCGTTTCACGCAGCTCCGCTTGTTTTTCAGAGCCTATAGGCTCATTGTAGTATATTTTTGCTGCATTAACGCCAGTTATGTTTCCTGGGAGATAAACACCAATTCGGTTAAATGTCGTGTCGTTGTTTTCTTTCAGCTCATGCATCAATTCGTCCACGGTACCGGTATAGGATTTAAACCTGAAATTGTCTGTGTCCTGAAATTCAGATGTTCGGGCCAAGGTAGTTTCGTCCAGCAATAAAACCTCAACTTGATCGGACTGCTGAATACCGATGTAAATTGCTGCAGCATAGAAAGCTGCAATGAGCAACGGACCGAGTATCGTCATAATGATAAATGACTTTTTCTTTACGCGCGATGAATATTCACGCTTGATGATAAGTGCAACTTTATTCATTGTGTCCTCCTTTCGTTGATTCGCCAACTGAAGTGGTGCTTTCATTGGTTAAGTCCTGTTCTTTTGCGTTCTGGACCACTTGTATAAAGATGTCATTCATACTTGGAACGATAGGGTGCAGGCTTTGAACTTCGCAATTGGGTATAATTCCAGTGAGAAAGTCGTTCAATTTCACATCGCCTAGTAATCTAATTTTTGCTTCGAATGTGTTCTCAGCTATTTGCTCTCTGCTCATCAACTCGAATCCTCCCCAAAAAGAGTTCGCAAAGGAAACGACATTACCCTTAAAAACGATGCTGTATTCTTTATTGGAAAAATCATGCTTAATTTTTTTCATTTCCCCGGAGAGAACATTTTCCGCATTGTTGATCAATGCAATCTGATCACAAATTTCTTCTACGGATTCCATATTATGTGTAGAAAGTATAACTGTGGCACCTTCGTCTCGAAGCTTCAATATTTCTTCTTTGATCAGCTTGGTATTTATGGGGTCAAATCCGGTAAATGGTTCGTCAAAAATCAGAAGTTTCGGTTTGTGCAAAATCGTGGTGATGAACTGTACTTTTTGGGCCATTCCTTTTGACAGTTCTTCTACTTTTTTATCCCACCAATTGGTGATGTCAAATTTTTCAAACCAGCGCAACAGTTCTTTTTTTGCAGCGGACTTTTTCATGCCCTTTAATTGCGCCAGGTAAAGCGCCTGATCACCCACCTTCATTTTTTTGTAAAGGCCTCTTTCTTCAGGCAAATAGCCAATGTCTTTAATGTGATCCTGATTCAGCCGGTCACCGTTAATATAAATAGAGCCCTGGTCAGGTCCCGTAATTTGATTTATGATCCTGATCAGGGAAGTTTTTCCTGCACCATTCGGTCCAAGAAGTCCAAAGATGCATTGACCGGGAACCTGAATATTTACATTTTTAAGAGCGGTGTGAGCAGCATATCTTTTTACTACTCCTTTAGCCTCTAAGACAAAATTTGATTCCGACATAGAATAAATGTAACAAGTTTGTAGATACCAAAAGGGATAAATTGAAAAATGGAAATATCGCGGTATAAGTGGTTAATACTTCGGATTTTCCTGACGTGCGAGATGAAAGGTGTTAATTCAATTTTATGAGAAGTGGTCCTTCATTCGACTGAAAAAACTTTTCTCATCCTTCCCTGGATTGGGAGCGAAATTGGTGCTTTCCCGCAAACTTTCTATGAGCTGTCGCTCTTCTTTTGATAATCTTTTGGGGGTCCAAACATGAACGGTTACCATCAGATCACCCGTGCCGTACCCATTGATGCTGGGAATTCCCTTGCCTCGCAATCGCAAGACTTTTCCACTTTGTGTTCCAGGATCGACCTTTATTTTCACCTTTCCTTGTACTAAAGGTACTTCAACATTAGCTCCAAGGGCCGCGTCAGCGAAACTAACAAAAGCATTGTAATGCAAATTGTTGCCATCTCGGATGAGCTCGGGATGCGCTTCCTCTGCAATTACAATAATCAAATCGCCCGGTGTTCCACCACCGGGAGCAGAATTACCATGTCCTTGCATGTTCAACTGCATTCCTTCTTCAACTCCAGCAGGGATATTGATCGGAATCACCACCTCCTTTTTTTCCAATCCACTTGCGTCCACTCCTGGAGGTCGATTTCCTACAACTTGTCCAGAACCCTGACAGGTTGGGCAAGTAGAGGCGGTTTGCATTTGTCCCAGAATAGTATTGGTGACCCGTGTAACCTGACCAGCCCCACGGCAGGTAGAGCAAGTGGTGAACTCAATTCCTTCCGCATTGACCAATTTTGAAACCTTGATCTTTTTCTCAACCCCGTTAACAATCTCTTCCAGATTGAGCTTGATCTTCACTCGTAAATTGGTTCCTTTTCTTCCCCTTCTTTGACTTCTTCCCCTTCCAAAACCAAAGCCGCCGAAAGCATCACCAAAAATATCTCCGAACTGGCTGAATATGTCGTCCATATTCATTCCTCCTGCACCAAATCCACCGCCCTCAAATGCCTGATGACCGAATTGATCGTATTGCTGCCTCTTTTGCTGATCGCTTAGCACTTCATATGCCTCTGCCGCTTCTTTGAATTTTACTTCAGCATCTTTATCATCCGGGTTTTTGTCCGGATGAAATTTCAATGCAAGCTTTCGGTATGCTTTCTTTATTTCCGCATCACTTGCACCTCTCGATACGCCTAGTATTTCGTAATAATCTCTCTTGCTCATAACTATTGACCAACAACAACTTTAGCAAATCTGATCACTTTATCGTTGAGTAAATATCCTTTTTCAACTACGTCTACAACTTTTCCTTTTAGGCTTTTCTTTGGAGCCGGAATGTTGGTTAGTGCTTCATGTTTATCGACATCAAATTTGTCTCCCTGAGATTCCATTCGCTTCAAGCCTTTTGCTTCCAGGTTTTTAAATAGCTTATTGTGGATTAGCTCAAATCCTTCTTTCAACGCGTTGAGATCTTCAACTTCTTTATTGTTTGCTATGGCTCGCTCAAAGTCATCCAACACGGGTAAGAGATCTTTAAGAACGTTTTCGCTAGCTGTTTTTGTAATTTCTATTTTTTCTTTAGCAGTTCGTTTCCTGAAATTGTCAAATTCAGAATACAGTCGAACGAACTTTTCTTGAAGCTCTTTGCACTCAATCTCTTTTTTTTCCAATTCTGAAAGCTCAGGTTGGGCTTCTTTTGTCTCATCCTCGCCGGATGCTTTCTCTTTTTCAGAAGTCTCTGTGCCCTCTGTATTTTCGGATGACTTGATGTGATCTTCTTGTGTCAGTTCTTCCTCTTTTTGTCCCATTTTTTCTTTTTTATTTCTGAACAAATCCATGCTACGTGCTTTTACATCGGCAAAGGAGCAAAATCTCTGCCAATAGAGTTGATCGAGACACTTTGACAGAAAAGTGAGGGGTAACTGACCGGCTGACATACAAACCGAGGTCAGATGTCAGCTAATAAAACAACTGATGAAGAGTGCCTATAGCTTAGTTACGTATTTATCGAGCTCTAGGTGAAGGGCTTGTCCTCGTAAATTTTTTGCAACGATGATTCCGTTTGGATCAATTAAAAAACTCGCTGGTATAGACCTAACATTATAGATTTTTGCCGCTTTTGATTGCCACCCTCCAAAGTCACAAACATGATATTTCCATTTAAGATTGTCACGTTGAATGGCATTTTTCCAACCTTCTTTGTTTTTGTCTAGTGATACAGAGAAAATTTCGAAGCCTTTTGATTTTTTAAACTTTGCATTCGAATACTTGTCGTAGGCTGATACTACATTCGGATTTTCTCTTCTACAAGGGCCACACCATGAAGCCCAGAAATCAACTAGTACATACTTGCCTCTTAACGAAGAAAGTTTGAGCGTTTTGCCATCTGGTCCTGCAAAGGCCAATTCAGGTGCCTCATCACCAATATTGGTTCCAACTACTCTTTTGCTTTTTCGTGGCCAATTGTCTGAAGTTTCGAACTCTGACGTGACATATGTGAATGATAGTCCTGCAAAAACGCACGCTACCAACATCAATAAAAATCTTGTTTTTTTCATGTTATTATTATTCCTGTATTTTCAGAGCTTGGATGAATCAAAAATTATTCCAAGAATTATACGTCCAAATATAAGAAATTAAGATACTCTTCGGATTTCTGCTCCGACGGCATTCAGACGATTTTCAATGTTTTGATAGCCTCTGTCAATCTGGTTGATGTTGTGAATGGTGCTTTTTCCTTCAGCCCCTAATGCAGCAATCAACAACGAGACTCCCGCTCGAATATCAGGGGAGGTCATGGATATACCTCGAAGTGATGATTTTCGATTCAATCCATTCACCGTTGCTCTGTGCGGATCACACAATATGATCTGTGCACCCATATCGATCAGTTTATCTACAAAGAACAAGCGGCTTTCAAACATTTTTTGATGCACTAGTATACTGCCTTTCGCTTGAGTAGCAGTGACCAAAACGATGCTTAAAAGGTCTGGTGTAAATCCGGGCCATGGAGCATCCGCTATGGTTAGGATAGAACCATCAATGTAAGACTCAATTTCATATTCATCTTGCTCCGGAATATAAATGTCGTCTCCTTTACGCTCCAATGCGATACCCATTTTTCTAAATACATTGGGAATCACACCCAGATCATCGTAGGAGACATCTTTGATCGTGATCTCTCCTTGTGTCATCGCTGCCATTCCGATAAACGAGCCGATTTCTATCATGTCCGGAAGAACTCTGTGGTTGGTACCACCCAATTCAGAGACTCCCTCGATCTTAAGTAGATTTGAGCCGATGCCGGTTATTTTAGCTCCCATTCTATTGAGCATCTTGCACAGCTGCTGCAAGTAAGGTTCGCATGCAGCATTATAGATGGTCGTTGTTCCTTCGGCTAAGACCGCTGTCATTACAATGTTGGCAGTTCCTGTTACAGAAGCTTCATCAAGCAGCATATAGCAACCTTTCAATTGATCTGCTTCCGCCCTGTAAAAATGCGTTGCGTCATCGTAAGAAAACTTAGCGCCAAGTTTCTGAAACCCCAAGAAGTGTGTATCCAATCTTCGTCTTCCGATCTTATCGCCACCCGGTTTTGGGATATAGCCTTTTCCGAATCTGGCCAGCAGAGGTCCAACAATCATAATGGATCCTCTGAGTGCGCCTCCCTTTTTGGCAAATTCAGGCGAATTTAAGAAGTCAATATCGATGTCATCTGCTTGAAAGGTGTAGCTTCCAGTACCTTTTCGATCTACTTTTACTCCAAGGTCTTCTAGAAGATGAATGAGTTTGTTGATGTCTACGATATCCGGAACATTTTCTATATGAACAGGTTCGGGAGTAAGAAGAACGGCGCAAAGAATTTGTAAGGCTTCATTTTTTGCTCCCTGAGGAATAAGTTCTCCTTTCAGTTTGTTGCCCCCGTAGACCTCAAATGCTTCCATGCTCAATTTCTTTTCTTAAAGTTTCTTCCTTTGTTTTTCCCTTTTCCTTTGAAAGACCTTTTTTTGCCTCCCTTTTTTAATAAATCCGAGGCACTTTCAAAGACAAAGCTTTCATTTACTTGGAGTTTGTCACCACTTAATTGCTTCAGATCTTTTAAAATGGTTTCATCTTTTACTGAATCTGAATTCCACTGCAAGTTGGACCTTTTCATCAGATTTGCAATCCTGCCAACTAAGTAGTCTTTTTCTTCCCCATCGTCATATTGTGAAGCAGCTTCAATCAAACGTTCTACGGTTTTTCCATAGTGGCCAAAGCGAATATTATTTGAAGGATAGTCAACTTTTTCAGGCTTTTCTGCTAAACTCTCCGGACTGGGTTTTGGATAAGGAGAGTCCACATCCAAATGAAAGTCTGACATGATAAAAAGGTGAGCCCAAAGTTTATGATTAAAATCCGTAATATCTCTGAGGTGAGGATTCAGCTGTCCCATTACAGAGATAATTGCATTGGCTATCTTATTTCGCTCTTCACGACTTTCAACAGTGCATGCAAAATCGATCATTTTTTGGACGTTCCTGCCGTATTCGGGAATTACCATTTTCCCTCGTTGAGTGTTGTATTCAAGTGATATTTGTGGTTCTGACATAATGCCGTATTATATGAAGTGTCAAATGTAGTTAAATCGATCAAAATAATAGCATCAAACTTTTCCGAAGATGGGTCGTTTAGTCCAATACTTCCAATTTGGCAAATTTCAGCAGCAATTGTTTCTGTCCTGCACTTGGAAAGTAGACGGTCGCTTTCACGTTGGGTGCCATACCTTCGAGCTTTACTACTTTTCCTTTTCCGAAACGCGCATGTAATACATTGGATCCTTCTTTTAATTTTTCAAGGTCTACAGCAGGACTACCCGTTGTTGATGAAATTTTTTTGAGATTTGGAGGTACAAGATTTTTTTTCGGAGCTGCTGATGTTCTATTGGCAGGTCTTCCTAAAAAGTTTGCTGTATTTTCAAATTGAATACCCGCTGTATTCTGCTTTCTTTTTGCGGGAAATTCATCTGCATCAATGAAACGCTCATCTATTTCTTCGAGAAAACGGCTGGGCTCGCACTGTGTTAAGTTCCCCCATCTGTAACGACTAACCGCATAGGACAGGAATGCTTTTTTCTCTGCCCGAGTTACCGCAACATAAAATAATCGACGTTCCTCTTCCAGGTCTGATCTGGAATTAACTGACAGTTGAGAAGGGAATAAATTTTCTTCCATCCCAACGACATAAACAAAGGGGAATTCAAGTCCTTTAGCGGCATGAACGGTCATCAGAGTTACTTTATTATAGTCTTCGGGTTTATCCGAGTCCGCATCTGTCAATAATGCTACATCAAGAAGGAAGTCGGAGAGGAATCGCACTTCGTCTTTAGGAGCATTATCCGTAAATTCCTTGATTCCATTGAGCAATTCCTGAACGTTCTCAAATCGGCTCAGTCCTTCAGGAGTTTTGTCAGTGTACAGCTCCTTCAGCAGATTGCACGACGAGGCTATATTGCTGGCCAATACGTATGCATTATCCGTTTCTAATTTTGTCGCAAAGCTTTTGATGAGGGCGATAAAGTCACTGATTTTGGATTTGGTCCCGTTGTTTATTGGGAGGGAATACTTATCGGGATTAGCCAATATATTCCAGAGACTCACCCCGTGCTCTTTAGCAGCAACAGTGGCATGGTCTAAACTAGTTTTTCCAATCCCCCTTTTTGGATAATTGATGATTCGTTTGAGCGATTCTTCATCGTGGAAATTAGCAGTAAGTCGAAAATAAGCCAATAGGTCTTTGATCTCTTTTCGCTGATAGAACGAGAGTCCACCGTAAATTTTATACGGGATATTTAATTTTCTCAGAGCTTCCTCAAAGGACCTGGATTGGGCGTTTGTTCGATAGAGTATGGCAAAATCAAGGTGCTTCGCCTGATGCTGCTGATGGTTTTCAAAAATAGAGTTGGCAATGATACGCCCTTCCTCATTGTCTGTTAAGGCCTTATACAATTTAATTTTGTCTCCCTCGCCATTTTCGGTCCACACTTTCTTTTTGATCTGATCCACATTGTTCGCAATGATGGTATTCGCAACGTCTACAATCACTTTTGTTGACCGGTAATTCTGTTCGAGTTTGAACAGTTTGAAATCAGGATAATCTTTTTTGAAGTTTAAAATGTTTTGAATGTTGGCTCCTCTGAACCCGTAGATGGATTGCGCATCATCACCAACTACGCATAGGTTTTCATTCAATGCTGCCAGTCGTTTTATAATGATGTATTGACTGTAGTTGGTGTCTTGATACTCATCGACCAGTATGAACTTAAATTTGTGCTGGTACTTGTGCAAAACATCGGGATGATCTTTCAGCAAGACATTGGTCTTAAACAAAAGGTCGTCAAAATCCATAGCGTTGGATCGAAAGCATCGCTTTTGATATTCCATATAGATTTCGCCCATTTTTGGTCGGTTGTTCATACGATCATCCGCAATGATGTCGTCATTTTTTGCATAGGCGGTAGCAGAAATCAAGTTATTCTTGGCTGAGGAAATTCTGTTGTAAACGATTCCCGGCTTGTAGAGCTTATCGTCGAGATGATACTCTTTTACAATGGTTTTGATCAGACTTTTTGAATCTTGTGTGTCGTAAATGGTAAAATTCCTTGGGTACCCGATTCGGTCGCATTCCATCCGTAAAATACGAGCAAAGATGGAGTGGAAGGTGCCCATCCAAATGTTCATTGCTTCACCTTCACCAACCAGCTCACCGATTCTTTTCTTCATTTCTTTTGCCGCCTTATTGGTAAATGTGAGAGCTAGAATATGGAAAGGATCTACATTATTGTTGATTAAGTGAGCAATCCTGTACGTAAGTACCCTTGTTTTCCCCGATCCGGCTCCTGCAATTACCATCATGGGACCCTCGAGGTTTTCGACGGCATCTCTCTGGGCTGTATTTAATGATTTGAGGTAATCCATTTCGTAAAACTAAAACAGAGAATCCAATTCTTTACAGATGTTGAAAAGTTTACTGAAAAATGAATAATTTTAGCACTTTATGAGCAGACAAGCGAAGCAAACCGCCTTAGTAGAAAATCAATGGAAAAACTGGCACTTTTATTTGCTCTTTATCGCGTTGTCTTTCGTTTTCTATGGTTCTACACTTAAGAATAAATATGCCATGGACGACGATCTCGTTACTACGACCTATCAGTATAACGAAGATGGAAGTCGAGAGCTTATATCGCGACATCCGAATGTGGAAAAAGGATTTTCCGGTATTCCCTCTATTCTTACGAGTCACTTTGCAGTAAATAAAAAGCAACGGTATGGGTACAGGCCGGTGGTAACAGCTGTGTTTGCGATTGAATATCAGCTTTTCGGCAGCAATCCGGCGATATCACATTTTTTTAATACGTTGTTTTACGCATTGGTCGTTATTTTGATTTTCCGATTTTTTCGGATCGCTTATCCTTCGGGGGGCAGGTGGTTTGCTGCTATAGTGGCTCTGTTGTTTTTGATTCATCCGTTGCATTCTGAGGTGGTCAATAATATAAAATCCAGGGATGAGCTGCTCTGTTTGGCATTTGGCTTAGGAGCCATGATCAATCTTTTGAAATACCTGGATCGGAAGAAACTAATGTTCCTAATTGCTACATTGCTTCTTCTGCTGTTTAGTTTGCTTTGTAAGAAAACAGGAATGACATTTATCCCATTTCTGTTATTGACTGCTTATTATTTCAGAGCCCTGCGATTAGGCAAATTGTTGGTTTTTTTTGGCTCCATAGTCGGCGTTTTTCTTATCTGGAAACTGATTTCCAAGGGAATGATAACAGAATCTGTTGCTCGAGAAAAGCAGTTTTTTGAAAATCCGCTCTATTTTTCACAGTCATTTGCCGAACGAATACCGATGTATTTTTACAGCAATTTTTATTACTTGAAATTGCTGTTATTTCCCTACCCACTTCGATTTTATTATGGATTCAATCAAGTGTCTATTGCGACCTGGGCTACACCTATTGTTTGGTTCATGGCTGCCTTTATGGTCTCTTTGGTATCATGGATCATGCTTAGAATGAAGAAGCGGGAAGTTTGGGGATTTGGTGTTTTACTCTTTTTCTTTGGAATTGGAGGCGCATGCAATTTGCTCTTCCCGGCTGTTGGAATTATCGCTGAGAGATTTGCCTTTGTTGCTAGCCTCGGATTTTGCATAGTACTAGCTTCAGGGCTGATGTATTTGTTCAAAATTGCAGGATCGAGGAAACGAATGATCGGATCGATTTCTATTGGGGTACTGTTGATCGTGTCGCTTACTGCAGTGCTGTCCAGAAATCCTGCTTGGAGCTCAAGAAATTCTTTGTATGAGACAGATATAGTGAATTTGCAGGAGTCGGCAAAATCGCATTCACTCATTGCTCAATTGTATGCTTCTGAACTAAAATCATTGCGCGGAAAATTGATGGGACCTCAGAGTCAAATGAATAGACGGCTCGTTGAGGAATACAATAAAAAACTGCAGCTCACCCTTCACCATTTTACTCGGTGCATTGAAATTGACACGAGTTATGCGGTGAGTTACAATAACCTCGGCGCGATGTATTTCCTATACAAAGCGGATGTAGATTCCTCGAGGATGAATTTTGAACGTGCGCTTGAATTGGATTCTGATTATGTAGAAGCCAATTTTAATATGGGCAATACCTATTTTGATGAATGCAATGAAATAGGTTCATTTTGCAGACTATTTGAAAAATATTCCGATTCTGTTCAATACAGCAGCTCACCACCAAATGATTTTCTTCTTAGGAATATGGATCTGATCGAATCTTTTGCGAAATTTCAGAAGAACATTCAAAAAGAACTGATTGAAGTAGGAAAAAAATCGCCGGATGCAGAGTCATTTGTATCGAACCTTACGAAAGCACTCGATCAAACTGTTCAAAGTTCAAATTTGAAACGTATGTTCAATTCAGATGAGTTCGCGAAATCCCTGTTGAAGGAAGTCGATCAATTTGAAGCTATGGCAACAGAAGGAGTTCTTTTGCAGTTTTTAACGGAGAATTTGTAC
Organism: uncultured Flavobacteriales bacterium; assembly: GCA_913030835.1. Lineage (GTDB taxonomy): Bacteria > Bacteroidota > Bacteroidia > Flavobacteriales_D > Parvicellaceae > UBA10066. Next base: position 10,101 of record CAJWDP010000006.1, on the reverse strand, counting down.
GAAAATATGAGTAAGGCCCTGTTTCTTAATCTGGTAAAGGGAAAGTACAATAGGGAAGGGCTTCGAAATCATTTGTGGGGGGTTAGCGATAGTCTGGAGTCGATTATGGTAGGACATATTTCTAAAGCAATAAGATACGACTCTACTTATTTCCCGGCGTATTCAAAATTGTCCGAATATTACTTGAGTAACGGTAAGATCTCGGATTGTATTGAATTGAATCAAAAAGCATCATTGGTTGACAAATTTGACAATAAGTATCAATTCTACACGAATATCGGAAATGCTTATTTGAGAGCCAAAGACATTCCCAGCTCGATTGTATATTTTGAATTGGCTGCGGAAGGATTACAAACTCATCTGAACTTGGTTCGTCAAGACAAAACATTGGAAAAGAAGATCAGACGTATACAATCATCGCAGATTATCGGGCAGCTCAATAAGGTGTGCAACAGCCTGATGAACCTTAGTGAGCAGATGGGAGATAAGGTCAAAGCTCAGAAATACAAACGATTAAAGGAATCCAGCTGAATAATTTCTCACAAATAAAGGCCATTAGCTTCTACCTGCCGGAAAAAAAGCTATCGAATGAAGATCTTTTTAGAGAGTTCGGAACCTTAACATCGAATGAAATTTTCAAACGAGTTGGAGTTAAGGAGAGAAGGATCAGAGGAGTAGGAGAGATAGGATCCGATCTTGCGTTCAAAAGTTCACAGTTGTTATTCGAAGAACATGGGATTGACAAAAAGGAAATTGACTTTTTATTGTTTTGCACTGAAGGATTGGACTATAAAGGTCCTGCTACTGCATGCATTATGCAAGAGCGGCTGGGGTTGAGAAAATCCGTTGGAGCGATGGATGTTCCCATGGGTTGTGCAGGATTTACAAATGGATTGGTGGTGGCAAAAGCATTGATCGAATCAGGTCAGTTTAAACACGTGCTGCTCCAAACAGCAGATATACCTTCTTCAGTTATACATCCGAATGACTTGGAATTAAGAATGTTATTTGGTGATGCTGGCGCATCTACCCTGATTAGCGCTTCGGAAGAAAAAGGAATCGGTGATTTTATAGTTGGAACCGACGGTTCAGGTGCTCAGGACCTAATCGTTCGAAAGAGCAATACACGCACGCCGGTCGATGAAGAATGGTTAAGGGAACATGCAGATGCTGGAGGAATGGTTTTTGGAAGGATGGAAATGGATGGTTTGGAAGTGTTTTCTTTTTCCATGAGAGAGGTGCCCAAAATGGTCAATCAGATTTTGGAAAAGAATGAATTGACTTTGGACGACATCGATTTATTTGTTTTTCATCAGGCGAACTCATTTATTCTGAAAATGCTTGCCAGAAAATTGCAATTACAGCAAGAAAAAGTTTACAATTGTATGGAATACATGGGCAATACGGTTTCTGCATCTGTCCCTATCGCATTATATTGTGCGCAACAAGAAGGAAAGATACCACAGGGGTCTAAAGTGCTAATTGCTGCTTTTGGTATTGGGTTCTCATGGTCAGGAACGGTTTTAAGGTATTGATGATGACAATTGAAGAATTTATTAGAAAACTGGAAGAGGAGTTTGAAGACATTGAAAGGGGCGTACTTCAACCCTCAACGGATTTTAGAACGATTGAAGACTGGGGCTCAATGCACGCCTTAATTATAATTGCGTTAATTGATACAGAATACGATGTAACGCTTACGGGTGCAGACATGAGGTCGGTGACTACAATTCAAGAATTGTTCGATTTAGTAAAATCAAAGTAGTGTGGCTCAGTTTTCTATTTCCGGTGTTGACATAAAAGGAATAGCTGCATGTGTTCCTAAGAGGGTTGTTTCAAATTTCGATTATGAAGTTCTCTCTGAATCGGAAAGAAGGATGCTGGTAAAAACGATTGGAGTTGAAACCAGAAGGGTTGCGCCAAAATATACAACGACATTAGATTATGCTTGTAAAGCGGCGGAGCAGCTATTTGAAGAGACCGGGGTTGATCGGTCTGAGATAAAATTGGAAATCTTTGTTACTCAAAGCAGGGATTATTATCTGCCCTCAACTGCACTTCTTGCTCAGCAAAGATTGCAACTGCCTCAGGATTGTATGGCTTTTGATATCGGTCTGGGTTGTTCAGGTTATACCTATGGATTGGGTGTGGCAGCGTCGATCATGCGCTCTTCAGGTATTCAAAAAGCACTATTGCTGGTGGGTGATGTCTCTACAGTCACCTGCTCCTATAACGATACAAGCACGTATCCTTTGTTTGGAGATGCGGGAACGGCAACACTATTGGAATTGACAGAACAGAACGAGTGGAATTTTGCCATGTACTCTGATGGTTCGGGAGAAGATGCAATTAAAATACCTCATGGGGGTATGAGACATCTTTTAACTGCAGATTCTCTTGAAGAGCGAAAAAGAGAGGATGGAAACTACAGAGCCGATCTTCATTTACAATTGGATGGACTCTCGGTATTCAATTTCTCGATTACAAAAGTTCCTGAATCGGTCAAACTGTTTTTAGCTGACAACAAAACTACTCCGGAACAGCTTGACTATTTCGTAATGCATCAAGCCAACAAATTAATGAATGAATCAATCAGAAAAAAGCTGAAATTTAATCCTGATCAAGTTCCGTATTCTCTGGATCGGTATGGCAATACAAGCAGTGCCAGTATACCTTTAACCATTGTTTCTGAATTGTCTGACGTTATGAGTGAACCAAAAAAGATGCTCCTAAGTGGATTCGGAGTTGGATTGTCCTGGGGGCACGCATTAATTCAAACAAATAATGTAATTTGCCCCAAGATGATTGAGTTGTGATGGAGCAGTTTGGTTTGCAAAATAAAACAATCCTAATAACTGGGGCTTCCTCTGGAATTGGCAGAGCTTGTGCTTTGGAATGTGCAAAATCGGGAGCCAATTTGATTTTATCGGGTCGAAATGAATCCAAGTTGGATGAGGTCAGTAAGGATTGTGGTGGATCAATTGTAGCAGAGGATCTGAGTTCGTCTCAAGGCGTAGCGAATTTGGTTGATTGTATTCAAAATGTCGATGGTATTGTTCATGCTGCAGGCATTGTCAAACCTTTTCCCATTTCTTTTGTAGGAGAAAAGCACATCAGAGAGATACAAAATATTAACTTCAACGCCCCCGTTGAGCTCACTTCTACTTTACTTCGCAAGAAGAAAATAAACAACGGTGCATCCATTGTGTTCATATCATCTATATCCAGCTCATTTCCTTATAAAGGTGGTGCTGTATACACGGCATTTAAAGCGGCATTGGAAACGTATAGCAAGGTGGTTGCGCTAGAGTATGCTCATAAAAATATTCGTTCCAATTGCATTAAAGCAGCTCTTGTAAATACAAGAGTGCTCGAGGAAACGGTGAATAGTCTTCCCGAAGAATTGCTGGAAAATCATAAAAAGAAATATTTGCTGGGTTTTGGTGAGCCTGAAGATGTGGCTAACGCTGCGCTCTTTTTGCTTTCAGAAGCGTCCAGGTGGGTTACGGGTACGAATCTTATTTTAGATGGAGGTTTAACGGCTGGAGCATGACGAACTCGGTAAAATACAGTGTGGTTATCCCAACCTACAATTCAGCTGAATTCCTAGAAGACAGTATTACTTCCATTACTACTGCTTTTGAACAAAAAAAATTAAATTTCGAATTGATCATTGTCGATGACTTCAGCTCTGATGCTACATGGGATACCATAAGACATATCAAGTCGAATTCATTGGCTCGAATTAAGGGGGTTCGATTATCGAAGAACTTTGGTCAGCATAAAGCGACAATTTGCGGTTTTAACAAAGCGTCGGGAGAATTTGTGATTACTATGGACGACGATCTTGAATCAGATCCTGAACAGGTTGAAGCATTATTAAATAAACAATTGGAAACAGATGCAGATCTGGTCTATGCGCATTACACGAACTTGAAAAGAGGTCCGATTCGGATTATCATGTTCGCCGTGTTTCGGTTTTTTGCAAAAATGGTAGAGGGTAAAAATCGTGTTCATGGTTCAAGTTTTCGACTGCTAAAAATTAACTTGGCAAAGGCTGTTGTGGAGAATGCAAATAGTTTTTCATTCATAGATGAACTCTGTTTATGGCATACCGAGCGCGTAGAGTTTGTTGATATGAAGCACCGGGTGGGCTTGCGAAGTAAAAGTAATTACACCATAAGAGGTTTGGTTAATACTTCCGCTGAGTTGATGTTGTTTTCGTCTGATTTCCCATTGCGTTTCATCAAATATTTAGGACTGACCTTTGCCGTTGTGAATCTTTTGATCGGTTCATTTTATATTGTTCGAAAACTAATCGGAAAAATTGAAGAGCCCGGATTTGCGGCTCTAATTGTCAGTATTCTGTTTTCAACCGGTGTTATCCTTTTTGCCATAGGAATTATTGGTGAATACTTAAATAAAGTGTTTAAATCGGTTCAGAATATGCCACTTTATGCAATTGGAGACGAACTATGATAATCCTCGAGCAATACGGTATTTCTCTCAGGAGAATTACAGAAGAAGATATTGAACTAATTCGAATTAAACGCAATGATCCGGCGATTCGCAAAAGAATGGCATATCGCAAGAAGATTTCATCTTCAGAGCAAATTGCCTGGTTCAGAAGTGTAAACAACAAACTGAACTATTATTTTTTGATCTTCATTGGCGATGAATCCATTGGGGTGATCAATTGTAAGGAAGTGAATGTGATAGATCAAGTAGGAGAAGGGGGGATTTTTATTTGGAACGAAAAATATTTGAGGACACCCTATCCTACATTTGCTTCACTTATTTTGTTGGATTTTATATTCAATGAATTGCAAATTGGTAACCTCTCTTTTGCTCGGGTATTGCATTCAAATGAGGAGGCTCAACGCTATAATAAGATGTTGGGGTACGTTCAATTGCCGAAGCAGGGAAGTGTTTCCAATCCTTGGTATGTTTTATCTAAGGAAACATTTAATCGTAAAAATAAATTGCTTAAAAAAGCAGCAAAATCTTACAGTAATTCAGATGGTTCTTTAATTGTTCGCGGTAAGCCGTGTTCTGAGAATTTAGATGAGCTTAATACTTATCTTGAGGAAAACTGTTCTTACTGACAGCAATCTTGGGCGTATGAGGTTTCAGGGATGTTATATGGGCACGATTAGTAATGAATTCTAAAAAAAGAGAAAGATCGATTGAAACTATAGCTGGGCAGAATGAAGATTTGTCCAGTCTGAATTATTTGATTGGTATTGGGCGTTCGGGAAGCACATTATTGAGCACGATGTTGAATGCCATCCCCGAAGTAAAAGCCATCCCGGAAATACCGATTACCGTGTTTTTTGCAAAGCACTATAAAACCCTGAACGGTAAAAGCATTGAGTTAGAAAAATTCGCACAAATTTATTTGTCGATTTACCAAAAGGTGAGACCTCTTGATCTGGTGAATTTGAATTCAAATTCACTGAATTTTGAATCTCTATCTTACATTAATTATCATGGATTCCTGTCCGCAGTTTTCGAGCAATTTTCAGTTGCAGAAAAGTCAGGAAAAACCAAGATTGTAGTAGATAAAAATCCGTACTATTCATTCCATTATAAATTGCTCAAAACTCTTTCTCCTAATCCAAAATTTGTGGTTTTAGTTAGGGATTACAGGGCAAATGTCTTGAGTAGAAAGGCTAAATCTCTTAACAAGCCCAGTTCAGTTGTATACAATGCCTTTCGTTGGAGAATTTTTCATAGGAAATTGATCCGTTTTCAGGGGAATGAAGATTGTTTAGTAACTCGATATGAAGATCTGGTGAAGAAACAAGAAATTGAATTGCGTCGAATATCAAACTTTCTGAATATAGTGTTTGACAAACAAGCTTTTCAAGACAGATTGATAAGCGGTGTTTCTGACTCGATTGAAGACCAGCGCACGAAGGAATTTGCAAATGTGCATTTTAAGGGTTTGGCTGAGCCGGTTTATGAGGATCGTATACATGCTTGGAAAACCGGTTTAACGGATAAAGAAATAAAGATCTCGGAACAAATTTGTGGAAAGATTGGGTTGCTATATGGGTATGATTTAACCAAGAAATATCGCAACCTTTATGTTTGGATTGTTCTTCGTTATTTTTGGTTTTATATGAGGGCTATGTATAGCATATACAAGGAGTACCTAATTTATTATATGCCGATAAAATTGAAATTAAAACGGCTACAAAAAGTAACAGGTCTTTGATAGAACATGCTTTCATATTGAGTGCCGGAAGATCCGGCTCAACTCTGCTGAGCAATTTGCTCAACGGGCATACTCAGATACTTAGCGTACCGGAGAGTGTTTTTCTGATTTTGATTGGTATTAAGTTCAGACATAAATCTGGCTTTACCGAAAAGGATTACAAAGCAATTGTTGCCAACCTCTGGTTAAGAAAAAGCGAGTTGAAAGGGGCTTGGAATCAAAATAATGAAGAACTTTTGAAAGTACTATCGCTTCGGAAACCCCAAAGTCTGGCTGAACTTTTTAATTGTATCTATCTCTCTTATAATGGTGTTGGAAGCAAACCCAATCCCAAAGTAGTCGTTGACAAGAACCCAATGTATACCAAACATTTGAAAGTAATTGAACGGTATTACCCGAATTCAAAAAAAATAATTCTGGTTAGGGATTACAGAGATCGCTATGTTTCAATTAGAAATAATCAGCCATATAAGTACATTCCTGCAGGCATAATTAGAGGAATCGTTTGGTCGAAAAGAAACAAGGTTTTACATACATATTACACGAAGTATAGCGATTCTTGTATGATTGTGAAGTATGAGCGCCTTATAACTGACACAGACCAAGTGCTAAGTGAAGTTTGTTCTTTTTTAGGTCTTGAATTCCAACCAACCATGAAAGATTTTCGATTACATTTTAAGCATGATTATTCACCTTCCAATATTTCCTTAAATGAACAAGAGTTTTTACAAGACATGCATCATTTGTCAAGTCAACCGATAACAGATGAACGAATTGGTATATGGAAAAATGAGGAAATTGAAACCATTGAAAAACTTGAATTGTATTGTGCAAAGACGGGTATGAAATTTGGTTACCAGCCATCTCTCCAGATTTCCAAATACAAAAAGAGTGTTATTCGGATTAAACTTCTTCCTAATCTAGTCAAAGGAGTTGTTTTGTCTGCAATTCGAAAGATTTCTTTTTACCTTCCGTTCCGGCTGCAAAAATTTCTTGTAAACCATTTCCGATAATATGATTTACTCAAAGGAAAAGCTGGATGATATCGCAATTCATTTTGTACTATGCACTGAGCGAACAGGAAGTTCTTTGTTTAGCATGATGTTGAACTTGCATTCTGAAATTCTATCTCCAAGCGAAGAACCTTTTGCACTGTACTTCTGGAGAAAATACCGGCATAAAACCGAATGGTCCGAAAAGGATGTCAGTTCGTATGTGGATCAGTTTTTTGCTATTGCTGAAAAGAACTTGGACCTGTATTTCAGCAAAAAGGAGGTCTTTTTAAAATCGCTGTTACACCATCGTGAGTTCCTCAATTACAATAGAATTGTAAAACTCACCTATCTACATTTTTTGGATACTAAGAGTAAATCCCATGTATCCGTTATAGTAGATAAGCAAATCAAATATTTTTTTCACCTCAAAAGTTTAAGAAAAATATTTCCTGACGCTCGGTACATTATTTTGGTGAGGGATGTGAGGGATAACATTATTTCAAAACAAAAAAGAGCACTGAATTGGAATCAGCACCCTCTTTTTTTAGCCGGATTGTGGAGGGACACGTATTCTAATATGCGCTTCATTAGAGAGCAAGATAGGTGTGTGATCCAGTACGAACAATTAATAGCTGATACCAGGTCTTCATTGATCAAAACCTGTTCATTTTTAGGTGTAAAATTCGATGAGAAAATGCTAAAAACGGATGGAGTTTATGCAAGTTTTTTAGAACAAAAGGAAGGTGATGTTGATGCTGATTTCTTACATCGATTGCGGAGCTTCCATAGTGGCTTAAGTGATGATATAAGTGATTCGAAAATTGGGCAGTACAAAATGGTTTTGGAGGAGTCGACCTTGCTTAAAGTGGAGCAAATTTGTGGGGAATGGTTAAGATCACTAGGGTATCCTGCTCATGTATCCAAAAAGGTCAAAGGTTTATCTGCGATTTATTACACTGGATTGGCTAAACTATACCGAAAGTATTTATTGGCTGCATATAAGCCTATTCCATTAGGTATGAAATTATTCGTTAAACGAAGAAAGAATAGTTCAAAAAGCGTCTGAAAAATGGATTCGATTAGTATACCCTGAACAAATTAACCATTTTAATTGCTGAAAAAGCAAAAGGTCGGAGTAGGTAAGCCAAAGTTGAAATGATCCATTGAGGGGAGTTTTGCAGAAATTTGAACTTTTCTGCACGTTTTTGCAAGAACAAAGAAGTTATAACAACGGATAAAACTTTGTTCTTTTTACTCGTATATTCTTGACGTACAGTGTCCAAAACGAGTATGATTCGATTTTTTTCAGTCAGGTTCCAGGCTTCGTGTTCAAAAGCGTCCATAAAAATTAACCACTTGCCGTTCTCCCAAGACTGTTTCTCTCCTTTTACACTAAATCCGCAATCAGGAAGAGGAGCAGGAATATCCAGCCCAAAATGACATCGGTAAATTGCGTTGGTATCACCGCAATGTGGAAGAATTCTTCCCCCTGGGCTCAATTGATTGAATGAAAGAGAAACTATTTCAGGATATTTTTTCAGCAATGCTGCAGTTCGGGGGAAATGTTTTTGTTGTTTTTTGAATTCAATTCCCCACCATTTCAGTGAAATGGTTTTCCATGTATTTGGTTGATTCACCATGGAAGTATTAAAATAGGAGCTAAGCTGATGCTTTTCCAAATAGGCATTAAGTTCGGTTAGAATTGAGTTGCAATGAAGCTCAAAATCTGCGGTCCAATTTTGAGTTTTGGGATCGACATAAGGGGGCTCTTGTCCGATGTACTCCCGAGTTTTATCGTAAAGGCTGAACCACAGTTTCAAAATGTGAATTTTATAGTCAAAGATATATTAATTTCGTACTACTTTAGAACAGTAAAATGGATAGAACAGATAAGAACCCGAAGTATTTTTATGATTCTGAGGAATTTCCATTTTTAGGGAATCTCGTTGAAAATTTTCCAGTCATTCGAGCTGAGCTAATTGAATTATTGAAGTTGTACGACTCTTCCGAATGGATGAATACGTTTCCGGATTATGTCAAAAGTAAAATCAAAGCCCCTTGGAAAGTATTCACATTTATTTTTTTTCAAATGAAAAACCTTCGTCATTCGAACCTCTGTCCGAAAACGGCTTCTTTGATTGATAGCATGGAGGAAATAATATCATGTGATTTTTCTTGGTTGCCCGCCAATACCCACATATTACCCCACAAAGGGTATTCAAAAATGGTTTTGCGCTGCCATTTGCCATTGGTAGTTCCCGAGGGAGAACTGTGCAAGATTCGGGTAGGTTCAAGTGAACATGTATGGAAGGAGGGGGAACTGGTAATATTCGATGATTCTTTTGAACACGAAGCTTGGAACAACAGTGAAGAAGATCGCATTGTATTGATGTTCGACATACCAAACCCGAATTGGAAATATACGCCCGATCAAATATCCAAATACAAAATAGACAATATTGATGATCCATTTTTACTTTCGGTTGCAACGAAAGAACAATGGCAAAAGGCATATCAAGAAAAAATATTGCCCGATTATTAATATGCTTCAATCGTAAAGAGGTTGTGAAAAATATTTAGCAACCTAAAGCAAGTTGAATTTTGTGCAACTTTTCTAGTCACATTTCGTCTAAATATTGTGTTGTATTCGTAAATAGAATGTGCAGCGCCGTGAAAACTACTAGTAAACCATTGATGTATGAAAAAAGCAATTGCTTTATCCATGCTCCTGTTTTTCGGATGTGCAGTTAGTATTGCACAAACCACAAACACGATTAAAACGGAGAAAATAGCCCACCCCAAGAAGACTTCAACTGTATCAACTCCAGTAAAGGTTCATCTTTCAAGTGAATCGAATAAGATGGATGTAGAGGCGAGGCTTATTAA